>DKEW01000073.1:50733-72152 GCA_002452265.1 Pelobacter sp. UBA6812 | reverse complement strand
GATGATTGATCTGGAGGGAAAAACATTTTTGCCCGGTCTTCATGATTGTCATGTTCACATGATGAGCACCGGCTTGTCAGCTTTAGGTATCAATTTGTTTGACTGTCAATCCATTAATGAAGTGATAACAAAACTGAAAAAATCAGCCAAGAAAGAAAATTGGGTATTTGGCTACGGACTGGATGAATCCCGGTTGATTGAGAAAAGGCCACCGAATGCTAAGGAACTGGATGTATTTTTTAGTGAACGGCCTGTGTATCTCATTGATCGGGGATTACATTATACCCAAGTGAATACCCTGGCCATGGAAATCATGGCGTTTACTGGAAATGAAGAAGGGCTGAGCAGGGATAATAATGGGAACCTGACGGGAAGACTTCATGCGTTGGCCAATGCCCATGCCCGAAAATATTTTTTTGATAAGTTAACCTGGGAACAGCGGGAAGAGGCCATTCGTCATACTGCAAAAATGGCGGTGGAAAAGGGTGTAACCACGATTCATGCAATGGAAGGCGGGGATTTGTCGTCAGATGAGGATATTCCAGTATTTTTAGAAATAATAAAAAACTTGCCGGTTCATGTGGTACTCCACTGGTGCACCACTGCGGTGGAAAATGTGGTGGAAAAAAACTTGAAAATAATCGGCACCGATATTCTTTTGGATGGTTCTATCGGTTCACGAACGGCTGCTTTTAATGAACCCTATGCTGACGATCCTAGTATCCTGGGTGAACTCTATTACTCCGATGGGTGGATTATCAACTATATTGAATCAGCTCATCGAGCTGGCTTGCAAACGGGTTTTCATGCCATTGGTCAACGGGCGATTGCCCAGGTTTTAAATTGTCTGGAACAGGCGCTGCTTAACTACCCGGTCACTGATCATCGCTTTCGGATTGAACATTTTGGGTTTCCTGATGAACAAGACATTAACCGGGCGGCTGCTCTCGGTGTGGTGATCTCTACTCAGCCAGCCTTTACCTATTTGCGCGGAGGACCGGGTAGTGTTTATGAAAATCGGGTAGGACCAGAACGAAACCAACGGGCCTACCCGATTCGCGATTTTATTACTGCTGGCATCACTGTTAATGGTGGATCGGACTCAAATGTGACGCCAATTAATCCGCTTATGGGGATCCATGCGGCGGTGAATCCACCATATCGCCAGAATGCCATCACTCCCTTTGAAGCAATCCGGTTATTCACCATTGATGGTGCATTTACCGCAAAAGAGGAAAAAATACGCGGTAGCTTAAGCCCCGGAAAAAGTGGGGATGTCACCGTTTTGAATCGAAATCCGCTGGAAGATTCACCCGAAACTATCAAAGATATTGGTGTTGAGATGACAATTTTTAGAGGGAACGTTGTCTACAAAAAATAAAGGAGGATCAGATGAAATATATTTTAGGGATTGACGAAGGAACAACCGGTATAAAGGTGATGATCTTTGATCAGGCAGTTAATATTATTTCACAGGCTTATTCAGAATTTACCCAGCATTTTCCTCAATCCGGCTGGGTTGAGCACGACGCCAATGAAATTTGGGAGGTTACCTTGAAAATGGTAGCTGAGGCACTAAAAAATGGGAACATCAAGCCAGAAGACCTTGAAGCCATCGGTATTACCAATCAGCGCGAAACGACCGTGTTTTGGGATAAAAATACAGGTCAGCCAGTTTGTCGGGCGATTGTCTGGCAGGATCGACGGAGCTTGGCTATTTGTGAAGCATTAGAAGCCAAAGATGGAGCCGGTATTGTGGATCGAACCGGGATGATCATTGTTCCTAATGATGCAGCAACTAAAATCAGATGGCTTCTGGACAATGAGCCCAAGGTTAAGGCCGGAGTCGAAAAGGGCGAATTGCTTTATGGAACCATTGACACATGGCTGGTCTGGAAGCTTACCGCAGGCCGTGTTCATGTAACGGATTATTCTAATGCATCAGTTACACTGCTACAAAATGCCAGAAACCTTGACTATGACGAATGGATTCTCAATGAATTGCAGATACCCAAAGAAATATTGCCAGAACTAAGAACCTCCAGTGAGGTGTACGGGCTGACCGACCCCACTGTTTTCTTTGGGGCCGAAATTCCGGTCGCCGGGATTTTAGGTGATCAACAGTCGGCTGCCTTTGGTCAGGGATGTCTGGAAAAAGGCATGGCAAAGAATACCTATGGCACCGGATCATTTATGGTAATGAATACCGGGGATACCTATGTGCCCCCTTCCGACGGTCTTTTCTCACCGGTTTTATGGAGTGCTAAAGGAAGAACGGATTATGGCTTGGAAGGAATGGCAGATGTTTCAGGTGCGGTGATCCNNTCCAATGGCTGCGGGATGGTCTGGGCATAATCAATGACGTAAAAGAAGCGGAAGAACTGGCGCTTCAAGTGGAAGACAGTTTAGGGGTTTATTTTGTACCGGCGTTTGTGGGGTTAGGGGCACCCTATTTTGATTCCTATGCCAGAGGTACCATTATTGGTATTTCCAGAGGCACCACCAAGCATCACATTGCCCGGGCGGCTTTGGAATCGATGGCGTTCCAGGTGAAGGATGCTTTTAATGTGATGGAGAAGAAATCTGGCTTTAAACTAACAAAACTCAGGGCTGACGGCGGTGGCGCAAAAAGTGACTTTTTACTTCAGTTTCAAGCCGATATCTTAGGAATTCCTGTTGAGCGGCCAATCATTACCGAAACCACTACCCTGGGGGCAGTTTATGCTGCTGGTTTAGCAGTCGGCTATTGGGATAGTTTTGAAGAAATAAGCGAGTTCTGGAAAATTGAAAAACGATTCGAACCACAAATTGGTGAAGAAAAGCGTCAGGAACTATGTGCGTTCTGGGATAAAGCCGTTAAGCGCTCAATGGATTGGTTGGAATGAGTTTTTTAACAATCTAAACGATGAAAATGAATCACATGAATCAGAAAGCAACTTAACGACCGAAATAAGTAAATACAACGAATTATGAGCATTGAAAAATAAAATTAGGTAAAACGAAGCCGTATTCAACCAGCATTTTGTTGAATACGGCTTTTTAGGCTTTCTTCATGCGCTGAAGCTAAAAGAAAGAAAAACCAGCATTATTTTGTCACAAATAACCAGTCTGATTAAAAAATATGGGCATAGTGACCGGCTTTCGTTATCGCAATATTTGTTTTGGTAAGGATTTCTTTCATGTCGTTATAAAAAGACAATCAACTGGAATCAGATCTACTATTGCTTTGGACAGACAGCTTTAGCTCTTCTTCCAGGGTATTAATCTGTGAGTGACAATTGGCTAGGTGACAAACAAATATTGCGTAGTTCTGGAAAAATTCAAGGTTTGAGCCATAAGTAGACTCTTGTTAACACTGAATACGTTGACAGAAAAATCATGATGTAATATAATACACTAAATTTAACCGGTAAAATAAATGTGATAAATAAAATTATCGGGTGAAGAAACGTTATTATTATTGGGAGGAAGTTTTGGAAAAGAGAAAAATTAAACTTGCAATTCTGTCGATATCATCATTATTGATGATATCGATGACCGCTTCAGCAATTCTGGCTGATATTCAGGCTTATTTTGTGGGAGTGGACCCGTCGCTGATTTCGATGGTTTTAACCATTCCAGCATTGATGGGGCTGGTGTTTGCCTTTGCATCAGGGCCCTTATCGCTGCGTCTGCCAAAGAAAAGCCTGGTGATTTTTGGTCTGGTCTGCGGCCTGGCCGGGGGGATGATCGCCCTGTTTTTTGGTTCAACCAATATTTATGTGCTGCTGGGCTGCAGTTTGCTGTTGGGGGTTGCTCAGGGGATGAATTCCACCATGTCGATGGCATTAATAGCGGAATACTTTGTGGCGGAGGAAAGTGGTGCTCTGATGGGTCTTCAGTCAGCCTTTGTCAATGGCGGTAGCATGGTACTTCTATTTAGCTCCGGGATGCTGGCTGGGGTTTCCTGGCAAATGTCCTATCTGGTTTATCTGATTTTTATTCCGGTAATTGTTATTGTCATGAAAAATCTGCCTAAAGATAATCCGCCAGCTCATGTCGAAGAAAAACACATCCAAAAAAGTGCCAAGCTTAATGCCCGAGTTTATTTCACAGCCTTGACCATGTTTTTGTTTGGAGTCTTTCTGTTTGTCTTTCAAACAAATATTGCCCTCTATGTCGCTGGTAAGGGTTTGGGAGATGCCTCTACCAGTGGACTCATCAACACCGCGATGTCGGCATCGGGAATGCTTACTGGTATATTTTTTGGACGGATGCAGCGGGTTTTAAAAAAGTTGGTGATTCCGGTATCCTTACTCGTCGGTGGAACGGGGATGTTACTGATCTTTGTCCTGGGCAATCTGCCATCACTGTTTATTGGAGCCATGTGCTGTGGTTTTTGTCTGGCGACCATCAACCCGGCGGGAACCTTTGCTGCAGCCAATGCGGTACATCCTTCTATTAGTTCATTAGCGATTGCGATTGTCACGGCTTCGACTAGTGTGGGGATCTTTGTCTCACCCATCGTTTCTAATGGGGTCGCTAATTTTGCTGGTGGCAACATTGAAATTAAATTTTTGTTGGCGGCCGTCGGGCTCGCTTGTGTAGGGGTGATGTCATTTATTGGTAATGCCATACTGGATCGGAAACAGCTAATTTAACTCACTTGAACGTAAAAAACTCTCGGATTCGATTGTGAATCCGGGAGTTTTTTGTGGTTATGACAAAGTGTTACTCAATTTGGAAATAAGGCTTGAAGGAAAAGGGAACCTGTCTGATGACTTCTTTACTTTCTGCCAGAATGGCATCAATCCGAGCTTTATCAATATGCATCAGTATGAAGTTGAGTCGGGCGATATAATCCAGACAATCTTCCTGAGTGCAATTAAATTCACCACGATCGTAGGCCCATAAAACCGAAAAGGAGGCGCCTCGGGCGGCATTGGCAATCATTGCCAGCTCATCGGTATCATCATGAATATCCAGATGATAACGGCGATCATGAATTTTGTAGAGTCGGATGCTATCTTGACTAAACAGATCTTCATATTTGTCGTCAGCTAGTTCTTTCAAAAACCGCATAGCATTAGGATCGGTGAGAAACATCAGGTTATAGAGCCGAATTTCTACCGCGGTACTGACTTGAAGATCAGCCTTTCGTCCTTTGAAATAATCGGTATATAGTTTAAAAGCGATTTTATTTTTTAGTTCAAACAGGAAAGTATCACTGACTGCCCGGGCTAAGCTGGATTTTGATTTAAAGTAATAAGAAATTAAAGGTTTGGTAATTTCACAGATCTCGGCAATTTGATCCAGGTAGGTTTTTTTATAACCCTGCTCATAAAATAATTTGCTGGCCACCTGGAGAATTTGTTCTTTCTGGTTATTCATGGTCATCTCTCTCATGTTGTTATTTAAAGCTATTATTTAATTTTAACGTTTTTAGTTGATGGATGCAAGTATAATTTAATGAACCGGTTCAAATTAAATTAATTTAAAATATGTTGACAATTCGTAAAAACCGATTACAATACAAATACTGAACCGGTTAAAATATTTAAACCGGGAGAATTAGTCGAAAAGCATCCTCGTTAAAATGGTAAATATGTTGCTATTATGCGTTTAAACGGTGACAACAAAAGGAATGGAGGAAATGGTGAGGAATTGCTTTATTAGTCATTTTTCGTAAGAATATTGAGTTCATTTAAGAGGAGGAAAAAATGAATCAAACAGTAAAACCCATCTCAACCTTTGCAATTTTGGCCATGGCATTTTTTGGAATGGGTGTCGGCACCATTGCCCCTGCCCTTAATGCAATTTTTGTGCAGTTTTCGGATTTACCCATTACCACGCTTCTGCTGGTATCCACCTTACCCTCATTAACTGTTATTCCAGCTACCCTGATTGCCGGATCCGTAGCCGGTAGCAAAGTAAAATACCGGACTTTGGCAGTTTTTGGGATGTCGCTTTTTGTACTCGGCGGTGTAGCCCCCTTTTTTGCAACTGACTTTACTGTAATATTGCTAGAACGTGCCATCTTCGGGATAGGTCTTGGAATGGTGGTGCCTTTGGCTAATTCATTGGTTATGGGGGTATACGAAGGCGACAAAGTCGCAACGATGACAGGAATGGTTACACTCTCTATGAACATTGGCGGAATGGTACTCCAATTCTTGGGCGGTTATTTTGCTGGGATCGGCTGGAACTATAGTTTTTTACCGCATGCACTGGGTATTGTTTCACTGATTATTGTAATCTTTTTCCTGCCAGAGCCACCATCAATTCCAGTTACAGCTGAAAGTCAGGCGGCTCCCAAAGAAAAACTGCCGGTTAAACTGTTTATTATCGTACTGGTATTTGGCCTTTACATTTTGTCAATTTATCCCATGTTGGTTAATATGTCCACGCTGATTGTTGAACGGGGATTAGGAGACACGGCAACTGCAGGGATTGTCCTAGCACTTTTGACCATTGGTGGGATGATCGCTGGCTCGATTTTTGGAAAAGTATTTAAGGTTTCCGGCCGCTTTATTCTGGCGGTGGGCTATGCCTTCGGTTTTGTCGGATTGGCTATGGTCGTATTTGCCTCAAATATATTTATTTTGACACTTGGTGTCTTTCTTGAAGGGATCGCCATGTCGACACTGATACCGGCCAACATGATGATTATTTCGATGACAGTTAAACCGTCTCAAATGGCTTTAAGTGTATCAATGATTATGGCTAGTATGAATTTGTTTGGATTTTTATCAACCTACTGGATCGGCGCCATTGCAGCCATCACTGGGGACGCTGTAACAGCTCCGATCATGGTGGGGACGGTTGTTCTGGGCATCTTCTGTGTTCTATATCTGTTTATAAATCCACTTAAACCGAGTGCACCAGAAGTGGTAAAAGGTGTATGAATCATTAAGAATAGAACGGTTTTCTTAAAAGATAACCAATTAAAGCCTCCCATTATTACAAAATGGGGGGCTTTTACGTGGAATATTGAGTGAATTGTTGATACTTCTACTTAATGCAACAAGAAAGAGAAGGCTTTAAATAGTGATCTAAGAAAAAGCTATAAATAGTGGTCGTAACTGGAAAATGATTCTTTAATTTTACCATCGCCAAAGTCATTCATGGCTAGGTTGTAGTTAAAAAGAGATAGTTGCTCAAATGCAGAGAGTTTATGTTTACTGGCCTTGAGGCATTCATGACATTGAGCGTCATTGGTTTCGGGAATCAAAATATCCTCGGTTCGTTTGACCGTATCAAAATCAATAGTTGTCAGTTTACAGTGACTTTCAATATCGACTTCTGTCCAGAGGCTTTTTAAGAATTTCATGCAGGTTTTTTGCGGTTGTTCAAAGAGTTGCTTAATCTGTGAGTGATTAAGATTAATCACTTTTTTTTCAAGTTCAGATAGAGAAAATAAGTTGTTTGAAATTAACTGATTCATTTGTAGTCTCCTTTATTTTTTAAATCCGCCAAATCGGTTTGGCTATTATTTTAGATTTTCATTTCCGGCAAAGTTCAGGTGACTGACTAAAGGACTAATTATTTATATTGGGGTCAATCGTCTCTCATTGATAGGGAATCGATTGAATAAATTAATAATAACAGATGAATGTGAATTTTATGTTAACAGATGCTTACGATTTTATGAAGATTTCGTGGTGGTTGTTAAATTTTGAGGATAAGTAGCATTGAGAATGCAAAAATAATTGGCTGGAGCGATTATTGGAATGAAGTTGGCAAAAATAAAAAGAACCATCTCGGGAAAAATTGTTGAAAAATCCCAAAATAGTTCTATAAAATAAGTGTAAAAACATTATATTAGGGGTCTAATCCCTATTAATCAGTGTAAATTCCAATGGCATCGCTCATAAACTGGGCCAAGCCCTCAGCATGGGTGTCAATGTTTTTCTTGAACCGGTCGTCATGAATGTACATCAGCCCCAGTCCGGATAGAATTTCTTTAGTACAGTCGTAGTAGTGCCGGGAGATGTGGGCCTGCCACTGGGCGACCAGATCCTGAACCGCCGGGTCTGAGGATTTCCTGTCCATATTTGCGACAAAACCGGCATAAATGGCTTCTGCTTCGTTGTGGATTGCTTCCCAGTTTTCAGGGGTATAGTTTTTGGTTCTTTTCTGACTTTGGCTGTAGGCGCCAGTTTTGCCCCAGCGCTGTTTAACCTCGGTTTCATATTGCTTCTTGTTCGCGTCAATTTCGGTCATATCAAATGGTTTAAAATTCATGTTTTTTGCTCCTTCTAATTTTTGCTCCAGCAAGGCAATCAGTTTGTCCAGACGGCGTCGTTTAAGCATCAGTAAGTGGCGCTGTTTTTTAAAAGCATCCATTTCATCATAATCGGGATTGGCCAGAATTCCTTTGATTTCTTGAATTGAAAAATCCAGCTCCCGTAAGAACAGGATATTCTGGAGCTGCGATAAATTGGTTGCGTCGTAGTATCGATACTTATTTTGTGTGATCTCACTGGGAATCAGAATTCCCTCACGATGGTAGTAGTGAAGGGTGCGCACACTGACTCCGGTAAGCGTTGCCACTTCCTTAACCGTCATTTTCATTTTCGTCTCCTTGCTGAATGTTTTTGGTTTGGCTTTGCCTTACCTGATTCTATCATAAGCTATGACCTTAGGTTAGAGTCAAGCGATAAATTAAAAAAGATTTCATTTTAATTCGAATTTCTCAACGATCAAGATTGATTTTTTTCAGGTTTATTGATCTATTTACAGCTTTATGTCATAATAGATAGTATTCATATTGAAATTAAGAAAGCTTTCATAAGAAGGAGATTAAAATGGGTAAGACAATAGCAGAAAAAATATTTGATGCACATCGGGTAGATGAGCCGTTTCCAGATACACATGTATTAAAACTGGACCGGGTTTTCTGTCACGAAATCACTACTCCAATTGCCATCACCGATCTCATGGCTCGAGGGATGGATCGGGTTTTTGACCCCACCAAGATCAAGGCCGTCATTGATCATGTAACCCCAGCCAAAGATTCAAAAACCGCGGCACAGGGAAAGATCCTTAGGGACTGGGCCAGACGACATGAGATTAAAGACTTTTTCGATATCGGCAAAAATGGCGTTTGTCATGCGATCTTCCCGGAAAAGGGATTTGTCCGGCCAGGTTATACGATCATCATGGGAGACTCCCATACCTGTACCCATGGAGCCTTTGGGGCCTTTGCTGCCGGGATTGGTACGACTGATCTGGAAGTTGGGATCTTAAAAGGAGTCTGTGCCTTCCATTTTCCTAAAACCATTAAAATTGTCCTCACGGGTACATTAAAACCCGGCGTTTACGCCAAGGATCTGATCCTTTTTATCATCAAAGAACTGACTGTTAACGGCGCTACTAATATGGTCATTGAATTTACTGGTCCAGTGGTAGATGCGATGTCGATGGAATCACGAATGACCCTTTGCAATATGGCCATCGAAGCTGGTGGCACCTGCGGGATCTGCTATCCGGATATGACGACAGTCGATTATCTCTGGGATTTCATTCAGGACGAATTTGCCACCAAAGCAGACGCCCTGGCTGATTATTCCAAATGGGTTTCCGATGTTGATGCCGAGTACGAACGGGTGCTGGAATACAATGTCTCGGAACTGCAACCGATGGTTACCGTTGGTTTCAAGCCGGATCAAGTCCGTACTGTGGCCGAGGTGTCCGGCACCAAAGTCGATCAGATCTACATCGGCAGTTGCACCAATGGCCGGATTGAAGATCTGCGCATCGCTGCTGAGGTTCTAAGAGGCAAAAAAATCAGCGATAACGTCCGTGCCATTGTCAGTCCAGCTACTCCAGCTATTTATTCGATGGCCTTAAAAGAAGGCATCATCGAAATTTTCCAGGATGCCGGTTTCTGTGTTACCAATCCCACCTGTGGTGCTTGTCTGGGCATGAGCAACGGGGTGCTGGCTGAAGGTGAAGTCTGTGCTTCCACCACCAACCGTAATTTTAATGGCCGAATGGGTAAGGGCGGGATGGTTCATTTGATGAGCCCAGCATCCGCGGCGGCGGCAGCTCTTGCCGGAACGATTGTAAATTCTTTATTATTCAAGGCTTAGAAAGGGGGAACGACATGAAGACATTTAAAGGAAACGTATTATTTTTAGATCGCAGCGATATTAACACCGATGAGATTATCCCGGCCAAATACCTGACTGAAATTACCAAAGAGGCTCTAAAACCGAATCTGTTAGAGGATCTGGTGCTGCCAGGCTTTGCCCGGGCTGACACCCAGGATAAGGCAGTGATTGTGACCCGCGAAAACTTTGGTTGTGGTTCGTCGCGCGAACATGCACCCTGGGCTCTGGAAGTCAATGGCATCAACGTGGTGATTGCCGAAAGCTTTGCCCGAATATTTAGGCAGAATATGTACAACTGCGGGATGTTCGCTATTGAACTGCCCAAGGAAACCATCGACAATTTGTTTTTAAACTATGCCGGCAAAGAAGTGACCATGGCAGTCGATGTAGATAGTAACCAGATTGTCATTCAAGCTGATGGCAAATCCGAAACCATTGATTTCAAGGTTGGCGAATTTGACAAAACCCTGGTTAAAGAAGGCGGCTGGGTTGGCTATGCTGATAAGAATTATTAAACTCACCTGACACGCGATTATGTGATTTTACTAAGGACTGCAAAGGATAATCTTTTGCAGTCTTTTTATTTATAGCGGAAATTGCGAAAAGAAAATGCTGTCGTCTGCTTGAAAGGTCATTTCATACTATCACATAGTGAATTATGATGATATAATAAAAGAAAAAGTAGCGATCATTGCAGAATAGGGGGAAGAAAGATGCAAGAAAAATATAAAAAAATATTTATCAGTCTGATCATCATTTATGCCGTGGTCTATCTGCTGACCTTTCCGCTGGGGAACCATGCTCTGGTGATACTGCTAAAGCCTGGGGCGGCCCTTTTTGCCTGGTTATCGATGCGCTTTTTTGCACCGCTGATTGAAGTTAACCAATCAGTGAAAAAAATTGTTTCTTATGGTTTTTTAGCCTGGTTCTTAGCTGATGTTTTTGCCATGATGGGGGAAATGGTTGTTTTCATGGGAAACTATCAACAAATCGCTTTGTTTAGCTTTGAAGTCGTATTTTTTGCCATCAGTCGGATTTTGATTCTAGCTACCATTGCCGGGCTTTATGGTTTTGTGACAAAGAAAACCAGCCAATTTCAGGTCATCGCCGATTTAATGACGGTCGTTGTCTGTATGGGAATTAGCTTCTGGTTGATATTTTTTAAACCCGAGCCTGGTCTACCTTGGTCGCTGATGATTTCTGGAGATCTGGCGACGATTTTCTCTTTTTTTTATTTAGGACTCAGCCTTTTTGTTCAGGGATTTTTGCTTTTAAACTGGCTTTATTTTAAAGAACGGGCCATTACCATTGGTCATAAAATAAGCCTGATTGGTTTTGCCATTGTTAGTTGGACAGATTTAATCAGTGCCATCTATTCCAATATGATTTATCAGGGTGATTTAATCGAACTGGCCTATCAGACAGGTGTGCTTATGATTGCCATTGGGGGCGTTTATTTTGATCATAATTCGGTCACCCAATTGACCGCCAGAAAAGAAAAAAAGAAGACGGCTACCGGGAAGAATGGTCTCTACTTTCTGGTATATCCGCTATTTGCCTGGTATATTATTGGTTTTGATATTGATATTTTAATCTATTTTTTAGCGATTGCCTTCTATATGGTCAGTTGCTTATACACCCGACAGATTGAAATGACCAAAATTGTACTAGAAAAGGAAATTGCCAGTAATAAAAAATTGAAAGACCAGCATTATTTTACAAACCAGTTACTAGATGCTATGCCCGGTGGTATATTCTATGTATCCCGGGATGATCAGCTGCTGGGAGTCAACAACAAGCTTTCCCGCCACTATGGCCCAGAAGTCGAAGACTATTTAAACCGAGATTTTTCAGAATTTCCCCATATGTCTAAAGCTGACTATCGGGAGTACTGTAAAATGAAGGAAGAAGCACTGTCAACCAGAAAGCCTTCTGTGCGCCAGTCGTCAGTTTTAAGTAGCGGTGGACGAGAGGTGTCGTTATTTAGTCTCAACGTCTATTATCTGGCAGACGGCTCGGTGGGTGGTTTTCTCGGCGTTTTTACGGATATCTCTGAGATCAAAGAAAAAGAAAGAGAACTCAAAGTAGCACTTAAAAATGCCAATGCCGCCACTGAGGCCAAATCGCTATTTCTGGCCAACATGAGTCACGAAATTCGCACACCGATGACCGGTATTTTTGCCACGGTTCAACTTCTTGAAATCAGCCCCCTTTCATCCAAACAGCAGGAGTTTCTGCGTATTCTGAAAACTTCCGCAGAGAATCTTATGTCGATTCTCGATGACATCCTGGATTTTTCCAAAATCGAGGCGGGAAAGCTGGAGATCAACCGTGAAAGTTTTATCCTGGCGTCGGCCATCGAAGCAGTACTGAACCTGTACCGTCCCCGGTTCGAAGCTAAAGGGCTCGACTGTACCTTGGATCTGCAAGACGGGTTGCCGCCGGTTCTGGTCGGTGATGTCTTGCGCCTGGAGCAGGTCTTTTCCAATTTGATTTCCAATGCCATCAAGTTTACCGAAAAAGGTAAAATTACCATCCGGGCCGCTCTGGAAAGCGCTGTCGACGACCATGTCATGGTCAGATTCTCGATCCAGGATACCGGCTTTGGATTGTCGTCCGAGATGACCAATATGATTTTTCAGCCATTTACCCAAGCGGATCCTTCCACCACCCGCAAGTACGGTGGTACGGGCTTGGGGCTGGCCATTTGCAAGAAATTGGTCACCATGATGGATGGTCGGATCTGGGCGGAGAACAACCCCGAGGGAGGCGCATCTTTTCATTTTACCGTGCGACTCGGTTTGCCGGATCCCGGTGAGGAACCGGATCTGAAGTGGCAGAGCCTTGCCCAGAAGAATGACGAGGTGGTTTACGATGGTTATAGAATCCTGGTTGCGGAAGACGACCACCTGAATCGGCACCTGATCGTCACCATTTTGCAGAAGCTAGGCTGCAACCCTGCCACCGTCGATAATGGCGTGGATGCCTTGCGCCTGTTGGAGACAGAGTCTTTCGACCTGGTGTTAATGGATGTATCCATGCCCGAGATGGATGGTATCACCGCTACCCAGTGCATCCGCAAGTATGCTGAAGCCAAGCTCAACAGGGATATTCCCATCGTGGCGATAACGGCCCATGCCATGGATGGAACACGGAAAAAACTCCTTGAAGCCGGTTTCAGCGAGGTCGTTACCAAACCCTTTTCCATATCCGACCTGGAAAAAGTGATCAATAAATTCCAGGCGCAGAAACCTTTATTGGGCGAATCCTCTTGCCGCCCCATTTAAAAGTGATCCTGCGGAACAAAGGCCAAGGGGGTCGCGCTCTTTATGTCTGTCGAATGTTGATTCATTCACCTTTTTCACATTTAAAAACGCATCATGCCGCAATGGATGTCAGGGCCGCCCCAGCATGACGCCGAGCTGCTCGGCGGTCCACACCAGGTTGCCTTTTGGGTCGACCAGGTTTTGCGAGGAAACCGCTTCCTCGATGGGCACCGCCACCACTTCACGCCCGCGCAGGGCGACCATCTGCCCATATTGTTGCTGCTCAATCATGTGCACCGCATGCACCCCGAAGCGGCTGGCCAGGATGCGGTCGTAAGGGGAGGGGGAGCCTCCGCGCTGGATGTGCCCCAGCACCACCACGCGGGTTTCGAGCCCTTTGCGCTGCTCGATCTGTTTGGCCACGTAATGACCAATGCCGCCCAGACGGTCGAGACCGTGGGTTTGTTTGGCGGTTGCCTGCACGACCTTCTCACCGCCGCGGGGGTAGGCTCCCTCGGCCACCACCACGATATTGAAGCGGCTACCGTCGTCGCGGCGGGTCATGATGTGTTCGCATACCAAATCCAGATCAAAGGGGATCTCCGGTATCAGGATGACCCCTGCCGAGCCTGCGATGCCGGCTTCCAGGGCGATCCATCCGGCATCCCGCCCCATCACCTCCACCACCATGACGCGATGATGGCTTTCAGCGGTGGTCACGAGCCGGTCAAGGGCATCGGTGACGATGGCTACCGCGGTGTTGTATCCGAAGGTCAGGTCGGTGCCTTGCAGGTCGTTGTCGATGGTTTTGGGCACACCGACCATCGGCACGCCCAGATCGTTGAGGCGCCGGGCGATGGACAGGGTGCCGTCGCCGCCGACCACCACCAGGGCATCGCCTCCCAGCCGTTTGAAGTTTTCTACCACCTGCTCCGTGACATCCTTGGTAACGATTTGCCCGTCGGCCCCTTGCACCGGATAACGGAACGGATTGCCGCGGTTGCTGGTACCGAGGATGGTGCCGCCTCGCGGCAGGATGCCGCACACTGCCTGCAGATCGAGCTCCCGGCAGTTGGGTTGGTCGATCAAGCCGTCAAAGCCATCTTCGATCCCAAGCACCCGCCATCCGCGCTGAAGGATGGCTGCCCGCACCACACCACGGATTACCGCATTAAGCCCTGGACAGTCTCCGCCGCCATTGAGAATGGCGATGCATCGCGTCATATGTTTATTCCTTGTCTGATAAAGGTAAGGATGTCTGTGGTTAGGTCAGTTAAATAGATTCGCTTCATCTGTGCCAGATTATCGGGCCTCACGGCAAAAGCAACCCAAAACCAAAATTATCCTGGGTGTCTCAAGTTCGTGACCTGTTGCGTTCTCTGAAATGAAAGGTAGTTTTAATGGGCAGGATTTTTTGCGACTCAACTGCAACTTTCAGCCCCAAAGGATTCGATCATGACCCCGAGAGTGTTTAATGCCGCATATATGATGCCCGAGAAGCCTTCTTCCGCAGATCTGCAACGTTCTTTTCTTTACCACCTGCATTTTACCCTGGCAAAGGATAAGTATTCGGCCACTCGGTCCGATTATTACCTGGCTTTGTCCCATGCGGTGAGGGATTCGCTTTCGGAGCTCTGGCTCAATACTCAGCAGTCCTACTATCTCAATGACGCTAAGCGGGTTTACTATCTCTCCATGGAGTTTCTGATCGGCCGGACCTTGGGCAATGCACTGATTAACCTTGATCTTGTGGATGCATGGGAAGAGGCGTTGGAAGACCTGGGGCTTGAGATTGAGGATCTCAAGGATACGGAATGGGACGCCGGTCTTGGCAATGGCGGACTGGGGCGGCTTGCGGCCTGCTTTCTCGATTCCATGGCCACCATGCAACTACCGGCCTACGGATATGGCATTCGCTACGAATACGGCATGTTTTTCCAGCAGTTCGTGGCCGGGGCCCAGCATGAGGTCCCGGACAACTGGCTGCGCTACGACAATCCCTGGGAGTTCTGCCGCAAGGAACATCTTCATTCCGTAAAATTTAACGGACGAGTGGTTGCTTATACCGCCGAGGATGGTCAAACCCACCACAGTTGGGAAAATACGGATGAAGTCATGGCGCTGGCTTACGATTACCCCGTCCCCGGGTATGGGAATAACACGGTAAACACGATGCGCCTGTGGAGCGCCAAGGCCAGCCGTGATTTTGATCTGACGTTTTTCAATGAGGGGAATTATGTCGGCGCCGTGGAGTCCAAGATGAAGACGGAGAATATTTCCAAGGTTCTTTATCCGGCTGACCATATGGATAACGGTAAGGAATTGCGCCTGATGCAGGAGTATTTTCTGGCTTCGGCCACGGTACAGGATATTTTTTACCGGTTCGCTAAAAAGCACGACGATTATGCGTTGCTGCCGGATAAGGTGGTCATTCAGCTTAACGATACCCATCCGGTACTGGCCATTCCTGAATTGCTGCGCATCCTCATCGATGAAAAACAGTTATCCTGGCAGGCTGCCTGGGATATTTCCCGGCGGATCTTTGCCTATACCAACCACACGGTGCTGCCCGAGGCACTTGAGACCTGGCCGGTCAGTATGCTGGAACGTATTCTGCCGCGACATCTTCAGATCATCTATGAAATCAATGAGCGGTTTTTACAGGAGGTCTCCGACCGATACCCGGGCGATTTGGATCGAATGCGGCGGATGTCGCTTGTTGACGATGCAGGTCAAAAGAGCATTCGCATGGCCCACCTGGCCATTGTGGCGAGCTTTTCCGTGAATGGTGTTTCGGCGATGCATTCCGAGATTCTCAAAAACGAATTGTTTCGTGATTTTTACGCGTTATGGCCCGGGCGTTTTTCCAACAAAACCAACGGCATTACGCAACGACGTTGGTTGCGGCACTGCAACTGTGAGCTGGCCGGACTGATCACCGAGGCCATCGGCGATGGCTGGGTCACGGATTTGGGCCAGCTATCCAATCTGGCGCCCCTGGCGGAAGATGCTGCTTTTCGCAGCCGCTGGGCGGGAGTCAAGCGCGCCAACAAGGAGCGCCTGGCGACTTATATCTATCAGCGTAACGGCTTGGTGGTTTCGCCGGACAGCATGTTCGACTGTCAAACCAAACGTATCCATGAGTACAAGCGGCAGTTGTTGAACATTCTGCAAGTCATTGCACGCTATAATCGGCTCAAGGATTTTCCCGGTCTGGAACTGCCGTCGCGCACGGTGATTTTTGGTGGCAAGGCGGCCCCTTCTTATTTTGCGGCCAAGCTGATCATTCGCCTGATTCATGCCGTTGCCCAAGTGGTCAATAATGATCCGGCTGTGCATAACCAACTCAAGGTCGTGTTTCTGGCCAATTACAATGTTTCCATGGCAGAGATGCTGCTGCCTGCTGCGGAGCTCTCCGAGCAGATTTCCACTGCCGGTACGGAGGCGTCCGGCACCGGCAATATGAAATACGCCCTCAATGGTGCTCTGACCATTGGTACTCCAGACGGCGCCAATATTGAGATCAAGGAAGAAGTCGGCGAGGAAAATATCTTCCTTTTCGGTCTGGACGCCGATCAGATCCGGACGCTGCGGGCAGAAGGCTATCAACCGTATGATTATTATTATCGGTTGCCCGAGCTCAAACGGGTGCTCGATATGGTTGGCAGCGGGTTCTTCTCCCCGGGCACACCATCCCTGTTTCGTCCGATTGTCGAAGGCCTGCTGCATGGCGACGATTATTTACTTCTCGCCGATTTTGATGCCTATCTCAACCGGCAGGCCGATGTTGATTGTCTGTACCTGCAACCCGATGCCTGGATCCGAAAGTCGATTTTGAATACGGCGGGTATGGGTAAGTTTTCCAGCGATCGTACCATCGCCCAATACGCTGGGGAGATTTGGGGTGTGCAGCCGCAACCCTGTTGAATGCAGGTACAGCCATAGCACTTCCTCCAATTGGTCCTGGCCTTCACGTCGTTTTCTGACTCGGGGAAAGAGTGACGTGAAAGATATCTTTCCTCGGTTGCCGTTAACCATATTCACCCGCAACGATCCCATGCTGTTTTCAACCAATGGCGTCAGTCGTGCAAGTTTATCGTTGGACTCCCCACGCTTTTTCCGATCATGATCCAGACTTTACGGTGAAAAGCCGCGTGCATGTATAGTGATATGCCCGGATGGGATTAAAAGAAATCAACAACTAGGCCGGTTTGTGTCAATGTCTTGGCTCAAATAAGCGAGGTTGCCGCGGTTGTCCATTATCCTGTGCAATAAATTTTAGTGAATGCCGATTCGCCGAGGCTAAAAGACGTCCCCGACCTCTATTCAGTTGGAGAGAGGGTGTTTTTGGCAGGACTCTGGTTTTTCAAACAGACTTGGCCTGAACCTTGAATTACGAGTATGCTTATGTAACAACAAATTTTTCAACAAGGGTACCTATGTCATCATTTCATTTTACCGTTGCACAGAAGATTGCCGTAGGCTACTTGCTGGTCGTTGTCTTTTGTCTGGCGGCGATTATCTATGCTCTTACAGCTCTTGGCAGTCTCACGCGCCGGTCTGAGCAACTGGTCATACACGATTTCCCGGCCATGATTTTGACGCGCGACCTTTCCCAGAGCCTTCTGGACCAGGAGCGGCTGGAAAAGCAGTTGCTGATTTTGAGGGACATTTCAATGGTGCCCCTGCTCGACAAACGTCAGGAGGAAAGTGGCGTCATCCGTAGCCGGTTATCCTCTATCCCCTTGCAGGGTCGGTTTGTTAAGGTTGAACGCCTGTTGGCAGACTTGGATAAGGCCCGCATCGAAGAGCGGACTCTGTTGGGACAACAACAATGGGCCGACGCGGAGCAATTTTCAGAGCAGGTAATCACACCGCTCAACGATCAACTGCTTAAAGCACTGCAAGAGTTTCATTTGGGACAGGAGCGGCTACTGGACGAAACCCTGCACAGTTTTTCCCGTGACAGCGGCAAGGCTTACAGCCTGACTTTTTTTCTGGCCTTTGCGGGGATCGGATTGGCTGCCTTGGTAGCAGTCGGGATTATGTTGAAGATACATCGGGCTTTTGCCAGGCTGACCCAGGCGACCAAAGCGATCGCTGCAGGCAGTTTTGACTATCCCCTCGGTCTTGAGGGGCAGGATGAGTTCGGGCGTCTGGCCCGGGATTTTGCGGAAATGGAGCAGAAGCTGAGGGAGTTACAGGCTTTCAACCTCGATGCCAACCCTCTCACCCGTCTGCCCGGCAATCTCTCCATCGAACGGGAACTGGAAAGCCGGATTGCCAGCGGTTTGCCCTTTGCCCACATATATGTAGATCTTGATTACTTCAAAGCTTATAATGATCGCTACGGCTACCAGTCCGGCAGCGATATTATTTCCAATGTCGGGATCATGATTAAAGAGATTGTCGCACGGCTCGGCAACGAACAGGACATGATCGGGCATATCGGCGGCGATGACTATGTCATCCTGAGTACCCCTGATCGGGCTGAACCGCTTGCTTCGGAAATGATTAAAAAGTTCGACGCCATTGTGCCTGATTTTTACTCCGAACAAGACCGCAAGGTCGGGTATTTCAAAGGGCAGGATCGCTATGGGGAAGAACGGGAATTTCCGCTGTTATCCATGTCCATTGCCATTGTCTGCTCGGAGAACCTGCGTAATCCATCCGCCGAAGCCATCGGCCGCGAGTGCGCCAAGATGAAGGAATATCTTAAAAAACTTCCAGGCAGTAATTACCTTATCGACCGTCGAGAAAAACGTTGAGTATGCGTGTATCCTCTTATCTTTGTCTTCTGTTGTTACTCTGCGGGTGCGCTGCCCGCCCTTTACCCGCATTTTTAACCCCCAAGGATCAGCAGCTTTTCGTTCAGGGGATGGTTGAACTTGAGGCCAATGTAGAAAAACCCGCCGCCTTTGTCACCCTTCAGCAAGTTTATCCCCAAAGCTCCTGGACCCAAAAGGCCCAGACAATCAGCGCATTGCTTGAGACTATCCGGGATCAGCAGAAGAGTCTCAGCCGATTGGAGCGTGACAAAGCCTCCTACCGGCAAGAGAACAAAACTCTGAAACAAAAAATAGATTCGCTGGAAGCTGATCGGAAAAAACTCAAACAGCTTTTGATCGACTTTGAAAGACGCGGGGGATAATCCTGTCGTGTCGGAAATCAGGTGAAGGCTGAATTATGTATTGTGATCTACGGTTTTCGTGAGCCCCATAGGGAAGCATTGAGCATTTGACGCGTAGGGTTGTCCGATTCAGATAAAGGTCGAGATCGATCGAAAGGATACAATGATGACTCAGGATGAACAGCATCTCGATTTACTCTCGGTTTTTCACTATGTGGTTGGAGGCCTTACGGCACTTTTTTCATGTGTGTTTTTGCTCCATCTTGCCATGGGGATCGCCATGCTCTGCGGTGCGTTTGATGGCGCGGATGCGCCGCCGGAGTTTTTTGGATGGTTGTTCGTCATCATTCCGTCGATTCTGGCGCTGGCCGGATGGACGCTTTCCGGGTTCATCATAGCTGCCGGGCGTAAGCTCAAAGAACGCACCTCTTATACCCTGTGCCTTGTGGTGGCCGGCATCGAGTGCATCGTCATGCCATTCGGTACCGTGCTTGGAGTTTTCACCCTGGTAGTATTGTCACGAGAGTCGGTCAAGGCCCTGTTTTCAGGTAAGCAAGCCGTAGTGCCAAAGCACGACTAGTGTACTGTTTGGTTAGTCGAGTCAATTAATTCTGAGTCATTTTGGTTGCTGTCAAGGCGCGCCGACGCTGGCCTAGCCTGTGTTAAGTCGAGGAGGTGTAACGCAGACAGCGGCCAAAAGGGCCATAATTAGAAGACAGGATTAACCGCACAGGGCACTAGGCAATGGGCGGTTTGTAGGTGGGGAGAGGCGGCGGCGTCCATGGACAATAACCGATACATTTGGCGTCAAATACAGGGTCGATCCGAAAAATTGCCGTCTGGTGTCTTGCTTTTGTATGCAGTATAATCATTCCACTTATGACCAGCCAACAGGATAAATTAACCCGTTATCCGAGGACTTATGTCTGCCCCATCAAATAACTCGAATACTAAAAATCAGGACCGCCTGGTCGCCGAGATGCGCCGCGAGCAGCAGGAACGTCAGGCGGGATACCGGGAGCAGGCGATGAAGCTTTTCCCGCCGGTGTGCGGTCGCTGCGCCCGCGAATTCGAAGGCAAAAAGCTTCGCGAGCTAACGGTGCATCACAAAGACCATAACCACGACAACAACCCGCCCGATGGCAGCAACTGGGAACTGCTCTGCATCTACTGCCATGACCATGAGCATACCCGCGATGTGCAGGAGGCGCGTAGCCAGGACGCTGCTTCCAGTGGCGTAAATCGACCCTCGCTGGGCCATTCGCCGTTTGCAGCGCTGGCACGGTTGAAACAATCCGAGTAGTCTCTGGTCAAAAATAGCTGTTTTACCTGAGTCCGGTCAGGCCATGCCATCGTTTGAGACCGGACTTATTCCCTCTCTTTATCAGAAACGATCCCATACTCTTTTCCTCTCCCGGACTCTCCGAGCCCCTTCTGCGTGCTGTCGACGATTATGGCTATGCCAGGCCCACCCCGATTCAGGTCGCGGCGGTCGCCGGCGTGCTGTCCGGCAGATTGGCCGGGGTTATTGTCCTTTTGACGGGGAATGATTCGATCCGGTCCTTAGTTGATTGTGGCCAACGGGCAACCGCTCGGCGAGGGCCAGCAACAGATCTGTTTTGGCCAGACTGCCCACCAACCGGGGCTGTGGTGCGTCATCCACTACCGGAAGCCTTTCCCCTGAATATTGCCTGAATTTGTCCAGTGCTTCTTCAAGTGTCGCGGATGCCAGGATGACTGGTGGCCCCGATTCGAGAAGATCGTTGGCAATCACCAGGTTGGAGAGTCCTGTCGTGCCCAGGTATTCCTTGACGTCTTGCAGGCTGACTGTTCCCAGGTACGTATTCTTTTCATCGACCACATAAAGATAGCGGTAGGTATTCAGCAGAAATATTTTGGCGATTTCGCCAAAAGAAGTGCGCCGGTCGA
>DKEW01000073.1:0-50704 GCA_002452265.1 Pelobacter sp. UBA6812 | reverse complement strand
CGAAAGTGCCGCACCTTTTCGCTCCATGGAGGAGCTATAGATGGATCGGGCTTCGATGCCCGATGCAGTGAAGTGAGCCAGCACGCAACCCAGCATCAGGGGCAGAATCAACTGATAGTCCAGAGTCAACTCGAAAAGCATGATGATCGCCATGAGTGGCGCGTGGGTGGTCGCCGCCAGCATCATGCCCATCCCGGTCAGGGCAAAGGCTCCCGGCGCGGGCAGGGTGCCCAGGCCGAGACCGTTACAGACATGCCCGAACAGGTAGCCGAGGCTGGCACCGACGAACAGGGTCGGAGTGAATACCCCGCCGACCGCACCCGAGCCGAAACTCGCACTGGTGGATACGATCTTGAACACCAGCAGAACCGCCAGGCTCGACCAGAGCCATTGTTCCTGCAGGATGCCGGTGACCACGTTGTAACCGTTACCGCAAACCTGGGGAGAATAGACCGCCAGGATGCCGACCACCATTCCACCCAAACCAAGGCGCAGGTAAAGCGGCAGCTGTGGACGGGCGAAAAGTTTTTCGCTGCTGTGAAGCGCCCGCAGAAACCAGGGGGCGGCTAGTCCGGCAATAAGCCCGAGAGCCAGATAGTAAAACAGCTCCAGTCCGGAGTGGAGCCGGAACGGGGGAATATCATAGAGCGGAGCGCCTCCGGTCAGAAACCGAACCGTCTGGGTCGCCAGTACTGATGAGAAGACCAGGGGGCCGAAGGTTTCCATGGCAATGGAGCCGACCACGATTTCGGCAACGAATAACGCTCCGGCGATAGGAGCGTTATAGGCCGAAGCGATTCCGGCCGAGGCGCCGCAGGCCAGAATCAGGCGGGTCTGGGCCATGGACCATTTCCGGGTCTGCCCGACCACCGAAGCCAGCAACGCGGATAATTGCACCATGGGGCCTTCGCGGCCGATGGAAGCCCCTGAAGAAATGGAAAACATGGCGGACAAGGTTTTGATGATACTGAGACGAACTGGCAGCCTGCCGTTGCCCAGAACCACCGCCTCCATGTAATCGGTGGAGCTTTCGCTACCCGATTTCATTCTGCCGCCTAAAGACAGAATCCCTCCTGCGATCACTCCTCCCAGTACAGGAACGACCAATCGTTGCCAGGTTGGCAATGCTTCAAATATCTCCACGATGCTGCCGGGTTGGCCGGTAAGACTGGCAGCCATGAAATCGAGGGCTTCGCGAAACAGCACCGACGACAGGCCGCCCAGTACGCCGACCAGTCCGGCCCAGAACAGCACCTGGTAGCGCTCCATGGCTCGATAGGCGCTCGCCAGTCGAAGGCGCAGTGGGAAGACTTTGAGGATATGCGGCGAATGCCACCACCGGGTTAGCCACACGCGTACTTTTTGAAGTTTATTATCCGCCATGGTTCCGAGTATCCGGGGTCATAGATAACAAGATATGATCAAATAATAACAGGCTGTTACGTTTCCGGAATGTAAAATGTGCAAGACCGGGAAATGCACCGGTTTTATGGTTGCGCAGGGCCCGGTGCGAATTCTCCCTGTCTCCTTGTTTAACCTCCCCTGGATTAAGTTTTTTTAGCTGTAAACCAATGAGTGGCGGCACACCCCTCTGTCCTTTTTTGACTTCTTGCAAAACTGCATCACAATTGAAGCGTAATGCATAAAAACGGGTCTTGATATGAAAAGGGAGAAGCATTATGGCAGGAACCATTCTGATCACCGGTGCCAATCGTGGCATAGGTCTGGAACTGGCCACCCAGTATGCTGCCGACCGATGGCGGGTGCTTGCTTGTTGCCGGGAGCCCCAAATGGCAAAAGATCTGCGCAGCATTTGCGAAACGACCTCTGGGCGCATGAGCCTTTATCCCCTTGACGTGACGGATAACGAGCGCATCCGTGAGTTGGCCATTCAACTGAAAGGGGAGGCCATCGACATTCTTTTTAATAATGCCGGCATTCGTGGCAGCGACCGGCAGTCTTTTGGAAATGTGGATGTTGAAGCCTGGATACAGACCTTGCGTGTCAATACCATCGCTCCGCTGAAAATGGCAGAGGCTTTTGTGGAACATGTTGCCCGGAGTCGCCGCCGGATCATCGCCATTATGGGCAGCATCATGGGCAGTCTTTCCGAAAATGCCTCAGGAAATCAATATGTCTATCGCAGTTCCAAAGCCGCGGTTCACATGGTGGGACGTAGCCTGGCGGTAGATCTGCGTTCGCGCAACATCATCACGGTGTTGTTTCATCCTGGTTGGGTCAAGACAGATATGGGAGGGGCCAGTGCTCCCGTTTCCCCTGGCGACAGCGCGGCTGGCTTACGCCAGGTATTGGCTTGCTTGAGTCAAAAGGATAGCGGCCGATTTTACGATTACGAAGGGAATGAGCGCCCCTGGTAGGTTCTCGGCAAGCCGGAACCGTTCGGAATATAAAACCGGAATTCAGCCGAATTACTTTAACAGTGCATCGGTTTTAGCGGCCATGATCAAGTCGTTGCGGTGCAATCCTTTGATTTTATGGGTCCACCACTGTACCGTTACCTTGCCCCACTCGGTGATAATCGCCGGGTGGTGACGTTCGGCTTCGGCCAGCGCGCCGACCCGGTTTGTGAAGTCCAGGGCTTCGGCAAAGTTTCCAAAGCGATAGGTTCGGCTTAGCCGTTCAATGTCAGTGATCGTAATAATCTCCCATTCGGGAATCTGCGGCAGGAAGGTGGCGATCTCCTCAGCTGTTGCCGGCGGGGATCCTAGCCGGCAGGCCTCGCATTTCTGTTCTGTTAATTTTTCCATGGTCGACTCCTCTTGTCCCAAGCTTAACTCACTGCTTTAGACTTAATGATAGAATGATATGCAGGATAGATCAATGAGTCCCTGATTATTGACAATCTCTATGCTTGTTGCAGGCTGAAGTGTATCACTTTGTACCTGATATGAAACCTCAACGATGCGAGATTTTGTCAAAGCTTTTTGCGGTCGGAAGTCGAAATTTCATTCTTTAATTTCGTAAGAATCACAGGCGAGCATGGGTGGATCGTATTTTTGATGGTAACCGAGTTGCTATCTAATGCCTATAAGCATGCCTTTGTCGATGGCAGGCAGGGGTAAATAATCATTTCGATCAAACGGAGCGGCCCGGAGATGGTGCTGGCGGTGGCCGATAACGGCGTGGGATCACCGACGAATTTCGATTATCACCAGGCAGGGACCCTCGGTTTGGTATTGGTGACGGCACTGGTTGAAAAGCTCAGTGGCAAGCTGGAACTGGATCGAAGTAGCGGTGCTCTGTTCAGGGGTTGTGTCGCATAGTTGCAGTGCCATATCGCGGCAGCCTTCAGGCCATGAAAAGGTGTTGTTGTCCAACGAAATTGTTTTATGATTCAATGGCATAATTAAGACTGTTGGTGGCCGTTCTATGGGGCCGTGTTCACGGAAAGATTGCGTTGCAACGATTTTGGATAACCTGCTTTAAGGTGTCGCCAGCTTATTTTTCTGTGTGTGAAATATGCTACAATATATGAAAAAAGACGAAAAATTAGTATGTTGTGTCGATTTTGCCTGTATTTGGCGGGAAGGAGATCGTCCATGTCGAAAATATACGAATGCAGTCGGTGCGGTGTCGTAAGTGACACAAAAGCGCAACTGTGCAGGCCGCAGGAGCAGGAGCATCAGCAAGCTTACTGTGGTACGGCGCCTGAACGAGGTACCATGTGCGACAGCATGCGGGAACGGTTGCCGTTCGTGTGCGGAACTTGCGGCCGGCCGGCCAAACAGGCTGAACTGGTTTGCAAACCATGGGTCACCGGTTGAGCGGGCCCCCCTGCACCGGATGCCCATTTAGTAGTATACTGAAGGCAGCAAAGATCATGTGATGGTTTGCCTCAGGCAAACGGGTACCTCTCCTCACCCCGAAGAAAGGAGATCGAAGGATGAAACGAACCAAACTGTTGGCGTGGGTATTCCTGACGGCTTTTCTGCTGGCGGGTTGTGCCACAACCGGAAGCACGACGCATGAAAGTGACAAGGTGAAATGTCCGGCCTGCGGCTACGAATTCAACGTGCCGTCGGATGCCTGACCCTGATACTCGTCAAAATATCAGCATTGAAAAAGGTAGCTTAACGCTGCCTTTTTACTTGAATGGTTTTTTGTCAGAGGGTCGCTATACCCTATGCGTTGCGTGGTTAATGATGGGAGGAACGCGTGTCTGACGATGAGCACGGATCCGCTATGGAACAGGTACTGTTTTACCATGAGCAGACCAAACACCATTTTCACAAAACTGCCAGATCGCTCGGTTATATGGACTGGGCCAATCAGCCTGACCCCTTTCGGTTTTACACAGGCTGCCCATTGATTCGATTGCCCTTGATGGCCAACGATCCTGTTGCGGAGCATGGGGCGTTGTTCTTACACGGCATCTCGCCGCCGAGACCGCTGACATTGGAAAATATCGCCGGTATGATCGAACTATCCATGGGATTGTCGGCCTGGAAGGTTACCCCCGGCTCGACATGGTCGTTGCGCATGAATCCCTCCAGCGGCAATTTGCATCCGACGGAATCCTATTGGATTCTGCCTGCCGGGGAAGGCTGTGTTGGCGGTGTTTACCATTACAGCCCTTTTCTGCATGCCCTTGAGACGCGCGCCGAATTCCCCGATTCGGTGAATAAAGTCTGGTACGACCACTTTGGTACGTCCGGTTTTATGGTGGCTTTAAGCAGTATTTTCTGGCGGGAAGCGTGGAAATACGGAGAGCGAGCGTTTCGTTATTGTCATCACGATGTTGGCCATGCTCTAGCCGCTCTTCGTTTTGCCGCCAACCTCATGGGGTGGCGTGTGCATCTGCTGCACGGAATCAGTGATCGAAATTTGGGTAGAATGCTCGGCTTCAACCGAACCGATTGGGTAGCGGGGGAAGAGGATGAAGCGGATCTGTTATGCTGGGTTTGCCCCGCTATAGAACAACCCAATCTTTCAGTATTACCCTGTGAATTTATCGAGATTTTTGATCGGATAACCCATCAGGGTCGGCCCGAAAAATTAAGCCGTGAGCGACATCCCTGGCCGATTATCGATACGGTTGCTGCAGCTTGCCGAAAAAACCGTTCCGAGGTCAATGAGGGTGTTGGTGCTGAGTTTTCGCCGGCGATTGTCCCGGGTTCGACATGGTCTGCGGCGCAGCTCATCCGCCGCAGGCGAAGTGCCGTAGCTTTTGACCGTGGGCGAAGCCGAATGAGCCGAAAGCACTTTTATGGTTGTCTGCAGGCTTGCCTGCCGCGCCCCAATCAGGCGCCTTTCGATGTGGGCTTGGGCGAGTCGCAGGTCCATCTGTTCGTGTTTGTCCATCAGGTGGATGATCTGCAGCCCGGTCTCTATGTCCTGGTGCGCAATCCGCAACATTTCAATGAATTGAGAGAAAACACGCACCCTCATTTTTTATGGTCCAGGGTAGAAAAAGATTTGCCGCTGTATCTGTTGGAACCAGGCGATTGGCAGGTGGATGCCAAACTGGTCAGCTGCAATCAGGAAATCGCCGGCGATGGCGCTTTTTCCCTTGGTATGGTGGCGTGCTTCCGCGATTCCCTTGAGGTGGCTCCGCACCGGTACAAACACTTGTTCTGGGAGGCGGGTATGGTCGGTCAGGTGCTCTATCTCCAGGCAGAGGCCTACGGTCTGCGAGGTACGGGCATCGGGTGCTTTTTCGATGATCCGATGCATGATATCTGTGGCTTCCGGGATAATAAATACCAGGATGTTTATCATTTTACCGTCGGTTATCCTATCGAAGATGGTCGTTTGAGTATGAAACCCCCGTATTATCACCTTCAGAACGTGCAGGCCGTGGAGTGAGGCACTGAGGGGCAGGGAAACTACGCTGGCCGATTGAAAATAGACTGTTCAGAAGCGGGAAAAAACGAGGGCTTCTACACGACGGAAGTCGAGGTATCTTCAGGTAGTCTTGATCCGGTGGTCGCGCAGTTATTGTCGAGATTTTAGCGAGGGAATAGTTGCTCAGAGCAGATGGTTATGGTGTCTGCCACTAATGCTTCTAACGGCAATAAGAGTCGCGGTTGATTTGCAGATCGATACAAAGTTCAACGGCCACGAAGTCAAGAAAGGCTTTAAAAAGCTTTGGCATCATCAAGAAACTGGAGTAAATAGCATAAACATCGTCATGGTAGACGTAATGACTGTAGAATGCTTCCTCCAGAAGCCCGGTTTTAAGTTCCTCGGAGACTTCGTGTCCAGGAAGAATACCTATGCCAAGGCCGCTAATCACCGCCTCTTTAATGACTTTTGAATCATTGCTGATGATGCGAGGTTCTATCTTGATCTCCTTTATGGGAGTTAAGTTCGATTCGTCGTGAATCTTGATATTAAATAACCCATCCGTATTTTTCGCAGTCAATATCAGGAAATCATTTTTTTCTATTTCCGAATAATTTGGTTGAATATGCGTTTTCGAATAAAATAATTTTGTATAAATACTGCCAACTTTTTTAATAATATAATGGTCGCTGACATTGTTTTTTAAGGAAAAAACAATGTCGTAATTTGAATATTCATTTTCGTCAATATCATTAGATAGGCAGACATGAAGGTGGGACTTCGGAAACTTTTGCGAAAACCTCGCGATGATTGGAGAGAGCAAGGTTTGTCCAAAAAGAACAGGGGCGGCGATTTTGATAGATCCGCAGCATTCTAGTTTAAATTGAATTGAAGAATTTTTTGCTTCGTAGAAAATATCAATGATCTTTTCGCAATATTGATAGAGGTGATCACCAAACCTTGTCGGGAATAAACCTTTTCCGTTTCTGTAAAATAGTTTCAGGCCGTATTCTTTTTCCAGGCGTGTGATGGCCCTGCTTACCGTCGATTTGGTAAGCCCCAACCCGGTCGCAGCTTTGGTGATCCCGCCATTGCGGTAGACATGATAAAACAAGTGATAGTCTCTAAAATTATTCATTTACCAATGCGTGCGTCACTCGCGCGAGTTTTCGCTGTTTTTTCTGCTCATACATTCGCTGATCTGCAATACTTATAAGCTCGTGCAAGTCAGTTGTATCAAGCGGATAGGTTGACATTCCCAAGCTGGTCTGAATAAGAAGGTTATGTTTTTCGGAACGATATTCGAAATTCAAGGATTCCTCTAATTTATCCCTGATTTTTATGGAGTCCCCCTCATTTTTCACTTGGGGGCAAATTACGCAAAATTCATCGCCACCATACCGAATTAAACTGTCGTAGTTGCGCATTTCGTCCATGAGGCGATGCGCTACTTCAACCAATACGTTATCCCCCACCTTATGTCCACATGTATCGTTAATACTCTTGAAATTATCTATATCGAAAAACAGAAAAGTGAGGTAGCCGCCATTTCTATCTATTCTGGCTATTTCTCTCCGGAGTCGAAGGAATAGAGCATTTTTATTGCCGAGGCCGGTGAGCTTGTCGCGGTGGGCCTCCATGGATAAAATAATGTTGTTGGCGAATAATACAGTTACGAGAAAAAACAGGAGCGCAGCAACTAGAAAGCCGCGTTCCCCCAGTTGGATATAAAGAGTGAAAACAGTTGATATGTAAATAAAAAACAATAATTTCCAACGACCCACTATAAAACGAGCAACGGGTAAAATGGAAGTTTTTTTGGGGGAATACTTGAAATTGAATAGCATGATTTCTTTCCCGCGCAAAAAGGGAATGTCCCTTTTGCTGGAATCTTCCAGTAGATTAATCGCTGTTTATGCCCATGGCAGAGCGAACATTTTCCTTTTGATCTTCATGAAGTTAAAATCCGAACAAGATAGTCTTTTGAATAAATATCTACAATAGAAACAAGTCGAACAGCTGGTTGCGTTGCAGGCAACACTTGGCTTCGTCTGTAAATTCAATCGCTCAGTAGTTGGGGAAGGGGGTTGTCGCGTAGGACATTTGAGAGTAAAATAAATCCCTTTTTCCCATCAACGAGGTTTTCTCATGGAAGATAAAATGGTGCTGGTCACTATGACCGGACCGGACCGTGCCGGGATCATCGCCGCCGTGGCTGGCTGTATAGCTGAAGCTGGCGCGTGTATCCGCGATATCGAACAGAGCGTGGCACATACCATGGTTTCGCTATCGGTGCTGATCGACCTGCCCGATGGCATGCGGGACCAGAAGCCTTTGCTCAAGGAACTGTTGTTTCGCGCCAAGGAGTTGGGGCTTGATCTCGATTTCGAGCCGGTCGATCCCGAATCTTACCGTCTGCAACAGATCGGCTGTATGTATGTGCTGACCATGCTCGGTTCCGAGGTCAACGCCGAAGTGTTGACCCGTATCGGTTCCACCCTGGCCGCAGCTCAGGTCAATATCCAGCGTATCAACAAACTCACCCGGGGACAGTTGCGTTGTGTTGAATTCGTAATCAACGTCCCCGACGGACTCGACGTCAAGGAGCTCACCCGTCAGTTGCTCAACGCCGGTGTCGGACTCGGTATCGATATCGCCTTGCAGAAGGAAAACCTGCACCGTCGCGCCAAGCGGTTGGTGGTGCTCGATATGGATTCGACCCTGATTCAGGTTGAGGTGATCGATGAACTGGCACGGTTGGCCGGTATCGGAGCGCAGGTGGCGGACATCACGCACCGCGCCATGAACGGTGAGCTTGACTTTAAACAGGCTCTACGCGAGAGGGTGTCCCTGCTCAAAGGGCTGTCGAGCGATGCCCTGGAAGAAGTCTACCGCAGCCTGCCGTTCACCCCCGGCGCCAAGAACCTGGTACGCGTCCTGCGCCAACTCGGTTTCAAGACGGCGGTCATATCCGGCGGCTTCAGTTTTTTTACCGATCGCCTTAAAAACGAACTCGGCCTCGACTATGCCTATGCCAACGATCTGGCCATTGAAAACGGTCAGGTGACCGGCGAGGTGCGCGGGTCTATCGTGGACGGACAGCGTAAGGCCGAATTGCTGGAGGAGATTGCCAAGCGCGAGGGGATCGCCCTGAGCCAGGTCATCGCCATCGGTGACGGCGCCAACGACTTGCCCATGATCGGCAAGGCCGGCCTCGGTATTGCCTTCAACGCCAAGGCCAGAGTGCGGGAACAGGCTCAGTATCGCATCAATCAACCGAGCCTCGATTCTATCCTCTACCTGCTGGGTATTGCCGAGTGGGAAATGGCGGAATTGGAGGCATGAAGCTTCCCGTACCGCTGATCGAAGGGCGCCTGGTGCGCCGCTACAAGCGTTTTCTGGCTGATGTGGGATTGGGCGACGGGACGCTGGTGACGGCGCATACGCCCAATACCGGCAGCATGTTGCAGTGTGCTGTGCCGGGACATCGGGTGCTGATCTCGCGAAGCGATAATCCCAAGCGCAAACTGGCTTACACCCTGGAACTGATCGAAGTCGAGGGGTTCTGGGTCGATACCCATACACACCGCACCAACCGGGTGGCCGAGGAGGCGCTGCGTGGCGGGGCCATTTTGGAGTTCTCTGGATGGCAGGTGACGCCGGAACACACTTACGGTGACAGCCGTATCGATTTTCTGTTGCAGCAGGAAGAACGCCAGGCCCTGGTCGAGGTCAAGAACGTCACCCTTTTGTGCGATGCACAATGTGCCTGCTTCCCCGACGCGGTTACCACCCGCGGCCAGAAGCACCTGCGCACCTTGATGGAGGCCCGCCGGGCAGGCATGCGCGCGGCGGTGCTGTTCGTGGTGCAGCGCGGCGAGGCAACCGCCTTCCGTCCGGCGGACTCCATCGATCCCGAATACGGACGCTTGCTGCGTCAGGCCGTAGCCGAGGGGGTCGAAGCGCTGGCGTATCGCACCAACATCTCGCCAACGGAAAACTTTATCGATCGTCGTTTGCCGGTGCTGCTCGATTGACGTTGGCATGTGTTGAAGAGAAGTATCACCGCAGAACCCACAGAGAACGCGGAGGACTTCATAAAGTTTTGCATTAAACAATTTAGATATTCTCAGCGATCTTAGCGTGCTCTGCGGTTCATGCTTTATGGGTTCGCCGTGAGATGTATTCTGCTCCGGACACATCACAAACAAGCTTGACGGCAAGGGCAATGTAGCTTCTGATTACTCTCAGCACTCAGCACTCAGCACTCAGCACTCAGCACTCAGCACTCAGCACTCAGCACTCAGCACTCAGCACTCAGCACTCAGCACTCATAAGGAACCCCGCCATGCGAGCGGTTGGCCTGATCACCGAATACAATCCCTTCCATAACGGCCACCTGCACCATCTGCGGGCCAGCCGCGAAGCGGCCGGTGCCGAAGTCGCGGTGGCGGTCATGAGCGGGCATTTTTTGCAACGGGGCGAGCCTGCTCTACTCGACAAGTGGCGGCGCGCCGAGATGGCCCTGCGTTGCGGGGTCGACGTAGTTATTGAACTGCCGTTTCCTTTTGCCTGCGCCAGCGCGCCCCATTTCGCACGCGGCGCGATTCAGTGTCTCGAGGCGCTCGGTGTAGATAGTCTTTGCTTCGGCAGCGAATCGGGCGACCTGGGTGCGTTACGGCGCTGCGCCTTGTTGCTGGAGGAACGCGGGGCGACCGTCGCTGAACAAACCGCCCTCCTGTTGCGCCAGGGGATGCATTATGCCGCCGCCCGCAGTCAGGTCTGCGCCGAACTATCCGGCAGTGACGCCTCCACCCTGCCTTTGCACCAGCCAAACAATATCCTCGGCATAGAATACCTGCGCGCCCTTCGGTCTACAGGCAGCGCCATGCAACCTTTCACCATTTCACGTCTGGGCGCCGGTTATCACGACGATATGGTAGGCCCCGGCAACATCGCAAGCGCCAGCGGTATTCGTAAAAGATTGGCTGCGGGCGAGGCGGTGGATGACCTGCTGCCGACTCCGGCGGTAGATGTGGTGGCGGGATCCCGTGCCGACCGGCTTTACCCCGATGAGGATCTGTTGCACCGGTTGTTGCTTGCCCAGATCTTTCGCGGCCGCGACTATCTGCAGACCCTCTACCAGGTCGAAAGTGGTATCGACGCTCGTCTGACCGATGCTGCCGCCACCAGTCGCGACTGGCAGGAATTGGTGGACGCGGTGAAGGTGCGTCAGTTCACGCGAACCCGCATTCAGCGCACATTGATGTATATCCTCAACGATGTCCGCGCTGATCTGCTGGACGGCCTGCTGGCCTCCGGTCCTCTCTACCTGCGGTTGCTCGGCAGCAGCCCGCGCGGGCGCGCGTTTCTTGGCGCTGCCCGCAAGCGCCGTCGCCTGCCCATGGTCACCAACCTGTCACGGATCTACTCCCAGCTCAAACGCACCTACGGTCCCCATTCCGAAAACTATTGTTTGGCCATGGCCATGCTTGAACTCGATCTGCGCGCCACCCGCAATTACTCCCTGCTGCTGCCCGGCTGGTCCGGCTCCAGCCGCGAGCGCGATTTTTTCGAAGCCCCCCTCGATATCGATACCGCTATCTGAGATCTTGCAATTCCCAGCACCCAACACCCAGCACCCAGCACCTAGCACTCAGCACTCAGCACTCAGCACTCAGCTTACAGCTTACAGCTTACAGCTCTGAGCTTGAACCTTGCTATACTTACAACGAGTGGTTTTCATCATGTGGCGATGTGTGCAAGGGAGGCGCGGGCATGATCATCCTGGCTTACGATGGTTCATTGAACGGCGACTGGGTTTCGCGTTATGCCATTCGCTTTGCGGCTCACATCGGCACGTCCTTGTCCGTGCTGCATGTGAGTGACGGCAGTCTGGACCCCGATCAGCTGTACATCAAACTGCAGCGTCTGGAACGCGAAAGTCGGACTCTGGGGGTTGAATCTTTCACCGAAATCCTGCCTCTGGAAAAAAGCGTCTATTTTACCCTGCTGGCGCACATACCGTCCGGTCGCGAGCATATCGTGGTTTGCGGTACCCGCGTGCGCACCCGGAAGCAGCATTTCCTTTCCGGTACCATCGCCGAAAAACTGTTGCGTACCGGGTACTTTCCGGTGTTGGCGTTGCGCGTGGTTCAGCCCGGCCTGCTTGGTACTCCGCGAGACCTTCTATTGCCGATGGCAGGGCATCCACGCGGGTTTGAGGCGGCCTGGCCGTTTTTTCGCCTGCTGCTGCCGGAGGTCGACCGGCTTTTTCTACTGCGTTGCATGAAGGTCAGTTCCCTGCGTTTGCCGCACATGTCCGAGGCGCGACGCACGGCCATCCGTCTTGCTGGGGAGCGTTACCTGGGCGTGGTCGGTGAAGAGATCACTCGTAGACGCGGCAACAGTCTTTTCCGACTCGATTGGCGGGTATCGATTTGTGACGACTGGGTGCATGAGGTGCTGGTCCAGGCCAGCCGGCTCAAGGTGCGGATGCTCCTGCTGGGGGCAACCGAGCGCCCCCTTGGCCACCGCTTACTGCACGGCAACGCCCTGGAGAGGGTGCTGCGCGGTACGCCTTGCGATGTGGGGATCTATCGAAGCCTATGAGCGACACGCGGCAGATCCAGCAATTAACCCCCGAGGAAGTTTACGGGTTTCTGGGCAGTCGGCGCGAGGGCTTGACTCCTGGCGAAGTGGAAGAACGCGTACGGGAAGTCGGGCGCAATACGGTCGAGGTCCGCGACCGCTGGAAGTGGCCGCGCACCCTGGGGCGCCAGTTCAGTAATTTTTTCACCATACTGTTGTTCCTTTCCGCCGCTATCTGTTTCGTAGCCGACCGTATCCAGCCGGGGGAAAGCATGAATGTGCTGGGATGGGCTCTGGCAGGGGTGGCGCTGCTCAACGCGCTGTTCAGCTTTATCCAGGAATACCGGGCCGAGCGGGCCATGCAGGCTTTGCAGCAGTTCCTTCCCCAGCGCGTACAGGTGGTGCGTAGCGGATCCACCCGTCAGATCCTCGCGGAGGATCTGGTGCCCGGAGACCTGCTGGTGATCGGCGAGGGGGATCGCCTTCCGGCAGATGCCCGTCTGGTGGAATGCGAAGACCTGGTGGCCAACAATGCGCCCCTTACCGGCGAGGCCAAGCCGGTGAATCTCACCGGAGCCGCCGTGGAGTCGCGCCTCATCGACGCCCGTAATATCGTTTTTGCCGGTTGTGCTGTGCTCAAGGGGCAGGGGCTGGGGGTGGTGTTCGCCACCGGTATTCGTACCGAGTTCGGCAAACTGGCGCATCTGTCTCAGGTCATCCGCCGTAACCCGTCCTCCCTCGAGAGGGAAACGGCGCACATGGTCCGGATTCTCACCGTTATCGCCGTGGCTATGGGGCTGGCATTTTTTGCCTATGGTGTAGCCAGTGGAAGGTCGTTGTGGGTCAACCTGGTGTTCATGATGGGGATTATCGTCGCCAATGTGCCGGAAGGTTTGCTGCCGACCTTCACCCTGTCTTTGGCCATGGGCAGTTTGCGCATGGCGCGTAAAAATGTGCTGGTCAAAGGTCTCAACGCGGTGGAGGCCATGGGTGCTGTGCACGTGATCTGCACCGACAAGACCGGTACCCTGACCTGCAATCAGCTGCGCATCACCAATATTTCCCCGCCTCTAGGCGAAGGCACGCCGCCGGTCGCGGCATTCCAACGCAAATTGTTGGAACTGGCTCTTGTTGCTTCGCCGGTGCGTCGTACCGAGCAGGGGTTCAGCGGTGATCCTCTTGACGTGGCGGTTGCCCATGCTTGTCAGGAACAGAAAATTCATATCCCCGATGTGCGTGATGTCGTAGTTAAAGGATTTGCCTTCGATGTCGGCAAGCGGCGCTCCGGTGGGGTTTTTACCCGGCAGGGACGCCGGATCTTTGTCGTCAAGGGAGCCTGGGAAGCGTTGCGTCCGCTGTTGTCCAAGCTGGAAAACGGGGATAACAAAGAGCCTGCGGCAGCAGACCCACAGATGCTGGATGCAGCCGAGGCGCACATGCGGCAATTGGCCGCCACGGGGCTGCGGGTTATCGCCGTGGCCTGGCGGGAGCTGGACGAGGGGCTTGTTCTTGCGGACGTTGTCCAGGAAAACCTGGAGCAAGGCCTCACCTTGAGCGGTTTTCTTGGTATCGAAGACCCTGTGCGGCTTGAAGTGCCGGCGGCGGTGCGCACTTGCCACGATGCCGGTATCGAGGTTCTGATGATCACCGGTGACCATCCCGACACCGCCCTGGCGGTCGCGCGTAAAAGCGCCATCGTTGCCGAAGGGAACCATGCGGCCCGGATCCTTACCGGCGATGAGCTGGAGCGACTCACTCAGCGGGAGCTGATGGCCCGACTGGACGAGGGTGTGCGTATTTTCGCGCGTACCACCCCGGAGCAGAAGATGAAGATCGTTGCAGCCCTGCAGGCCATGGGGAAACTGGTGGCCATGACCGGTGACGGCGTAAACGATGCTCCGGCCCTCAAGGCCGCCGATGTCGGCATCGCCATGGGCCTCAGCGGCACCGACGTGGCGCGGGCTTCGGCGCAGATCATCCTGCTTGACGATAATTTCGCATCGATAGTCGCCGGGGTGGCGGAAGGGCGCACGGTATTCGCCAATATCAAAAAATTCACCAACTATGTGCTGGTCAGCAACGGTCCGGAGATCCTCCCGTACCTTATCTACATTTTGCTGCCGGTACCTCTGGCCCTGACTGTTATACAGATCCTTTCCATCGACCTCGGCACCGACATTATCCCTTCCATGGCCCTGGGGCAGGAGCCGCCCGATCCGGAGGAAATGCGCCATCCGCCGCGTCGTCGCGAACAGGGGTTGTTGACCCCGTCCCTGATCTGTCACAGCTACCTGTTTCTCGGTCTGCTCGAAGCACTGTGGTCCATGTCGTTGTTTTTTATGGTGCTGGCGCAGGGCGGCTGGCATTACGGACAGGAGCTGGGTGTCGCCGATCCCCTGTATCGCTCAGCGACGGGCATCGCTTTGGCCACCATTTTGCTGATGCAGATCGGTAACCTCATCGGTCGGCGTTTCGCGCGGCGTTCCGGCCTGGATGGATGGGTGCTGCGCAATCGCTTGCTGCTGGCCGGCATCGTTATTCAGATCGTTTTTTCCTGGGCGCTTCTTTACACCCGACCATTGCAGAAGGTTCTTGGAACCGGTCCGGTGTCCTGGCAGATCTATGTCCTGGCCTGGTTGGGGATTCCGTTGATTTTCGGGCTGGATTATTTGCGCAAGCGGTTGCTTCGGTATCGAGCTGTACGGGAACGGAAGAGGGGGGGAAGTCTCCCCCGCGGCAGCGGGGGAGGTGCCGGGTGATTACTCCAGGATCAGATTGGGCAGTTCATCGGTATCGTCATCACGAACCGGAAAGTTTTTTGTCAGCAGTTCGCCGCATTTTTCTATAGCCAGACACAGGGCATCGCAGGCCCGTCCTTCGCGGAAGCCGCTGGTAAGCTCGGCGACGATGGCATCCCAGGTGTGGGGCGGGACCACGGCATTGATACCGCGATCGGCCAGGATCTGCACGCGATGCTCGAACAGGCAGATGAGAATAAGAATGCCGGTATTGTCACGGGTATGGTGCAGTTCGCGCTCGTAAAACGAGATCAGCGCTTTTTCCGCGACTTCCTCGGTGATTTCCTGATCGGTAATCAGGGACCGCTTGAGCGGTGGGCAAAACCGGATCATCCATTTGCAGGGCAGGTACAGCAGCACAAACGCTGCCAGAAACACCCACAGCGATTCGCCAAAAAAGCCCCAACTCAGGGTGGTGGCCGATGCCAGGGCAAACAAGCCTCCACCGATGATTTCAGCGCGGGGATAATCGTAGGCACAGGGCGTCAGCATCGGCACGATTTCGCCGCTGGTATATTTTTCAGCGGCTTGAACGGCCTGCTCGATGCGTTGTTGCTCCTCGATTGAGAAGAACTTGCCGGTCGAATTTTTCATGAATTCCCCTCCTACCATCCGCCCGAGGAGCCGCCGCCGCCAAAGCCGCCGCCTCCACCGGAAAATCCACCACCGCCACCACTGAAGCCTCCTCCGCCGCCGAATCCACCGCCGCCGAACCAGATACCGCTGCGTCGGCGCGCGCTGCGCCTTGGTCCCGCCAACAGCAGCCAGGGGGCCAAAAACAGCAGCAAGGTAAAGAACCCGCCGGAGCTTTTCTTTTTGGGCGGTTTGCCCTGATACGCACCTCGCACCGCCTGGGCCATGGCGCTTATACCGGCTACCACGCCGCCGTCATAGTCGCCGCTACGGAATCGTGGTGTGATCTCCTGGTCGATAATGCGTCCGGTGAGCAAATCCGTGAGTTGACCTTCCAGTCCGTAACCGACCTCGATACGGATCTTGCGCTCGTCACGGGCGATGAGCAGCAGGGCGCCGTTATCCTTGTCGCGCTGGCCGATTCCCCATTTTTCAGCGACCTTGAGACTGTATTCTTCCAATACCTCCCCCTCAAGGGAGGGGACGGTCAGCACTACCAGTTGGGTTGAATCGCTTTGCTCAAACTCGCGTAAACCCTGTTCAAGTTGCTGCTTTGTAGAGGAAGATAAAATGCCGGCCCGGTCGTTGACGTAGCCTGTGGCCGGCGGTACCTCCAGGGCCTTTAGCCCGGATGCCGATAGGAGTAACAAACCCAGTATGAGGGTGGCAAGACGTCGCATGTCAGAAGTTCACCTTGGGTGCATGGCTGGCACCGGCCTCGGCCTGGAAGGGGGTTTTGCGCTCCAGGTGCAGCATGAATTTGTTGGTCAGGTTGTTGGGGAAGGTCCGGATGGAGCTGTTGAACACCTGAACCGACTGATTGTAACGCTGTCGGGCAACGTTGATGCGATTTTCCGTGCCTTCGAGCTGATGCTGCAGGTCGACAAAGTTCTGATTGGCCTTGAGGTCGGGATAGCGTTCGGCCACCACCAGCAGTCGCGACAAGGCGCCGCTCATCTGTGACTGGGCCTGCTGAAAACCGGCCAGGGCCTGAGGATCGTTGAGTTGTTCGGCACTGATTTTTACCTGGCCGACCTGGGCGCGCGCCTCGGTCACGGCCTGCAGGGTTTCCCGCTCATGGGCGGCATAGGCTTTGACCGTCGCTACCAGATTGGGGATCAAATCGGCACGACGCTGATAGGTCGCTTCCACGTCTGCCCAGGCGGCGATCACCGCTTCTTCATTCTGCTGGATCTGGTTGTAGCCGCAGCCGGACAGGTTGATGGCCATAAACAGGGTGACCAGCAAGAAAATCAGGTGTTTCATGATGTGTTCTCCTGTAAGATGAAAATAACTTGTTGAAAGTGTGTTAAATCCATAGCCTCATCATGGTAAAGAAAGGGCAGGTTTTTGTAAAGGCGTAGAGCGAAGTCTTATCCTGTCCTTTCGAAAAATTGACATCCCGACAATCGATTCTATGCTGAACAAACGGGAGGAAAGTTTATGAAACAACACCTGGTTCTGGTAGGCGGCGGACATGCCCACATGACCGTCATGCAGCGTCTTGATGATTACGTCAGTCGGGGCCATCGCGTCACCCTTATCAGTCCAAGCGCCTATCACTACTATTCGGGCATGGGGCCGGGGATGCTCGGCGGAACCTATCGGCCTCAGCAGATTCGTTTTAACGTGCGGCGCATGGTCGAAGAGCGCGGTGGTGAGTTTATCGAGGCTGAAGTCGTGCGGATCGATGCCGATCATCGCAAGCTGATCCTCGATACCGGTCAACAGGTGGCATATAAGGTGGCTTCGTTCAATACCGGCAGCGGAGTGCCGTTGGATCGCATCGGCGCCACCCGAACTGATGTGCTGCCCGTCAAGCCCATTCACAATCTCATGGAGCTGCGTCGGGAACTGCTTTCGCGCTTACCCGGGCAGACGGTCAAGTTGCTGGTGGTAGGAGGCGGTGCGGCCGGAGTGGAAATCTCCGGCAACCTGTGGCGCTTGGCCGAGCAGGCCGGCGGCCGGGTCGAGATTACCTTGATAGCCGGTGAACGCTTGTTGGGGCGGTTTTCCGAACGGGTTCGTTCACGGGCCCTGGCATCCTTGACGCGCCGTGGCATCATAATCCGTGAGGGGGTTCATGTCCGTTCGGTGGGTGACGGCCGTGCCGTGCTGGATGACAACTCTGTGGTGCTTTACGACCTGGCTTTGAGTGCATCGGGGGTGCAACCATCCGGGATCTTCCGTGCGTCTCAACTGCCGGTCGGACCGGATGGCGGTCTGCTGGTAAACGCCTGTCTGCAGTCGGTCAATTACCCCGAGCTGTTCGGTGGTGGTGATTGTATCTACTTTCGGGACCAGCCGCTGGACAAGGTTGGCGTGTATGCGGTGCGCGAAAATCCGATCCTCTACCGTAACCTGATGGCGGCTCTTGAAGATCAGCCCTTGTTGCGGTTTTCGCCCCAGAAAGGCTATCTGCTGATTCTCAACATGGGCGATGGGCGCGGCATCCTGGCCAAAGGTTCATTGACGCTGGAAGGGCGCTGGGCGTTCCGGTTCAAGGATTGGATCGACCGACGCTTCATGCGACGCTTTCAGCTGTCGGGCGAGTTGGAGGATGTTGATCCGTTGCAGCTGGACGATCTTTCATAGGAGGAAAGAATGAGTATTCTGAATTACTTCAAGCCGGTGGCTACCTGGTCGGTGCAACAGGTGCGCGAATTTTTACAAAAGAAGTCTGCCAAAGAATATAATCTGGTCGACGTTCGGCAGCTCGGGGAATACGAGGCCGGACATCTGCCGGGCGCCACCTTGATTCCGGTTCGCCAGATCGAGCAACGCTTTAAAGAACTCGACCCGCAAAAGCCGACCATTACCTACTGCGCAGCGGGCGTGCGCAGTCGCGCGGCCGCAGCCGCCCTTATGAATGCCGGCTTCAAGGAAGTCTACAGCATGTCCGGTGGCATCAATGCCTGGGAGGGGCTGGTCGCGGTCAACGAACCGGAATTGAACGCCGCATGGTTCGACCCTTCCCATTCCCCCGAGGAACATGTCGCCCTGGCCTGGTTGCTGGAGGATGGCACCCGGCAGTTTTATGCCGCCCAGGCCGATGCCGCTCACAAGTCCGACGATGCCGATTTTTTTCGCCGCATGGCCAAGGTGGAGGAACAGCACAAAGAGAGTTTGATGAATCTTTTTACCGGGATTCGCGGCAGCAGCGGTGAACTGCCACCGGCAGTGTTGAAGGAACGCGATACCCGGACGGTCATGGAGGGGGGCATAACTTTGGATCAGGCCTTGAAATGGGTGCAGGGCAAACCTGTGCAGGAGGTTCTGGAACTGGCCATCAGTTTTGAATCCAATGCGCTCGATCGGTATATGCTGCTGTATAACAATATATCCGAACCGAAAAGCAGGGAGGTTTTCCTGCGCCTGGCCGACCAGGAGCGCCAGCATCTGCGCCAGCTCAGTGATCGTCTCGACCATCTTCTGGCTAGCCATTAAGGGCAATATGCTCATACGGAAGGTAACAGCGGGGCAGCGGTTGGACTGCCTCGCTTTTTTTATGGGCGAATCCTTTTTTGTGTTCCCCCGAAAACGAAATGTTTATGTTGAATGATGTGATGTTGTTTATCGATGGCAGTGTGCATGTCCAGTCAAAGCTCGGATATGGCGCTTACCTTGCTGTGACGGAAACCGATCTATCCCCCGGGTCACTCAGGGCTAGTGTGAAGGTGCAGCGTTTTGAGCATACGTCCTCGACCCGGTTGGAATTGCAGACGTTATTGTGGGCGTTAAGGGATATCCCCGCCTCGGTGGACACGTTGACGGTGTATACCGATTCTCAAAATATTATCGGGTTACATAAAAGACGTGGGCAACTCGAAAAAAATAATTACCGCTCCAAAAACGACAGGCTTCTCAATAATTCCGATCTGTATCAGGCGTTTTTCCGAATTACCGATCAATTTAACTGTACTTTTGTTAAAGTACGCGGCCATCAGTTGTCATCTGAAAAGGATTCTATCGATAGACTATTTACTCTGGTTGACAGCGCATCCAGGAGTGCCTTGCGAAAAGATGTCCGGTCGAAAACCAGTTATTGATGATTTAACCTGATTTTTTGATTTCAAATGTTTGTTTTGTCGCGCTGTCAAACCTCGGCGCCGTTAATTTAACGATTGGAAGAGGCTCTTTGTGGCATTAAAACCGACCATTTATAAGTTACGCATTGATTTGTCCGATCTCGACCGAAATTATTACGATACGCTCAATTTGACCCTGGCCAAACATCCCTCCGAAACGCTTGAACGCATGATGGCGCGTGTTCTTGCGTTTTGCATTAACGCTCAGGAGTATCTGGTTTTCACCAAGGGGATCAGCGTCGCGGAGGAACCCGACATCTGGGCGCGTACATTGGATGATAAAATCGCACTGTGGATCGATGTCGGGGAGCCGGCCGTCGATCGCATAAAAAAAGCCAGCCGCATTGCCTCGGCAGTTAAAATTTACAGTTTCAATTCGAAGTCGGATGTCTGGTGGGAAAAAGATCAACAGAATTTTAAACAGTTGAAGGTGTCTGTTTTTCAGTTCCCGTGGGCAAGCATACAAGCGTTAGCAACTCTGGTGCAGCGGACGATGGATTTTTCCATGACCATTTCCGGAGATTCCGCCTATGTTGCCGCCGCAGCAGGGGAGTGCGAGGTGGCCTGGTCTGTGTTGCAGGGTTTGTGATCTAGCGTAAAAAGGGGGCAGGACTCAGGGTGAGCTATCCCTTATTCAAAAACAAAAGCGGGGCAGTGGATCCACTGCTCCGCTTTTGTTGGTTTGAACGAAAACCAGATTACTTGTTTTTTCGGTTTTTTGCTGGAAGCGGAAGACGTTGCTATCGGCGGCAGGCATCCGCTTGCGGGTTATGTCTGGGATGATCGCGGCTCTGGCACTGACAACAAATAATATTTATTGCATCAATGCCCGTATTCTCTTTAATTTAAAATTGTTTTTTTAATTATAATTGTGATAGTTTGTGGCCGTTTTTCAGGCACTCTTTGGGTGCCGGTCGACGTCCGGGGCGTTGTTTGTCTGGCCACTTTGCGTCCATAAACCACCTGTTGGTATCACACCGGGGATTATAAAGCATGTGGCTTTTTGCCCTGTTTTTTTGTGGCGAGGCATCCTTTGCACCGCGCAAAAATGTTGGATTTTCATTTTTTAAGATGGAAGGAGAACTAAACCGTGAAACAGATGCGTATTGTTTTGGCGACTCTGATCGCTCTGGCTATGGCCGTACCCGCCATGGCCATCAACGTCGAATGGCATGGCGACCTCAACAACCGCTTTTCATTCAGTACTCAAGCCGACACCTCGGTTCGCACCAGCAAGGACAGCGAGAAATACCTTGGTGGCAATGGCCTTCTTTTCTCCAAGGGGAAAATTACCCTGCCCGACACCAAAAAATCGAAGAACGACAGCGATTTCTTCGGCGAGATCAAGTACCGTATGCACATGGTCGTATCCGACGACGAGAAAAAGGTCAAGGGTGTGGTTGGTTTCGAATTCGGTTCCTCTAAATTCGGTGGAAATGGTGCCGACTTCGGTGGTGATGACAATGTGTTCGAACTGCGTTGGGCATATACCGATATCGAACTGCCCTTCGATCCCGCTTCGCGCCTGACCGTCGGCTTGCAGCCCGTCGGCTACAATTACCTGCTTTGGTCCGACAATGCCGGCGGCGTCAAATGGATACGCAAGGCTGGCAACTGGGCTTATTCTCTCGGCTGGTTCCGTAACGATTGGATCGACGCCAACAGAGACAATGTGTCTGACGACAAAACCGAATATAACGATGCTTATGCGGCCGATCTGACCTACGTCTTCGATAATGGCAACAGCTTGAACGCCTTTGTTGTTTACATGGACCAGGGGAAGGAGACCATCGGTCTTACCTTTGGAGATACCTTTGTGGCCACGGATGAAGTTCAGGACGAAGAGATCTGGCTTGGTCTGTCCGGTAAAGGCAAATGGAACGATTTATCCGGTATGTTTACCGGTATTTATCTGACAGGTGAAATATCTGAGGGTGACTATTCATCGGATCGCAGTGCTTTCTTGTTCCATGGCCAACTCGATTACACCGTGGCTAAAAACACCTTCACCGTGGGTGGCCTTTACGCTTCCGGGGACGAAGATCCCTATGACGATGATACTGAAAACTTCGACGTCATCGACATCTCCACTGCGATCTTCGGTTCGGTTATTATTTTCGACAATTACTGTGACGATAACTCCTTAAGCCAGGCTCCCTATCTTTTCGACCAAGGCTACAAGATGATCTATGCTGGCGTTGATCATAAGCTTAATGCCAAGACCAAGATCTGGGCCAAGTACTTCTGGCACAATACCGCCGAAGACACATGGCTCGGTGATGACGAAATTGGTCATGAGTTCGTGCTGGGCGCCAGCTACACCATCATGAAAGGTTTGACCGCCGATATCAATGCCGGTTACCTGATTGCCGGAGATGCCTGGAAAGCTATCGCTACTGATGGCGACGGTGATGACGTCTTCCGTACCGACGCGCGTATCCGCTTCCAGTTCTAGTTTGTGTCCCAATTCATTGTGGTGAAAAATTGGGGCAAGTTATCGTCGCCCACTTTTTTTCGGATTTACCTACCGACTATCAATCTCCCCGGGCCTCATTGGCCCGGGGATTTTTTATGTTACCAGGTTCGGTATGTTTATCCGGAATCGGGTAGAATGTTGTTTTCCGCAATGAAGAAAATGTCTTTCCTAAGGATGCTGGCGCATCGAAACTTGAAGAGCGCTGAGAAATATGTTGAGGCAATTTCAGGGACGTTTTTCACGTTGCTCGCCTTTTTCATGGCACCGTATTTCGTAAACTTGTTGATAAGTCAGCTATGAAGAGGGTACAAAAAGTCTCTGTTTCACTGCTGCCAAGTCTCCTTTGTACGTAAAATGCAAAAAGGCTCAACCCGGTCTTGGGGTTGAGCCTTTTTTGTAGCTTTTCTAGCGCGCTGACTTACCGGCTTTTCTGCAGATAGCGGTAAAAGTCGCTGTCGGTGGTAAGCACCAACTTGCCGTTTTTGCCGACCGACTTGCGGTACGATTCGAGGGTGCGCAGGAACGTATAGAATTCGCGGTCCTTGCCGTAGGCCGAGGCATAGATGGCGGCCGCTTCGGCATCGGCCTTGCCGCGGATTTCTTCGGCCTTGCGGTAGGCTTCGGACGTGATGCTCTTCAATTCCTTATCCATCTGCCCGAGGATGTCGGCTTTTTCCCCTTCGCCCTCGCTGCGGAACTGGGCAGCGACTTTTTTACGCTCGGAGATCATGCGTTCGTAGACGCGTTTACGCACCTGTTCCACATAGTTGATGCGCTTGATCTGTACATCAATCAGCTCAATGCCGTATTCCGGAGTACTGGCGCGGGCTTTTTCCAGCAGATTGGCCAAAATCTGCTCGCGACCGACCAGTTGATCGGCGGCTACCGGTACGCCTTCAATCTCGATCTCCTCAACCGAACTGCCGGGGGCGCGGTAATCGCTGCCGCGTACAAGTTCCACCAGCAGGTGGCCGGACACCGCGTCGCGCACCACCGAGTCGATGATGTCATCGAGCCGGCTCTGGGCGCCACGCTGGGTGGCGACGGTTTTGAAGAACAGCAAGGGGTCGGCGATGCGCCAGCGCGCCGTGGTGTCCAGGAAGATGTAGCGTTTGTCTTTGGTCGGAATCTGATTGGGATCCCCGTCCCATTTGAGAATTCGCTTCTCGAATCGATGCACACTTTGTATGAAGGGGATTTTCCAGTGCAGGCCGGGTCCGAGCACATCGCTTACCGGTTTGCCGAACTGGGTAACCAGAGCCTGTTCGCCTTCCTCGACGATGAACATCGGGGATTGCAAAAAACTTAAGACCAGCAGGGCTGCGACTATCAGCATCATGGGCGTTTTCATTGCTGGCCTCCTTTCGTTTCGGTGCGCAGGGGAAGCAGAGGCAGGGCACCGGCGCCGCCTTCATCCATAATGTAGATCTCGTCGAGTTTGGGTAATACCTGTTCCAGTGTTTCCAGGTAAAGGCGCTGGCGCGTGACGTCCGGCGCCTTGCGGTATTCGGTGAACAGGGCAAGGAAACGGCTTGTCTCGCCGCGAGCCTGGTTGATGCGTTCAATGGCGAACCCCTCCGCCTCCTGGATGGTACGGCGCGCCACGCCGCGGGCCTTGGGTACTTCGCGGTTGTACTGTTCTCGGGCCTGGAAGATCAGGCTTTCCTTCTGCTGCTCGGCTTCGTTGACCTCGTTGAAGGCGGCTTTTACCGGGTCGGGCGGATTGACGTCCTGAAACTTGACGGTGACGATGCGCACACCGATATCATAGCCGTTGAGGCTTTCCTGCAGTCCTTTCTGGATGTTGTCGGCCAACTCCGCCCGTTCGGTGGTCAAAACCTCACTCACATTGGAGTTGCCTACTACCTTGCGGACCATGGCCTCGGCCAGGTCACGGATGGTCGCTTCCGGTTCGTGAATGCGGAACAGGAACTTGAAGGGGTCGGCGATCTGGTATTGGACAATCCATTCCACGTCGCTGACGTTGAGGTCGCCGGTCAGGGTCAGGGACTCATCCTCCAGATTCCTTTTGGTGTAGGTGGTGCGTACGCCTGCCTGGACGGTGCGGAATCCGAACTCCTCCTTGAGGACGCGCCCGGTCTTGACCTTGTAAGCCCGATCGATGCCAAAGGGGAGCTTTAAATGCAGGCCGGGTTCTGCAAAACTGTTAAAACGGCCGAAGCGCAGCAAAACGCCGGTTTCTTCCGTATCCACCTTGTAGAAGCCGCTGGACAGGCTGATCAGTACCAGTAGAGTGATAACCGCGACTATGATCAGGCGCGGCGCGGACTTGTTTTGTTTCAGGCGCCTGGCCAGTTCTTGCAGGTCGCCCCCAGGATACTGAGATGGCATGGATCCTCCTTGGTGATAGGGTGTTATGGATATTCTTCATGAAGAAACATGTGCGGTTGGAGTATAACAGACTTTTGGCGACCCCCGAAGCAAAACCGGCCCTGTCAGTGTTTGTTTGTCAAAGTGCAAAAACTGAAGACTGTAACTCGCTGGTGTTTTGCTGCCATCGATGCAAAGCCCGGGGATACACAAACAGGATGAATCGCATATGGAAGTGGCTTTTGTCGTACTTGGAAGTGGCGGGGGAAGTGTGATAGGATTTTTAAAAAGGATTGTGCAAGGGGGACAATAGGTGAGCCAGAAAAAGACGTCAGAAGACATTCATATCCAGGACCAAGAAGCGATTCGTGTAGCGCCGCCGTCGCTCTTCAGGGTGTTGATGCACAACGATGATTATACGACTATGGAATTCGTCGTGGATGTCCTTGAGGGAGTATTCCATAAATCTCCGACCGATGCACATCGTATTATGTTGAGTATCCATACCGAGGGCACTGGCGTATGTGGCACATTCCCACATGAAATAGCCGAAACCAAGATTGCCCGGGTTCACAGGAAGGCACGTCAGGCCGGTTACCCATTGCGCTGCAGTCTGGAAGAGGCATGAAGGGAGCAATTTTATGTTCGCACAGGAAGTACAGATAACTTTTTCTCTGGCTGTCCGTGAGGCGCAACGGCGCCGTCATGAGTATCTGACCACCGAACATATTCTTTATGCCATGCTGCTTGAGGACCACGGCAGAGAGTTGATTGCAGCCTGTGGGGGGGATACCGAAACGCTTAAGGGACAGCTGGAAAAATATTTTGCCGATCATCTGGAAAGCCTGGTCGAAGACCGTGACGTGGTGCCCGAGCAGACCATCGGGTTGCAGCGGGTTTTGCAGCGCGCGGTGCTGCATCTCCATTCCGCCGGTAAAAAGGAAATCAGCATAGGTGATCTGCTGGCCGCCATGTTTGCGGAAAAAAATACCCATGCGGTTCATTTTCTGGAAGACCAGGGAGTGTCCCGCATGGATGTTCTCAATTATATTGCGCATGGCGTGACCAAAGTATCCAGCCAGAGCGATGCGCCGCAAGCCCAGGCGTCGACCAAACCTGATGGTGGCAATCAGGAAAAAACCGAAGAAAATCCTGAAAAGTCCAAACAGGATCCGTTAGCCATGTTTACCGTGGATCTTGTGGGGCGCGCTCGCCAGGGGCGCATCGATCCCCTGATCGGTCGAACCGCCGAACTGGAGCGCACCGTGCAGGTGTTGTGTCGCAGACGCAAGAATAATCCCATCTTTGTCGGCGAGGCCGGAGTCGGCAAAACCGCCATGGCCGAAGGGTTGGCATTGATGATCAGTCAGGGCAAGGTGCCGGATCTCCTGAGCCAATGCGAGGTTTTTGCCCTCGATATGGGATCGTTGTTGGCCGGAACCAAATTCCGCGGCGACTTTGAAGAACGTTTGAAGGCCGTGGTTAAGGCTTTGGAAAAGCATCCTGATGCCATTTTGTTTATCGATGAAATCCATACGGTGGTCGGCGCCGGTGCCACCAGCGGCGGGTCCCTCGATGCTTCCAATATTCTCAAGCCGGTGTTGGCCAGTGGTGATTTTCGCTGTATCGGTTCTACGACCTACGAAGAGTACAAAAACCTGTTCGACAAGGATCGCGCCCTGTCGCGCCGCTTCCAGAAAATTGACATCATAGAGCCAAGCGTCGATGAAACGGTTGCTATTCTCCATGGGCTCAAGGACCGCTATGAGGAGCACCATGGCGTGACTTATACCGACGAGGCCATCAATGGGGCAGCCGAACTTTCTGCCCGTCACATCAACTTTCGTCATCTGCCGGACAAGGCCATCGATGTTATCGATGAGGCCGGTTCAGCCATGCGTCTGGCCGGTGGACGGGTTGTGCATCTCGACGATATTGAAAGGGTGGTCGCCGGTATCGCCCGAATTCCGGAACGCAGTGTGTCAACCTCCGATCGCCGGCGGCTGAAAACCCTGGCTCGCGATCTCAAGAGACAGGTATTCGGGCAGGAAGAGGCCGTTGAAACACTTTCCCGCGCGGTGCTGCGTGCCCGGGCCGGGCTTGGGCATCCGGATAAACCGATTGGCTCGTTTCTCTTTACAGGCCCAACCGGGGTTGGCAAGACGGAAGCGGCCAAGCAGTTGGCTTTGCAACTCGGGGTTGAATTTATTCGGTTTGATATGAGCGAATATATGGAAAAACACTCCGTATCGCGATTGATCGGGGCCCCCCCCGGTTATGTCGGTTTTGATCAGGGGGGGTTGCTTACCGATGCAGTGATCAAGCAACCTTATGCCGTGTTGTTGTTGGATGAAATCGAAAAGGCGCATCCCGATCTGTTCAGTATTCTGCTGCAGGTTATGGATCATGGCAGCCTGACCGACAACAATGGGAAAAAAGCAGATTTCCGCAATGTTGTTTTGATCATGACCAGCAATGCCGGAGCCAGGGAAATGAGTGCCAATCCCATCGGTTTCGGCAAGGAGGAAGGTGGCAGTTCCAGACAGGCAGTGGAACAGACCTTTTCCCCCGAGTTCCGTAACCGCCTTGATGCAACGATTCCGTTCCACAGCTTGGGCGAACAGACCATGCTCAAGATTGTGGATAAGTTTTTAGATCAATTACGCAGCCGATTGTCCGAGCGGAACATTAAACTGGTGGTCTCAAGTGCGGCCCGCGCCGATCTGGCCCGCCGCGGCTACGATCCGCGTTTTGGCGCACGTCCTTTAGCGCGCTTGATTCAAATGGAAGTCAGCGATGCCATAGCCCAGGAAATCCTGTTCGGTGCTTTGCAGTCAGGTGGTGAAGTTCGCCTCGGTTGCCGCTCCGGAAAATTGAATTTCCGTTTCGTAAAAGAGTCTGTTGTCTAGTGCCCATCTACCAACTGATCGATGATTTGATCTTCCCTCCTCAGGACCATGCTGAGGAGGGAGGGCTTCTCGCCGTGGGAGGGGACCTTTCTCCCCGTCGTTTGTTGCTTGCCTATTCCATGGGAATTTTTCCCTGGTTCAGTGAAGATGATCCGATTCTCTGGTGGACCCCTGACCCCCGCTGCATCCTTCGGCCTTCGGATTTGCGTATAAGTCGCAGCTTGGCCAAGGAACTTCGGCGTGGGCGTTTCCGCATTACCTTTGATCAAGCTTTTAGCGACGTGATCCGCGCCTGTGCCGGGACCCCACGTAAAGACGGCCCCGGTACCTGGATTACTGCAGAAATGCTCGCTGCCTATGACCTTTTACATCACTTGGGTTACGCTCACTCGGTGGAATGCTGGTGTGAAGGTTGCCTGGTTGGGGGATTGTACGGCATCAGCCTGGGAGGGTGCTTTTTCGGTGAGTCGATGTTTCATCACATGCCCAATGCTTCGAAAGTCGCTTTCGTAACCCTTGTACGACATTTGACTGCACTCGGTTATCAACTGATCGACTGTCAGCAGCCTTCCAGCCATCTCTTCTCTATGGGGGCCAGGGAAGTTGCCCGCACGAAGTTTCTTCAATTCCTTGAAGCTGCTGGCGTTCGGCCCTCTACCTTGCCTTCCAAAGGGGTTTTTCCTGCTTAAGCTGTTTGTTTTGAGGCCGTCCATATCAAGGGGCTGCTAAGGAATGAAACGCTTTAAGTCCATATTGCGCCTCTTCAATTCATGCCCTATCTATGCGCATGTGCCGAATCAAATTCAGCCCTTATCAGTGCTTAAAAAATATGCAAAAAGCCACGAAAGCGCATGGGGGCGGGGGTCCCGGGGGTGTACACAGGTGTTCCCCACAGGGTTTTCCACGGTTCTGTGGATGAATAGGGATAACCCATGTAATTCAATAGTTTACGGCTTGTTTTTTTGGAATATAAGTCGGGTTGGAAGGCTAAATATTTGGAATTCCAACGGATGTTAACATGTCCTTAGTTTATTCCTAACAGGGGGCAAACCTTTAATATCCAGTGAAAAGGCCAACGTGTTTTAGCCATTTCACTGTGTTTGGTTGTGGTTCTTTTTGTTTTGCATCTCAAACCGGCAGGTACGAATGAATTTTTCAAGCCGTTTTTGATCTTCAGCCATGATAGCCATGAATTGCAGGCCTGCCGTGCAGGACATATCTTTGCCTTTTGGATGAGTCCAAACAACTTCAGCCATGGTACATATTGGTGGTGTTTCCGGTTCAACCTGCAGCAGTAACATGCATAATTGGGCTTTATCGATCGCATTGCGGAATCCGAGGCGAATCCCCCCGCTGCTAAGATTGACCATTCCACAGGGCAACTGGGGAATGACTTCGGGCGGGGTGTTGGCAAGTTTGTGGATATGTTGTTGCCATTGTTGACGCATAGCGCCTAAGGTGCCGGTGAGTCGGCTATAGCGGATTCCGATGGGGAGGTTTAAACGTGCTGTGGGCCGTTTTTGGAAGAAGCGAAGATCACCGTCAAAGCGCAGTTGGATAGATGTATCTGTTTGCTGGCGGAGGAAACAGGTTTGGGCCTTTAGGCCTAAACCAAGACTCTCTGAGATAACGGACATTTTGGCGTTTTCAGAAAATGCCGAGGCATCTATTTCGTAGGGAAGATTTAGGGTGAGCACTCCGTTATCCACGGCCAGACAGGATGCGGAAATGTTCTCCAGGCGATCATCGCCATCCGCCGGATTGGTTAAATGGATAAGTACTTTTTGACCGGGCTTGAAATGTTTAGTGAACATGGCTGTCGAATCCATCGCGTCTGAGGGATGTAGAAATTTTGGGAGTATTGTGTGCATTTTTGGTGCCATTGGAAAAGGAGGAATGTAGAGGGACTTTGTTGATATGGCGAGTGTTCAGACAGAATGAAGTGTGTCCAGTCCGTTGATTGGGGCGTAACCTTGGGTCTGATTCAACTATAGGATGCGATTGTGGAGGAAAAGGGTTTATCCCGATTTTTTGGTGAGTTTCTGTTTTAATATGGTTTTACCGGCAAGGTCATCGGTGAATTGTCGGGCAGTGAGTCCGCAGTAGCCTTTGCGTTGTTCGGCCCATGCCAATGCCAATGCTTGCCAGGATTCCTCCGCAAGAGACAATGCGTGTTGTTGTACAAGATGACGACAGATGGCAAGATAGGTCGATTGCTGCATCGGGGCCAGGTTGATGATAATGCCAAAACCTGCTTCTGCTAAAGTTTCTTCCTCTGTCCTGTTTTTGGTTACCGAGTCTGAAAAATGGCTGTTGCTGGCGCCTGTAGAGGAGGGGGCTATCCGGTTGCTTGTGGCATAGAGTAAAACATTTTCGGCACGGGTTTCGATATCCCCCTGGAGAAAGTTTGCCAGTTCCGTATGGTTTTCTGTGGTCATCGAATGGAAAATACCACTGCATAGGAGGATGAAATAGAAGGGTAGGGTTCTCAGGGATGCAGTGATCAGCGGCAGTTGATGAAGGTCTTCGGAATGAATTTGAATCAACCGCAGGTCCTTGTCTGCAAATTTTTTCAACAGTCCTTTAATGGCAGACCTTTTGCCGTTACCAGGTTCGCCTCGGAGTAAAATATGATTGCATGGCAAACCATGGACAAATTGTGCTGTGTTTTGACTTAAACGATCAAGGATGTCATCCATGCCTACAAGGGCGGCATGATCCTGCAGGTCGGGAAACGCTACAGCTTCAAAATATCCGGTATGGTAGCTTTTTATCCAACGAAAAACGAGGTGTTGTTGAAACAGTTGAGGTTCAGGTTGGTAGTCGATCAGTTTGCGCGTCAAATATTCTTCCCCGAGGTCGAGAAAACGCTCTATGCGTTCAAGCAGATATTCCCAGTCAATGTCAAGGTTGCTGAATTCCATACCGGGTTGTCCTCCATATGGGCGGTTATAAAAGGAACCCTTGTACATAATAACAGAATATGTCATGAACTCTTGACTCTTAGAGTTGTAATACCATGGGTGCGATACAGAATTATGAAGCTGTCTTGTTTAAACGGACACGGGGTGATGGTCATGACTAGTTTTTCCGGGAGCGTGCGATGAAAAAACAGAACTTTGACCTGTTTGCAGTAACGGCCCTGGGTCTGGAGTCGGTATGCCTGCGGGAGTTGACGGCTTTGGGCATTAAGGATGTTGCTCCCTGTAAGGGAGGGGTTTCTTTCCAGGGGGGGCTGGAGGAATTGTACCGGGCCAACTTGTGGCTACGTAGTGCTACCCGCGTGCTCGTCAGGCTGGGTACGTTTGGGTGTAAGGATTTTCCGGAGCTTTATCGTAAGGCATTACGCCTGCCATGGGGGCGATTTATAAAGCCGGGAACCGGGATGCAGGTCAAGGCTACCAGTCGGGGTTCCAGATTGATGCATACCGGACGCATTGCCGAAACTGTGCTGGAATCTGCTTATAGGGTTGTTGGTGCTGCCGATGAATCGTCGGACGGCCCTGCTCAACTGATATTGGTGCGTTTCGAGGATAATCAATGTCAGATTTCCGTGGACAGTAGTGGGGCGTTGTTGCATCGGCGTGGCTATCGTCAAAAGATCGGTCCGGCCCCCATGCGCGAGACGTTGGCGGCAGGAATCTTGATGATGCTGGATTGGGACGTTTCGACTCCTTTGGTCGATCCCATGTGTGGGTCAGGTACGTTTATCGTCGAAGGGGCCTTAATGGGGATGCGGCGCGCACCCGGGCTAGCCCGGGAGTTTGCTTTTATGCATTGGCCCCGTTACAGACCCGGACTTTGGCAGGTGCTGCAAACCCAGGCACGCACTTCTGAACAGCCAGTAACTCCCCCATTGATTGGTCGGGATCGGGATTCTGTTGTGGTTGAGGCTGCCTGCTGTAATGCAACCAGTGCCGGGGTGGGGGATGTAACTCTGTTTGAGTCTGCGGAGCTAGGCAGGGGCGATGTGCCAACGCAGTCGGGGCTGGTTCTGTGTAATCCCCCTTATGGTGGCCGGCTTGGACGAGATGAGTCTATGACAGGGCTTTATCGTCAGTTGGGAGAAGTATATCGGTCCGTTTATTGTGGCTGGCTAGGGGCGGTATTGTGTCCTGTGGGCCCTTTGTCCAAAGCGCTTGGGGAAGGCTTCGATTGTTTGCATCTACTTAGCAATGGCGGTTTGGAGGTTGGACTGCATGTGGCTCGCTTGTAGTGCTCAGGATCAATGATATCCTGTGCGCTATCGTCGATTATGACCAGGTTGAAAAGTTTGAGCTCCTTGTATGCTTTGCAATTTTGTATAAAATTGGCTGGCATGCAGTAACTTGGTGTAGACAGATCCCGGGTTGCAAAACTAAATTTTTCTTGCATTGTTACGGCGTAGACACTATAATCCCCGTTCGTGTCGTTTGGCTGCGCTGGACGGCACTATAAGATAGAGGGAAAGTGAGGTGAAGGTTTCGTGGAAATTCAAGTCATCGACAACAACGTCGAAAAGGCTATCCGTGTGCTCAAGCGCAAGCTGCAGCAGGAAGGTCTGTTTCGTGAAATGAAGCAACGCAAGTTTTACGAAAAGCCTAGTGTCAAGCGTAAGCGCAAGGAAAAGGAAGCACAGCGTCGTTTGCGCAAGAAATTGCGTATGATCAAAAAAGCCTGATGCCTCGCCGATATGTGTTTATAAGATAGGAAGGGCCGATCCCCATGGATCGGCCCTTTTTATTTTTCGGCGGTGTGGTTGCTGCATATAAAAAAGCCGAAGCGCATATTTGGTGTCCGCGATTCGGCTTTAGGGGGTAAAAATAAGTTGATTAGTTAGGCATAACCGGCAGTTCGATGCCGGCTATTTTCTGTAGCAGGCGAACAACCTGACAGGTGTAGCCGAACTCGTTGTCATACCATACATACAGGACGCAACGGTCGCCATTAACGATGGTTGCCAACGAATCAACCACACCGGCGTGACGGGAGCCGATGAAGTCGCTGGATACCAGTTCCGGCGAGTTCACAAATGCGACCTGGTTTTGCAGCGAGGAATGCAGGGCGATATCGCGCAGGTAGTCGTTCAGTTCATCAACAGTCGTCTCTTTGCCGAGGGACAGGTTAAGAACTGCCAGGGAGACGTTAGCCACCGGCACGCGAATGGCGTTGCCCGTCAATTTGCCGGCAAGTTCCGGTAAAGCTTTGGCAGAGGCTTTGGCTGCCCCGGTTTCGGTGATGACCATGTTCAGGGCTGCAGCACGGCCGCGGCGACCTTTTTTATGGTAGTTGTCGATGAGGTTCTGATCGTTGGTGTACGAATGGCAGGTCTCAAGGTGGCCGTTGATGATGCCGTATTTATCATTGATGGCCTTAAGGACCGGTACTACCGCGTTGGTAGTGCAGCTGGCTGCAGAAAAGATGTTCTCGTCTTGGGTAGCCAGCTGGTTGTTGATACCGAAAACGATATTGGGGATATCGCCTTTGCCGGGAGCCGTGAGCAGAACTTTTGAAACGCCCTTGGACTTAAGGTGCTGACCAAGTCCTTCGCGGTCACGCCACAGGCCGGTGTTGTCGATGACGATGGCGTCATTGATGCCGTAGGCAGTGTAGTCGATGCTGTCGGGCGAATTGGCGTAAATAACCCGGATCATATTTCCGTTGGCAATAATCGCATTTTCTTCTTCGTCAAAGCTCAGGACGCCATTGAACGGGCCATGTACCGAATCGCGTTCCAGCAGGCTGGCGCGTTTCATCAAATCGTCATCGGTGCCTTTGCGGACCACGATAGCGCGCAGGCGCAGCTTGTCGCCACCGCCGGTCTTTTCGACCAGGACTCTGGCGAGCAGGCGTCCGATCCGTCCGAAACCGTAGAGGACCACATCGCGGGGTTCGCTCAGTAAAGACCCGCGGCCATTGTTCACGGGTGCCAGTTTTTCGGCTATAAACTCATCCAGGGATTGTTTGCCTGCCTGGTCCCGATATTGAACGGTAAGCTTGCCGATATCCACCCGGGACGGGGATAGGTCGAGTTTAATCATGGCCTGCAGGATGGGATAGGTGTCGACAACGGACAGTTCACTCCCGAGTACCTGCTGGGCAAAACCGTGTGCCTTCATAATGTCGATAATGGATTTATTGACCAGGGACTGGCCGTAGACATTGATGTTGACCCCGCGGTCGCGGTACAGATGACCGATAAGGGGAAGCGATGCCTCTGCTGCTTCATCTTGCCTGATCCAGTCATTCAGGTACTTTTCCTGCTTTTGCATGCTCATATCTGCTCCCTTCGAAGGCCCGATTGGTATCGAACCGGCGGTTAAAAAAAACGGCGTCCATCCTATAGAAATGGACACATTATTTCAATGGTTTTAAGCCCTTTAGGCGACTTTTGGCTGGACTTCGCACTCATATCTGTTATTAATAAGCGCTAGGATATCCGGTAGGCAAGGGGCGCAGAAGGTGCCATGCACGACATTTGCACCGCTTGGTATTCAGCCCCATCTAAAAACTCTTTGGAGGCTATTTAAAACCCTCTTATTCTAAACCAAGTGTCTTGCCTTTTCAATCATTTGTTGGTAATTTCTGGTACTTTTTACTCAATCTGGATGCTGCAATAATGGGGGGCATTAACCACCCGACCGGGGAGCATTTTGATTCACAACACCGACAAGGAGGTTGCAGGTTATGGCGGAAATAACCCATTATCAGGACTTGGGATTAGTTAATACGCGAGATATGTTCCGTAAGGCAATGGCCGAAGGTTATGCCGTCCCCGCTTACAATTTTAATAATCTTGAACAGTTGCAGGCTATTATTCAGGCCTGTGCGGCGACCGCCTCGCCTGTCATCATTCAAGTAAGTAATGGGGCTCGTAAATATGCCAATGCGACCATGTTGCGCTATATGGCCATGGGTGCAGTGCGTATGGCGCGTGAAATGGGGTCCAATATTCCCATCGCCCTGCATCTGGATCACGGTGACTCTTTCGAGTTGTGTCAGTCCTGTATCGAGTCCGGTTTTTCATCGGTTATGATCGACGGGTCTCACCTTTCTTACGATGATAATGTCGCTTTGACGCGTAAAGTGGTGGAATACGCCCATGCTCATGATGTTACCGTTGAGGGAGAGTTGGGAGTGTTGGCCGGCATCGAGGATGAGGTTGTCGCCGAACACTCGACCTACACCAAGCCCGAGGAGGTTGAGGATTTTGTCCGTAAGACGGGCGTAGATTCTCTGGCTATTTCCATAGGGACCAGCCATGGGGCTTATAAATTCAAGGTCGGGCCGGGAGAAGAACCTCCGCCGTTACGTTTCGATATCCTCTCCGAGGTAGAACAGCGCATACCTGGTTTTCCTATCGTGCTGCACGGAGCTTCGAGTGTGGTGCCGGCCTATATCGAATTGATCAACCGCTATGGCGGCAATCTTGAGGGGGCGGTAGGGGTTTCCGAAGAACAGTTGCGGCGCGCTGCTGCTAGCGCGGTATGCAAAATCAATATCGATTCAGACGGTCGGTTGGCCATGACCGCCAAGGTCCGGGAATACCTGGCCAACAACCCCAAAGAGTTCGATCCCCGGAAATACCTTGGAGCCGGCCGCCAGGAACTGATCGACCTGATCTCTCATAAAAACCGTGATGTGGTCGGTAGTGCCGGCAGGGTTGCATGATCCGATAGAGAATAATTTTAAAAAGGCCGCCTGACAGGCGGCCTTTTTTTTAGCTTATGCGAGGGTCCGCAACATTTTTTTGATGCGATTGCGATACTTCCAACGGGACAGTATGGAGACTTCCTGATTTTTTTTCAGGGCAAAACGATATTTCTTCAATAAATCTTCGTTTTTTGTGCCGGTGGCAGCCTCCTGTAGTAGCGCCTTATACAGATGGTAGCCCCGGATATATTGGTATTGTTTTACCTGTTCTGATGCCTGGGTAAATAGCTTGGCGCGGCATAGGTCACGGTAGTGTTCTTCGGTCGGGTTTTTCTTGCGGCCGAAAAACTGGTTATTCCCATGGATGCGATAGAAGACTAATGGCTCCTTAAGGTAGAATTTACGGCCGTTGTAAAGGGATGCAAGCCAGATCAGACAATCATCGGCACGGATGCGCCAGTCCTGTTCATAGGGGATAGGGAAAAATTGATCAGCCAGCGATCGTCTGATAGACAGGGTGGAGGTTGGCTCTCCGATCCAGAGTTGGCGCGTATAGGTGATCAGTCCGGTATATCCAAGGTCTGTTACCCTGTCTGAAAAAGGCTGGATAACTTGCTGATTTGAAGCGCCGCATTGCTCTAAGGCACAGAACATGAAATCACAGGTGGGGTGCTCTCTATAGATCGCCATCGCTTTTTCAATGTAATCTTTATGGTACAAGTCGTCTGCATCTAAAAAAAATAGAACCTCGCCACGGGCCAGGTTTACTCCTGCGTTAAATGCCGATAACTGACCACCATTCGATTTAAAAACCGGCGTAATGGATTTGTGAGCCGCTGCAAGTTTTTCTATGCAATCGCGGGAGTTATCTGTAGATCCATCATCAACCAGGATGATTTCGATTTTGGAATATGTTTGATTGAGTACCGAGACAACGGCCTCTTCCACAAAGCTGGCGTAGTTGTAGTTATTTATGAGGACTGATGCAAGCACTGTCTTCCCTTTTGTCGAATGAGTTATTAGTGTCTCGTAAATTGCAGATTCTATGCTGTCCCGGCAAGACGTATCTCTTTTTTCTGCTCCTGTAGTAAGGTTTTAAAATAGTCTATTGTGTGCTGAAGTCCTGATTCAAGGCTGACCTGAGGCAGCCAGTCCATGTTTTGACGCGCACGTTTGATACAGGGTTTGCGTTTCTTCGGGTCGGCTTCGGGGAGAGGATGAAAGTGGATCGGCGAGTTGCTTCCGGTCAGTTGCAGCATCATATGCGCGAGATCAACGACTCGGACTTCGTTGGGGTTTCCGAGGTTGTATACAGGTAAATTGTCGCCCGGTAATTCCATGAAGCGTATCAAAGCCTCTACGGTATCGCTGACATAACAAAAAGAGCGGGTTTGTGATCCGTCGCCATAAATCGTCAAGGGCTTTTCAGTCAGGGCGCTAATGGCAAAGTTGGAAACGACCCTGCCGTCATCCGGATCCATGAAAGGGCCGTACGTGTTAAACAGCCGTGCAATGCGTACCGCACATCCACGCTTGTGGTATTCGTAACATAAGGTTTCAGATAAGCGCTTGCCTTCGTCGTAGCACGCGCGATCCGTCAGAGTTCCAACGTTGCCCCGGTAGCCTTCAACCTGCGGATGAATTTCCGGATCGCCGTAAACTTCGGAAGTTGAGGTATGCAGCATGAGTGCATTGTTGCGTCGAGTGGCTTCGAGAAGGTTGCGCACACCTAGAGTGCAGGCATCAATAGTCTGCAACGCAAGGCGCTGGTATTGGGGGGGGGAGGCGGGGCAAGCAAGATTGAATACCTTGTCAAAGCTTAAGTTGATAGGGTTAATGATGTCGGCCTTTATAAACTCAAACCGGGGGTTGGGTATAAGTTCTGAAATATTTTGGTAATGTCCGGTTGATAGGTTGTCGAGGCAAATGACATCATTGTTAGATTTGAGGAGCCTTCTTGTCAGGTTGGCTCCTAAGAAGCCGGCTCCGCCAGCTACAAGGATTTTAGCCATGAGTAGTCTCGCTTTGTTTGAGTGCTGCTGGATGCGGACGTTTTGAATGCTGTTGAATACAATATTTTGAGTCAGGTTCTTGTTGAAAATAGTTGAAGGGTTGATAAATCGTTAACATGATACAACATCTTTCCTGATGTGATGCACAAATATTGAAACCAAGAGACAGTTCCTTTCGGTTTGCACCATGTTTTTAAAATTATGGGTACTTCACCCTGTTTTCCCACCTTGCCTCAATTATACTGATATTTAAAGGGTTTATCTGTAAGAAACCGGAGCGTTGTTTAATTTGAGCTTCTAGTGCAATATGGCAAGCGATTTGCTTATGTGTATCTTGTGTCTTTTCGGTATTGAGGTCAAGTTTGGGAAAACTTCAACGAAAAACCTCCTGTTGCTGAAGCCTAGCCATTTTTCTGCCAGGGTGGCTCCTTGTGAATGTGGTGTTTCTCTGGTGCGCAGAAGTGTAACCATTTTTTGAAGATATGCGGCACGTCTTGGCAGAATTAATTGCTGGTTGTGTGGATAGTTGCTCTATTCCCACAACCTCCCATTCAAATTCCTTCGGATTTTAATTTTCTTTTAATGTTATAGAACAAACTGGTTTTTGTGATAAAGATTACTTCTAGTTAGAAATAAGAGCTGTTCTTGTGTGTGGATTTTTAAGGAGGTTTTTAATGGTTGTAGATAATGTCTCAACAGGTTTAACGTTGAAGTTTTTGGATTCTAAACTTGAAAAGCAGTTTTTGCAGGATGTTGTATTTAGCAACCTTTTTGTTCCAAGATTAATTTATCTTGGCGGTACATTTCTATATGCCGTTTTTTTTATTCTTGATTACTTTATTATGAAGGATCAGTTGCTTAAGTGCTTGTTTGTCAGGTTTTTTGTTGTATGCCCGATGTTGTTTGCAACTTATTGTCTTGTTGGAACGTGTTTTTATAGGAAATACTGGACCTCTCTGTCTTTGATAAATGGTTTTGCTGCAGGTGGAGGATTGCTTCTGTTGATGGCGCAATCGTCCTCTCCTGGGAACCATTTGTATTATGGTGGGTTAATTTTGTGTTGTTTGTTTTACTATGTTTTTGAACCTAGGCAGGTGGTTTCCAATATCCTTTCATGGGGGGTATTTTGTCTTTATTTTATCGTTGCTATTTATTTTACGGATACCCCTGGACCTGTTTTTTTAAATAATATTTTTATCTTTTTTTTCTTCAATATTGGCGGAATGTTTGCCTGTTATTCCATGGAATTGTCCAGTCGTAAGGAGTTTATTCATAAGATGACTGTGCAAGATCAGTCGGATCGTTTATATCAGGCTCTATCCGAGGTTGAGCTGCAACGTGAAATGGCACAACAGTTGTCCCTTCTGGACCCCCTCACCGGTTTGCCAAATAGACGTCATTTTTTTTCGGTGTTGGCGAAAGAATTGGAGAACGTATCCAAGACCGGGCACGAACTTAGTCTGATGTTGCTCGATATTGATAATTTTAAGGATGTAAACGATCGACTCGGGCATGTGATGGGTGATCAGATTTTGGCATTGGTTGGTGGAATCATCGGCGATAGTGCTCGCAAGGGTGATGTTGTTTGTCGATATGGAGGCGAAGAGTTTGCCTTGTTGCTACCGAATGCATCCAGTCAAACTGCCGAGCTAGTCGGGCGTAGAATTATGGAGTGTATCGAATCTGCCGACATCTCAGTGGGGCGGGACGACGGTTTTTTAACTCTCAGTATTGGATTTACGACTCTGAAATCCGGTCAGCAAACTTCGATCGAGCACTTGATTGAATTGGCCGATCAAGCTCTTTATAAAGCCAAGAACTGTGGCCGCAATCAACTGCGTATGTGGACTCAAGATATAAAGGGATATATGGTATGAATATTTTTGATATTCGTTTCGAATAAAGTTTGGCATTGTGTTTAAAAGTAAATTTATCCATGTATGGTATTGTGGGTCAACTTTTCTTTTACAGTATTGAGATGGTTTATTCATATGTAAAAGGTTGACTCAAGATCGAATGGTTGATAACTTTATTCCAGGTACAGTTAAAAAACATTTACCTAGGATAAAAAATGTTTGCTCATATCGAAATAGATGTTTCAAAGTGTAAAGGATGTGGTTTGTGTACGGTTTCATGCCCGAGAAAACTTATTTTCTTAAGCATAGTAGGAACTGATAAGCATGTTTATGTTGCCAAATTCGTTGATGAAGGTAATTGTGTTGGTTGTGCATATTGTGCAAGTATCTGCCCTGACCTTGCAATTAAAGTTTTTAGTAGGTGTAAAAATGAGATAACCGGCAAACGCAGTAAAAATTTCCCCTTCTACCGAAAGATCGTAAACTCACTTTGTTGTTAAATTCTCCTATTTGTATCTAGTTCTATCTCTTAAATCTATTCGTTTTCTTATAATCACTGAATCTGATAATTGGTTCATCCCTTATGTGCGTGTTGATATATCATTGGATTCTCTTGTCGTACATCTTCTTCTGGTCGATGATTTTACGACATAGGTCGATGAATCGATAATCGTCTCGGTACCAGGCCTTGAGGTTAGCAATGGCTTGTGTCTCAAGGGATTTATCAAGGCGCTTGGGGTTTCGATGAGCGTTGATATCGTCTTGTGGCAGTTCCACGGTTGCTGGAACTTGGAGGTGTTTTTTCAATAGTTCGAAGTCTTCAGTCAACTGTTCCTGAAAACCGATGAAAAAGATATCCGACTGGCGTAATCTCAGGTAGTCTTCGTCCGTAAACCAGTCCCAGTATGAGTTGTTGACGTGTTGAATGTTGTTCATGGCATTTTGCGCCCGTTGCTTTAACTCAGGGTCTTTCGAGGAAAGAGCTTTTCCTAACTGATTCGGGGTGCTGAAATATTCAAACGCAATTTTTTCTTCCTGGCTCCAGGGGGTGAAATGTCGGGGTTGTCCCTGGCGTTGGCGACTGTAGAATCCGCTGATAAAGCGGGATAGTGGATCACGCACGCAGAAAAATACTCCTTCCCCTTTTGCAATATCCTGCAATTTGACACTGTGAGAATGTAGGTGGAGAACATACTTCTTTCCTAAAGGAGCCTGTATTAAGGCGTGTTTTACTGCGGTTCCTCCGGTTTTACCTAAATGGAGGAAGTGCAAGACTCTCTTGCCCTGGATGCGGTAGAGCAGGTGGCGTACCTTATTACGGAAATTCCTTCGATTTTTCGCCATGATTTGCCTTTCGCCAGGTGGGGCAGTAAATTCGAATGATGAGTAAGGATATTACCTCCATAATTGATTTATTTTTAAGGGGTTCGTGTTTGAAAGTCAAACGACAGACAACTGTATTTCGTGAGGCGCCCAGCCTGCCGATAGCTATTTATTTTGAGGGTGTATGACTATTTTCCCTATGAAGTGTGGGTGCTTACGCGGTTTTAAAGTTGAAGGCCGAGCCCTCATGATCTTTGCCGGCCCTATCCTCACCGCTCATCTGGCGCAACAGGCTCTCTCTTTTACCGATACTCTAATGGCCGGCAGGGTTAGCGCTACGGATCTTGCCGGAGTGGCGATCGGCGGCAGTCTGTGGATTCCGGTGTCCCTCTTTCTTTACGGGGTGTTGTTGGCCATTACCCCGATGGTTGCCCAATTGCATGGTTCGGGACATACCGGTGAAACCGGCCCACTGGTTCGACGCGGCTTAGGGGTAGCACTACCGATGGTTGTGGCAGCTATGTTGCTCTTGCGTCATGCCGATATGGTCTTTTCAATAATGGGGGTTGTTCCCAATGTTTCTTTAATTGCCTCTCAATATCTCAAGGCTATTGCCTGGGGGTTACCTCCTGCTGCTGTGTTTTTTCTATTGCGGAATCTCAGTGAAGGATTAGGTCTGGTTCGGCCTAGCATGCTTATCGGTGTGGCAAGCCTTCCGGTTAATGTTGCCGTTAATTATGTATTGATCTATGGCAAACTTGGATTTCCTGCGCTGGGTGGCGTCGGTTGTGGCTGGGCTTCGGCGCTTACACTATGGTTCATGTGTGGATGTATGGTGATGACGATTTTCCGGGGTCGGGATTATGCTGCCACGTACTGCTTTGATTTTTCTCGATCTTGCGGGCAGGAAGGAAGCATGCAGATTCTCTGGCTCGGACTGCCCATCGGTTTTTCCTTACTGGTCGAATCGAGTGTCTTTGCCTTGATTGCCCTGTTTTTAGCACCGTTGGGAGCGTTGGTCGTTGCATCTCACCAGATTACGCTTAATTATTCGGCCACGGTTTTTATGGTTCCCCTGAGTATCGCAAGCGCCATCACCATCCGCGTGGGGCATGCGGTCGGGGGCAAAAAATTAGATCTGGCGAAACGGATATGCCGGACAGGATTGTTGATTAATTCTTTGGTTGCAATCATAACCGCTGGTTTTACCATGCTGTTCGCTGAGCAGATTGCCAGCTTGTATACGAGGGACAGCCAGGTTGTTGCCATTGCCGTAGGGCTGCTTTATCTGAATGCTCTTTATCAGGTTTCCGATGCTTATCAGATTGGTGCTGTTGCGGCTCTGCGCGGCTATAAAGATACCCGCGTGCCCCTGGTCTTGATTTTGGTTGCTTTTTGGGGGGTTGCGATGCCGCTGGGCTACAGCCTTTCGCTGACCTCTGTTTGGGGTGTCCCGATGGGGGCAAGAGGGTTTTGGATAAGCCTCATAGTCGGGTTGAGTGTCTCCGCTGTGTTCCTCGGCATTCGTCTGCGTCGGGTTCAATCTAACCTCGGGGTCAAGACCGAAGTCGACGTTTGAAAAGGCGATGGTTGCTTGCAGCGGGCAACCGGCAAGTTTGGAGGGGGATTACCGTCTGGTTTGTGCTACGAGAGCTAAAAAGATTTTTTCAAGTTGCCGGGCTTCTTCCTGCGGTGAACGCGGCGTATGCTGCGGTTGTGAAAGCTTGTGGCGCAACTCCGGGTCACGTGCCATAGTCATGGCTTGTTCAACAAACCTTTGTGGCGTGTCGTACAAAAGGCCCTGTCGGCCTGATGCAAAAGCAACGACGTTGCCGGGAATATCTTTGGCCAATATCGGGGTGCCGAGACAGGCCGCTTCATACAGGGTGTTGGAAAAGCCCTCACTGATCGAGTTGTTGATGATGATGTCGGCGTCCCGCATGGCCGCGGGCATGGCGCTTACTTGAATTTCTCCTGCATATCTTGCCCATGGGCGATGTTTTATGGCTTTTAAAAAGTGGCGCCCGTAATCAATATCAAGCATAGGCCCGCAAAAAACCAGTCGGCAAGATGGCCCTGCAGAAACGACCGGTTCGAACATCTCAAGCAGTTCCAGATTTGCTTTGACAGGGCGGATACTGGCAGGGTGCAGAAATAGTACGCAGTCCTGTGGTGTGTCCAGGTTCTGACGCAGGCTATAAGGCTCGTTGCCGGGATCAAAGGCAGGCGCAACGTGATGCAGACGCAAGGCCAGGTCGGGGTAACTCCTCTGCAATGCCATCGTGGTCAAGGCATTAATGGTAATGACGGCTTGAGCCTGGGTCAGGACGGTCAGGATGGTCGGACCTTGTTCTAAATCTGCCAGGCCATGATTAACGTCGGTGCCAGTCAGTGTGACCGCCATGGGGATGCGTCCGGCTTGTCTGCATGCCAGCCATTGCTTGCCACTGCGAAAAGCATGCATCACGTTCACAACATCTGGGGCGGACTCTTCTATGACCCCTTGCAGTTGCTGGATGGATTCTCCGGCCTCGAGGATATGAACGTCGTGGCCTAGGGCTTGCAGTCCTTTCTGTTGGCGCTGTGCTGAAACCCAGTTGCCTGTCGTGCGTGGTTGCTCAGGGGTGATGATAAGGATACGCACGCAGGATCTCCTTGGGTGGTGGCAGGCGCTTTCCATGAATCCACAAAGCTTTTTGACCTAGAAACATACGCATTGACAAGGAGATTGGCAACCGGAAATCGGTAGGAGTTTGAGGTGCCCGAGAGAAGTTCGGGGCTATGTTAGCTGGAGCGAAACGTCGTGGGGGGGATGATTGTATCGAACCGTAAGACGTTGTATTCAATACAATCTCCATTGACCGTTTGGATTACATCTTCTAGGATAGATCACAATCTTGCAAATTAACGAGGTGCATTTATGAAACTTATTATCGACAAAAATCTCTGTACCGGTTCAGGCCGTTGCGTTAAAGCCTGTCCGGTGGGTGCCATTATGCTACATGACGGCAAAGCCGTCATCGATCATGAAAAATGCGACCTGGATGGAATCTGTATTCCGGCCTGCCCAAATGGTGCGATCTCTCTAGAAGATTAGCCATTGCTGGCGTCGGTTTTGAATTGCAACGTTTTACCTTGTCTACAGACTTGAAAAACCGCTCCGTTTAATCGAGCGGTTTTTTTACGCGATGTTCAACCTGCCTTCTTTATACCAATTTTATCCCTCACGTATTTATCGCCTACGCTTCGACTCTGTCATGGATGCTTTTACTGGACCGTGTCAGGGTACTGTAACTAATCGTTAAAACTTCTGATAAGGCTAGAGCCCTGTACCGAGAGTACACATTTAAATCGTGACCCTTGCCGGATGGGGAAGGGTTGCTACAACGACTTTATGTTTGAAGGGGACCCCGGAGCCGCGTAGAGCGGCCCCGGGCAAATGGTCAGACTTCGGCCACAGCTTCGCGGCGTTTGAGGTCTTTGGCGTGGTCGCGGGCTACGAGCATGTAGATGGATGGTACGATAAACAGGGTAAAAAGGGTGCCGACGAACATGCCGCCAACCAGTACCAGGCCAATGGAATTACGGGCTGCCGCACCGGCGCCGGTAACGAGGGTCAGGGGGAAATGACCGGCGATCGTGGCGACCGAGGTCATCAGGATCGGACGCAGGCGGGTGAGGGAAGCCTGGCGCACAGCGTCAAGCTTGGAGAGTCCCTGCAGTTGCAGCTGATTGGAAAATTCGACGATAAGGATGCCGTTTTTGGCTACCAGCCCGACCAGCGTGACCAGTCCGACCTGCGAATAGATGTTGAGCGTGGTGGTCCAGCCGTTGGTCCAGAAGGGCACGTTGGGATCGGGCATTTTCAAAAAAGTGAAGATCATTGCGCCGAACATGGCCAGGGGGACCGATCCGAACAAAATGACGAAGGGGTCGCGGAAGCTGTTGAACTGCGCGGCCAGAACCAGAAAAATCAGGATAACAGCCAGTCCGAAGGCCGGTAAAAAGCGGTTGCCTTCGGTGCGCAGTTGGCGTGATTCTCCGGTGTAATCAACCGTGTATCCGTCGGGAAGAATCTTTGCAGCTTCGGTTTCGAGGAAGGTCAAAGCTTCATCCAGAGGGCGTACGGAAACACCGCTTAGTTTGACTGCATTGAGTTGCTGAAAACGGTTCAAGGAGCGCGGCACGGTACTGTCACGCAGGCTGGCGACTGTACTCAGTGGAACCAGTTGGCTATCCGGTCCGGTGACATAAATGTTTTGCAGCTGCTCGGGGTTAAGGCGACCGGTGCGCTGGATCTGCGGGATAACCTTATAGCTGCGGCCAGAAATATCGAAACGATTGACAAAATTGCCGCCGACCATGGCGCCAAGGTCGGCACCGACCTGGGAAAGATCCAGACCGAGCATGGCGACCTTGTCTCGATCGATCACAAACTCTGTTTCAGGTTTGTCGATTTTTACATCGATGAGCGGCGGAAAGGCGAACATACCGCTCTGTATGGCTTTGAGTTGCAGTTGCTGGGTGAATTCCAGGATACGCTCGGTGTCGGCGGTGGAGGCGATGATAAATTCCACCGGGAACTGGCCGCCGCCAGGCAAGGCCGGAGGCGTAACCGGGAACATGCGGATACCTGGGATATCCTGCAGTTTCTGGTGAATTTCGGGCAGGATCTGAAATACGGTGCGCTCCCGTTGTCCCCACGGTTTGGTAACCATCCCGCCAAATCCTGCCGACGGGTTGGTAATCTGGAAAGTGAATTGGGTCTCCGGGGCGCTGAAAAATATCTCGTTGGCGACCGCTGCATCGCGACTGGTCTGGTCGAGGGTGGCATTGGCGGAAGCGTCGAGAATGCCGAAGATGACCCCCTGATCCTCGGAAGGGGCCAGTTCCACGGGTGACATCATGAACATCGGCACGCTCAGCAATCCAATGACAATCCATGCGGTATAGACCGCAGGACGCATGCGCAATGTAGCGTCAAGCAATCGGGCATATACGTTGCGCAACCGGTCGAAGGTGCGGGCGATGCGAGCCGCCAGGCCATGCTCTTCAATGTCGGCGCGAAGCAGTTGGGCCGACATCATCGGCGACAGGGTCAGGGCCACAATCCCGGAGATGGTAACGGCACCAGCCAGGGTGAAGGCGAACTCGCGAAACAAGGCACCGGTGAGCCCCCCCTGCAGGCCTATGGGGGCGTAAACAGCCGCAAGGGTAACGGTCATGGCGATGATCGGCCCGATCAGTTCCCTCGCCCCGAGGATCGCCGCCTGCAGGGGTGTCTGCCCTTCCCGCAGATGGCGTTCGACGTTTTCCACCACCACAATGGCGTCATCCACGACAAGTCCCACCGACAATACGATGGCTAGCAGGGTAAGCAGGTTGACGGTAAAACCGAAAGTCTGCATCAGGAACACTGCGCCGATGAGCGACAGCGGGATGGCCACTACCGGCACCAGCACTGAGCGCAGAGAGCCTAGGAACAGGAAAATGACGATAACCACGATGATCAGGGTGTCGCCAAGGGTTTTAATGACTTCATGGATGGCGTTATTGATGTAGTCCGTGGCATCGTACGCGACCTGGCCTTCAAGGCCTTCCGGCAGGTCCTTGCGAATACTTTCCATTTCCGTGCGGATGCGACGGATGACATCCAGCGAGTTGGCGTTGGGCAGGGTCCAGATTCCCATGAAAACAGCGGTCTGGCCGGAAAAACGTACCTCGGTATCGTAGTCTTCGGCCCCAAGTACGACGTCGGCGATATCGGCCAACCGCACCATGGCTCCATCCTGTTGACGGATGACCAGTTTGCGGAATTCGTCGACGGTCTGCAGGTTGGTATTGGCAGTAAGGTTGACCTGGAGCAGTGCCCCCTTGGTCTGTCCCACCGCGGAAAGGTAGTTGTTGGCTGCCAGGGCCTGCCGTACCTGTGTGGGGGTGACATTGAATGCGGCCATGCGCTCGGGCTTGAGCCAGATGCGCATGGCAAAAGTACGGGCACCGAGGATGTCGGCTCGTTGTACCCCTTCGACCGCTGACAGACGCGGCTGCACCACCCGCATCAGATAATCGGTGATCTGGTTTTGCAGCAGAACATCGGAGGAAAAGCTCAGGTAGGCCGAGGCGAATTCGCTGTCGGCGGATTCGATATTGATGATCGGCACTTCAGCTTCGGGTGGCAAGTCGTTGCGCACCTGGTCGACCTTGGAACTGATTTCGGATAAAGCCTTGGTCGAGTCGTAATTGAGTTTCAGACGTACCTTGATGGTCGATATGCCTTTGGCACTCTGGGATTCGATATAGTCGATGCCATCGGCTGCGGCAATGGCCCGCTCCAGCGGGGTAGTGATAAATCCGCGTACCAGGTCGGCGCTTGCCCCAACATAGGCTGTGGTGACGGTAACCGCGGCATTTTCACTGCGTGGATACTGGCGTACATTGAGGGTGCGGATGGCCTGCAGTCCGGCGATGGTAATGACCAGGCTGACCACGAGGGCCAGAACCGGTCGGCGAATGAAAAGATCGGTAAATTTCATGATACGCTTAAACCTCGGCGGGAATGGGTGACAGGTTTCCCTCTAGTTATTTTCCGGCGTGGGGTCGGTCTGGAACGGCGGCGCGAGACTGTTGTCGATGATGGCCGTTTGTCCGTTACGCAGTTTGAAGACTCCGGTGCTCACGACCAGTTGTCCTTCTTTCAGACCCGATTCCACGGCGACGAAATCCCCTTTTTTGCTACCGAGGCGTACCAGTTGTTGACGTAACACTTGGCGCGTTTCGCCACTTTGTTCATCCTTTTGTTCATCAATGACAAACACCGAGTCACTGTAAGGAGCGTAAAGCACCGACGTTCCGGGGATGGTCAGTACCTTTTCGGTGGCAGGTATAACGACTGCGACATTGACGAACATGCCGGGACGCAGTTTTTCGTCGGGATTGGCCAATGTTGCCTGGATGCGTATGTTACGCGTGGCGCTGTCGACTTCGGGGTTGATAGCACTGATACGTCCTTCGATCGTTTGTCCAGAGGCATCGCTGGTTACCCGTACCGGAAGATCTCTACGCAGCTTGTCAAGTTGCTGTTGGGGCAACAAGAAATTCACATAGATGGGATCGAGCTGCTGCAGGGAGACGATGGTCTGCCCTTCGCTCAGCATCTGGCCAAGATCAACCTGTCGGATGCCGATGCGTCCGGAAAACGGGGCACGAATGGTTTTTTTGCCGATGGTGGCGCGAATGGTATCGGCCTGAGCTTTGGCCTGACGGAAGTCAGCCACCGCTTGATCGTGTTCCGCCGGGGAGATGATACGGTCTGCCAGCAATTGGTCAGCCCGTTGCAGATTGAGCCGGGCAAGTGTTACCGCAGCTTCGGCACCGGGTAACTGGGCCTGTTCGGAAGAGGTGTCGAGCTGGATGAGCAGGTCGCCCTTGTTCACCTTGTCGCCCGATTGAAAGGCGACGCGGGTAACTTTTCCCGCAAGGTCTGCCGCGACAGTAACGCCCTTTACTGCCTCGAGGGAGCCGACAGCACTGAGCAATGTTTCCCAGGTGTCCTTCTCTACAGGGGTAGCCGTTACTTTTACGGGCGGCGGTGTGTATTGGGCTCCTTGTCCCATCATTTGGCGAATCTGCAGAATTTTGATTCCAGCCAGTATGCCGATGATCAGAAGAAGAAGGGCCAAGGTCAGAAAAATTCGTTTTTTCATAGCGCCTGCGTGGGTTGAGGTGGATGAAAAATTATGGAGGTAAAAGAATTTTCTTGAAGGGCTGGACGTAGACCATTGGGACAGTTTACCTGCAGCCTCGATATGGCAAGATAGGATGATGCTGCAGGTTATGTCAATGGACAAATGAGCGATTTCTCTTGGAAGTGAAGCACCCCTTGCCAGGCAAGGAAGCGCAAAGCGTGGTGTTAAAGCTGGTCGATCAGGCCGAGCAATTGCGCATGACTTGTGATGTTCATAGCCTCGGGGAAATCGCCCCGATACCCGACAAAGCGAATGTTTGCACGGCGAGCCGCTTCCTGATCGACATCCATGTCTCCGATGAATAGTAATTCAGTTGGATCAACAGCAAGTTTTTCGGAGGCCAAAAGCAGCATGTCAGGATGAGGTTTGCCGCGCTTGACATCCTTGCAGGTGAGAATGACCTTGAAGTAGCGCTCCAGTTCGTAATGCCGGCTGATGTCGTACATGCTGCCACCGCGATTGGTTGCAACCGCCAACGGCATGCGGGTGGAGAGTTCCGCAAGTATTTCGAGAATGCCCGGCTCGGGGGTCATCAGGGGAATGAACTGCGTGTAGTCGATACTGCGTGAAACCAGTAGGGCTTCTTCCAGTCGTTCCGGTCCAAGGATCGCCTCGAACAGTTCCGGTGTGGTCACAGTGTGACACAGATGAATCTTTTCCCGGTCGTCATTATCGATGGGCGGCAGACCCAACTGCTGCAGTGCGGTACTGTAAAATGCCACATTGGCTTGCAGACTGTCGAATAACACGCCATCGCAATCGAAGATAAGCCCCTTAACCATTGCTGCTTTTCCTTTTTGTGAACAGTTCCTCGAACCGCTCAGGCACGATATGGGTCCAGCTTGACGGCGGCAGACGAGGGAGTTTTTTTGATGGAACGATAACAAAACAACACTTGTGAACAATAATAAACATGAATGGTGTTTAAATGCAACTGAAACCGGAAGGAATTTTTGTGGTGGGGATAAAATTTTTACTCTCGGGCGCCGCCTGGCGCCCGAGAGCATGCCGTTTAACGCAGTTTGCGTAAAAAATCACCGACCGCTGCTACTCCTTGGTTATCCAATACTCGGATAGCTTCGGAGCCGACTACGGCGATATCGGCCTTGCCCTTGATGAATTGGACATCGGCGTGATCCTTGACGCCGAATCCCAGGGCCAGTGGCAACTTCGTCGAAGCGCGGCAATGCGCGAGATGGCTTCCAAGCTGCTGGGAGAAGTCGGTTTGCAGTCCGGTGACGCCCTTGCGTGCCATGCAATAGATAAAACCGTTGCCGTGTGCGGCGATCTGGCGCATGCGCTCCTCGCCGGTGTTGGGGGCAAAGATAAAGATCGGCGACAGGCCGTGTTTGTTCATGGCCGCCAGATAATCATCGGCTTCTTCCGGCGGCAGGTCGGGCACGATCGCTCCGCACAGGCCGCATTGGGCCATGCGTTCGGCGAAAGCCTCGACGCCATACTTGAACAGGATATTGTAGTAGGTCATGAACAGAAACGGAATATCGTAGGTCGCTGCGACCTTCTGCGCGAATTCGAAGCACTGGTCGACAGTGATGCCGGTAGCCAACGCATCCTGGTTCGCTTTGAGGATGACCGAGCCGTCCGCCATCGGTTCCGAAAAGGGGATCTGCAACTCCATCAGGTCGACCCCGGCTTCTACCATGGTGCGGACCACCTCGAAAGAGGTCTCCAGATTCGGGTAACCGATGACGATATGGGTCATCAGCAGGATATCTTTTTGGGCCAGTTTTTCGCGGATGGTCGACTCAAGCATGGTAATGCTCCGCCTTGTGTTTGATGAATTCCTTCCAGGCCGGGTCGTTAAACGCATCGGCAACGGTAAAGATGTCTTTGTCGCCGCGACCGGACTGGTTGATGATGACGATATCGTCCTTCGACAGGGTTGGCGCCTCCTTGAATGCCTGGGCAAAGGCATGGGACGATTCCAGGGCCGGAATCAGCCCCTCCTTGCGCATAGTCAGCGTCACTGCTTCGAGGACCTCGGTGTCAGTGGCCGCTTCGAAGCGGGCCCGGCCGATGGCCTGCAGATGCGCCAGGATGGGGGAGACGCCGACGTAGTCGAGGCCTGCCGAAATACTGTGGGTGTCGCGCATCTGGCCATCGTTATCCTGCAGGAAATAGGTCTTGTAACCCTGGGCGACGCCAACGCTCGCATCTTTGGAGCTGAGGCGTGCTGCGTGCAGGCCGCTATCGAGACCCTTGCCGCCGGCCTCGACCCCCACCAGCTCTACCGGGTCATCCATGAAACCGGAAAACAGCCCCATGGCGTTGGAGCCGCCGCCGACGCAGGCATAGACGCGCTTCGGCAGGCGCCCTTCGCGCTCGAGAATCTGTTTGCGCGCTTCGGTGCCGATGATGGACTGGAACCAGGCGACCATTTCCGGAAAAGGATGCGGGCCACAGGCGGTACCGAGCACATAGTGGGTGGTGTCCATGTTGGATACCCAGTCGCGAAACGCCTCGTTGATGGCGTCCTTGAGG
>DKEW01000012.1 GCA_002452265.1 Pelobacter sp. UBA6812 | reverse complement strand
ATCTCCCCGTATTAAGCGAAGTCAGCAATAATGTCTTTGACCTGGTCGGTGGTCACGTTGCCGTAGACCTTTTCCCCTACCAGAACAATCGGAGCGAGGGCGCACGCACCAACGCAGCGCAGGCAGTCGATGGAGAAAAGACCATCGGGAGTGACCTCGCCTACTTCCACCTGAAGCTGCTGCATGAATGCCTCAACAACTTTATTCGCTCCCTTGACGAAACAGGCAGTGCCCATGCAGATCGCAATGGGATTTTTACCCTTCGGTTTCATAGTGAAAAAGGTGTAAAAACTTACCACTCCATAGACATGCACCACCGGTATGTTCATACGATCGGCAACATATTGCTGGATCTGCTCGGGCAAAAAGCCGAACAGGCTCTGCGCCTTGTGTAATACCGTTACGAGATGCCCTTCCATGGTCGGCAAGCTGTCGATAAATGCATCGAGTTCGCCAAACAGATGTTCCGGCAAATCATACTGCTGCTGCGAATTTGTACCCTGACAATTAGACATAGTACTCCCCTGAATGAAATTAGAATCCGAGCGCATACGCCAGACATTGGATACACGTGCAGAATCGCAACGCATGACTCTTTTGTCAGGCGCACCTCACCCTGTCGGCCAAGACGCTCGGGTCCCGGTTGACATACGATATGAGACAACGCACGCTGCAGTGCAGCGCACATCTATGTTTGTTTTGAATCGAGAGTGTGGGGTGTGCGAAAAGTAGCCGAGCCGGGGAGCTCGGCTATTTTTCCTCCTCCATAACATATGCAAACGTCGGCCAATTTAGAACCAGAAAAAATTTTGAACCTTTACGGACAAGATATCACACAGAAGACAATCCGATTCGTCCGTGGAACCGTACCCGGCCTTGCCGAATACAGGCCACCCACTCATGAGTGCCACAACCAAGACCACTTCTGTTATCTTTTTCTAATTTTTTTCATGGCAAAATAAGGCCATGCAACTAATATCATCAAACAAACAGCGTTTCAATATGTTTTTAAGCAGATCATGAAAAGAACAGCAGAAGGGAGAAAGGATACGATGTATTATCTATAAGTTACGATTACTTCTTAAGAAGAAAAAAATCATCTACACAAAAAAAACCGAATGAATATTCTTCGGCAAGCCATCCGTTGCACTTGCTAGTTGGTTTTCAAACGGAATGACCCTTTTCCGCTGTGGCAGCGTCAATCCACTGCCTTGCTTGTGCGGTCTACCGATGTAGGCTTCCGCGCAAGACCCTTATTTCCTTGCCACAACAAAAAATCATTCGCTTCCCACATGAAAGCCACGCTGTGTCCATCCAGAGTTTCCGAATGCACTCGTTGAATCCAGGACACAAAGAAGAAACGCCGTTATATACGTGTAGAAACAACGCGACAAACCCGTAAAGCCACAAAAAACTTGAATTTCAAATAAATCTATCGACTCCCAATGAGGCAATCATTGGGAATTTGCGCTATATAGGGAAGCGCACGATATTTATTGCCATAGTCCAGACCATAGCCGACAATCCAGACATCCGGAATATCGAATCCGAGATAATCGATGGGCACGTCGATTTGCATAGAGCCGGCTTTGCGCAGCAGAGAGCAGGTCTTGAGGGAAGCAGGATTCCTTGCACGGAGCAAGCGCAGCAAATAGTCGAGAGTGTGACCGGTATCGACAATATCTTCAACGATCAAAACATGTCTGTGTGCAATATCGATACGCAAATCCATGATCAAACGTACAGCGCCGCTGGTTGTTGAATTTCCGTAAGAAGAAAGGGCCATAAAATCGATACATCGAGGTATGCTCAGAGCTCGGGATAGATCGGCCAGAAAAATATAGCAACCGCGTAGAATACCGACCATAAGAAGTTCATTGACATCGGCATAGTCCAGAGAGATCTTCCGCGCCAATTCCCCGACCCGGGTTCGGATGGTTTCTTCACTGAGTAAAATATCTGAATGGTCTGTAGCCACGGGTACCCTCCTCAGGCGTCGACAAACAGCGGTACCACCTTCTGCGCCGTTACATCTATAAGGCCAAAGTCGGTGAGCTTGAGTTCCGGAATAACTTCAAGTCCAAGGAAACTCAGGGTCATGAAAAGCTGGGCGTTCCCACAACCCAACCTTTGCACGGCGGCTGTCAAACGGGACTGAATACGGATCAACTCTTCAGCAGATTCCTGCGTCATGAGCCCACCGAGGGGCAGTGGCAGGCGTTCCAACACCTGGTCTCCGAGTGCCACCGCCTGTCCGCCACCGGAATCGGCAACGGCCCGTGCGGCGGTCAGCATGGACCGGTCATCCGCCCCAGCAACAATCAGGTTGTGATGGTCATGCGCTACGGTGCTGGCAACAGCTCCTCGCCGTAGTTGCAACCCCTGGACAATTCCAAGGCCACAACGCCCGGTGGCATGGTGCCGTTCGATCACCGCCAGCTTTAAAAGATCGCGATCGGGATCGGACAATAACTCCCCGTGCTGCAGTTTTCCTGTAAGAATACGTTGTTCCGTAACCAACTGCCCTTCCAACACCCCGATGACGCGAACCCTCCCCCCTTGAGCGGGAATGCGCAAATCCACGCTTGGCCATGCGATGTGAACGGTATCTTGCAAAACCGGCATGAACGGCGTATCGGCTGACCCTGCCCAACCGTCTACCATCTTACCATCCCTTGCGACAAGTCGACCGGCCTGCCAAACCATCCGGGGACGAAAATCCTCCAGGGACGCAAAAGCGATCATATCCGCTCTTCTCCCAGGCGCAATCAGACCACGGTCGGATAGACGATAATGTTGCGCCGGATGGAAACAAGCCATACGCAATGCGGTGACCAGGGGCACGCCTGCAGCCACCGCCATGCGCACCAGATGATCAATAGAACCTTCACGCGACAGATCCGCGGCGTCCCGGTCATCGGTACAAAAAGCCAGCCAACGCTCGGTTTCCGAAGAAATCACAGGCAACAACGCCTGCAGATTACGGGCGGCACTTCCTTCGCGCAGAAACAGGTGCATGCCCCGCCGAAGCTTGGCCAGCGCCTCGTTTGCCGTCGAACATTCGTGATCCGAAGAAATCCCCGCCGCCACATAGGCATCGAGTTGTGTACCTGTGACTCCCGGCGCATGCCCGTCAATCGGATATCCTCTGGCCAAACCAAGTTCGTGCATTAATCTCGGCTGACCGTGAATCACACCATGAAAGTCCATGACTTCGCCAAGACCAACGACACCGTGGTAGCGCAATAATCGCCGAAGGTCTGCGGGCTCGAGGGCTGCACCCGAACCGGCATGGGATGTTGCCGGGACGCACGAAGGGATGGTCATGAGAATATCAACGGGAGAGAAACGGGCATCGTCGCACATGAAGCGAATGCCGGAAACACCGCAAACATTGGCGATTTCATGGGGATTACTGATAACCGTAGTAACACCATGGGGCGCTACAAGCTTGGCGAATTCCAGGGGCCTGAGCATGGCGCTCTCAATGTGGACATGCGCATCGACAAGTCCGGGACAGACAAAGAGCCCCTGCAAATCGATGTCTTGCACTGCAGGTAACCCGGATCTTACCGCGGCAATTTTGTTCCCGAACAAGGCGATATCAGCCCGATGCATCTCGCCCGTTACAAGGTCGATGACCTTTCCATTTCGTAACGCCATATCAGCAGGGTGATCGCCACGTGCTACGGCGAGCAAGTCAGGCAATCCCCCCTTGCCCTGCCGTACCTTTTGGTTCTGAAGGTCGCGCATAACCATAGCCCCCACTCTTTATCATATTTTTCCATTATACCCTTGGCTGGCTGGAATGGGACCTGGGAGATGAATTACCATCCTTGCCGGCTTTAAACCTTGCTCCCATCGAAACATCCTTCACCCTCGCCTGGAGGGGGAAAGAACAAGGCAGAATTCATGCGCTTTACTGACTTGCCGACAAGTTGCAATAGCTTGCCGAATAAGAGCCCAAAGGTCTTCAGAGGTTCAATCGTAAGCGATCATCTGTCCAAGTTGAATCCTGAATACATCAAGTGGATTATTAACTATTGCATGTAATATATTGATTTAGCTGGTATTCTTCTAAAGTTTCTGTAGGCAAGCAGGATAATTAACAGCCAATCTATCCTACTGTAACAGTAATTCCGCAAACCCCAGAACCGCCCCTACCCCCATCGCAGGAGCATAACGGGCTTTAAGGATCAATGCCATCCGCTGGTCATAAGGATTTTGCCATTCGACAGCAGGCAACTCTTCCTGGCCAAACAACACATGACCGACCTGATGCGCCGAGGCATCGTCAACGATCAGGTCGGCATCCGGTTGTCCCATGCCATGCAAGGATGGAAGACCAGGAAGATGCTCGAAAGAGTGATTTAATAAACTACTTCGCAGCAAACTACGGGGTAGTTTATTTAGCGCAGGCGTAAGATTTCTATCTGGAGGACGTTATCAGGAAGACGCAAAGGGACAAGAACTAATTAGCATTGTATGGAGATATCAGGAAAAATGAGGTTTTATAAGTTGTGCAAGACGTCCGAACTCCTCGAGGTTGAGAGTTTCAGCCCTCCTGCCCGGATCGATGCCGGCACCAAGCAAAGCCTCTTCAAGACCGTCAAACCCAAACCCGGACCCGGTAAGACTGTTGCGCAACGTTTTCCGTCGCTGTGCAAAGGCGGCTTTGACAACACGTCGAAAGAATCTATCGTCTTCGACGACAATGCGTGGCTGTGCAAGAGCCTCAAAGCATAAGACGGCCGAGTGGACTTTCGGTGGGGGATAAAAGGCTCCGGGCGGAACCCGCAGGACGCGACGTATATCAAACCACACCTGACTAAGCACAGAAAGAATGCCATAATCCCGCCCCCCGGGCGAGGCACAAAGACGCTCCCCGACCTCCTGCTGAAACATCAGCACCAACCGTGAGAACAAATGACGGTGGTCCAGAATCTTGAACACAATCTGACTGGATATGTTGTACGGCAGGTTGGCTATAAGCTTATAGGGCGGTTCCGGCAGAATGGCATCCCAATCGAGAGCCAGTGCGTCACCGAGATGAACGCTGAGATTTGTCTCCGGTCGAGCCTGCAAACTGGCACCGAGATCCCGATCGATTTCAATCACATGCAATCTGGCGACTTCCGGCAACAGCCGATCCGTCAAAGCCCCAAGCCCTGGACCAATCTCCAACACCCGATCATGGGACTCAAGGCCGGCGGCATTCAAAATGCCGTCAACAACATGCCGATCCTGCAGGAAGTTTTGTCCAAATCGTTTTTTGGGACGATGATTCATGGCCTCTCCTCTTTTTTGTGCCGAGGCCGTCTGGGCCAGCGTGGAATTTTCCAGTTTTGAGTCAGGGGAATGACACGAATAGCTGCCAGATAAATCGCCATGGAACAGAGGATGGCCCAAAGCAGACTGCCTACGCCCAGGGGCAACAACACTTCCCACCCCAGGCTTTTTAAAGCCGAAAAGCTTAAAGAGGCGGGCATGTGCACATAATCCATATTCAGCAGCACACGCCCCGATTCGTATTCGAGAGCATAAATGAAAGGAGCGGTAAAGGGATTCGTAATCCACACACCAAGTACTGCGGCAAACTTGTTTTCATTCAGCATGACGGCCAGACATACAGCCAAAAGCATCTGAAAACCAAAGGTCGGTGTAAGACCGATAAAAATGCCAAGCGCCAAGCCTTTGGCTATTTCTTCGGGTGCCCCCCGCAAACGCAGGAAGCGCACAACAAGCAATTTGATTTGCCGAACCAAGGGCCATCGCCGGTACATACGGATCCGTTTATTCAGGTCTAAGGCTGCTGTGACCAGCCTGCCTGATCAAGGGGCCAATTGGCACGTGCGTTAAGATCCAGATCAGCAACACAACCAGCGGTAAGGTAGGCATCCCCGGCAACACCGAGCATCGCCGCATTATCAGCGCACAAAATCGGACTGGGAAAAAACACCTGCAAGCCTTCCTTGGCGGCTTGTTCGTTCATCATGGCGCGCAGGCCCTTATTACAGGCTACGCCGCCTGCCACGACAATGCGATCAAGCCCCGTATCCCGTGCGGCATAAAGAGTTTTTTTGCACAGCACCTCAATCACCGCCTGCTGAAAACTGGCTGCAACATCGCAAAGATGAGCCCCTTCGATAGGACCATCCTGGCTTTGAACGTAATAAAGCAAAGCTGTTTTGACACCACTGAAACTGAAATCGAAGGAGGATTTCTTCAACAATGGCCTGGGAAAATCAAACGCTTTGGGATTACCATCGGCAGCCAGGCGGTCAATAACGGCACCACCCGGATAACCGAGTCCCAGCAATTTGGACACTTTGTCGAAAGCCTCACCGGCCGCATCATCGAGAGTCCGGCCAAGAGTCTTATATCTGCCAATGCCGTCAACCCGGTAGAGATGTGTATGGCCACCGGAAACAGCAAGCGCCAGATAGGGAAAGGCGATATCCTGTTCCAGCAAGGGAGCCAGAATATGACCCTCCATATGGTGCACACCCACCAATGGGATTTCCAGGGACAGTGCCATGGCCTTGGCCATGGATAAGCCAACCAGCAAGGCACCGACCAGACCGGGACCACGGGTTACGGCAATCCCTTCGATATCGGCCAGAGCGACGCCGGCTTTACGTAGCGCATCGTCGATAACCACCGCAACGGCTTCCATGTGCTTACGCGAAGCCAGTTCCGGCACAACACCGCCATACAGCGCATGCACATCGACCTGGGAAGCGATCACATTGGACAAAATCTCGCGGCCATCGCGCACGACAGCCGCGGAAGTTTCGTCGCAGGATGATTCTATGGTCAGCAACAACATGAAACAGAATCTTCTTTCTAGTTTTCAGCCGAAAACGTGAAAAGTGTCTAGCCATCATCTCCCGATGGACACATTCTATTCAATCAGCCGATTTGCATGGCGTGAAAGATATCAGAGTAAATTGGCCGCAAGTTCCGCCAGGGGCGAACGTTCTCCGCGCATGAGGGTCACGTGGCCGGCGATGGATTGATCTTTGAATTTTTCTACAGCATAACTCAGACCATTACTCGATGAATCGATATAAGGATTGTCGATCTGATAGGGGTCGCCGGTCAGAACGATTTTGGTACCTTCTCCAGCGCGGGTAATGATGGTTTTGATCTCATGGGGCGTAAGGTTTTGCGCTTCATCGACAATCATGTACTGCTTGGGAATGGACCGGCCGCGGATATAGGTCAAGGGCTCGATCTGCAACAACCCCATTTCGACCAGTTCCTTATAGCCGCGCTTGCGCTTGCCGTGCTCATCCACCATGCCGAGCAATAAATCAACATTGTCAAAAATCGGCTGCATCCACGGAGCAAGTTTTTCTTCAACGTCACCGGGTAAAAAACCGAGGTCCTTGCCCAGGGGGAAAATAGGCCGCGAAACAAGCAACCGACTATAACCTCCCTCGTCTGCCGACTTGCTCAGCCCGGCTGCAATAGCCAGAAGAGTTTTACCCGTACCGGCCTTACCCACCAGAGTCACCAGTTGAATATCATCATTGAGGAGCAGATCGATAGCAAACTGCTGTTCGCGATTGCGTGGCGTAACCCCCCAAAGCCCTTCCTTGGGTGGTTTGATAAGGGGCACAACTCGCCCCAGCGCAGCTTCGTAGCGGCCAATGGCGGTATGGCTCGTATTGCCTTCATCGACCAGTGTCAGGCATTGATTGTCAAAAAAATCACCCTCGATCTCGACATAACCCTGACCATAAAAACGGTCAACCATCTCTCTGGGCAGAACAACTTCGGCCATGCCGGTATAAAGCTCCTCAATGGAAACCTTGTCCGACTCGTAATCCTGAGCGTCAAGACCTACAGCATCGGCTTTGATGCGCAAATTGGTATCTTTGGTCACAAATACCACAGGGCAGTCGCAGTCATCCTTCATCTGCAGTGCGACAGCCAGGATACGATTGTCAGCCCGTTCTGCGCGCAACTCCGGTGGCAAGACTTTAAGAGCCTGTTCAGTATAGAGTAAAACACGCAGCATCCCGCCATCGGGGAGTTGCACCCCTTCGACAAGATGGGCCTGGGCACGAAAGCTGTCGAGCAAACGTGAGACCTGGCGGGCATTGCGGCCGATCTCGCTAAGATCCTTTTTAAAGGTGTCGATCTCTTCAACGACCGTGATGGGGATCACCACATCGTTATCTTTAAAACGCAGCAGAGCCTGAGGGTCATGCAACAAAACATTGGTATCCAGGACGAAAACCTTTTTCATGGCGCTCCCTTCAAGATGCAAAAATCAGCAGATGACTTTACATGGCCGATCATTGACCCGTTATCCGGAATGTCGAGTATCTGCAACCACCCGGACATGAATAACGGGCAGGCCGGTAAAGAGTCGTGTGAAACTACCACCGAGAGTCCGGTTTGGCAACCACTTTATCCTTCCTTCAGGGTAGGCAACGGTCAGTAAAAATACTCTGCTTAATATATCGGTATTCTACAACAATCTGTGTTTCCAGGTAAAATTCATTTTGGACGAAATGCCCGGACCTGTGCTATGGATCCCTGCGGAGTGTTGCGAATGACCAATATACGCATCTTGACACAACCCAACATATTGTGGTTTATAGACGTGTTTAATACAGCATATTGTCACATTGACCGCATATACATTTCGCACAACAAAAAGGACACCCTCACATGATGACTACTGCAGATCTGAAATCACTGCTTAGTAATAATGCCCTCACCGTGCTCACCCGCCGTTATCTTAAAAAAGATCAGGAAGGTCAGATCCTTGAGGAGCCCGCAGACATGTTCCGTCGCGTGGCCGAAACGGTAGCCGCAGCGGAAACCTGTTTTGCTCCGGAGCAGGATGTTCAGTCCCTCGCCGATAAGTTTTACGATGCCATGACACGCCTTGAGTTTTTGCCGAATTCCCCGACCCTGATGAATGCGGGACGGGAACTCGGTCAATTATCCGCTTGCTTCGTACTGCCCGTCGAAGACTCCATGGAGAGTATCTTCGAAGCGATCAAGCAGACGGCCCTGATTCACAAAAGTGGCGGCGGCACCGGCTTTTCCTTTTCGCGCATCCGTCCGGCCAACGATGTGGTTCTATCCACCAAAGGCGTCTCATCCGGCCCGATCTCCTTCATGAAGGTATTCGACGCAGCCACCGAAACCATAAAACAGGGTGGCACCCGGCGCGGCGCCAACATGGGGATACTGCGCGTCGATCATCCGGATATCATGGATTTCATCATGGTCAAAAAGGATCTGACGGTCCTGACCAACTTCAACTTGTCGGTTGGCATGACCGAAGCTTTTATGAAAGCGGTTGAGGCCGGTTCGGAATACGATCTGCTGAATCCACGTACCGGCAAACCGCTGAAAAAGCTTGATGCCCGCAAGGTATTTGATCGCATTATCGACATGGCCTGGACCAGCGGTGAACCTGGCATTATATTCCTCGACCGCCTCAACCGTGACAACCCGACGCCTCATGTCGGTGAATTCGAAGCCACCAACCCCTGCGGAGAGCAACCTCTGCTGCCTTATGAATCCTGCAACCTCGGATCCGTCAACCTGTCGCGCATGATTACCAGTGACGGTGAAGTGGACTGGGATAAGTTGCGTGAAACGGTTCATCTGGCGACACGTTTCCTCGACAATGTCATTGAAATCAACCGCTACCCCCTGCCGCAGATTTCTGAAATGACCCTGTCCAACCGTAAAATCGGACTCGGCATCATGGGTTGGGCCGACATGCTGATCCTGCTCGGGCTGCCTTATAACAGTTCCAAAGCCATCGAACTGGCGGACAAGTTGATGGCGTTCATTACCAATGAAGCGCGCAGCACCTCCCGCCTGCTTGCCGAGCAACGCGGCGCTTTCCCTAATTTTCCCGGCAGCCGATTCGACCAGGCCGGCGAATTGCCCTTGCGCAACGCGACCTGCACGACCATCGCGCCGACCGGCACCATCTCCATCATTGCCAATACCTCAAGCGGCGTTGAACCGATCTTCGCCGTATCCTACATACGCCAGGTTATGGACAACGATGTGCTTGTGGAAGTACATCCACTGTTCGAGGCCATTGCCCGCAAAGAGGGATTTTACAGTCCTGAACTGATGAAGGCTATCGCTGAAAAAGGCACCATTCAAAGTTTTGAGGAGATCCCCGAAAAGGTCCGCAGGCTGTTTGTCACCGCCCACGACATCACCCCCGAAGACCACATCCACATGCAGGCTGCATTTCAGAGACATACAGACAACGCCGTATCAAAAACGGTCAACTTCCCCCATAGCGCTACCCGCGAAGACGTCGCTGAGGTATACCGGCTGGCGTATATGGAAGGTTGCAAGGGCGTAACGATCTACAGAGATGGTTCGCGCGACATGCAGGTATTATCCGTCGCCAAAACAACCGAAGCACCCTCGGAAGAAAAGGTGCCCGTGGAATCCGGCAAATCCGGACATAAACGGGAGCGCCCCCGTGCTCTGGTCGGAAAAACCTACCAGATGACCACCGGCTGCGGTCCGCTCTACGTAACCATCAACCAGGATAACAGCGGCCTGTTCGAGTTGTTCACCACCATGGGCAAGGCGGGCGGATGCGCCGCCAGCCAATGCGAAGCCATCGGCAGACTGGTTTCCCTGGCCTGGCGCAGCGGCGTACAGGCACGGCAGGTTGTCAAGCAGTTGATTGGTATCACCTGCCACAAGCCTGCCGGTTTCGGTGAGAACCGCGTCACTTCCTGTGCAGACGCGGTGGCCAGTGCCATCCTGATGCACATGCAGACCGAAACGGGCAGTGATGCCGTCTTTAAAACGGTCAACAATGGCGGTGCCTGTCCGGAATGCGGCGGCCCGGTCGAGCATGAAGGGGGCTGCTGCGTATGTCATGCCTGCGGCTACTCAGAATGTGCCTGACCGGATAAATCCTGTGACATCATGGGAAGACATCTGTCAGCAGTGTGGCGAATGTTGTTTTGAAAAATTCGCCGACAAGCAGGGACGACTGCACACCAGCACGATCGCTTGCCGGTTTCTGGATGTGGCAACCCGCAGCTGCAAGGTTTATCACAAGAGGTTTGATGTCGGTGAAGGTTGTGTCAAACTAACCCCCGAACTCGTGCGCAAAGCCGATTGGCTGCCTGAGGACTGCGCCTATGTACGGTATATGCGCGACGAGGGCAACAAAGATAATTAAGGTCCTGCAAGACACAGGGGGGCTGTAGCCCCCCTGCTTCATGAAACCCGCATTATAAGGCTAACTGCCATGCTGGAATGCAAAGACACCGGAGTGGGACCATCGCGCCGCGAGGCCTGGTTCGGCTGGTGCATGTATGATTGGGCCAATTCAGCATTCGCCACGGTGATCCTGGCGGCAGTGCTGCCTGTGTATTTCGTCTCGCTGGTCCCGGCAAACGGGGTCTCCCTGCCAGTCATCGGAGGCCCATTGACCGCCACAGCCCTTTGGAGCTACGCGGTGGCAGGCTCGATGATGCTTGTAGCACTTGTTGCCCCGGGGCTGGGGGCGCAGGCGGATCGTAGCCGTTGCCGCAGGCGTTGGCTTGTTATTCTCAGTATCGCCGGTGCCTGCCTTACCAGTTCGCTGGCCCTGGCCGGTCCCGGTCGCTATCTGCTGGCTGCGGGCCTGTTCGTGATTGCCAATGTGTGCTTTGCAGCCGCCAACATCTTCTACAATGCGTTTCTTCCAGCTTTAGCGCAGGGCCCGGATATAGACCGCCTGTCGGCCCGAGGCTTTGCACTTGGCTATATCGGCGGCGGCCTGATGCTGCTGCTGAGCTTCCTGCTCATCCAGCATCCCACCTGGATAGGCCTGTCCACCCCTTCCCAGGCTACGCGATTGACGTTTTTTCTGACCGGCCTGTGGTGGCTGGGATTTTCCGTTCCGACCTTCCTGTATCTGCGCGAGGACATGATCCCTCATCCGGCTGTACAGCCGGTTGCTACCTCTCGCATGCAAACCTTGTGGCAAATCTGGAAAGACCTGCGCAGCTACCCTGACATGCTGCGTTTCCTGCTGGCCTATCTCTTTTACAACGATGGCATCCAGACCATTATTGCGGTAGCCGCCATCTTTGCCAAAGACGAACTTGGACTTGGCACCAGCAGTATCCTCGGCTGCTATCTTATGATCCAGTTCGTCGCCATGCCCGGCTCATTGCTGTTTGGTCGTATGGCCCGCCAGTGGGGCTCCAAGCGCGCCGTACTGCTATCGTTGGTTCTGTTTCTCGCCGTTACGGTGTACGCCTATGGCATGCAGCATGGTTGGCAGTTCTGGATTATGGGGTTGGCGGTAGCGCTTATTCTCGGTGGCAGTCAGGCCATCAGCCGATCTCTTTACGCATCCCTGATCCCAGAGGGGAAAAATGCTGAATTTTACAGTTTTTATGCGGTCAGCGGCAAATTCGCCGCCATCCTGGGTCCCCTCTCCTTCGGCGTCCTGGCCCAACTGACGGGTTCCAACCGCTTGGCGATTCTCGGTCTGGGACTTTTCTTTCTGACCGGCATCGGACTGCTGCTCACCGTCAACGTGCAACGCGGCCAACAGGCCGCCCAGGAGCTAAAACCATGAAATCAAAATATTTCGAGGGACCGCGCCCGCGTTTATTCGGGCACCGTGGCAGCTCCGCCGAATTCCCGGAGAACACCCTGCCAGCGTTTGCCCACGCTGTTGCCACCGGCCTGCCCTACCTGGAACTCGATGTACGCGCGACCAAAGATGGTGAAGTGGTGGTTCTGCACGATGAATCGTTACTTCGCACCTGCGGCGTCGATGTGAACGTTGCCGATCTAACCCTTTTCGAACTGCAACAATACGACGCAGGAGCGACCTTTACCCCTGACCAGGGTGGTAATTTCCCGCACCGTGGGCTTGGCATCAAGGTTCCCACCCTCGCTGAAGTTTTACTCCGTTTTCCCGGAGCCCTATTTATTAATATCGAAATAAAACAGGAAAGCCCGGCCATGGAGAAAACAACGTTGGAGGTCATCCGCAAGGCAGGCATGGTGGACCGCGTGTTGCTTGCGTCTGAGAATGACGCGATTATGGCCCGTCTGCGCCCTCTATGCGAGATGCAGCATATTCCCACCAGTTACAGCTACGCAGAACTGGTCAGCTTTTTCGCCTGGCTGCAAGGGGGGTGCCTTACCTCCTACCATCCTCCGGCAGCGGCGCTGCAAATCCCCGAGAGCTACGAGGGGCAAACCCTGATCACCCCGCAAACCATTGCCGCAGCCCACGCCTTGAATTTGGAGATCCACGTCTGGACCATAAACGAAAGCGCGGACATGGAACGTCTGCTCCGCATGGGTGTGGATGGAGTGATGAGCGATCGTCCCGGTATTTTAATGGCAACTGCTGGCCGCATCTTTCCCGACCATCATTAATTTTCACTTTTCCTGTATTTGCCCTTGACAATTATGACCTCAGGGGTTATATATGGACCACGTTTTGTAAGAGATTCACCCCACTCTTTCATCTCAAACCAAGGGAGTTAGTTATGCCTATCAAAAGAACCTGGCAATGTACTGTTTGTGGTCTGAAACACGAAGGTGATTCTCCTCCGCAGACCTGCTCAAAATGCGGTGTAAACAGCAGCAAATTCATCAAAATCAAATAGTTTACCTAGCATAATGCTTTTCTGGAACCCCCTGGTCTAGAATGACCAGGGGGTTTTGATATGGCTGTCGATCCAGAAACAAAACATATGCAATTCGCCACGGGGTCTACGGCTGGACGATGCATCCCTAGGCGAAAAACGCCAGGGATTCACGGGTCAGAACCGTGCTGGTAATCGGAATGGCGACAACCGCATCATGAACTCGATCGCCAGCGGATACAAAACCTCCTCGCGGGCCCTTAGCCACACCGCCACCTTTGTCTTGTATCTGGGAGACCATCATTACGGCACCCTGACCGCCTTTATCACAGGCAGCTCGGCTGAGAACTTCTCCTTCACCTCAGCCCTGCCACTCCAGGTATTGAAAGGCATGGTGCCGATTCTACTGCCGGAAATCAGGCGGACGACTCAAGGAGCGATGCCCCGGAAATCGTCCGGCATTCCGATTGCCCCGAACTGAAAACGCCAAAAGGCCAGACGATACGATTCGTCTGGCCTTCTTTGTGTGGTTGATCGGGGGCGCCCTAAAGGGGCCGTAGTCTATTACGGCTATTAAATTCGGAGGTCAGTGGACAAATAAATAACGTCCCTGGAATCCCTCTGCTATTGATTTCAATGTTTAATTATCTCACTTGGATGGATTTTGCGTTGAAACTTCAATGGAACGAGCCATCGGTCCGAATCCTTGTTTCAAATACCTGGTAGCTGTTTTTGGCTCCAACGGCCTGGCGAAATAATATCCTTGAATCTGGGTACAGCCCATCGAGAGCAGTAATTCGAGTTGATCTATATTTTCCACCCCTTCCGCAATGACATTGATTTCAAAAGCTCGGCCCAAGGCTAAAACAGATTGAATGATAGCAACATCCTTGCTGGCGACCAAAATGTTGCGGATAAACTCCTGGGCGATTTTAAGTCGATCTACCGGGAAATCCTTAAGGTAGCTAAGGGAAGAATAACCGGTGCCGAAATCATCGAGCGCCACCCTAATTCCCATGTTCCTTATCGCCTGAAGCATCGAAAAAGCGAGTTCTGGATTTTCTATGAGGGCACTTTCAGTGATCTCGAGCTCAAGGTACTCAGGTGAAAGATCTGCCATTTTGAGACACTTTTGAATTGTTTTGAGCAAATCCCCTTTGGTTATTTGCTGAGGGGAGAGGTTAACTGCTACCCGAAAATCCAGCAACCCGGCCGTAAGCCATTCCTTTGCCTGCTGACATGCTTTCAACAATACCTTGCGACCAAGGGCGAGAATAAGCCCCGTTTCTTCGGCCAGGGGGATGAACTCGCCCGGCGAGATCTGCCCCATCTCGGGATGATTCCATCGCACCAGTGCTTCCATGCCGATTATTTGTCCCGAAATGGGGTTGACCTGAGGCTGGTAATAGACGGTAAATTGATCTTCATCCAAGGCCCTATGAAGGAGGTTTTCCAATAGCAGCAATCGTTTGGAATTTTCCTCCATCTCCGGTCGGTAATACTGATAACCGTTGCCTCCTTGTTCGTGGGCGCGGGTGCATGCCACTTCGGCAGCCCGCAGAAGTGTTTCGACGTCATCCCCGTCCTCGGGATAATGGCTGACCCCTACCGAGGCACTGATATGCAATTCATGCCCGCCCACCACAAACGGCTTGGAGTTCAAACTTTTCAGAATTATTTGAGCGACCTTGTCAAAGCGGATGGCACTGCTGTCTTTTTCAAGGATCATTACGAATTCATTTTCACCGGCCAGGCACAGGCTGTCGGACTTACGCAACTTCGCCAAAAGACGCTTGCTCACTTGTTTCAGGACTTGATTGCCAACTGAATAGCCGAGGATATTGTTGATCTTCTGGAAGTGGTCGAGAGCAAAAACAATGATGGCCAACCCTTCTTTTACACGGATTGCCCGATCAAGTGCCTGCATCAACCGGTCATAGAGCAGGGTTCGATTTGGCAATCCGGTAAGGTGATCATGATGGGCGAGGTAGTTGAGGCGGTCCTGGTTTTGCTGTAGCTTGGTCTCTACCCCTCTCGTGTACGTTAGATCTTCTGTCACCTCGATGAACTTCCTTGCTTTTCCGTCAGAATCGAATACAGGCATTGCCCGTAGGCGGACCAAAAAACGACTGCCATCATCGCGCACGCCTTCCGTCTCCACAATACGGGGCGTTCCCTCTTTTAACGCATGTACACCTGGACAGTGCTGACAGATGGCATCTTTTTTCTCAAATGCATGGAAACACTTCTTGCCAACAAAGGATTCTGGTGCCTTGCTGAACCTCTGGGCCACAGCATTGTTCAGCTTGAGGATATTATGATTTTCATCGACCAAGGCGATGCCTAAGTCAATATTTTCTACCAGGCAGCGGTACAGTTCCTCACTTTGCTGCAATTGACTTTCAGCATTCTTATGATTGGTAATATCTTGAATGATCGCGACACACAACTTGTCCTTTTCTCCACTACTGGACAGCCAAGTAAGTGTCACCAGTCCCCAGACGATTGAACCGTCTTGACGGAAATAGCGTTTTTCATACGAAAAATCGTCACATTTTCCTTTCGCGATATCATTGTAGAAAACCTTAGTTTTTTCTAGGTCGGCAGGATGAGTGATATCGTAAACGGATTTCCCTACAAGTTCGTCCTGAGTGCAACCAAGGAACTGTGCGAAGACCTGATTGACTGAGAGTATTTCAGCTGCCGGGGTAACTGTTGCCATAGGGATAGCAGATTTTTCAAATACGGCCTGAAATTGTTTGTTTTCATATACAGGCATATCGGGAATCAATGCGTATCTCCTTGCCGCAAATTCGCAAACCATTACACATGAAAACTTTAACGATATGAAGTTGATTGTCAATCCACAAAAAAATGATGTCCTTGACAGATCAGGTGGAACGGGGTCGAGGTGTCATTTTCACTTATTGCTTGTTTAGGCATTAAATGAAAAAAGGCTCCTCAAACATTGAGAAGCCTACTCCACCACCATTTTTCAACACTTTAAGTAAACGTCTTGGTTTTTAAACGGGGCCTTTTTACGTTGGCTTACGGATCGTGAAAGTCTCAATCAATCAATCTGCCGATCAATCCTTCTTCCCGGCTTTCAATAATCTCAACAGTTACCGATCGGCGGTCCAGCTTGGCAGGCGCGGCAAACCTTACCGGAAGATAATGCACGGTGAGGCCGTTTCGCCAACCGTTGCGTTTTTTTCCTTCCACCACGACATCGAGCTGGCGGCCGACAAAGCGCTGGGCGTAATGAAGCTGTTTGGATTCCCCGAGGGTGCGCAGTTGCGCGGCGCGCTGACGGGCAACATCTCCTGGAATTTGCTGCGGCATAGTAGCCGCGGGGGTACCGGGACGCCGACTGAAGGGGAAAACATGCAAATGGCTGACGGGCAATTCCGTTATAAGAGCCGTGGTATTGGCAAAAGCCTGCTCCGTTTCGCCGGGAAATCCGGTGATAACGTCGAGACCGATGGCGGCATCCGGCAAGCGCGCCTTAATCCCTTGAATGAGACTGCGGAAATAATCGACGGAATAATGGCGATTCATGGCCTTGAGGATGTCGTCATCCCCGGCCTGCAGCGGAATATGAAAATGCGGGCAGAGGCGCTCGGACCGGGCCACCAGTTCGATAAGCTCGGGAGATAATTCCAGCGGTTCTATGGAGCCGATGCGCAGGCGCCTGACCTGTGTTGCTTCCAATAACCGCCGCACCAATGCTGTCAGGGTTGAAGGCGGCTGCAGATCGTTGCCATAGCCTCCGACATGAATACCGGTCAGAACGATTTCCGGAAAACCGGCCGCACAGAATTTCGCCACCTGTTCCAGTATCTGGTCCGGCAAAGCGGAGCGACTGGGCCCCCTGGCATGAGGAATAATGCAATAAGAACAAAAAGCATTGCAGCCATTTTGAATTTGAACAAAAGCACGGCTGCGACTGCCGAAGGAGTTCAAATCAAAGGTTACACCACGGGCCTGGCGGATATCGCCGACCCGGACCTTTGGTCCATTGGCGCTCAGCAAGCGCAACAATTCACCCTTCTCTTCGTTGCCCAGCACCAGATCGACTCCCGGCAGATTTTCCAGAGCAGCAGGATCGACCTGGGCGTAGCAACCGGTGACAACCACCCTGCAGGATGGATTAAGGCGCCTTGCCCGGCGAATGAGATTACGCGACTGACTGTCGGTGGCTGCGGTTACGGTACAGGTATTGACGATAACCAGCTCAGCGCCGGTGCTGTAATCGACCCGTTCAAATCCAGCCTGTTCCAATTGCTCGGCCATGGCGGTGGATTCGAACTGATTGGTTTTGCAGCCGAGCGTGACAATGGCATAGGTGCCTTTCATGCAATCCAGCCCCCGCCAAGTACCCTGTCTCCATCATAGAACACTGCTGCCTGCCCTGGAGTGACACCGTTTTGCGGTTCGTCAAAACGTACTTCGACCCGATCATGATCCAGCACAACCAGCGTACAAGGCGCCTCATGGTGCCGGTAACGGATGCGGCAGCGGGACCTTAACGGCTGCTGCGGTGCTGGAACGATCCAGTTGGTGCCGGTCGTCACCAATCGGTCGACTTTCAAATGTTGCAGTTCCCCCACCACGACTTGCTGCTTGGCGGCATCGATGGCGATGACATACAAAGGTTCCGGCCAGGCAATGCCCAGACCGCGACGCTGCCCGATGGTAAACCGATAGGCACCGCGATGCTTTCCCAGAACCTTGCCCGAGACATGCACGATGGAACCTTCGGTGCTGGGGGCATCGGATTGACGCTCGAGGAAACCGATATAATCGCCATCCGGGATAAAGCAGATATCCTGGCTGTCGCCTTTTTGCGCAACGTGCAGACCAAGACGCTGCGCATGAGACCGCACATCATCCTTGTTCATTTCCCCCAGGGGGAAAACCACGCGCTGCAACTGTTGTTGGGTCAGCGTAAACAGAAAATAGCTCTGATCCTTGTGATGGTTGAGTCCCTTGGCCAGAATACGTAAAGGGCCATCCTCCACGATCCGGGCGTAATGCCCCGTAGCCAGGGCATCGGCCCCCACCATGTCGGCTTCCTGCAACAAGCGGCGAAACTTGAAAACCCGGTTGCACAGAACACAGGGGTTGGGCGTACGACCGGCGAAGTACTCGTTGCAAAAGGGTGTGACCACCTGTTGCTGGAATTCCTCACGCAGATCGACGACATGCAGCGGTATCCCCAGGTCTTTTGCAACTCTGCGGGCATCGCGTATATGGGCAGGATCCTGCCCCTCTGTCAGGGTTTCGGTATCCCACACCCGCATGGTCAAACCGGACACCTGGTAACCCTGGTCCAGAAGCAGGGCCGCAGCGACGGTGGAATCGACACCGCCGCTCATGGCCACCACGATATGTTTGTTTCTCATTTCCATGGTTCGCCTTCAATACCCAAAGGGCCACCCACTATGGTGGGTGGCCCTTTAGAGTTCGTTTCAGGGCACAGACAATCAGGCCGTAGTCGCCTGGAAATTCTTGATAGCGTCGTGCAGTGCATCAGCCGCCAGATTGGAACAATGCAGTTTGGGGGCGGGAAGACCACCCAGTGCGTCGGCGACCTGATCGTTGGTCAGGTCGAGGGCCTCCTGCAGGGTTTTACCGATGACAAGTTCCGACATCATGGACGATGAAGCAATGGCGGCACCGCAACCATAGGTCTGGAATTTGATGTCCTGGATCACACCATCCTCGACCTTGAGAAATACTTTCATGCGATCGCCGCAGGAAGAGCTGACTTTTTCTCCGACGCCATCGGCATTTTCGATTTCACCGACGTTACGGGGATTGGTAAAATGATCGATGACTTTATCCGAATACATAAGGACTCCTTTTCATAAGAACGGTATCAAGCCCGCAACGGGCATCGGTTATTATCAGAGATTAAGCCGTGGCTTTGGTAACATCCCGCTCGTGATAAAAGGGACTCATATCACGCAACTTTTTGACGATGGCCGGCAGGATCTCCAGCACCTGATCCACATCGGCATCGGTGTTATCGTACCCCAGACCGAAACGGATGGCCGAATTGGCCATCATCGGATCGACCCCCATGGCTTCGATAACGTGGGACTGCCCAAACGAATCGGACATGCAGGCCGAACCGGACGAAGCCGCGATACCTTGCATATCCATAAACAGCAGCACCGCCTCCCCTTCGATGTAGTTAAAACTGATATTCAGGGTATTGGGCAACCGTTCCGTGGGATGGCCATTGATCTGACTTTCGGGAATAGCAAGCAAGCCCTGCTCCAGACGATCGCGCAGCTTACGCAAACGCTGCGCAGTACCTGCCAGGTCGCTGGCAGCCAATTCACAGGCCACCCCCAACCCGACGATGCCCGGCAGATTATGGGTCCCAGCCCGCCGATTTCGCTCCTGGTGACCACCGTGGATCAAGGGCGTAAGCCTGGTACCTTTGCGCACGTACAGGGCACCGACCCCTTTGGGTGCGCCGATCTTGTGTCCGGAAATGGCCAACAGATCCACCTGGGCAGCCTGCACATCAACCGGTACCCGGCCAATAGCCTGTACCGCGTCGGTATGAAAGCAGATTTTATGTTTGCGGGCCACGGCACCGATCTGTTCAATAGGGAACAAGGTTCCGGTTTCGTTATTGGCCCACATGACCGAAATCAGAATGGTCTTTTCCGTAATCGCCGCCTCCAGCGCGGCAACATCGAGCATACCGTAACGGTCGACGGGCAGGTATGTCACCTCAAAGCCCTGCTTGGATAGATATTCGCAGGTGCTCAATACGGCCGGATGCTCAACAGCGGTGGTGATGATGTGATTGCCACGCTCCCGCAGAACGTCCGCGACCCCTTTGATAGCAAGGTTATCTCCTTCGCTGCCACATGAAGTAAAGACAATCTCTGCAGGAGTACAGTTAATCAGATTTGCCACCTTCTCCCGGGCTGCTTCCAAAGCCGCGCCTGTTTCCCTGCCTGCCCAGTGAACGCTGGAGGGATTACCAAAATGCTCCTTGTAAAAAGGCAGCATGGCCTCCATCACCTCGGGTCGCACGGCGGTGGTGGCATTGTTATCCATGTAAATCCGTTTCACCTCTGTTCCTCCCAGTACAATCTCATATATCCCGCTTTACGCGGGTGCCTTGCCTGATCATCGATGCGTCTCTGGACAACTCCGCCAGGGTAATCGATGACAGAAAATTCTTTATGCGCTGTCCAAGTCCCGCCCAAACCATGTGCGTGTAACAAAGTTCCTCACATTGACAGGTGCCCGTTTCGTCCATACAGGCTACCGGCATCAGCGGTTCCTCTACACACTCGATGATTTCATCGACACGGATCTGTTCCGGCAAGCGTGCCAAGACAAAACCGCCACCGGGACCGCGCACACTTTTAACGATCTTGCCGCGCCGCAATTTGGACAGAATCTGTTCCAGAAAGGTCAGCGAAATGCCTTCCAGGTCGGCAATGGTTTTGCTCGACACAGGTGCGTCAGGACTCTCAAAACTAAGGCGAACCATGGCCCGCACGGCATATTGTGCTTTGGTGGACAAACGCATCGTTTAGATCACCTCTTGATCCTGCTCATCAGCGCCGCCAAACCCCTTTTCCCCTTCAAGTTCACGTACGCGTCGTTCCAGCGCGCGCAACTGATCAAACATGCAGGACATCGCCTTACCTTCGGGATCGGGCATTTCGCCGTGTTCCAGGTCGAATCGCGTTCCCACCTTTTCGCCGTTGGCAAAAACCACCCGACCGGGGATGCCGACCACAGTGGAATTGGCAGGAACTTCTCGAACCACGACGGAATTTGCACCTATTTTGCTGTTGTCTCCGACCTTGAAGGGACCGAGCACTTTGGCGCCGGCACCGATGACGATATTGTTACCCAAGGTGGGATGGCGTTTTTCCTTGGCCCAGGAGGTCCCGCCAAGGGTCACGCCATGGTAAAGAGTACAGTCATCGCCTATCTCGGCAGTCTCGCCGATAACGACTCCCATACCGTGATCGATAAAGAAACGGCGCCCGATCCGGGCACCGGGGTGAATTTCGATCCCTGTAGTCATGCGGCCTAAATGGGAGAGAAATCGAGCCAGAAATCGGTATTTGCGAACCCATAGCGCATGCGCCAGGCGGTAAAAGAGCAGCGCATGAAAACCGGGATAGCAGAAGATGATTTCCGGCACACTGCGTACCGCGGGATCCCGATCAAAAACCGTTTTAATATCTTCCTTAAGCGTCTGAAACACCGAAGCCCCCTTGCATAAAGTCCTTAACAGGTTGCAGTTGGGCTACGGATAACATGCCTGATTAATTTTGTCAACTATTCAAAAGGCCACAGCAAAAGATTCGCTAATCGTTTGATTCGTCGCGCACCGGAAAGGCAGCCCCTTCCTTGACCTGCCCGCCCGTGATTTCAACAGCCCAGCCTAACACATAAGACTGTCCGCAATCCGGGCAGATCAGCATCACAGACATCCCCTCCTCGACTTCGTGCAAAGCAACGTGAAACCCACGTCCGTATTGGCATTTGGGACAAATACGAAAATCTGTCATGGTTGTCCTCCTTGCTTTCAGGTTTAACTGTCAAACTCTCTTAAAGCTCCTCAAACTCTTCCACCGCTTTACGAAAGACCGGCGGCAAGCGGCAAGGTCGCCGTTTCTGATAATCAAAGGCAACCAGAGCCGTGGTGCCCTCGGCAGTCACCACCCCTTCCCGTTCAATACGATAAGACATGATAAACGATGAGTTTTTAAGGCTTTCAATGCGGACGCCGATGACCAGATCGTCGTTGAGAAACATCTCGGCGCGATACTGGGCATGAGCCTCCGGTAAAATAATACCGCAGCCACCGATATCCATCTCACTGAAATCGCCGATCGCTGCCAAGTAGCCGATGCGACCATCCTGAAAAAAGCTGAGCACGGCGGCGTTGGAAACGTGTCCGCCATAGTTGATGTCGGCAACACGCACTCGGTAAGGCATGGTAAATCGAAAATTTTCCAAAATTGACTCCTGTCACTCCGGCTAGGGGCGGGATGCCTATCAACGCTGACAGCGACTGCAAAAATAGCTACTACGCTGACCGATGGTTTCACATGTGATCGGCCTGCCACAATGCACGCATGGTTGACCTTCTCGACCATAGACCAACAATTGTTGACTAAAATACCCGGGGCGACCCTTTTCATCGGTAAAGTCACGCAAGGTTGTGCCCCCGGCAGCGATCGCTTCCGTAAGCACCTGCCGCACCGCTTCAGCCAGCAATCCATAACGGCGCCGGGAGATGCGACCGGCGGCAAACGCCGGATGAATGCCCGCCCGGTAAAGGGCCTCGCTGGCATAAATATTTCCGACCCCGACCACGATCCTCTGGTCCATAATGAAGTTTTTAACTGCTAGTTTCCGACCGCGAGATCGGGCATACAACATCGCCCCGTTAAATTCGTCTGAAAGCGGTTCCGGACCCAGGTGAGCCAGCAACGCATGCTCTGCCGGGTTGTTTCCGACCCATAAAACCGCCCCAAATCGACGTGGATCGTTCAGCCGCAGACAACGTCCGTTTTCAAACACAATGTCGACATGGTCATGGCGGCCAGCCACGAGATCGGACGATACAATGCGCAAAGAACCGCTCATGCCAAGGTGGATCAACAGACATCCCTGCTGGTTTTGCAAAAGCAGGTACTTGGCACGGCGTTGCACAGCGACAAAGCTACGCCCCACCAGATGCTCGGCCAGGTCAGCAGGGATCATCCAGCGCAGCTGCGATTGACGGATCACCACCCCGATAACCGGTGCTTCAAGTACCCAGGGCTCGATACCTCGTCGAATAGTCTCTACTTCAGGAAGCTCAGGCATAATCAGCGAAAAAGTCCGGCTTCATGCAGTAATACCAACAGCACAGCTACCGGAGCAAAATAGCGAACCAGAAAATGCCACACACCAAACAGCAAGGTTGGTTGTCGCAGATTCACCAAGGCCCCTTTTTCCTGATTGGCAGACCACACCCAACCCGCATAAACGGCTACCAGCAAACCACCCAGCGGCAGCATGTAAGAGGAAACCAGCAGATCGAAGGATTGGAATACGGTACGACCCGGCAACAAGGTGATACCTGACCAGAGGTTAAAGGATAGCGCACAGGGGATCCCCAGCGCAAAGGCCGATACTCCGACCAGAAAAGTTGCATGCGAGCGTTGCCATTGGCATTCATCGATGACGTACGCGACAACAACCTCCAGCATGGAGATGGCCGAGGTCAAAGCGGCAAAAGCCAGTAACAGAAAAAATACCAGGGCCCACAACTGACCAAAAGGCAGCTGCATAAAAAGGATCGGAAGCGTCTCAAACACCAGCCCCGGGCCACCACCAATGGGCATCCCGGCTGAAAATACCACCGAAAAAATGGTAAGGGATGCCAACATGGCAACCAACGTATCGAGAAAAGCGATGCGTAAGGAAAGGCCGAACAGATCCGCATCGGCATCGAGGTAGGAGCCGTAGGTAATCATCACCCCGGCCCCTAAAGAAAGGGTAAAAAAGGCATGGCCAAGAGCAACCAGTACGGATTGGGAAGTAAGCCGGGAAAAGTCGGGCACAAACATGAAGCGAAGGGCTTGCGGTCCGCCCGGGGAAAACATGGCATACAAAAACAGCAATATCAGCAGGGCGAACAGACCCGGCATGAGGATCTTGCTCCAGCGCTCGATACCACCGCGAATGCCACCAATGACAATCCCTACGGTTGCCATGATAAACAACGCCTGCCAGAAAAGCACCCGCCAGGGGCTGGCGGTAAGTTGGCTGAACAAACTGCTGACCTGTTCAGGGGTGCCGCGATGCAGCGCCCCAATGGCGGCTTTAAAGACATAATCGAAGCTCCACCCGGCCACTACGGAATAAAAAGCCAGCAGGACAAACGCGGCCAGCACGCTCGCCCAACCGACAAGCCGCCAAGGACTGGAACGACCTTCAAGAGCCACGAAGGAGCCGACGGCATCGCGCTGACCGCAACGGCCGATAAGTAGCTCGGCAACCATGATCGGCAGCCCAAGCAGTAGAATACAGGCCAGGTACACAAGCACGAAGGCACCGCCGCCATGCATGCCGGCGATATAGGGGAACTTCCAGATATTGCCCAGGCCGATGGCACTGCCGGCCGCAGCAAGTATAAATCCGATCCTGCTGGCCCAGCCACTGCGTAAAGAGGAAGGTGCATCCATGATATATTGCCTCGCCCCTGTCTAAGGTTTCGGCAGCAAACCGGGATTTAGAAAAACACCAGGGTTGCGCAATCCAGAAAATTCTCAAAATCGATATCCTCCAGAGGACTGTTGAAATCCTCCAAGGGACGCTTGGCGCCGGAATGATACCTCCACCCCTGCTCGCTGCGCTTCAGGCACGCCATCTCGATAGTCCTGTGAATCACACCATCACAATCGATCTCCATGGAAAACAATACCTGGACTTCATTGTCGGCAACTTCCCGCACTCGGCCGATACGGCAATCATTGATACGGAAAGAGCCCTGCAGCGCCTGCGCGGCATACTCGAGATAGTCCCGGCAATCCGCAAAGGCCTGCAAAAAGGGGGCGTCCTCATGGTAACTGTGGAAAATGAAGCTGAAGTCGTGTTGGCGGAAAGCCTCGCAGCGAGCCAGCACCAGGTCCGCCGGTTGCAGACCGTTCAGTTCTTCACTGTTTTCATTGTGTGACATAAAGAGAAATTCCTCGTGAATTATTCTTTAAGACGGGGATCCAGAGCATCGCGGATCCCTTCGCCGAGTAGGTTATAACCAAGCACGGTCACCAGAATCGCCAAGCCGGGAAAAACCGACAACCACCAGGCGGTGCCAAGAGTCTGCTTTCCGGCGATAAGCATATTCCCCCATGATGGAGTAGGTGGTTGCACCCCGATGCCAAGAAACGAAAGAGCGCTCTCGACAAGGATTGCCCCGGCAACGCCAAGAGTCGCGGATACCAGAATAGGCGACAAAGCATTAGGCAGAATATGCACGAAAATGACCCGCCCGTCGCGTGCGCCAAGAGCTTTTGCAGCCTGCACGTAGTCCCGTTCCCGCAACGAAAGGAATTCAGCCCGTACCAGCCTTGCCACCCCCATCCAACTGGTAAGACCGATGACAATCATGATATTCCAGATGGAAGGCTCAAGAAAAGCAACCACCGCCAGAATGAGAAAAAAGCTTGGAAAACACAGCATGATGTCAACGAAGCGCATGATCAGGCTATCGATCCAGCCTCCGTAATATCCCGCCAGGGCTCCGACCACGACGCCGATACCGGTGGAAATGCCTACTGCCACAAATCCGACCAATAGTGAAATACGCGCACCATAAAGGATGCGTGCCAGCACATCGCGGCCGAGGTCGTCCGTTCCCAGAGGAAAACTCCAACAGGGAGCCAGCAGTTGCCGGCTCACATCGATATCCCCCGGATCGCGTCCGACCGCCGAGGCGAGCAACGCCAGAACGAACATGCCCAACACGATTGCCGCACCGGCCAGTGCCATACGGTTCTGCTTCAGCCGTTGCAGAAAAAGCTCTGGTCGCTTTAATGTGGGTACGAACGAGGACATGTTCATTCCTTGTCCAGCAGAGCTAGATCGGTTGCGGTTAACAATCCTTTGGCCTGCAGAACATCAACCAATTTATTAAATTTATCAACCGATATCATTGTTTTTTCGTTACTTTGGTGACTTAAGGAAGCATCTTGAACAGATTCAAGTTTGCCATCCTGACGATAGCCCCGTTCAATGGCTCGATGAATGGCAAACTCCGAAGCTAGCACCGGTTGAATGCCAAGGCCGGTCATGAATTCGAGGGCATCGATAACAGTGAGGTTAGAGGGATCAGCCATAGCCATGCGTAAAACAGGTCCACCCTGGAAGCGACAACGCTCCAGAGGGAAAACCGTAAAAGCCAAGGCACGTTCCTCAGGCACCATGGCAAGAGCGTCTGCATCAGGGATAAAGTTGTCGAGATCTACGCGCTCCAACTGCAAAGTACGTTCAAGAAAATCAAGCAACCGATCCTCGGAAAGAAACCCGAGCTTGACCAGCGAAGCCCCCAGCAGACAACGTTGGTTTTTCTGATAACACAGAGCAGCGCTCAACTCCCGTTCACTGACTAACCCGGAGTCAAGCAACAACGTGCCCAGCTTCGCTTTTTTTATTCCCATCGCGCCACCTCCCAACTACACGCGAAAACATGATCCGGCCCACCGATGATCGGCTTTACAGCCCCCCCTGCGAACGGCCGGTATCAACGCCGCCGGATTCTGGGATCAGCCATGGCATAGGCAAGGTCGGCAATCAGGTTGCCGAACAATGTCAGAACAGCACCGATCACCAGCACCCCCATGATCAATGGGTAGTCCCGCATCATAACGCCATCGTAAAACATTTTGCCCATTCCAGGGATGGCAAAAATCGTCTCGAAAATAACACTGCCACCGATAAGTCCCGGCACTGACAGTCCCAGTATGGTAATCACGGGCAGCAGTGCATTATGCAGCGCATGCCGGTAAATAACCACGCGTTCCGACAAACCTTTAGCTCTGGCGGTAAGGATATAGTCCTGACGCACCACCTCGAGCATATTGCCGCGCATATAGCGCGAAAATCCGGCCAGGCCCCCAAAAGCCGATACAAAGACCGGCAAAACCAAGTGGTGCAGCACATCAGCGATCTGCCGCCCGAGGCTCAGATACTCATACCCCAGGGATTTGAGCCCGGCAATGGGAAACAACCCAAGACGCACTCCGAAGAAATCCATCAGCAACAAGGCCAGCCAAAACGACGGGGTGGCAAAACCGACAAATACGAAAACCGTGGTGAAACGGTCGAACAGCGAGTTACGTTTCACCGCCGACAGCACTCCCAGCGGTATGGCGATCAGCAGGATAAGGCCGATGGACAACAGATTGATCATAATGGTAACCGGCAGGCGTTCGGCAATCTTTGCCGCCACGGGTCGGCGATCCTGCACAAAAGATTCGCCAAAATCCAGATGCGCCAGACGCCCCAGCCACTTGCCGTACTGGACAATCAGCGGCTTGTCCAGATCGTACTGAGCGCGCAACCGTTCACGCAATTCAGAGCTGACCTCAGGATTAAGTTGGGTCTGCAAGTCGGTCGGTTCGCCCGGAGCAAGATGAATGACGACAAAAGAGATCAGGGTAATCCCCAGAAGCAGCGGCACCATCATGATCAGGCGTTTGGTTATTTGGGCAAACATGGCATATTCTCAGTCAACGCTGGTATTTTTGCTGATCGCGAGGCACATACCAGTGAATAAAATTGTGCATGATACCGGCCGGTGCCGGCTCAATGCCATGAAAACGTTTGGCCACCACGGGCAAACTGTCGGGAACGTAAAGAAAAACATAGGGCTGTTGTTCGGCCAAAATTTCCTGAAAACGGTCGTAAATCCGTTTGCGCTGTTGCTGATCGAGGGTATGGCGTCCTTCCTCCAGCAACCTGTCGACCTCGGCATTTTTAAAACCAATAAAATTAAGTTCGCCAACTCCGGTCTTACTTGAATGCCAGACAGCGAAACTATCGGGGTCGGGCGGGATCGTCCAGCCAAGGATCGTGGCATCGAAGTCACCGGGGTTAATGAACTCCTTGATGAAGGAAGCCCACTCGATAACCCGCAGTTTTACCGATACACCCACCTCCTGTAACCTTCGCTGGATAATTTCTCCCGACTTGGTCCGGGCGTCGCTACCCTGACTGGTAACGATGGTAAACGCAAAAGGTTGTCCACCCCGATCGAGCACACCATCGCCATCGCTGTCATGCCAGCCGGCTTCGGCCAGCAGCTGGCGGGCCTTGACGGGATTGTATTCGTAATGGCGGACATGGGAATTGTAAGGCCAGGTGCCGGGCTTATAGGGGCCGGTAGCTGCCGTACCGAGGCCGAGCAGTACCCCATCGACCAGTTCCTGTTTATTCAGAGCATGGGCTAATGCCCGGCGCACGCGAACATCTTGAAAAAGGGGGCGTCGCAGGTTAAATCCCAGGTAGGTATAGGAAAAATCGAGATAGCGGTACTTTTCGAAGCGGCGCTTGAAAGCCAGGGTATCGGTCTGCCGCGCATATTGTAGTGGTGTCAGATTCATTAAATCCAGACCGCCAGAACGCAACTCCAGAAACATGGTGGAAGGGTCGGGAATGATGCGATAAACCACCCGATGGATATAAGGCTGCCCTTCGAAATAATCCGCATTGGCTTCCAGCACCACTTTCTCACCCGACTTCCACTCCACAAACCGGTACGGTCCGGTGCCCACCGGCGCCCGTGCCAAGGGACTCGTGGTAATGTCGGTACCTTCGAGAAGATGTTTAGGGTGGATTGGAAACATCCAGCTGATAAGGGCACTGGCCAAAGGCTGGCTGTAGGTAACGCGAAACGTATAGGGATCGGGCGCCTCGGCTTTGACGACCTGCAAGTAGCGATCGGCATAAGCGGTCGGCACAGACGGGTCGACAAGCAATCGGTAGGTGAACAACACATCATCCGCCGTGAGCGGGTGTCCATCGTGCCAACGGACATCGTTGCGCAAATGAAAGGTGATGGTGAGGTTATCCGGCGAAATATCCCATGAGCGGGCCAGCTCAGCTTCGAGCTGCAAGTTTTTGTCGTAACGCAGCAGACCGTTGTATACCAGGCCGTTGATGTCGCTGGAGGCTGAATCAGAAGCAAGCACCGGCAGCAGATTACTCGGTTCACCAATGCTGCCCATCATAAGCGTGTCGCCATAGTCTGGAAGTTGCTGTTGTCCGCTATCCTCTACCATGGTGGTTTGCTGGCGGTCGCATCCCCACAGCAGGCTCAAACCGAACAATAAAATGTAAAACAGATACATCAACAAACGTCTCCTGACGGCCTGATTCCGGGAAGGAAGCATTATGGCAAGGCCAGCACCTGCGCCCCGGGAGGCGGTGCCAGATGAAAACGGCTCGACAGGATTTCTCCATTGGAGCGCACGTCACGCCACACCAACTCAACTTCCATATCGTCCGCGGGAAGCTTCAGACGCAGGGACAGCGGCAGGCCGTCTTCATCCCTCAGATCATCATAGCTTGCCAGCAGCAATTCGTTCTGGTTTGAAAAATACCGAACCTGCCGCAAACGCCGCTGCTCGTCGAAACGCAGTTCCTGACGTCGACCGTCGGCACTTTGCCGGTTGATAAGATAGAAACCATCCCTTATCGTGACTTCACCGGATGATTCCGGCAACAGCGGCACATCGCAAAAAACGAATTGGACCAGTTGCTTCACCTCAAGCGGCAGACGCACCAGCCGATAAAGATTTTCCGATGTTGCCGGCCCCGAATAAAACCGAGCCTCGCCGGGGATAAATGCGGACAGGCGGTCATCGGCAGAAGCCACGGTCATGACAGGCTGTCCGAAAGGTCCCAGCACCTCTGCACGGAACATATCCGGCCGCTGCAGCAGTAAAACCTGTTTGACACTGTGCCGCTCACCATCACGAGTCATCTTCACTGAAACGGTTCCCTGCAGGGTCTGAAAACGCTGGCCCTGAGTCCTGAGCAACTGCAAAAGTTCACCTGCGGACACAGGTGCAAGGGTCGGTGCAGGCGGCCGCACCGGAGCACAACTTACAAGAAAAACCGCTGCAAGCAATACCAGCTTCAACCAGAGCCGAAAACTGCCAAATATGTTATCGAGGTGCAAGCTGCTGTAGTTTTTTGCGAAGTTGCTCATTATCGGGACTCTGTTTTAATGCCCGGCTATACATGGCAAAAGCCTTGTCCGGTAGTTGAAGTTCAATATAAAGGTCTCCAAGATGCTCAAGTACCAGCGCATCATTGGGCAGGAGAGCCGCTGCAGTCTCGAGTTCACCTCGGGCTTCGCTGAAACGCCCCATTTTAAACAAAACCCAACCAAGGGTATCGACAATGTGTCCTTCGTTATTTAACTCGAGCGCACGGCGGGCAAGTTTGAGGGCTTCTTCAAGCTGTTCACCTTGCTCGGCATAACTGTAGGCAATGAAATTCATCGCCTCATAATATTCGTCGTCCAGTTCGATAACGCGATACATATCCGCCAAGGCACTTTTTCGGTCTCCCTGACGTTCAAGCAGCAAACCGCGATGATAATACAGATCCGCAGATTTAGGGAAAACCTCCAGACCTTTTTTCAACCAGCCCCCTGCCTTGTCCATATCGTTTTTTTCTTCATACAGGCTGGCGAGAAAAGTAAATAATTGCGATCGGCCTTCCATATTTTGCAGACGGGTTTCAAGTATCTGAATGGCCTTATCGATCTTTCCGGCCCGATAATAAAGATACCCAAGGTGGCTGGTGGCATCAGGGAAAAAATCCGAATCCGAGGGGATTTTTTCAAATACAGCAATAGCGTCGGGCCAGAGTTCCTGATTTTCACGTACCAATCCAAGGTAAAACAAACCTTGATCGTTCAATGGATCTAGTGCCAGTAATTGTTGAAAGGCTTTACCGGCTGCCGTCCAGTCACTTTTTTCAATCAGCAGTAGCCCGAGCAACCGTTGGGCTTCTGTCCGTTCCGGATTCTCCTCCAACATGATGTGCAATTCGTCAAGTGCTTGATCGATCTGACCCAACTCGACCAAAACCCTCACCAACTGATAACGCATGCCATCCTCGGAAGGATTAGCGGCTATACCCCGTCTGATGGTAGCCAGGGCTTTTTCACCCTTACCAAGACTCTGGTAAAGCCGCGCCAACTCGGCATACCCTTGAGATTCAAGGGGATGTTGATCAATAAATTCGGAATAAGTTTGCTCCGCCAACGAGGTTAGACGCAGCTGCAGATAAAGCCTCGCCAGAGCGATTCGGGCAGACACGGATTGCGGATTCTGGGTCAACTGACGCTTCAGAATCGCAATAGCTCCATCGGTATCTCCAACACGCACATAGGCCACAGCCAGCTGAAGATAAATTTTTTCCTGCGATGGATCGAGTTCAACCGCCCGGTTCAGGTGCTGGATGGCCCCCTTGAAATCCTGTCGATTCAACAGCAAGTTACCCAGCAACAGATGGGCATCGGTATAATCCGGGTCTTGAATAAGGGCGTCTTCAACCGACCGCACGGCTTGTTCCTCATCACCCAGCGCCAATTGCAATTCGGCCATAATCATGCGTAGATATGACGAACGTGGATCCAGTTTTATAGCTTTATTGAGGGCCTCGACCGCTTCGGGAAGGTGATTGTCCAAGGCATACAATCGGGCCCTGGCATAATGGAAAAGTGCTTTACCATAAGCCGGCGTCTGCACTCGAGAAGGCATACCCTGCTCTTCTTTAGGCACAGCCTGTCCCGGCAAGGATGTTGACAAACACCCTAATAAAGTAGAAAAAACCAGCAAAAACGGTAACCACCGCTTGGACATCAGAGCCCCCCACAGAGGCAGAGGAAAAAAAGGAAGCGTAACAGCACAGGGGAAACGGTGCCGAAAAATACTGTGATCAGGACAAAGCCACCGAAGGAAAAAACCCAATGAAATTATCATACCATATAAGCACCGTCAATCACTTTACCCCCGCGACAAAAGCCTTTACAGAAATCCGCAATATGTTAAAGTCATTGGAATATTATAGATTTTGCTATGGAGATCGTATGGATTCACAAACCCTGCATAAAGCCCTGCTGCAGCCTCAAACCTACAACACCGATCAGACGGAAATAACCTTTAAAGAAACTCATATTTCGCGAATATATTTTGTTGGAGACCGGGTCTACAAAATCAAAAAACCGGTTGACTTCGGTTTCCTCGACTTCACGACCCTTGAAAAACGTTATTTTTTCTGCAAGGAAGAAGTGCGGCTCAATCAGCGTTTCAGTGAAGGGGTCTATGTGGGCGTGGTTGAAATTCGCGACCATGACGGCCGTATCACCATCGAAGGCCCAGGTCAAACGATCGAATACGCAGTCATGATGAAGCGCCTGCCCGAAGAATCCATGTTGCCGCAGTTGCTGGCCAAAAACGATCCTTCTCTGTGCGACCGAATGGCCGTTCTGGCACAACATATTGCCGAGCGTTATCAACAATTGGAAAGCTACGGTCCGGGTGCCGACGATCCTCATCTGGAGGTGGTAAAAACCAACTGGCAGGAAAATTTCATTCAAACCGAACCGTTTATCGGTAAGACCATCTCCCAAAACACTTTCGACTACCTGAAGCGCTATGTCCTCGACTTTGAAGAGCAACAAGCCGAGCTGTTTCGCAGACGCGAAGTCCAGGGGTGGGTGCGAGACGGGCACGGCGACCTGCACTGTGAACATATATGTTTTCTGGATGGCGCTATCGCCATCTACGACTGCATCGAGTTCAACCGTAGGTTCCGCATAGCCGATGTGCTTGCCGACCTGGCATTTTTACTGATGGACTTGGAACTAAGGGGACGCCAGGACCTGGCGACCGTTGTCCGCGACAACTATCTTGAGGTTATTGGCCGAACCAAAGACACGGAACTGCTGCTCCCCTTTTATCAAGTTTACCGGGCATACGTCCGCGGCAAAGTTGAATCGTTTTTGAGCAACGATTCGAATGCGGATGAAGGCAACCGCATGGCAGCTCAAGGGCGAGCCAAGAGATACTTCAACCAGGCCTTGGGTTACCTGTGCCGGGCGCCAAAATTGATCCTTATCAGTGGTCTTATGGGCGTAGGCAAAACTACCATTGCCAGACAACTGGCAACCTCTCTCGGTGCAGAGTTATTGCGATCGGACGAGATGCGGAAGGAGCTTGCGGACATTGACTCGCAACAGCGCTGCAATGAAGCTTTCCAACAGGGCATCTACAGTCCAAGTGCCAGCCGGGCCACTTATGACCAGCTCCTTAAACATGCCCTGCAATTCTTGAAAATTGGACGAACCGTCATAGTCGACGCCAGTTTTGCCAACCGTGAAGACCGTGCAAGATTTCGTTTTACCGCCGAACAAATCGGGCAACCGACATGGACCATTGCTGTAACGTGCGATCGTGAAGTGGCTCTGCAACGACTCGACAACCGCCAAAGCCGGGGTTTGGATGCTTCCGACGGGAGGCGCGCACTTTATGACCAGCAGGCACGTGCTTTCGATCCGATCGGAGAAGAACCACATGTATTACATGTCGACGGCAATGTCGAAACATCCCAAATAGTCGCGCAAGTCCTATGCACACTGGCAGACCAGGCCTAGCGATTAATGGGTTAATCGTCGTAATTAATTCTGAAAAACCTGGTTACTGGCAAAGTGGGACACTGCGTGCCGTGCCTGCGTTAAGCCAACATGACGCGACAAAGAGCCTGAATTTAAAGGCAGGACCAGTCGTTCAGGATCCTGTTTACAAGACGGATTGCCACCGATTTACTTGATAGTTGGGAAACATGGTATTATTGCAACTGATCGGTTCAAGGCAGCTGACAAAAAAACCGGGAGTACGGAGATGAATATTCAAGTCAACGAACAGGGAAACATCGTACTGATTTCCGTCGCGGAGGAACGCCTTGACGCACACAACAGCACTGATTTAAAAACCCGTCTTTTGTCCCTTTTTGAGGACGGAAAGAACAACATGGTAATCAATTTGGAAGGAGTGCGTTTTGTCGATTCTTCCGGTCTGGGGGCGTTGGTGTCCGGGTTTAAAAATGCCAGCGCCAGAAACGGCAGCCTCAAACTTGCGGGACTGCAGCCTCAGGTACAATCCATGTTCGAGTTAACCAGACTGCATCGCGTATTCGAAATCTTTCCCAATACCGAGGATGCGTTAGCCAGCTTTCATCCCTGATGTTCGCGGAGGCTCAATGAGCGAAAGGATCGAACTGGACATTACACTCCCCAAGGAAACCAGGTATCTGGGGCTCGTCGGACAAATAGGCGAATCCATGGCACGATCCCTGGACCGTTTTACAGGTGACCGTGAGGAACTTGCATACCACATCAACCTGGTTTTGACCGAGGCCATGGCCAATGCCATTCAGCATGCCAAAGAACCTACCTCGACGGAAGTACGTATCACCATCACACTTATACGCCACAAACTGACAATTAAAGTTTACGACCAAGGACAGGGATTCGATCTCTGCACCCTGGCACCGCCGGATACAGCCTGCCTGGAGGAACATGGTCGCGGAATTTTCATCATTCGCACCATCATGGACAGAGTAATCTACCGCAAACTTAAAGACGGCCATGTATTGGAAATGGAGAAAACTCTTCATTGACAAACCGTAGCGCCCTTCCCTTCCCCGCTATTTCTAATAGACACTCTGCACTTTCGTTGTCCATGAAAACCGATTATTTAATCAAACCAATCCCAACAAGGTCTCCAATTCCTGGTGTTCATAGATAACCAGATCACCATCAACCAACCCCTTATACGCCACGAATCGCAATCCAGCCAACCCTGCAGCCTGACGGTCCAACTCAGAATCACCGACAAACAACGCTTGCTCAGGCCTAAGACCAAGTTGTTCCAATGCAAGCAGAAGCATATCAGGCGAAGGCTTAGGACGTTGCACATCCTCGGAAGTAACCACCGCATTAAAGCAACTTCGCATCTGAAAGAGGTCCAGTATCGAATAAACACTGCGTCCCCGGTTTGTGGCAAGCGCCAGAACCATTTGCTTACCCAATCGATCAAGCACCTGCGGTATCCCCTGTTCAGGAACCATGAGAGGCAATAAGCTTTGGATATCAATAGTCCGTGCGAAATCCTGAGCCTCTGCTACCCGTGCCGGACCAAGGAGCTTATGAAAAACATCAAGACTGGCATAAGTGTGGCACAAATCGGCGCTGGGGCTGCATTCATCCAACAATGGCGGTTCCCCAAAGTGTGCGAGAACCTGGCTGTAATAAGCGAGATTTGCGCGCCGGCTGTCGAACAAAACACCATCGCAATCATAAATAATGCCACGTATCCCATTCATGAGCGGGCTCCGCGCCTCCAGCAATACCAAATGCCAACCACTCCTACCATAATCATCGGAATAGACAATATTTGTCCCATGGAGAAAAGGCCCCACAGTAAACCGATATGTGCATCGGGCTCACGTACGAGTTCGACAAGCAATCTGAAACATCCGTAACATGCGATGAATGAGAAAAAAGGAACCCCGGTCGCCACACGTTTGCGATGGAGCATCCATAAAATGCCAAACAACAGGACCCCCTCGAGAAAAGCCTCATAAAGCTGACTCGGATGTCTGGGAACCCCTCCGGCTCCAGGGAAAATCATCCCCCAGGGGAGACTGGTGGCGCGCCCCCAAAGCTCACCATTAATAAAATTCCCAATGCGACCCAGACCCAACCCCACCGTAGCAGAGGTCACAAGAATATCTCCTGTCAACAAAGTATTGGTTCCGGTGCGCCGACACCAGAGTAACACGGCAACAATCACACCGAGCAAGCCGCCGTGAAAACTCATCCCACCCTGCCAGACAGCAAAAGATTGCAGCGGATGATTAAAATAAAACACAGGGTCATAAAACAGTACATACCCGAGTCGCCCCCCGGCAATAACGCCAATGACACAATAAAACAACAAATCGGCAATCTGGTCGGAATCGACATCCAGATGACGAAACTTTGCCAGGTGCCTTATCAACAAATAAGCTGCAAGAAACCCAAGCAGATACATAAAACCGTACCAACGCACGGCAAAGGGACCAATACGAAAAATAATCGGATCAATTTGAGGGTAGGTCAACATGATTTCCTCGACTGGGCTAAGAATCCAGCAATAGTAACAAGCAGAGAAACAGGAGTTATTGAATTTTACAAACCACCTGAATCTCCAGAGGCGCGTCCGTGACTGAGCATATCCAAAAAGTCAGGGGGATAAGGAGTTTCAAAAGCGACTGATTCACGACTGACTGGATGCTGCATCTGCAACTTCCAGGCATGAAGCATCTGACGGGGAACAGGTACGCCACGCCATGAAGCGCGTCCGCCGTATCGCGTATCCCCTAACAAAGGATGCCCCGCTTCGGAAAAATGAACCCGGATCTGATGAGAACGTCCTGTAGGAATTTCGACCTCCACCAGCTCGGCGTCTCCAAAAGATTCCACAACACGATAGCGTGTCAAAGCCTCCTTGCCGCCTTTTTCTACAGATTTCATAAGATTGGTGCGATGTTGTCGCGCCAACAGAGAACGGAACTCCCCTTGCGGTTTATCCATCGAGCCCTCAATCATGGCAAGATAGACCTTTTGCACGCGACGATCCGCAAAGATCTTGGTTAAAGGCTGATGAGCACGGTTATGTATGGAAAACACCATGACCCCAGAGGTATCACGATCGAGTCTTTGAACCATTCCCAGGGATGGTTTTTGACCTTTAGCATAGGGTGATTCAAGTAGCCGTAACAGAGCCTCGTAAAGTGTCCCTTTATAACGAGCCGGTGTTGGTTGGGAATTAATTCCGGCAGGCTTATTGATAGCTAAAACATAGGTGTCCCGAAAAAGGACGTGTTCCTCAGTAAGGGTAAAAACGTCAAGTGGCTGCTCATCGAGATAGACTTCCAAAGAAGCACCGGTGGCAACGGAAACCGAGCTGCGTCGCATCCGACGACCATCCAGATGTACTCCCCCAAGGTCAATGATTTTACGTGCGAAGGTACGGGAAAATTCAGGAATAGCCTGCGCAAGGAACTGATCAAGGCGCATCCCACTGCAATGGGTTTCGACGGAAATGCGAAAAACATGACCTGCCACAAAAATTCCTTTCAGTAAAAAAATCAGTGTTCCCTTAGTACAGCTGGGAATGGTATCACAGGGCATGACAGTTGTCCTCGCAAATTTCACCACTTGAGTTGATGATACTGTTGACACATGCAAGGTCTGTGATAGGCTTACAAAACAAGAAAATCGGAGAAGATCTCTGAGATGTCCGAGAATCAAGGATAAGCTGACCAACATATCGATCGGCATGTCAATCGTTCAATGTCATGGTGAGCCAGCCCATCACCGAGTGGGACGCCTGAAATGACTGACGGTGACTAAGGTTCTTATCCGGTCAAATTTTCCGGGAGAATCGACACCTTGGAGATCTTCAAAATTGGACCAATTAATAAGAAAGCCCCGCTTTTCAGCGGGGCTTTCTTATTAATCCAAGTATCAAATGAGTAGTCAGGGCAATATTATTGTTTCCCCCAAATAGAATCAGGACAAAAGTGGCTTATCGAGAACAAAACAGGTGAAAGTCCCTTCAAATACCCGATTCCCCCCCGATTCTACAAAGCAGCGTACACAATGTTTTTTACCATTCTGCGTATCCAGTTCAGCCGTAGCCAGCAACTCATCGCCACACCTCACCGCGGCCAAAAACCTGACTTCGGCTCCACCCAAAACCACGTAAGGGTCGTTAACTGCCAGCATCGCAGCGTAGTCGGCCAGTCCGAAAGTAAAACCACCATGCAACAACCCATGCTCATCTGCAGCCATTTCAGTGGTAGTCTTCAGTCGGGCCGTAGCCTTGCCAGGTATGATATCTACCACTTCCCCCACCAGGGCAGCGGAGATAGCCAAATGAGTTTTGGATTCCATCAATACTCCAGATAATCGCAGAGAAAACTAAGCGCTAACTCAGTTATTTGTCTGTATCCACCCGCTCACGAAGTTGCTTTCCTGTTTTAAAGAAAGCCGTTTTTTTAACGGGTATGGCAACAATTTCGCCACTTTTAGGATTTCTTGCCTCACGTGCCTCGCGGGTGCGCACGGTAAAAGAACCGAATCCTCGTATCTCGACCCGATCCCCTCCAACCAGTGCATCGCGAATGCTGTCAAGCAATGTATTGACAACTAACTCAGATTCTTTTTTGCTCAGCATTCCATTTACATAGGAAAGCTCTTCAATCAATTCACTCTTGGTCATGAATGTATCCCTCCTAATCAAGGCCGGTCCACAGGTATTGCATTGCCGGGGCCCCCTGTTGCTTTTGCTGCAAAGCGCGCCCTACCTGAGATGCGGATTCTTCAATGAAATATTTAAGAAAGCTTTCTTTATCTTTTGGCGGATAAACCAGCTTAGGTTCGCCTACGATACCGGCAAGGTCAGCAGCAACCCTGATGGCATCGCGCAAACCGCCTAATTCATCAACAAGACCGGCCTCTTTGGCTTGGCGACCGGTGAAGATACGACCGTCTGCCAATAGCTTGACCTTATCCAAAGGTAATTTGCGATCATTACTGACAGTTGTTACAAACTGATCATACACATCATCGATTACCCCTTGCAAAATCTGACGGTCCTCTGGTGTCATTGGCCGAAGGGGCGATCCAAGATCTTTATGTTCACCGCTTTTAACAACCTGATTTTTAAGGCCCAACTTGCCATAGAGTTCCTGGAAGTTGGTAACTTGCATGATAACGCCAATACTACCTGTGATAGTCCCTGGGTTTGCAAAAATGCGTTGCGCTGGAATGCTGACGTAATACCCTCCGGAAGCCGCCACCGAAGCCATAGAAACAACGACAGGCTTAGTTTCAGCAAGCCGTGAGACTTCGTCATGTATCTCCTGCGAGGGAGCAACAGCTCCGCCAGGAGAGTCGACTCTCAAGATGACAGCCTTTATGGAATCATCATCTTTAAATGCTATGAGTTGCTTAACGGTAGGCTCGGAACTGGTGAGCATACCACTGACCTCAACAACACCAATACGTTCTCCGCCGACAGGCAAGCCATGCATGCCACCGGAACAACGCGAGAGCAACAGAGCAAATATAAGAAACAAAAGAAAGATGGCCCCGAGTGTCAACAGGGCCATCAAGAAAGGTCTCTTTTTCATGGAGCCTTATGCGTATCGGCCTACCGCGCAGGTAGACCGATACGATCCGATAAGAGGATTATTCTTTGTCGCCGGCCTTGTCGAGAGCGCCTTTGAAGATGTCCCCAAGATTGGATGTCGCACTTTTCTGGGAACCGAGGAAGGCATCAACTTCTGCCTTTTCTCTGTGCTGTGCAACATGCTTGATGGACAGTGCGATTTTCTTGTCTTCGGTATCCACATGCAGCACGACAGCCTCGAGAGTGTCGCCAACCTTGGCGAAGTCCTTGGGCGAATCGACTTTTTCTTTGCTGATCTCGGATACATGAATCAGGCCTTCGATACCTTCTTCCACTTCAAGGAAGATACCGAAATCGGTAACAGAAGTAACCTTACCCTTGATCATGGTACCGGGAGCGTAACGGGTGGCGATAGTCTGCCAAGGATCGGAAGCAAGTTGTTTGATCCCGAGAGAGAAACGCTCGTTATCCTGATCGATGTTAAGAACTACAGCCTTAACAACATCCCCCTTCTTGAACAATTCGGAAGGATGCTTGATACGCTTGGTCCAGGAAAGATCCGAGATGTGTACCAGCCCATCGATGCCATCATCAACACCAACGAAGATACCGAAATCGGTAATATTTTTGACCTGGCCTTCGATGATGGTACCCATCGGGAATTTTTCGCCGATGATTTCCCAAGGATTGCGCTCAATTTGTTTGAGTCCCAGGGAGATGCGACGGTTGGCAACGTCAACTGCCAGCACAACCGACTCAACTTCATCACCGATATTGAGAACCTTGCTGGGGTGCTTGATGCGCTTGGTCCAGCTCATTTCACTTACGTGAATCAGGCCTTCAACACCTTCGTCAAGCTCAATGAAAGCACCATAATCAGTCAGGCTGACAACCTTGCCTGTAACCCGCATACCGGTAGGATATTTTTCGGCAACGCTAAGCCAAGGATCGGCAGCAAGTTGCTTAAGACCAAGAGAAACACGCTCTTTATCACGATCAAACTTGAGTACTTTGACCTTGATCTTGTCGCCAACGGCGAGAACGTCGGAAGGATGGGCAACGCGACCCCACGACATATCGGTGATATGCAGCAGTCCGTCAATACCTCCAAGGTCAATAAACGCACCGTAATCGGTGAGGTTCTTGACAATACCGACAACTTCCTGATCCTCGGAAAGAGTCTCAAGAGTATCCTGACGCAGGGTCTCACGCTGTTCTTCCAGCAGGACCCGACGCGACAGAACAATGTTACCACGCCGCTTATTAAGTTTGATGATCTTGAATTCGAAGGTTTCACCCAGAAGTTTGTCCAGATTGCGAACAGGCCGCAGATCAACCTGGGACCCGGGCAGAAAGGCATTGACGCCGATATCGACGGACAGGCCGCCTTTGATACGGGCAGCAACACGTCCCTCAACCACAGCACCTTCTTCGAGGTTATTCCAAATTTTCTGACGATCGGCTTTTTCCTTGGAGAGACTGATCAGGCCGTTTTCATTCTCGCGGCGCTCGAACAGTACGTCGATTTTGTCTCCAACTTTGACATCAACCTGTCCGTTTTCATCGCTGAATTCAGCCAGAGGAATAATGCCTTCCGATTTGTAGCCGACATCAACGACAACCATGTCGCCGTTGATCTGCAAAACAGTACCTTCGACAACATCGCCTACATTGAGCTCCTTGATGCTATTCTCAAAAAGCTCACTGAAACTCATGTCCATGTCTTCGAATTCATCATCCATGAATTCATCTTTTTCTTCGTTATCTTTTACCATTAACAAACTTACCCCCTAAACGATAATCCTGCCGCCCGGCGACAGCGATGCCCCTGAGGTCATCGGCGAGAACATAGCACGACAACCTCAAAAAAACAAACATTTATTTAGACATAGCCGAAACCCTCTCGACGACCTCATCGATAATCCAGCGCGGTGTCGATGCTCCGGCAGTGATCCCCACACATCCAACATCATCAAACCAGGAATCCTGAATCTGTTCAGCGGTCTCCACATGAAAGGTCCGTGGCTGAATCTCCTGACATATCTGGGCCAGGCGGGTGGTATTGGCACTGTTAAACCCCCCTACAACCAACATGAGGTCAGCCTCGCAGGCAATTTTACGCGCTTCGTTCTGACGCACCGAAGTTGCATCGCAAATCGTGTTAAATATCCTGACTTCCTTGCTCTTTTCAAGACAGATATCAGCAACCTGCTGCAGATTTTTAAAAGACTGGGTGGTCTGGGCGACGATTCCCAACTTGGGTCTGTCAGACAACCGTTGCGCCTCTTTACAATCAGCCACCACAAAAACCTCACCCCCGCGTGTATAGGAAATTATTCCCTGCACTTCAGGGTGATCTTTCTCCCCGACCAAAACCACTGAATACCCTTCATTGCAGAGCATGGTCGCGTAATCCTGGGCTTTTTTTACAAATGGACAAGTAGCGTCAACGATATTAAGGGCACGATGATGTATGACATCCAGCTCTTCAGCCGTTATGCCATGGGAACGAATAATGACGGCACCATGGTCGATATCTTCGACCTCGCGAATGACTTTAACGCCCTTTTCTTCTAGCTTTTTGACGACTTGGGGAGAATGAATAATTGGCCCCAAGGAGCAGATATGCGGATATTGTTCCGCAGCTTCAAAAGCCAGATTGGTAGCACGTTTTACACCAAAACAGAAACCGGCACTGTCGGCCAGAATAATCTTCATGAGGCTGCACTCCCTTTCGAATTACAAACCGACTGACGTTCGGAAATCACTTCCAGCATGCGATCCAGAACCTGATCGATATCAAGAACGGTCGTATCGATCAGCACAGCGTCCTGCGCCTGACGCAAAGGAGCGTGCTCACGTCCGCAATCGGCAGCATCCCTTGCCTCAACTTCAGCGAGAGTCTGGGCAAGGTCAACATCGAGACCTTTCGCTTTCAGCTCAAGATACCGGCGTTTGGCCCTCTCCGTGGCTGTCGCTGCCAGAAAGAACTTCACTTCGGCCTGGGGAAAAACAACGGTCCCTATATCGCGCCCCTCCAGTACAACACCGCCACTCTCCCCCATCTTGCGCTGCAAGGATAGCATGGCCCGGCGCACAGCAGGTTGTGCCGACACCTGTGAAGACAGCAGGCTTACCTCGGGGGTACGGATGGCTTCAGACACATCCTCGCCATCCAGAAGAACTTTTTCCAAACCATCCTTGCGAACAAACCGGATTTCCAGATGTGCACACAACTGCTCCAGAGCTTCCGCGTCGTCCATGGCAATGCCAGCCCTATAAGCAGCCAGAGCCACGGAACGATACATAGCCCCGGTATCGATATTCACATACCGAAGTTTTTGAGCCAACCGGCGACTCAGGGTACTCTTACCAACTCCGGAGGGCCCGTCTATGGCTATAATCAACTGCCGTTTCAATATGATTGCCTTTCTAGCGCATGCAGATAAAAAACCTCTCCCTCAGCACTCTCGGACCCCATTAAAAAGATTCCAAAAACCGGGGAAAGAAGTTGCCGTACATTCCGTATCAACCACAGTTACCGGACCTGAGGCACGCAATGCGGCCACAGCCATACTCATGCCGATACGATGATCGCCCAAAGAGTGGACCGTGCCTGCACCCAGGCTAGCGCCACCGGTAATAACCATGCCGTCATCGCGAGCTTCGACCTGCGCACCAAGCGCACCAAGCTCTGAGCACATGGAAGCAATACGATCGGTTTCCTTGACCCGCAACTCCCTGGCGTCACGTATAACCGTCTGCCCCTGCGCAAAAGCTGCCGCTACACTGACAACGGGGAATTCATCTATAGCTCTCGGCACAACACTTCCACCGATATCAATCCCCTTGAGATCGCTGGCCCGGACCAGGATATCGGCTACCGGCTCACCGGAACAGTCACGCTCATTCAGCAAAGAAATGTCTCCACCCATTTGCCGCAGGATATCAATAATCCCGCTGCGGGTCGGATTAACACCGACCTGCTTGATAAGCAACTCAGAGCCTGGGACAATAAGCGCCGCAACCATAAAAAATGCCGCAGAGGAAATATCGCCAGGCACCACAACCTCGCGCCCCTGCAAAGGTGTGCCGGGCATCAGGGTAACACCGCCGGGAAACGGCCTGACATCCGCACCGAACCAAGCCAACATGCGCTCGCTGTGGTCCCTGGAAAGATGCGGTTCATGGATAGTGGTCGGGCCCTCGGCATACAGACCAGCCAGCAAAAGAGCGGACTTGACCTGCGCACTGGCTATAGCGGAATGGTGAGTTACCCCTTTCAAGGTCTGCCCCTGAATGGCCAACGGCGCATATTCGCCGCCAAGGCGTCCGAGTATCCGGGCTCCCATCTTGGTCAAAGGCGCAACAACTCGCTTCATCGGACGTTTACGTAAAAACCTGTCGCCGGTCATAACTGAAAAAAATTGTTGCCCCGCCAACAAGCCCGTCATCAACCTCATGGTCGTGCCGGAATTGCCACAATCAATAACATCCTGTGGCTCCTGCAATCCATGCAATCCACGCCCTGCAATGCGTAGCGTACCATCTGCATCCTCGGCGACTTCAACGCCCATGGACCGAAAGGCTTCGAGGGTCGCCAGGTTATCCTCGCCACGCAGCAGACCGCGTACCACTGTTTCCCCTTCGCCCAAGGCGCCGAGCATAATGGCCCGATGGGAAATGGACTTATCTCCGGGGACCTGCACTTCGCCACACAACCGACCACCAGGTTGAATTACTTGCTGCTCACTCATCGTTCCCCCAACATGCTGCATCCCGGAGACCCCAACGGGACCCCCAGAATGAAAATTCATCGACACATTCAACCGCGCATACCTTTAAATGATGGCATCTCGCCTCTGCTTGGAGCGCAGAAAAAACTCAAACAACCCGTCGCTGTTGCCCGTGGCAATATCTTGCTTGACCTCCGCAAGACTTTTTTCGAAATTTTCGATCACTTCCAGCAAGGCAGTCCGATTGCTCAGAGCAATATCCCGCCACATAGTCGGATCGGAAGATGCGATGCGGGTGAAATCTCGAAACCCGCCTGCCGAATAATTGAGTATATTCTCATTCTCATCACTGCAATTGCCAACGGCATCGACCAGCGCGTAGGCAACCATATGCGGCAGGTGACTGATGGCTGCAAGAACCCTGTCGTGTTTTTCCGGTGTCATGACAACCACTTCGCTGCCGGCCGCCTGCCAAAGACGTTTTATCTTCTCCAGGGCATCCGGAGCCGTACGGGAGGTCGGAGTCAGTATGCATCGACGCCCCCGGTAGAGCGAAGCAAAAGCCGCGGCGGATCCACTCTGTTCAGTACCCGCCACTGGATGCCCCGGCACAAAATTGATCCCCGCAGGGAGCATCGGTTCAATGGCTTGAATAACATCTGCCTTGACGCTACCACCATCCGTCAGGATGGACCCGGGCTTCATATGAGGCAAAACCTCCGAGGCAACCTTGGACAGGGTCTGCACGGGGGTGGATAAAAATACCACATCAGCTCCAGCCACACCTTCGGATAGAGAGTGCGTAAAAGCATCGATGATGCCTTTTTCGAGAGCTGTCTCCAGATTAGCCCGGCCTCGCCCGATACCAACGATTTCGCCAACCAGACCTGCTTCTTTCAACGCCAGGGCAAAAGAGCCACCAATCAGACCAACACCAACCACAGCCAATTTTGGAACAAAAAATTCCGCCATTTTAGATATCTACACCTAAGACAAGAATAAAATTAATGGACAATTCAACGACAACGAGGATAAGAACCAAGAACCTTAAATGAACGACAACAGGCTTTAAGTTCTGCCAAAGCCTCACTGATGGCGACATCCTCAACATGCCCCTCCAAATCAAGAAAGAAGACATACTCCCAGGCTTTGGATTTAATGGGACGGCTTTCAATCTTGGCCAGATTAATACCCCTACTGCTGAATGGTTCAAGCATTCTGGAGAGGATGCCTGGTTCATCTGCAACGATGAACATTACCGAGGTCTTGTCGTGTCCGGTGCGGCCGGTCAGGTTACGGCCGACAACCAAAAAGCGGGTAACATTGTTGGAGTTATCCTGAATTTTAGGCTTGACGGTACGCAATCCGTACAGAGACGCGGCAATCTCACTGGCGATGGCCGCCACACTCGGATCTTCTGCCGCCTGGCGAGCCGCCATCGCGGTACTGGGAGCGTCCAGCAAGGGCACATCCGGAAGATTTTCCTCAAGCCAGTGGCGGCATTGGGCCAAAGCCTGGGGATGCGACATGATTTTACGAATATCCTCGATGTTCCCGGTAACAGACAGCAGGTCATGGGAGATTTCCAAAAGAATTTCGGCATTGATCATAAGATCGGACTCAATGAACATGTCCAGCGTATGCGACACGATGCCTTCAGTGGTATTTTCAACCGGCACCACACCGTAATCGGCACGCCCCCTGCGTACCTCTTCAAATACGGCGGGGATACTTTTCTGCGCCGTCAGTTGCGCGGAAAATCCGAACTGGCGCTGGGAAGCCTGGTGGGTAAAAGTTGCTGCCGGCCCAAGGAATGCGACCTTGATAGGCTGTTCAAGCGACAGCGATGCGGAGATGATCTCCCTGAACACGCGCCGGATAGCTTCAGAAGGAAAAGGGCCGCTGTTCTGAGCAATAAGACGTTCAAACACCGCAAGTTCACGACCAGGGTTATAGTAATCGAGTCCCTGCCCGGCCTTGGCGTGACCGATTTCCTGGGCAAGGCACGCCCGCTGATTAAGAAGGGACAGAATCTGGTCATCAACGGCATCAATCTTCTGACGCAGTTCCGATAAAACGTTTGAGTCGTTTTTTGTCATGGTCACCCCACCCATAGAAATTTGGCTTGAAAGATTAGCCTATCCATGCACAAAAAGCAAACGAAAGCCTTTGACATGCCTTATTCCTTGACCCGTTATGGCTCAGGAATTACACTGCGGCAAAAATGATCCAATATGCTTTCGATAAGGGAGGACCCATGGCAATTTCCAGCAAAATTTCCGGATTCATTGAACGGGCATCATGGATTCGCAAGATGTTCGAAGAAGGCACGCGCCTCAAAGCCATTCACGGTGAGGACCAGGTGTTCGACTTTACCCTTGGCAACCCTTCAACCGAACCTCCCGAGGCCTTCAATAAGGCACTGCTGACTCTGGCGCAAAACCCGCAGCCAGGCATGCACCGGTATATGAACAATGCCGGCTATCCGGAAACCCGCGCGGCCGTGGCGCAGCATCTGTCGCGCACCGCGCCTGCCATGGTTGAGGCGCAGCATATCATCATGACTTGCGGTGCTGGCGGGGCACTTAACGTTACACTCAAAACGATTCTCGATCCCGGCGATGAAGTCCTGATTCTTGCCCCGTATTTCGTCGAATATATTTTCTACGTTGACAACCATGGAGGCACAACCAAAACCGTCCATACCCTTGCCGACAGTTTTCAACTCGATATCGACGCCATAGAAGCCGCCATCGGCCCCAAAACCCGGGCCATCATCATCAATTCACCCAATAACCCCACCGGGGTTATCTACCCATCGGAAGACCTCAAGGCTCTCGGCGAAATGCTGAAACGAAAGGAAAAAGAACTGAACCGCACATTGTTCGTGCTGTCAGACGAACCTTATGCTCGCTTGACCTACGACCAGGCCACGGTGCCCTGTATTTTTTCCCATGTGCGTAATTCCATTATCGTTACGTCCCACTCTAAGGATCTTGCGCTGCCCGGCGAGCGTATCGGTTACCTGGCCGCCAATCCTGCCATGGAAGATGTACAGAAATTCATGGAAGGCGCTATTTTTTGTAATCGCGTCCTGGGGTTTGTCAATGCTCCAGCGCTTATGCAACGCCTGGTCGCCGGATTGCAGGAGGAAAGAGTCGACATTTCCGACTATCAGGCCAAGCGGGACGTGCTCTATGACCACCTTACCGCTCTTGGTTTCCGGATGGTGAAACCCCAGGGAGGCTTCTACCTTTTTCCCGAGTCCCCCCATGAAGACGACGTAGCCTTCGCCCGCATGACCCAGGAGCATCGCGTGCTGGTCGTTCCGGGCCAGGGTTTCGGCGCACCGGGATTTTTCCGTATTGCCTATTGCGTGCCCATGGAAACAATTCAAGCAAGCCTTCCCGCCTGGGAAAAGATCGCCCGTGACGCCGGTCTGATCTGATCCGAGGCCATACAAACATCAAAAGCCCGGAGGACGCATCCCTCGGGCTTTTTTATCGACCAGGTAGTCATGCCGTTAATCCCTTAATCGCTTCGTGCGCAATGACAGGTATCGGCAACACATTGGCCGCCTCAACAACCATCACTGTCGCCATTTGATGGAACACCCCATGGATGGTGACTGAACCGTCAGCGGCGGCGCACCGTGCACAAGCGCTTCCATAGCCGCCCTTAACTCCTGCCGCGTCACATCCCTTTCCGTCTTCCAATTATCGTCGATGCGACCGTGATACACCAGGCATCCATCCCGATCGAACAAATAGGGATCCGGCGTACATTGCGCAGAGAAGTCACGTGCCACCTGTTGCGTATCGTCAACAAGATAGGGAAACTCCAGATGCAGTTCGATAATCTTTTGCTTCATCCGAACCGGGGCATCTTCCGGATAGTCGGGGTGAATGTTGCTATTGATGGCAACGGTTGAGATGCCCCGCGGCTTAAATTCGTTAGCCAAACGCACCAGCCTGGGCCATTGAGCTCCAGCATAAGGACAATGATTACAGGTAAACACAACCAAAAGACCTTTACGCCCTACCAGTTCATCGCTGTCAAAAACACGTCCTTCGGGGTCCTTGAGACGAAATGACGGCATTTTGCTACCAAGGGGCATATCCTGCGAGTAAGCCAGAGTCATAACACCACCTCACTTTCAGTAAAAGGATACCAACCATTTACAGAATAACGTAGCGCAGAAGAAAAATCTGAGATACTACGGAAGAGTTACACCGAAGCTCTAAAAACGGAGTCACCCAAGACTGGCCGGACGAATGTCCCGCACCTGCAACTGCATGGATACCTTCCCACGCCACTCATTACGTTGAGGCGTGAAAATAATATCCTGTGGGCCAGACAATTGATCGTGCAAGATCCCCATGCCAAAAGCAATACACGGTAGACCGTGTGCCCCCTGACAGGCTACAAACCTCAGGTGGCTTCCTCCAACCAGCTGAACCCCCTGCACATGGACCCCGCGCGCCAGATAAACCGGCTGCGGGTTCCCCGGTCCGAACGGGGCTAATCGGGCCAGTTCATCAACAGCATCGAGATCAAGATCTTCAAGGAAAACTTCACCATCGTAAAACTGACGGGGGAGCAAGTCCTCCGACAGCAATCGTTGCCGCGCAATATCTTCAAACTGACGGGCAAAATCCGCCACTTTACCGCCATCGATAGTGAGCCCTGCAGCATACTCGTGCCCACCGAATCCTTGTAAAAAAGCACCGCAATCATGTAACGCCCGGTAGAGGTGCAATCCCTTAATGGATCGGCCCGAACCCTTTCCAACACCATTATCGAGGGCGATAAGAATTGTCGGCCGATGGTATTTCTCCACCAAACGACTGGCAACTATGCCGATCACTCCGGGATGCCAGCGTTCATCGGCAAGAACGATACTGTGTGTAGCGCCATCCGTCTGTTGCTGCCAGCGCTCATCGGCCTGATCGAGGGTCTGCTGTTCGATAGCCTGACGCTCTCCATTGACCTGATCAAGTAACTCGGCAACAGGCATTGCCGCTGAAACGGATGACTCAAGCAGCAATTCCACTCCGATAGCGGCGTCTTCCAACCGACCGGCCGCATTGATACGCGGCGCCAACCTGAAACCTACAGTCCCGCAGTTTACCTTCTCAACTCCCGCTACCTTTTTGAGCGCCTGCAATCCGGGCCTACCGGAATGCGATAACAACTCCAAACCGGTTTTGGTAAGGACTCGATTGAGTCCTTTAAGTGGAACAATATCAGCGATGGTTCCAAGCGCGACAAGGTCAAGCCCGAAACGCAAGTCCGGTTCAGGCAAATTACTGCGATAACCCAACTCACGTAAATGTTTGCGCAAGGCAACCAGCAACATAAACACGACCCCGACCCCGGCGAGACTTTTAAAGGGAAACGCACAATCGATACGGGAGGGATTTAGAATCGCCAAAGCCTCAGGTAGGATATCGGGCGGCTGGTGATGATCGGTAATAATGAGATCGAGACCCAGTTCACGTGCTCTTTTCGCTTGAGCATGGGCTGAGATTCCGCAATCGACGGTAACCACCAGTACAGATCCATCGGAAGCACAGGACTCAAGCGCCCGGCTTGAAACACCATAGCCATCCCGAAGTCGTAGCGGGATGGAATACTTAACCCGGGCCCCGAATGACCGAAGTGTTTCCACCAACAAGGCCGTCCCCGTTACTCCGTCGACATCATAATCACCATGAACCGAAATCCCCTCCCCATCACACACCGCTCTGGCCAAACGCTCCACCGCCTTCCCCATATCCGCCATAAGACAAGGGTCTGGCATGCTCGACAATCTGGCCTCTAAAAATGTCTGGACTTCTTCCAGAGAGTCCAGCTCACGCCGCAACAGTGCTTCTACGGTAATACGGGAAACCCCTAGCGATCGCTGCAATTCTTCGCTATCAAGAAACTCACTCGCGTTTCGTTCTAGCCAAAGTTTGTTGGGATATTCAGTCATAAGACCTCGGACATCTCATTCCAGGATAAAAACGCAAAAGGGCCGAGAGGATCCCCCCTCGGCCCGATTAAACGTACAGGGAAAATCCCGGTATCAAGAATTCTTTTCACCAGCAGCGTGGCGACGGGCTTTCAAATCATCCCATACCAAGAGGACAGGACTGGCGACAAAAATAGAAGAATAAGTACCCACTCCGATTCCGATCAGCAACGCAAAAGCGAAATTATGGATAACGCCGCCACCGAACAAGAATAACGCAAGAACGACCAACAGGGTCGTGCCGGAAGTGAGAATGGTCCGGGACAAGGTTTCATTGATACTACTGTTAACAATAACCGGAAATTCTTCTTTGTTTTTGGAGCCGGAATTCTCTCGAATACGATCGTAAACGATAATCGTATCATTGAGTGAATAACCAACAATAGCCAAAAATGCCGCAATGATTGGCAAGTCGATTTCCTTATTAAACAAGGAGAAAACTCCGAGAGTGATAAGAACGTCATGTATCAGAGCTACAATGGCACCTACCGCAAATCGGAATTCAAATCGAATGGTGACATAGATCAGCACGCCAACCATGGCAAAAACGATAGCCATCAATCCTTTTTTGCGCAAATCCTTGCCGACCTGCGGTCCGACCATCTCCACCCGGCGAATTTCAACAGCACCTTCGCCGTAAGAAGTTTGCAGATGCGCACCAATCTTCTGACCCAAGCCTTCCAGTTCGGAACTGGTATCCTGGGCACGCAGCAGAAATTCCAGCGAATCTTCATCGAACTTCTGAACTACAAGTCCCTTCAACTCCATGTCTTTAAGAGCTTTTTTAATCTCCACAGCATTGGTGGCTTCGGCGAATTTAATCTGAATAAGTGTCCCGCCGGAAAAATCGATTCCATAATCAGGACCACCCTTGATTATCAGGGAAACCATGCCTGCCACAATCAGCAACAAAGAGAAGATCAGCGCCAGTTTGCGCCGACCAACAAAATTAATATTGATATCATGCTTGATGATCTCCATGCTGCCCCCCTTAGATGCTCAGCCGCTTGACCTGGTATCGTTCCAGGAAAAAGTCGAAAATGACACGCGAAACGAATATTGCCGTAAACAGCGAAGCCACGATCCCGACACTCAGAGTTACAGCAAAACCTTTAACCGGCCCGGTGCCAAACTGAAACAGAACCAGTGCTGCAATCAGAGTGGTGATATTCGCATCCATAATGGTCGAAAAAGCCTTGCTGTAACCGGATTCAAGGGCATTACGAGCCGACTTTCCAAGGCGCAATTCTTCGCGGATTCTTTCGTAGATAAGCACATTGGCATCAACCGCCATTCCCAGGGTAAGAACGATACCACCGATACCCGGCAAGGTCAGGCTGGCCTTAAAAAGGCTAAGCATGGCCATAATAAACAACAGGTTAAGAACAAGGGCCAGGTTGGCAACCAGACCGGCAAGGTTGTAATAAAGACCCATGACCAGCACCAGGGCAATACCGCCGATGATTACCGACCAGATGCCGCGATGGATGGAGTCAAGACCGAGAGACGGACCAACGGTACGGTTTTCAAGAATCGTAACGGGAGCCGGCAAAGATCCTGCCCGCAAAACAATGGCCAGATCCATGGCTTCCTGCTCATCGAAAGAACCGGAAATCTGGGCACTGCCACCGGAGATCCGCTCGCGAATAACCGGTGCGGAGTAAACGGTGCCGTCAAGTACGATCGCCATGCGCTTGCCAACATTCGAAGCGGTGATCTGATCAAAACGTTTAGCACCAACAGCATTGAAATCGATAGATACGTAAGGTTCGTTGAAACGGGGGTCGATGCGAACCTGTGCATCGGACACCAGATCGCCTGTCAACACGGTTTTATCGTAAACCACAAGTGGAGTCTGCGTCACAATACCGGTGCGCCCGTCGACCTGCCGTTCTGACAAGAGAATGGTTCCCGGGGGCAGAACCCCTTTGGCGGCAGCCTGCAGATCGACGTTTTCCGCGACCATTTTGAATTCAAGCAGAGCTGTCTTGCCAAGCAGGGCCACTGCACGCTTGGGATCCTTGATCCCAGGCAATTGGATCAGAATGCGGTCACTGCCCTGCCGCTGCAAAACTGTTTCGCTGACGCCGAACTGATCGATACGGTTACGCAATGTCTCAAGTGCTTGCTTGACGGCATTATCCTTGATGGAGGCCACCGAGCTGTCCGAAAACCGAAAATACTTCTCAATATAACCGCCGCTGGTCTCCAGGGTCAAAGGTTCAAGGCTTTGATAGGCACCCTCGCCCATCAAAGCATCAACCTGCTTGCCCGCCTCATCATCGTAAACGACAACAACCAGCCGGTCATTGCCGATACGGGAGACACGCTTGAAAATAACATCCTTTTCTTTGAGATCGGTTTCCACCTGATCAACAAGACTGTCGATGCGGTTCTCTACCGCCTTGTCAACATCAACCCCCAGCACAAGATGCATACCGCCCTGCAGATCGAGGCCAAGATGCAAAGGATCAAAACTCTTCTTCAGCCAGTTGGGCGTACTATTGGGAAACAGCGTCGGCATTAAAGCCAACATAGACAAGGCGAGGCAAAACAGAACAACCCCTCCCCGCAACTTGATGCTCTTGGACATGGCTAGTCACTACTCCTTTCGCAATCAATGGAGTGCGCCCTGAAGGCTGCGCGCGCACGCACAAAATCAGCCGACAGGGCGGTCTCCCAAACGTTTCAATAGCACCTGGCAACCGCCAGCACCGTCAATATGAAGGTTTAACAGCAAAAAGCCCGAAGGGCTCTAGTTCTGCTCTACACTTACGATGGAGGAACGATTGATCTTGATCTTGATACCCGTAGCCACTTCCAGGGATACGATATTCTCCTGTACGCTGACTACCTTGCCGTGCAGACCACCAGCAGTAACCACCTGATCACCGGCCTTGAGGCCATCCACCAGCTGTTTATGCTCCTTGGCACGTTTTTGCTGAGGGCGGATCAGCAGAAAATAAAAGATACCGAACATCAGCACCAGCATGATGACCGTTCCGTAGGGGTTACTTTCACCGCCGGGGGGCGATGCCATGGCATGAGCTTCGGAAATCCAAAACATAAACGGCTCCTTTAGATTGTTTTTTGATCCTGCAGTTATAGGTTGTTAGCAGCGTACCACAAAATTCAAACGAGGGTTTCCTCTTATTCAGACCGACGCAGCCTCAACGTTCCTGGCCTGATAAAATTCCTTACGGAATGCACCAAAACGATCTTGTTCAATAGCGTTCCGCGCCTGGGCCATCAAATCAATATAATAATGCAGATTATGACGGGTGTTGAGCATCGAAGCCAGTATTTCATTGCTTTGGTACAGATGCCGTAGATAAGCGCGACTGTAGTTACGGCACACATAACAGTTGCAAGCGGGATCGATGGGACTGTCGTCGTCGGCATAACGAGCCTGCTTGATAGTGATCTTCCCGAAGGAGGTAAACAGCGTACCGTTTCTGGCATTGCGCGTTGGCATGACACAGTCGAACATGTCGA
>DKEW01000072.1 GCA_002452265.1 Pelobacter sp. UBA6812 | reverse complement strand
AAAAGCTTTTTCACCACCAAGACACGGAGACACCAAGAAAGTCTGGTTTAAGGCAAAAACCCCAGCCTGCCTCCCTTTGGGATTCAGGAATTTCTTGGTGTCTTAGTGCCTTGGTGGTGATGAGCCCTTGATGTTTCTATACCTGCGATAACAGCTGCCGGGCCGCCGTCTGTACCGGATCCCATACCGGCGAGAAGGGCGGCGCGTAGCTAAGATCCAGATCGACGATATCCTGTACCCGCAGTCCGGCATAGAGAGCCGTGGCCAGGATGTCGATACGTTTGGCCGCTCCCTCCAGTCCGACAATCTGCCCGCCCAAAAGACGTCCACTCCCCTTTTCTGCCAGCAGCTTTACTGTAATGAGCCCGGCGCCAGGGTAATACCCCGCCCTGGTGCGGCTGCGGATGGTGGCTGTGGCCGCCTCCAATCCCAATGCCGGCAACTCCCTTTCCAGCAGACCTGTGCGCGCCACTTCATATTTGCAGATTTTGCTGACCGCCGTCCCCAGCACCCCGGCAAAGGTGGCATAGCCGCCGCCGATATTGGTGCCGGCCACCACCCCCTGCTTATTGGCCACTGTCCCCAGGGCAATGTGCATGGGCAGGCCACTCACACGATTCATCGATTCCACACAATCGCCCGCCGCCCAGATGCCGGCCCTATCCGTCTCCATGCGGGCATTTACCTTGATAGAACCTTTCACCCCCAGGGAAATGCCGGCTTCGGCGGCCAGGTGACTGTTGGGGCTGGTTCCCATGCCCAGAATGACGCAGTCGGCTGGCAAGGTGCGCTGATCCGTGATTACGGCGGTCACGTAGCCGTCTTTGGCCTCAAAACCCTGCAGTGACTCTTCCAGATAGAGAGTGACGCCGATTTCCCGTAGCGCCTCCGAGACCAGCGCTCCCATGTCGGGATCGAGGGTTTCCATGACCTGCTCCCCCTTCTGAATCAGCGAGACTTTCATGTCCCGCCGCACCAGCGCCTCTGCCATCTCCAGCCCGATATAGCCGCCGCCGACCACCACGGCCTGCTTGGGCTGGTGTTCGTCGAGAAATTCCCGCACCCGGATGCCGCTTTGCAGAGTGGACAGGCCAAAAATACCCTGAGCATGGGCGTTGGCCATTTCGGGGCAGAAGGGTTCGGCGCCCGTGGCGATGAGCAGTTGATCGTAGCTTTCCCTGCTTTCCGTCCGGCTCTCGCGGTTGAGCACCCGCAGTGTGCCCTGGTCCGGGTCAATTTCGAGGACTTCGTGATTCACACGGGCGTCGATGTTGTATTTGTCACGAAACTGTTCGGGGGTGCGGGCGACGAGGGATTCGACCTCTTCCACCATGCCCGCGATGTAATAGGGCATGCCGCAGGCCGAGTAGGAAGTATGCGGGGAGCGTTCAAAAACGACGATCTCGGTTGCCGGCTTTTCGCGCCGCACTTTCGAGGCGGCGCTCATGCCGGCGGCGTCGCCGCCAATCACCAGAAGTCTCTTTTTTGCCATGAGTCTATCCTTTCGTAAGGGGTCCCTTAGTGCTGTGGTTTGACGGCTTCCAGAAAATGGTGGCAGGGCAGGCTGGCATGCGCCCTGACCTGCTCGAAGCCGGTGGCAGCGAACTGGTCCAGGATGCTCTGTTCGCTGACACGAATCTCCAGGGGAGGACCGCTCTCTGTCGGCTCGTCCTTCCAGTCGACAATGGCCACCTTGCCGCCGGGTTTCAGCAGGCGAAAAGCCTCAATCAGAATGGCCGACGCGTCTTCCAGTTCATGATGCAGGTTGACCATGAGGACCAGATCAGCGATGCCTGCAGGCAGGGGAACGGCGCGTTCCTCCATTTTAACGGGAACAATGCGCTCGGCCAGCTCCTCGGGAAGATTTTCTTCCATCCACAGCAACATCTCGTCGGCGATATCGCAGGCGTAGACAGTCCCGGTCGGCATAAGCCGGCTGAAGGGGATGGCAAAAAAGCCAGTGCCGGCGCCGATGTCGACCACCACACGGGGATCGGCAAGTGCCAGCGTTTTCCAAATCAGGTCAGGGTTTTCACGGCTGTAGCGGTCAGGGTGGTTCAGCTTGGCCAATTTGGCAGGATTGAACTTATTTGCAGACATAACAGGACTCCTTGTTGAAGGTAGCGGTGTTGGCGTGAGGCCGTCTAGCCTGACGGCATCTTATCACCTTCCTTGGTGGGCAGCCAGACGCATAGAGATGTTACCATATATGGAAATACGAATTAACGAATCCCTAGTGAGCCGCTCGGCTTTATGGCGACGTCAAATAGCCATATGGCCGAAAGGGAGACCGCCTTCTAGTTGATTGCAACATGCCGATTTCTATATTAAAAAATGAAGCTAATGTTTGTAGTGCGAAAAATAGGGCTTTTCCTTGACAGAATAGGAGAAGAGGCTATTTTTGTAGGAACGCTCACAGCTGGTACGAAAACTGCTAAATACCCTAACAGATAAGGTATTTGTCTCATGAACCATGGGGTTAAAATGGCTTGGAAAATTTCCCTCAGTCTAGTGGGATTTGCCCTGGCCACAACATGAACCAAAAGGAGGAGATAACGTAAAGAGAACGATAAGAAGGCAAGGCCTGGTGATGACCTTGGGAGGGGTTGGAAGCAGGCCTGATTGAGTTGCCGGATTTTATCCGGGGTTACTTCACAGCCATCATGTTAAGGAGGCAACATGAAAGTATGGCACCGATGGACGGTCTGCATGGCCGCGATGCTGCTGGCGCTTATGCCGGCGGTCGATGCGCTGGCAGCCTCGATCTCGGGACGGTCAAGCACCGAGATCGAATGGTACGATGATGCCGACGGCGATACCGCCATGCCGGCCTATCAGTACCTGATGCTCAATGTCAGGGACATCGACGGCGATGGGCTCGACTTCAGGGGCTACGGCCGCCTGGCCG
>DKEW01000024.1 GCA_002452265.1 Pelobacter sp. UBA6812 | reverse complement strand
CGAAGCAAAGATTCTCGCAGCATGTTGGGAATGTCAACCGAAAATTGACCATCTGTGATAACCGAATTTTGACCACCCTGAGCAATGTTTAAAGTTCGAGATGACGAGGGTTAATCATCTCACCCCTTCGTTATGAAGGACATGAGTAACTGAGGAAGCCCGCAGGGCCACCGGGATTTCTCATGCCGCTGTTTTTCCGATCCCCTTGACCGGTTTTATTCGTACCGACGCCTGAGCTGTTTTGCTTTTCTCTGGTTAAAATCAATATCAGATCTCGACACGCCATAAATCATGAATGGATACGAGTAATCGAATTCACTTATCAGGATGTTTCCGTCAATATCCGTTATCATAGAGATGTCGTGGTTGTTTCTGTAGTTGCCAAACCAGGTTGTGTTGTTTTTCGTGAACTCTGCCTTAATCGTTTCCAATCGGCCTTTTTGTGGATTATAAACCGTTATTTGCATGGGTTGTCCTTCCTTGGTTTCCCTTTTTCCTTAAGACTCTGTTTGAGCCGGTAGCTATCCCAGGGACAAGTGACGATATGGGCTTTGTGGGTCAGTCGATCCAGCAAAGCGGCGGTCATGACAGGGTCGCCGAATACCTGGGTCCAGTCCGCGAAACCCAGATTGGTGGTGATCAGCACCGACCCTTTTTCATATCTTTCCGCCAGGACCTGAAAAAGCAGTTCCGATCCTTCCTTGGAAAAGGGGATATACCCCAGTTCGTCCAGGATGAGCAAATCGTATCGGACGTACTTTTGGATAAGACGTTGCAACGTCCTTTCTTGCCTTGCTTCGATCAGTTCATTGACCAGACCGTAGCAGGTGACAAAGCGGGTCCGAAAGTTATTTTTACAAGCCTCGATTCCCAGAGCGGTGGCCATATGTGTCTTGCCGGCGCCGCTTCGCCCAAGGAAAATGACGTTCCTGTGCTCCCGGATATAATCACCTCCCGCAAGATCACGAAAAAGCCGAAGGTCCAGTTCCGGCACGGCCGACAGATCAAAGGTCTCCATGGGTTTCAGAAGAGGGAACTTTGCTTCCCTGATCCGGCGATTGAGACTGTTTTCCGCCCTGGCCTGCAGTTCGGCGGCGGTCAACTCAAGGAGAAACTCATCATACCCAATTCCACTCTCTCGCGCCTGTCGCAGGGAACCCTCCAGGTTGCGGGCCATACTGGAGAGATTCAGCGCCTTGAAGTTTGCCTGCAACTCGATCAATGTTCCGGCTGTCATTGCACACCTCCCAGCTGCCCGTAAACCGCTATGTCGGGAGGCGGCAGACTCGGCCAGGAGGCCAAGGGCGCGACGGTCGTATCGGCGCAGCCGGCGTAAACAAGAAGGTGACGCACCCCATCGCTGGAGCTGATGTTATTTTCTATGGCCAGTTCAACGGCAGCTTCAATCTCACCGGCTGCATAATCCCGGTAGAACATCAGAACGGCAATGAAATCCTTGATCCCCTTTGTCTCCCCCTGAGCACGGCAAAATCTCTCCAGAAGCTTGTTCAGGGCCTGAGGCCAGCTCTTTCGCCATTGCCGAATGGGTCTGGCGCTATTGAAGGCCATCGGGCGCTGCTGAATCAGTTCCAGATAATGATCCGGGACGAGAATCCATTTATTGTTGCCGTACGACCGCTCATGCGTAGCCACCCTCTTGGCACCAATGAAGATCTCCACCCGATCCGCATAATGCAACGCCTTCACTAGAAACCCGGCATAACGGCTCGGAACGGAATACCGGTTCTTATCCACAATGACTGTGGCGTACTTATCGGCCCGGCCTGCAGATGTCTTTACATTGGTGAAAACAGCTTCGGGAAGGGCAAGAAGATGACTCTTCTCCTCCTCGAACAACTCATTCACTGTCCGATCTCGCCCGGCCATCTTGTGGTTCCCGTAAGAAACGCACTGCCGAAGAACCTTTTCGTTGAGCTCTTCGAGGCTTGCGGCCTCCGGAACAGGAACCATGTAATTGCGCCGCGAAAAGCCAACCAACCCCTCAACGCCACCTTTTTCGTGGCCACTGTCAGGATTGCAGAAACGGGCCTCAAAACTGTAGTACGCCTTGAACTTGCCGAAACTCTCTTGCTCAATCCGGTCTCTCCCCCGCAACACCTTCTCAACCGCGGTCGAAAGGTTATCGTAGATCAGGACCGGAAAGATTCCTCCAAAAAAAGAAAATGCATGGATGTGCGCATCAAAAAACGCCTGCTGACGCTCACAATAATAAAAGCGGACAAAGTGCTTGCCGGAATACTTGCTCCGCATGCAGAAGAACTTCAGCCGGATCTCCTCCCCGGCCAGGATCGCCGTCGCCGTCCCCCAATCCGCTTCCCCTTCATGACCAGCCTCCGGATCGCAGGGGATAAAGGCGCAGGGCGTGTCGATCCCCAAAGACATCTTCGCAAACCGAACATATCGACGGACAGTGGGTTCGCTTCCTGTATACCCATGCTCTTCCACCAAACGATTGTATACCCGACGAGCTGTATGGCGCTGCTTCTTCGGACTGCACTTGTCACCCGTAAGCCAAC
>DKEW01000074.1 GCA_002452265.1 Pelobacter sp. UBA6812 | reverse complement strand
CATCGTAAGCTACATGGGACTTTGCCGTTGACAACCTAAAACGGTTGATTTAAAAATGGGCGTCATACTTTTTACCAAAGAGAAGAGAGGTTCCCTTGAGCGACCCGAAAAAAATGACCTATAAAGATGCCGGTGTTGATATCGACGCAGGCAACCGTTTTGTGCAACTCATCAAGCCTCTGGTTAAGGCCACGTCCCGACCTGAGGTACTCACCGACATCGGGGGATTTGGCGGTCTATTCTCGCTGCATGCCGACAAATACAAAAAACCTACCCTGGTAGCCTCCACCGACGGCGTCGGCACCAAGCTCAAGCTCGCCTTCATGATGGACAAGCACGACACTGTCGGCATCGACCTGGTAGCCATGTGCGTTAACGACATCGTGGTGCAAGGTGCAGAGCCGTTGTTTTTCCTTGATTACCTGGCCACCGGCAAGCTTTCTCCTGAAAAAGCTCAGGAGGTCGTCAAAGGCATAGCAGAAGGCTGTATCCAGGCTGGTTGCGCTTTGATCGGCGGAGAAACAGCTGAAATGCCTGGATTTTATTCCGAAGGCGAATATGACCTGGCCGGTTTCACCGTCGGCATCGTCGACAACAACAATATCATCGACGGTTCCAGCATCACCGTCGGCGACCGCCTCATCGGACTGGCTTCCAGTGGACTGCATTCCAACGGCTACTCCCTGGCACGCAAGGTGTTGTTTGAACACCTCGGCCTGAACGTTGACTCCAGGGTCGAAGAACTCGAGCAAACCGTGGGCGAAGAACTGCTGATCCCTACCCGGATTTACGTCAAAACCATCCTCAACCTGTTGCGCGATTTCCAGATCAAGGGGATGGCACACATCACCGGCGGCGGCCTGGTGGAAAACATCCCCAGAATGATGCCGAACAACTGCCAGGCCATCATTAACAAGGATAGCTGGCCCAAACCCCCCATCTTCGAATTACTGCGCAAGGCCGGCAATATCGACGAAGAAGAAATGTACCGGACCCTCAATTACGGTATCGGCATGGTGCTGGTAGTGCCCGAGGCGGAAGCAGAAGAAATCATGGTACGCCTTTCCGGCCTCAAAGAGACCGCTTTCATCATCGGTGAAATTGCCAAGAGTGCCGAAGACGGCGAACCGACCGTCACCCTGGTCTAAAAACGTAGTTTATGGGGGAAGAAACGTTGAGTAAAAAATTGCGGCTTGGCGTGCTGGCGTCCGGCGGCGGCAGTAATTTACAGGCGATTTTAGACCAGTGCCAAAAGGGATTATTGCCCGCCGAAATCGTTCTGGTTTTAAGCAACAAACCACAATCCGGTGCGTTAAAACGGGCGCGTAAGGCTGGGATTCCGGTTGTTGTTGTCGACCATCAGGAGTTCCCCGACCGCGAAGCTTTCGATCGGGCCATGGTGGCAGCCTTACACAAGGCTGAAGTGGAATTGATCGTACTGGCCGGATTCATGCGCATCCTTACCCCGGTTTTTCTGGAGGCCTTCCCCCAGCGCATCATGAATATCCACCCTGCCCTGCTGCCGGCATTTCCCGGCGTCAACAGTCAGCGGCAGGCCCTGGAATACGGTGTTAAAGTAGCAGGCTGTACGGTACATTTTGTAGATCCCGGGGTTGATAGCGGCCCTATCATTATCCAAGCTGCGGTTCCGGTGTTGGATAATGATGATGAGACAACGCTCTCTCAACGCATTCTTGAGCAGGAACACCGCATTTATCCGCGTGCCATTCAACTCTATGCCGAGGGACGCTTGCGCATCGAAGGACGTCATGTACGCATCTCCCCTTCGACAACCCCAGACCATCAGGCTCTGCTAAATCCGCCGGCGGTCTAAGTACGCCACATATAAAATAGAGGCCGGGTTTCTTTTTACAGGGACCCGGCCGCTTTGTTATCAGCAAAAAGGAAGCTGCCATGCCGCAACCGATCCTGGTCAGCGCCTGCCTGCTTGGCCTGTCGACCCGCTACGATGGACGAAGCAAGCATAACGAAAAGGTGCTGAATTACCTGCGCAACCACAACCTGCTGCCGGTCCCCGTCTGCCCCGAACAACTGGCAGGCCTGCCGACCCCGCGCCCCATGACTTTTTTTGCCACCGGCAGCGGACATGACGTACTGGATAACCGCGGTTGTGTCATAAACGCCGATCAAACCGACATGAACAGCGTTTTTATCAAAGGCGCTATGGAAACTCTGAAGGTCGCTCTGCTGGCCGAATGTTCCCGCGCCCTGTTCAAGGATGGCAGTCCTTCCTGCGGAGTTCACCGGATCTGCCGTGCAGGCTCAAGAGTCGCGGGACAGGGAGTTACCACGGCGCTACTGCAACGCAACGGCCTGCAGGTATTCAGCGAAGAAAATATTTAACTGCCCCGATCTTTATCCGACAATCTCTAGACAGGAAATCCTTTCGGTGAAGTCGCATCATTTTGACGCCATTATCTTCGGCAACGGTCCGGCAGTTCGTATCGCGGCATTTCTTGCCGGCAGGCGCGGCCGTCGGATTCTGATGTGCGGCGATGAGCAGCCTGCCACTTTACCACCCGCATTGCCCTACTGTGGCCATCTGGAAAAACTTCTTATCACCCTCGGCGCCGACCGGTCTCAACTGCAAGCTGCCGGCAATCTACAGCTTATTGGAGAGCGACACCGCCTGGACCTCACCGGCAAGCTTCTGGATGACGAATGGCGCAGGGAATTAACCACCGACTGCGACCATCCTGCCCGTGTTCTGCATAAGCTTGACCTAGCGGGCGCAAAGCTGTCTCGGGCCCTCACCGCAATAAAACCTTCTGCGCTGTTCAGCCTGCGCGGCCAGATTCGCCTCGCTGCTACAGGCTGCAAGCCTCTCCGAGACAGGCTCTATCTCGGTGCATCACTGTCCTGCTTCCTGGATAAGCACACCGACCATGAAGCCAACAACCTGTTGCGGGATCTTTTCGGCGGCCTGTCAGGGCTGCCCGTAGATATGCTCAGCATTGCCCAGGCAGCCCTTTTGTGGCACTGGTCCTGCTTGCCCAAAACCTTCAACAATGATGCCTTTTTAGATCTGTTATCCCGTCGCACCAAACAGTTCCATGTGACAGAAATTCCCTGCACCCAAATTGAAACGCTGGATTGGCTCGGTCGCCGCCTTCAAGGCATCTGCCTCCGGGATGGACAAAATATACGTGCCGGGAAGTTCATTTTAGCCAGTCAGGATGCATTGTCCTTTTTCACGGTCGCAAACAAAAAACGCCAACAAATGCTTTGCGCAACGCGCCCAACCTGGAGAACCACCCCCATCCGTGGACAGATAACCGCTTTTCTGGCGGAACGTTTCGTTCTTGCCGGTGCGGTACCTTTACTTGTGACCAGATGCGATTTTCCGGAGGGGATACGATTTATAATCGAGGCAGGTGTACACAACGGCAAGCTGCCTTATACTTGCAAGGACATAGACCAACGATTGCGGCCGTTATTGGCCTTTGCCGATTTCGAGGTTGAAGAGGTATGCCTGCCCTCAAGGACTCGCCCTCACAGGGGGTACATCAAACTGTGCGGCCTGCCCTGCTCCATGCCGCGGCACAACCTCCTGATAGCTATCCCCGAGTGGCTTTTCCCCGGGCTCGGCATCAACAGAGAGATACTGCTTGGATTCGCCCTAGCGGATCAATTAATCGCAACCGCCAAATAGAGGAGAGAAAGAAGCGCCGCAAAAGTCAAAAACTGGTTGCAATACCGTACCGTACATGCTACATATAGGCGCTCTAAATCTCCAGGAGGTAAGAACATGTCCAGAGTATGTGATATCTGTGGTAAGAAACCGACCACTGGCAATAACGTCAGCCACGCTCATAACAAAACCCGCAAGGTTTGGTACCCCAACCTTCAGAAAGTAAGGGCTTTGCACAAGGGCAAAGTTCAGGCTATCAAAGCCTGCACCCGTTGCCTGCGTTCCGGCGCCGTGACCAAGGCCAACTAAGTCCAATCTTGCCAGAATGAAAAATAACAGGGGGAAGCCATACGGCTTCCCCCTGTTGCGTTTCATCTTTTCGGAAATGCGATCTCAAACACCTGCGTAAGCAATCCCCTCGATTTCGATCAGAACCTGCTTTGGCAAAGCGGCCACCTGCACCGTTGCCCTCGCCGGTGCCGCAACCCCGAAGTATTCCCCGTAAACACGGTTAATCACCTCAAAATCCCGCATATCGGTCAGATACACTGTGGTCTTGACCACTTTCCCGAAATCCAATCCGGCAGCGCCCAAAACCGCTTGAATGTTGGTCAACACCTGCCTGCTCTGCCCCTCCGCATCCTTTCCGACAATTTCTCCTGTTGCAGGATCGAGAGGGATCTGGCCTGAAAAAAACAAGAAATCCCCGGCCCGCACGGCTTGGGAATAAGGCCCGATAGCAGCAGGCGCCTGCTGTGTCGCGATATATTCAATGGGCATGGTTCAAACTCCTTTTTGATAAAACGATGAAACAAAAAGGGTTCACGCAGGATACAAACAGATAAAACCATTCCGGTTTTACGGTGATTACAGAGATGGCACTGTAGACATCCCGGCATCGAAATCGCTGTGGGAATCACACCCCTTTATTATCCAAAAATCTTGGATTTTCGATAGCCATCCCGATTTCGATTGGGGATGGCTTTACCTGTCGATACTTCAGTGGCGTAATCGCTCCACCTGATAGACGCCCTTGACCTGGTGCAGAGCGTTGATCACCCGATTGAGATGCTCAACATCAACTACTTCAACGGTAAAGACTATGAGGCTTTTCTCTGTTTTGGTCCGTTGCACACTAGCACTTGCTATATTGGCTTCACACGCACTGACAGCATTACTGACACTGGCCAGCACACCTTTGCGGTCCTCGGTAGCAAGACGAATTTTAGCCGTATGCGAAGCCTTCTTCTTCACATCCCATTCAATCTCGACACGCCGCTCAGCATCACTTTCCAATACGCTCGGGCAGTCAACCGTATGTACCGTAATACCACGACCACGAGTGATAAAGCCAACCACTGGATCGCCCGGCAACGGATTGCAACACTTGGCGAAACGTACCATGATATCGCCGATCCCCTGGATTTTTATGGCACTCGACGGTTTTTTGCGAACAGGTTCCGACGTAACAGCCGCCCTGGCCTTACTTTCTGATTCCGGCCGCAGTTTGTCCGCCGGAACCACACGGCTGACAACTTGGCCAAGAGGTACTTTGCCGTAGCCGATCCCTGCCAGTAAATCGCTGGACGCATGGTAGCCAAGGTCCTGCATGGCCTGCGAGAATTCCTTGGAAGCCAGGACCTTTTTAAGGCTGCATCCGTATTTGCGCAGCCGTTTTTCAAACAGTTCCTTACCGAGCTCGATGCTTTTTTCCCGCTGCTCGGTTTTGACCCAGTGCCGAATTTTACTCGCCGCACGCGAGGTTACGACAAACTTAAGCCAATCCTTGCTGGGCGTCTGGTTTGGTGAAGTAACAACCTCGACCACATCGCCGTTATTAAGCGGGGTTTTCAAAGGTACTAGCTTGCCGTTGACCCGTGCCCCGGTGCAGCGATTGCCGACCTCCGTATGCACGCTGTAGGCAAAATCGATGGCCGTGGCCCCGCGAGGAAACGCTTTTACAGCTCCCTTGGGGGTAAAGACATAGACCTCTTCGGAAAACAAATCACCACGGATCGAACCTACAAAGTCATGGGTATCGGTGAATTCCTGCTGAGAATCAAGCATTTGCCGCAACCAGCCAAATTGCTTCTCATCTTTGGTGACAATACTGTCACCTCCCCGCCCTTCCTTGTATTTCCAGTGGGCAGCGATCCCCTCCTCAGCGACCCGGTGCATCTCTTCGGTACGGATCTGCACCTCCATGCGCTCACCGTAGGGACCGATAACCGTAGTGTGAAGAGATTGGTACATGTTCGCCTTGGGCATGGCGATGTAGTCTTTAAAACGGCTGGCAATTGGCTTCCATGCAGCATGAATCACGCCCAGCATGGCATAACAGTCCCGAACATCCTTCACCATGACCCGAAAGGCGATGAGATCATAGACCTGTTCGAATTCAATACCCTGCCGCTGCATTTTTCGCCAGATGGAATACAGATGTTTGACGCGCCCATAACACTCCCCATCTATATCATTCTGGGACATCTTTTCGCACAATTGCTTACGTACCTCTTCGACATAGCCAGCACGATCTTTCCGCTGTTTTTCGACCTTTTCGCGCAGATCAAAATAGACCTCAGGCAACACGTAACGCAGTGCCAGGTCCTCCATATCACACTTCATCCAGCTGATCCCGAGGCGATTGGCCAACGGCGCATAGATGTCAAGAGTTTCCTGGGAAATACGGCGCTGTTCTTCGGCAGTTCGCCCCTCCAGGGTACGCATATCGTGCAGGCGTTCAGCCAGCTTAACCAGGATGACCCGGATATCGCTAGCCATGGCAAGCAGCATCTTACGGAAGTTTTCAGCCTGTTGTTCTTCACTGGTAGTGAAGGAAAGACGTCCAAGCTTTGTCAGACTCTGAACGAGTTCACCGACATTCTCCCCAAAGCTGGTTTGCAACTCATCGACATCGGCCAAATTCTGCTGCAAAATATCGTGCAACAAGCCGGTGGTGATGGTGGCGACATCCATCTTAAGGCGGACGAGAATATCGGCTATTTCAAGGCTGTGATTTAGGTAGGGTTCATCGGAAAATCGGGATTGGCCGCGGTGGACCTTGGCACTGTACACGTAGGCTTTGCGCAACAGGTCGACATCAGCCCGGGGATTATAGGCCTGTACTTTTTCAAGAATATCGTCTAGTCGGAGCATGCCGATTCCACCGGTAGTAATGACGGTGTTACACAGGTCGACCGCATAAGCATTAATACAGAGCTATGCAATATCTGGATAACCTGGAGAAATAAAACAAGGCCGGGTCCTGAGGGCCCGGCCTGGAGCCTAACCTTTACGAGCAGGGATTTCGTAATCGACTTTCCCGGCGGCAACTTCGCGCAAACCGAGCACTACTCGCTTATTATTGGATTTGTTTTCAATAAGCGGCTTGGCACCCTTGTACAGCTGCTTGGTCCGCTTGGCAGCCACCATGACCAGCAAAAAGCGGTTGGGGACTTGCTTGAGGCAATCTTCTACAGTAATTCTGGCCATAGGCTTCTTGTCCTTCTCATGTAAAAATCGTTAAATGAGATCGCTGAATAACAGGCGACCGTCTAATTGTCCTGCATATCGATTCCAAACAAACGGATGGCTTCATCTCTTGAACGTAGGGTGCGACATCCCTCTGCCAGAATAATCCCTTTGAATTCTTCAACCGCACTCGACAGATCGTCATTCACGATTAGGTAATCATACCAGACCAGTTCCCTGATTTCACGCCGGGCATTAGACAGGCGTCGGGCAATAACTTCAGCAGAGTCGGTGTTTCGTCCACGCAACCGCCGTTCAAGTTCTTCGAAGCTCGGCGGCAAAATAAAAATAAACACTCCATCAGGGCAGGTACGTTTAAGCTGCGCCGCCCCCTGGCAATCGATATCGAGAAGCACATCGAAGCCATTTTCGTGGGCCTCCTGCAAGGTGGCAAGGGCCGTTCCGTAGCAGTTGCCGTGAACCCTGGCCCATTCGGCAAAAGCCCCTTCGGAAACCATAGTATCGAATGTTTCCTGCGAAACGAAATGGTAATCGACACCGTCTGTTTCCCCGGCCCGTATAGGACGCGTGGTGAATGAGACAGAGTGCCGCATATCGGGGAAAATGTCAACGATCTGACGACACAGCGAGGTTTTTCCAGCTCCTGACGGCGCGGATATGACAAACAGGATGCCGCTTCGTTTCATGCTTACTCTCCCGGACACGGCGGACATATCCACCGATGTTGCATCATTCAATGTTCTGTACCTGCTCCCGGATTTTTTCCAGGTCGGCCTTCATGGCGACAACCATGCGGGTCAGTTCCAGATCGTTGGACTTGGAGCCCATGGTATTGGCTTCGCGATTCATTTCCTGCAGAATAAAATCCATCTGTCGGCCTACCGCTTCCTCCACACTGAACAGCCCCCTGAACTGTTCGATATGACTGGCAAAGCGCGTCAGTTCCTCGCAAATATCGCAGCGGTCGGCAAACACGGCAATTTCCTGCGCTAAACGCTGGGGGTCGACCTCAAAGCCATTACCCAGGCGCGCTAAGCGCTCCATGAGCTTGTCCCTCCACTCCAGGGGAACCTGGGGCGCCCTCTCACGCGCCGAGGCCAGCAAAGACTCGATATGCCCGAGATACTCATCCATATCCTGGCACGTGGCCTGCCCTTCGGCCTGTCGCATATTTTCCATGGCCGCCAGCGCCTTCATCAACGATTCCTTAAGGCAATGACCGACTACCTCTTCGTCCGGCTCACCTTCAGCGAGGGCAATAACTTCCTTTTGACCGGCCAGAAGATCGACAGTGATCCCCCCTTCAAGACCGAATTCGTCGCGCATCTGACGGAACAAGCTCATATAAGCGGCAGCCAAATCCTTATTGAGGACTGGTACCCGTCCACCGCATACATTGTTCTCAACATTGATAAATACGTCGATTTTGCCGCGTTTGAGACGTTCGCCTACCCGCTTTTTGATTTCGGCCTCGAAACCAAGCAGAAAGCGTGGCGCCTTTACGGAAATATCGCAATATCGGTGATTTACAGATTTAATTTCCACCGTAAGACAAATCTCACCTGATGAGTTCTGCCCCTTGCCGTATCCTGTCATGCTTTTAATCATGAACAGCCCTTTCTTTATCTTCGGATCAGGCAGTAACTGATTCGCTACCGTCCTGCCGCAAAATGAAATCCACCGCCTCCACCAGACTGGCAAAACGCCCGATGGCGGGATCAATACTACGCGCTGTCTCAGAACCGTAACCGGTCATCACCAGCAGTGGAGTGCAACCAGCTCTCCGTCCGGCTTCCATATCGGCATTCTTGTCGCCGACCATAAATGACTGGCTCAAGTCGACGTGCAACTGTTCGGCAGCCTGCAAGAGCAGCCCCGGTGCCCCTTTACGACAATCGCACTGCCTGCGTAAGTGACCAATACCGGCCTCCGGGTGATGAGGGCAAATAAAAAAACCGTCCACATATGCCTGCTCGGAGGCCAGGCGGCAAGCGACATGCTCATGCAGACGCTCCACATCGGCCAGTTCAAAATATCCGCGCGCCACACCTGATTGATTAGTCACAACGATCACCAGGAAACCGGCCTGATTAAGACGCCGTATAGCCAGAGGCACACCGGGAATAAAGGCAAAATCCTCTATCCGATGCAGATAGTTCCTTTCTTCGTTGATAGTACCGTCGCGATCCAGAAACACCGCTTTGCGAAGGGCGCTTATCGACTCACCCTTGTTCATAACGATCCAGAATCCGCTCGATTATGTTGCTCGTAGAACGCCCATCAACCAATTCGACAAGGGCCACACGACCACCGTAACTCTCTACGATATCCTTACCCACCACGGTTTCCGGCGTATAATCGCCTCCCTTGACCAGGATGTCCGGGCGCAGCATGGCAATCAACTCCAGGGGAGTATCCTCGTCAAATACCACTACGTAGTCGATACAGCTGAGCGCCGCCAGGATATGCGCCCGTTCCTGTTCGCCGATAAGCGGACGGTTAGGCCCCTTGAGGCGGCGGATGGAAGCATCGGAATTAAGCCCCAGCACCAGGACATCCCCGAGACGACGGGCCTTTTGAAGGTACTTGACGTGACCGACATGTAACAGGTCAAAACAGCCGTTGGTAAATACGATGGTCTTGCCACGCCGCCGTTCGTCTTCCAGAATATCGCGCAGTGGTTCGCGCAGCCTGATTTTAGAATCGTACTCATGAGCATGATGAGCCAGAGCTTCGCGAATTTCCTCGACACTAACCGTCGAGGTACCGACCTTACCGACAACGATTCCGGCGCCTATATTGGCCAAAGCGGCTGCTTCGCTGACCGGCAAAGCTCCGGCCAGGCCAAGCCCGACCAGTGACAAAACGGTATCCCCGGCGCCGGTCACATCATATACTTCCCGCGCCTGGGTCGGCAGATGAACTTCTTCACCGTTGCGGAAGAAAATCGAGATGCCTTCCTCGCTGCGGGTTACCATCAAGGTTTCAAGGTCAATGCGCTGCATGAGGGTGCGGGCTGCCAGACGCAAACTTTCTTCATCGACGATAGCTACCCCGGAAGCAACCTCGGTTTCCTTGCGATTGGGGGTCAACAGAGTGGCACCGCGATACTTGCCATAATCGTTGCCCTTGGGATCGATCACTACCGGAATACCCTTTTGCTTGCCAACGGCGATCACCGCCTGCAGAAGGCCATCGGTCAGAACACCCTTAAGGTAATCGGACACCAGGATGACATCGAAACGGTCGGCGTTGTTGCGCACAAAATCGGCCAGAGCCGCTTCCTGCCGGGCGTCGATGGGGGTGCGACTCTCACGGTCAAAACGCATCATCTGCTGACCGGAGGCGAGGATGCGGGTTTTGCGGCTGGTGGTTCGTTTGCCGTCAAACTGCAACCCTTCGATGCCAACGTGTTTTTCCTCTAACCGACGACGTAGCAAAAGACCGTCGTGCCCTTCACCCAGAACGCTAGCAACATGAACCTGGCAACCGAGCGTTACCAGATTATTGATGACGTTGCCGGCGCCGCCGAGTCGCAGGTCCTCACGCAGGATATCGACTACCTGTACCGGGGCCTCGGGGGAAATCCGTTCTGTTCGCCCCCACAGATATTCATCCAGCATCAAGTCGCCGATAACCAGTGCCCGGATGCCGCTCAATCGGCCCAGGAAATTTTCTATTTTTGTTCGATCCATTAGTCTTCCATTGTTGGCAATAACATGAACGAAGGTGACAAAAAAGAAACCGGCAATCAGGGCCGGCACTGTGATCGTCAAATGCGCACCAGCGCTTACCATATCCGGCCGGATTATGCAAGACTTTCACCCCCCAGAGGCACGATTCCGACCGGATCGGGATTGTCAGCCAAGCCGGTCGAGCACTGCCTGAGCAAACAAAGGGATGTTGATTTCATGATGACCGGTGATGGTATACCCACGACCGCTGCCCTGAGTGGGCCGCTTGACCACGTTGGTAAGCGGGCGGTAGTGCTGTATCATATCGAAATTGGCGGTGCTGAAACCGTCGACATGATATCCCAGATTCTGTGCGATGGACAAGGCTTTCAGAAAAACTTCCGGCAGCAACACTGCCGACCCTACATTGAGCCAAACCCCTCCATCTCCGAGATCCGCCACTACCGAAGTCAGCAGCCTGAAGTCACGGTAACTCATCTCTCCTATCACACCCCCATCGGCTTCTGGATGCTGGTGGATAATATCGGTACCGATGGCAACATGCACGGTAACAGGTATGCCCTTATTAACACAGGCCGCCAGGAGACTAAAATCCCGATAGGGGTGCTGCTGATCAATAATCGCCTGCCCAATGGCTTGACCGAATCCAAACTCGCCGGCCATACCACGCTTGAGAATGTCGTTCATCCCCTGACCGGTTTCAAGGGAAAAACCGAAATCTCCCGAAGCCAGCACCGCAGCAACATCTTCAGAAGTGGCACCGACCAGCGACACTTCGTAGTCATGAATGGTGACCGACCCGTTGGTCGCCACCGCAGTAATGACATCGGCGTCGATAAGAGCCTTAATCACCGGCTGAAGCCCGCATTTGATGACATGCCCGCCCATGGCCAGCACCACCGGCCTGCCCTTTTCACGGGCATTCACCACCGCATCGACCACACCCCGCAGATTGTCGGCACCCAGCAGATGCGGCAGGCTGTCAAAAAACTCGCTAAAAGAACGACCGGCCCGCGGAGGTTCGGCAAAATGTTCACCGACCTTGACCTTGTTGTCACGGGTGGCAATCGAATACCGTTTAACACCGGAAAAATCCATCAACTGATAACGTTTCATTGTCACCTCTCTCCCTACCGTCGTATCTCTTGAACCGGCATCCCATGATCACCGGGCCCGCGTCACGCCAGCCAGCACTTCAAGAGTACGCTCGGCATTGTGCCTGATGGTAAACCCCTCTGCACACTTCCGGGCCCGATGCACCATCTCCAGGCGATGTTCCCGAGGCAGGCGACTGAACCGGACAATACCTGCGACAATCTGCGGAACCAATGGACGGTTTGCCTGCAATACGTATCCAGTCTGATCTTCTGTCAAAATCTCAGCGGCACCGTTGTGGGTGGTGGTCATGACCGGCAGGCCACAGGCCAAGGCCTCCAGACAGACATTCGCAAAAGGGTCGCTGAGAGTGGGAAACACCAGCAGGTCTGAGGCGTTGTAATAATCCTGAATTTGGCTGGTGGATGCGTGAAAATCGATCGCTTGAGCTATGCCGAGCCGCTGCGCCTGTTGGCGAAATGGACGCGGGTCATCGCGCCCCACCACACTGAGATGGCAGGCGACCCCCTGCGCTTGCAACTGCTTCAACGCGTCGAGAATAAAACCAAGCCCTTTGCGCGCAAAATCCTGGGCAACAAACAACAACCGTAAAGGGCCACCGACGGGCTTTCCATCCTCTGACGGCCGGAAACAATCCAGGTCAACACCGTTGTAGACCACATGAATGCGTTCGGAGGGGTAATCGTAACGCGCCAGTATTTGTTGGCGCGACCAGATCGAATTCGTTACAATAGCGCCGCTATATCCTGCATCACAAACCCTCTTCTCCAGTCCCAGAATGGTTCTATGACGCGGATTCAACCGCTCCAACCGGTTACGCAACCATCCTGGGTAGCGAACATCGAGCCAGCTGTCATGCAATGGATCACTGATCCTAAAAGCATCGGCGGGATAGGTGCGGCTCAGCGCATACACGTAGTCGATGTCCAGACCTTTCAGAGCCCGTTGGCTATTCTGGTGAAAGGACAAATTACGGGAAGATGAGGTCCAATTACGTACCTGAACAGGCACATGAATAAGGCCCGGATGAATGTCATCATCACACGTGCGAGCCACCACATATACCTGATGACCCATATCGGCCAGGCAACGGCCCAGGTTGGCACAGTAACGCTCAGCCCCACCTCGCTTCAAACTGCATTCCTTGCGAATCAGAGCTATCTTTTTGCAGTCACGACTAATCAAGCCTCCCCCAAATGACCGACGGCATACCAATCCGAATTTATAATCCGCTTCCACTCATGACCACATCGAAAACCGAATGATTAAGGCAGAGTGCAGTGCAACCCTCCGTCCTAAGAAGAAACCAATGTACAGTAAAAGTCGTAGGTCCTCAACGCAATATTGCGCCAGGTAAATTCATCAATACGTTTTTTTGCCTTTCTCCCCATGGCTTCTCGGTCTTTCATTTCCCAGAACTGGATAATCCCGCGTGCCAAGTCTTGAGGGTCTGCGGGATTCACCAATATTCCGGTTTCATTTTCATTTACCATTCCAGGGATACCTCCAACACGGGAACCTATAACTGGCCGACCAACCGTCATGGCTTCCAACATGGAAATACTAGTAGCCTCCATCAACGATGGCAAAACGAGAGAATCGCAAGCGAACAGATGCGGACCAAGAAGATTATTTTGGATGAAACCATCAAGGCGAATGTGTTTTTCAAGTTTATTTTCGAGTATGTATGCTTGAATTTTTTCAGATTCGCGATCACCTTCCATGTTTCCACACATAATACAAAGGATATTTGGTATTTTTTTTATTAGCAAGTTGATGGCTTGTGCGAGATAAAAAACGCCCTTTATAGGCGCAAAACGACCCGTGTAAAGCAACAAAAAGGCATCATTATCCACACCGATAATTTCTCGCGCTTCACGTTTGGAAATGACCTTATATTTATCGGGATCCACTCCATTTGGAATAAAAAGGCAATTTCCTGACGGGACACCAAGTCTGAGAGATTTATCTCTTCTTTCTTGACAGGTTGCTAACAATCCATCAAAACCACGAAGGTAATATCGAAGTTTCATCCTCCACATAAAGGAACCGATGTTTCGTAGAAACCTGCTCGTATGATTAGTCCAGACAACCCTGACTGAAGGATGCTTTTTCTTAACAAAGGCCATTGCTGGCATCAATTGATCGAGGGTATGCACATGAATGACATCAGGCTGAAATTCTCTGGAAAATCCTGCTATGACCCGGGCGAGCCTTTTTGCTTCTCCAAACTTCTTCTGGGACGCGTCATTCCCAATAAGCCTGACATGGATATCCCCCAAACTATCACCAGGAGAAATACTGCCTTTCCGGTCCCATAACCAGATCTCAACCTGGTGACCGTTATCAATCAAAGCTTTTGAAAGCTCGTAAATATGAGAAGCAATTCCACCGATATTAGGTAAATAATCGGATGTAAGCATTGCAATTTTCATTTTACTCCGCCCCCTTTCAATTATGGTTTATTCGACTGGTTCTCACTTGACCGCGACTTCAACATCGCCGGAATAATTACACAGACATCGAATTGAAAACCATGTGGGGAAACCTCACAGAACCTTATAAGACACTGAGGATAATATCGACAAATGGATCGCTATTGAATAGGATGCAAAGCCTGCATTCGACAAATAATTATCGACCGAATACAAGGAATTGATAGATTTCATCTGAATTCATATCCGAAAACTTCGAAGTCTTTTTGATATAGACTATTGATTTTTCCTATGACTTCTTTTTGAATAGACTGTATCTTACAAATATTGTCTTTATAATTTGTTTTATTTAAAGTTGGAAGAGTCTTTTTTATTCGTAAAATTTCACATACAGTTGAAAAATCTTTCTCGATATTTTCAAATTTTCCGCAAAAATCTACCATAACTTCATATTTGTAATTACAGATGTAAGTATATTGAGGCCGCAGCAGGGATATTTGATAAATCAAATCTTTATCCAAATAATCAAGAACGAATTTTTCGAAGGTTGAATATTTTTGCTTGATCAACTCCTGTATCTCAAGATCCGATTTTCCATTTCCACCATTTTTCAAGTAATAATAAACTGACATGAGTCTCGTGTACGGGTTTCTAACAAAACAGAACTTGAAATAACTGTGAAATTTTTTCTTTGAAGATTGCAAAAATATATTATAGCTGCAATGATCCCTGGGTACTTTCTTTTTAGACAAAACATTAAGCACACTGGTTCCTGCTGCCTTCGGGATATGAATAAAAATGCACTTATTTTTATTCATATATTTTCTGTAAGGAAAATCATTGAAAGACTCCCGGAAGAAAACGATTTTTTCGGGCAGACACTTTTTCAAAAAGTTCTTCATAAATCCTGTCATTTGATTTAAATCAGATAAAAGAGTCCCCAAAAAATCGCTGTTTGAGCCCAACATAAGCCCAAAAAAGTGGAGGACTCGCACAGCTAAATCAATCTTACTTGCACCTGCCTATTGTAACAAGGTGCCTTGAGGCTAGATAGATTCACATTTTTCTTTTGCCAGTTTTTCGATGATATCCGCAGCGACCTGAGGCCGATGATAAAGGTCAGTGGTATCAGCGTAATGCCATCCTTGACTGCCTAATTTCCGGCGATACTGTGAATCTGCAACAAGCTTTAAAAGAGCATGGTCAAAAGCCGACTGACTCCAAGGATTGTCGGGAATCACCACCCCGCCATCCGCATTGGTTACATGTGCACTGAACCCCGCACTTTGACTGACAACGACAGGAATTCCCGCAACGAGACCTTCCAGTATGGCATTACCCGCCGTTTCACTCAATGCCGGGTGAAGTAATATATCCGCAACACCAAGCAACGAGGGCACATCATCTCGGACACCAAGAAAACGTATTTGGCTGGCAACACCTAAACTTGTTGCCAGTTTATAAAACGGATCCGGATTTCCCTGGCCGACGACCCAGAGTTCCAATTTTTTCTTTTGATCGACGGGTAATGCTGCCAGCGCGCGGATTGAGCGATCTACCCCCTTGCGGTAAAAGTCTGAACCTACCATCAAAGCTATCAGGGTATCACCATCCACACCCATAGAACGACGCAGGAGAGGACGTTGAGAAGCAGAACAAACGCCCCGAATGCCGTTCTTGTCAATCCCGGGCGGCAAAGCATGAAATCGCGTATCGGGAGTACCATAGCAACTTTGAAATATTTTTTTCTCCCGCTCAGCTATATACATGATATGAGTCGATGAATCTTTCGAAAAAACAGCCTTTTCAAAAGAGGATAGAGCAGCATAACGAGGTGTAAATTTGGCAGGAAAATGGGGTTTGGAGGCCATTTCATTCCGATAACAAACATCCCCGTTGTAATATAGATCAAGTCCGGGCATCCGCTTAAAGCCTACGACCAGATCATGATTACAGTTTTTGATTCTTTGCTGGAATTTCCGAACGAAAGAAAGCATTTTACGGTGATTGGTCCAGCCTGTTACCGGGAGAATTTCCACTTGGGCATCGGGAATGAGTTCCCCCTGCCATGAATGGCAATAAACTGTAAGTTTGTGACCTCGCCTCAAAACCTCCAAGGCGATATTACGCATGCTTTTTTCTAATCCACCATAGGGGTAATAATGAAAGGTTGCAAAACCTATATCCATAAATAACTTTCCAGCATTTCTTATCAAGCTACAACAAAGACTTAATGACAGCAGAATATATCGAAACTGTTTTTTTGCTATTTCTCACAAAAAGATAGAAAGCATTACGATTGAATGTCCCTATCACCTATCCAAAGGTAAAATAATCGCCAGCACCGCAGCAGACATCCTTCATCATGAATTTTCAAGGGAGATCGTCATTAACTTCCGGTATCGCTGACATTTCCAACCCCTTACTGGCCAGAATGAACATAACACCACGCCGCGACAGATAGGGTTTGACCTCATCAAGCACGGTCAAGCCAAGAGTCTCAACCTCGCTGACATGCTTTTTCTGCACGAGCACCAAAAATCGACGCTGCTGCATCTGCCAGTCGGCCACTTCTTCAACGGTAGTACCAGGGATGGAACGACCGTAATAATAAATCAACTGAATCGGCTCTTCGCCAAGATAGTAAACCGGAGCATCACCACGCAGTTGATCGATACGTGTCGCCAGGGGCTTGAGAGCTTCAAATCGGTAGGAAACCATGCGTGGTTCAATAAACCCGTAAAACACCACCAGTAGCACCATTAAGACGGCACTGCCCCAAACCATCAAGGGACTGATCCATCGACGTCCACGAGCGCACATTTCAGAACCCCAATGCGCTGCCATCATGCCGAGACAAACCGCCAGGGCCGGATACATAGGTAGAATGTATTTATCCCGCTTGTAATCAAAAAGGGAAAAGATAAGTAATGGCACCAAAGCCGCCAACCCGAAAAAACGTCCAGGTTTTGTAGCAGCCATGTGTTTAAGGGTACGCAGTGGCCGATAGCAAATCAACAATATCCAGGGTGCAAAAGCACCCAGCAAATGCCTGACATAGTAATACAGAGGCTCGGGGCGATGCGCTTCCTCCGCAACCTTCGATGCCACTTCGCTACGAAAAACTTCCAGCAATGGCAATCCCTGCAATCGAAGCATTACAAACAGGTACCAAGGTAGGCCGATCAGCGCGAACAACAACCAACCACGACCGTCGATCAAACCTTTAAGCACCCGGCGATCTTTTTCCAATATTCCAAAAACAAGAATCGGAAGAACAAAAAACAATAGCGCCACCGGGCCTTTAGTCATAAATGCCAGGCCCAGTGCACCATAGGCTAAGTAAAGATACTTACGTCTGCCATCACAGATATAGTCGTAAAAACACAGCACTGCCGCAAACACACACAGCGTCAGTAAAATATTCAATTCGGCAAGACGAGATTTGGAAGAGAAGAAATAGGACGTTACCAAAATCGCCGCCCCGAAAAGCGCTGCCCAACGGCCGACATGTTGCTTTAAACGAAAAAACAGCAGCCAGGTAATTCCCAATCCGCTCAACGCCGAAGGCAGTCGCAAAACCCATTCGGAACTGCTGCGGGCCAGAAGGCCGAACACCGCACCGAACCAGGTAAACAGCGGCGGTTTNNGGTTTCTGAAGATAGATTTCACCATTTTTGGTAGGCACCAACCAGTCTCCGCTGGCGAGCAACTCTCTCAGGACCACCAGACGGCGCGCCTCGTTATGCGTAAGCAGCGGCACTCCCCATATGCCCCATCCATATACCAACAGGGAGCCGGCGAACACCAGCCAGAAAAACAGACGAAACAACCCGTCGTGATCGGACTCAGGTTGAAGAAAAGCACCGGCAGTGTTGGAAACATTCATAATCGTCGAAAATCCGTTGCATGAAAAAGCAAAGAAGAAAGGAAAAAGTCCCGAGCCTGATGGGGATATCAGGCGATGGCACTTTCTTTACGTTGTTTGTGGATAAAATAAAGGTTACGACCATAGATCAAAAAACCGGACGATTGTCCAAGGGTAAACACAAGATCTCGCCGCAACAGGGAATAAACCAGCAACAGCAGGCTGCCCCCCAGACTGAAGTACCAAAACGCTGTGGGGATGACACTCTGGCGGCGTTTCTCGGAATAAACCCACTGAATAATAAACCGCATTGAAAACAGGGCCTGCCCCACCAGACCAAGAACCAGGATCGAACTTTCGGTGCTAAACATTGGTGTCACCGATTCTGATTTTCAGATAACGTTTGATCATCCAGCGCACGGCTATGACATCATAAAGCCCCTCGATGCCACGCCGCAGGTTGTTGTACTTGGAAACGCCGTGAACCCTGGGCCGGTGGTTTACCGGCACTTCGATGACTCGAGCCCCTTCGAGACGCATGAGGGTCGGGAGAAACCGGTGCAGGCCGCGAAACATGCGTATCCGCTTAAGCATGCTGGCCCGCATAACTTTCAAAGAGCAACCTGTATCGTGAATAGTCTCCCAAGTCAGGCGATTGCGCACATAATTTCCGATGCGGCTACCGACTTTTTTAGACAGAGTATCCTGACGGTCGGCGCGCCAACCGTTGATCATATCGTATTCACCAAAAAACTTCATAAGCTTCGGGATATCGGCTGGATCGTTCTGAAGATCGGCATCCATGGTAATGATAATATCGCCATCGGCGTTTTGAAAACCCGCATACAAAGCTGCCGACTGTCCACAATTGGTTTCAAAGGACAAGTAACGCACCTGCGCATGAGATGCCGCCAGTTCCTTGATAATCTGCAGGCTGCGATCGGAACTGGCATCATCCACAAGCATGATTTGATAAGGATGCCCCAGATTCTCAGCCACACGGGTCAATTCTTCGAACAATCTCCCGATATTGCCCTCTTCATTGTATATGGGGATGACAAATGATATTTTGTCCATAATTCCTCTGTTTTTTCAATCTGACAGAAAGCCACAGTTAACGGACTGGTTAGGAAGAAAATCCCGTTGGGATATTACTCTGTTTGCCCCAAGGGGGAAAACAATTCCTTTTCCAGCAAATCGCAAAGCAGGTGGAGAACCGCACCGTGAGCAGTCTGGATAAAAGGGGTATGCTGCTCAGCCATCGTCAAATTAATATCGACAATACCGGCAATAGTGCCGCCGTCACGCCCCAGCAGGCCGACTGTTTTACAACCAATCTGATTCGCTGCTATCAAGGCATGAAAAACATTTTTGGACATGCCGCTGGTAGATATGCCAATGACCACATCACCGGGACGGGCCAGGGCCTCAATTTGCCGTTTAAAAATCTCATCAAACCCGTAATCGTTGCCTACCGCGGTCAAAATCGAAGAATCCGTGGTCAATGCAATAGCAGGCAAAGCCTTACGCTCCATAAGAAAACGTCCGACCAGTTCTGCTGCGAAATGCTGTGCATCCGCTGCAGAACCACCATTGCCCATGACCATAACCTTGCCGCCTTCGCGAAGAGTATCGACGACAAGCTGAACACATTGCGCAATCACATCGGATTTATCACGCCCAACCCGATCCATAACCCCTTGAAGTTGCTTAAAGTATTCCTGTATTGCGGCTACCGCCATAAAACCCTCCTCAGGTTAACGTCAAGGACTTTTGCCAATGGTGGCGAAACAGCTGAGCAAACTCCTCATCCGCACCATTACGTATCAGTTCACGCAAAAAATGGCCGGTATCCCGTTGCGCCCGAGCAAAGGTGAGATGCCGGTACCTGCGAACGCCATCCAGATCAACAAACCAGAACCGAGGTTGAGTGTCCTCTTCTTCACCTACCAGAATATTGCGCCAGTTGCTGTCTCCATGAATGACACCTGAACGATGTAAGGTGCCAAGCAACTCGCCGAGCCGCTGCATGTAAAGACGTTTACGGAACAACTCGAGGCCTGGCCATAGATCAAACAGGGAATGACAACCTTCCAAAAAGGGGCAGACCAAGTAACTGTCCCCAAGCAGCCGCCCATGCCGCTCTTCCATGCACACCAACGGTTCTGGCGTAGGTACCCCCAGGGACAACAGCAACTGACCCGCCTTCATGGCCCGGCGAGCACGCGAGGCTCGAAAGATATATTTGAACCGATACAGGTTGCCCTGGCAATTGTAACGTTTGATAAAATAAGATTTCGCCCCAACCACGACTTTAGCAAGATCTCGTGGATTTCCGGACCGCCCCGAACTGACGCTCTGCCCCTGACTGAATAGGAGGGCAGGATCCGGACGCAAACAAGCCTGCAACATGTCAACAGGGGAACCCGGGACGTAATAGGAGTGAAAATTGCCGTTTCGTTCGTGGACAACGGCTTGAAATTTATGACGCATCATCACCCAAACTAGCGTTACAATCGATCAGAACTGCCATCTTTGTCGCTACGAGTTGAATCGGACCATGCACGCTATCGACAATTTCCTGTTGGCCAATCATGCAATGGCGAAGCTACCCGTCAAGTAACTATTTGATCAATCTCAGACGACGAAAAAAGTATCGGAACCTGTGTCCCCATCCATACAACTCAAAGGGTAGCCATCATAGGTTCAAATTTACTTTATGACAACCTTGAACTTGCTGATCCCCGGTGTATTACTTACCGATACAGCGCAAAAATTTGAGAAGGTACCCTAACTTGGATAGATAGCCGGGACAGGATTGCAGTGCCTGACCATAATAGGAACGGGCCTGTTGATAATCACCACTCAGAAAATACGAACGAAACAATCGCAGGCACCGATCCGCCTGGTACCTTGAACGCAGTTTCATCTGTTCAGGAGTCAAGCGCACCGCATCAAATAAATAATCCACGGAACGCAATCCTGTTTCCTCAATGCGGGTCATATTGTCTCTGAGGCTGTCCGCATGACGTATTTTTTCAACTACTACCTGCGAAACAGCCACAGTTTTACAGCGAGCGAGAAGATGCCCGAAAAAAACGACATCTTCGTTAATATGAATCCCCTCCGGAAACCTGATCCCAGCAAGTATGTCTTTTTTAACCACCACGGCGCCGGTGGTAAGGCTCTTAAGACCTTTCTGCAGATAACGACTGAAATTTACCGTGCTATCCGGACTCAACGGACCCGGCAACTTATCTGTTGTTTTTCCATCTTTTGCAACCGATCGATATCCACCAAAGAACAACTCTCCATCAGGATGGCAAGCCACCGCCAGTCGCATGTGCTCAAACGCATCCGCTGTCAAGCGGTCATCGGAGTCGAGAAACCAGAGAAATTCTCCCCTGGCCACCCCAATGCCGTGGTTGCGGGCTGCAGCCGGGCCCTTATTATCCTGATAAAAGTAGCGTAATCGTCCAGCAGGGAAATCCTTGGCCAATGCATCAACCACGGTCCGCGTGTCGTCAGAGGAGCCATCATCAACAATCACGATTTCACAATCAGCACCACTCTGATCAAGAACGGAATAAAGACATCGTTCGATAAAACGACCATAATTATAAGTCGGAATGATAACGGACCATTGCATGAAAGGCCTTCCTTGCTTACTGAAACGTCTAACAGAACCGGAATTCAACGTTAAAAGTCCTTACCGCAGAAAGGTGTTTTTTGGCAACATTATATCTCTGTTCCCTACTCTTACCTCTCGAATTCAGCGGTTCTGCCTGGGAGCTGTCTTATTCATTTATAAGTATTCAATGGTAAAATCTTCCTGGTTGACCTTAGGGAAGTTCACCCCGCCGCCGCCGTCGAGCAAGCAGTTTCACATCATGCCGTGCTATTCGGTCGGTTTTCTTTTGCACAGCCCGCACCAGCAACTTATCCTTATCAAGCAATGAGTTACGATCCAGATAGGCGAGCAAAAGCCGTAGGCGATCTGAGCGGGTTATACCTGGAATACGGCTGGCGGAATAATTTAGTTGGGCAAGATCTTTTATCCGGAAATGCCTGGCTCGCAGGGGGCGACAAAGGATTCGCTGCAGATCGATAAGCTGAAGGGCATCCTTAGGACTGACGAAAACATGGCTCAGATAAAAATCCCGATGGAAGAGTCCGGCTCCATGCAGTTGCCGGGCAAGAATACCAACTCGCCGAATCAGGTGTTGTTTGCGCTGACGCTGGGGTCCGGACAGAGTTCCGGAAAAGTTCGCCCGCAATAGTTGATCGAGAGGAATACAACCATAGAGTTCTTCTGTCATGCTGAAGGAGCATGTTTCGAGACCCAAAATCGGTTGTTCCCCAAACGCAATAGGCGGCACCGTTGCGATGCCGGCCTGTTGCACAAGTTTGATATTGCGCCATTCCTGCAGTGCCCCCCGAGGCGGCAACCGCAGACGCGACAATCCTTTTAAAAATTCCACGCAATGAAACCGGTTGCGCTTGAGATAAAAAGCGCGATCCCCGATCTGCAGCCGCACGGTGGAACGACCGCGTTTGTGGCAGATAAGCTCCCCCCCGGAATAATCCATAAAATCCTGAAAGCTGGCTAGACCGAAAGACTTGAGCATAGATTTGGCTTCATCGGAAATTATCAAGGTGGTTATCGCAAAATTTTTCATCGTCGATTTCCATTAAGTTGCTTGCGAACTGCGTTCAGGACTTGATCGACGGAAATACTATGCCCGCATTCCTCATCTTTGATACATTCTTTTTTCAAACAAGGCGAACACTGCATAGGACTCTGCAGGCGAATGTGAATCGACCCACGCGGCCCATTGCGCGAAGCATCCGTAACCCTGAAGATAGACACTGTAGGTGTTTCAAGGGCGGCGGCAATATGAATCGGACCGGTATCTCCGCCGATGACCAGGTCAGCTCTTTCCAGCAGAGCGGCCAGTTCCTGCAACGTGCCCCTCGGCCAGATGACCGCTTGACCTTCGGTGGCGCGGGAAATAGCCTCCGCAGCATGCCGCTCCGCATCGTTGCCCCAGATCAACACCGGCCGCAATTGATCTTCCCGGCAAAGCCGCTGTGCCAGTTGCTGCCAGCAATCGAGGGGCCAAAGTTTGGTATCCCAGGTGGTCCCATATTGAAAAACCACAAGAGACCGCCCGTTCAAATCGAGTTCGGTAAGTTGTTTATCCACAACAGTGCGCGCCTTGGGCGATACACACATAGGACCTGCAAGGGGACGCACACTGCCGGCGGGAAAAGCTTCACGTGCCACAGTCAGAGACCGGTCACTGATATGATGATCGGCAGAGGTAAGATGCACTTTATGGTTGGTGGCAAGCAGGTTGGGCCATTCCCGTACGCCACTACGTGAAAAGCCATAACGCCTTGGGGCACCACACAACCAGGTGAACAACCCGCTTTTGCAGTTGCCCTGAAGATCGAGGACGAGATCGTAGCGTTCATGACGCAGGTCGGTCAACGTGGCTTTTATCCCGGAAAGGACGGCCCGCAGTCCTTCGCGGCGCCAGCGTTTAAGTCCCAGACGGTGCACTTTGCGCAAAAGGGAATGCCCCTCCAACAGCGGCGCAAACGCTTCTTCGACCAACCAGTCGATTTTGGCTTCGGGATAAGCGCTTTTGATATAGGCCAGAACCGGCAAGGCATGCACGACGTCACCAAGCGCGCTGATTTTGACGATCAGAATCCTCATCGGATGTCTCCCAGGACTTCACGCGCTGCATCCAACACATCTTCCGGCAAAATTGCCCGCATACAGCGATGATCGGTGGGGCACTGCCGAAGCAGACAGGGCGCGCAGTCGGTGGGCTTGCGCACGATACGGCATTTTTGCGACCAGGGCGAAGTGGTGGTGTGATCAGTCGGACCGAATACCGCCACGATGGGAATATCGAATGCTGCAGCCACATGCATTGGGCCGGAATCGTTGGTGATCACCAACTGACATTCCGACAATACGGCCATCAACTGGCGTACGGAGGTCTGCCCTATCAGATTCAATGCCGGGGTGCTCATGGCCTTTTCGATATCCCGGCCTATTTCCATTTCTCCGGGACCACCAGTCAGGACAACCTGCAGCCCGAATTCGCGGGCCAACCCGTCAGCTACTGCGGCGAAGCGTTCGGGCAGCCAGCGTTTGGCGGAGCCATATGCAGCCCCCGGATTAATAGCCACCCGGCTACTTGCCCCGAGAGTATCCTTCGCCCAGCGCCGTTCCTCTTCAGTGCAGGCCAGGCGCAGCTTGCCATCACCTTCGCCCCGGCAGATATGCCGCAGCATGTGCCGATAATAATCGGTATGATGCAGACGTTTCTGTTCGGGACCAACGGCGACGCCATGGGTCAGCAGCAGGCCGCGTGCATCGGTTCGATAACCGGCACGGCGAGGTATGCCGGCGCAAAAAGCCAGAATGGCAGCATCGATGGCATTTTGCAATAAAACGGCCAGATCGAAGTTTTCCCTGCGAAGTTGCCTGGCAAATCCCCATAACCCAAGGACCCCGTTATGGGCTCCCTTCTTATCGTAAACGATCACCCGGTCACAGTACGGATGATAGGTAAACAGGTGTGCCACCAAAGGGTTGGCGACGACTACGATTTCAGCATCGGGAAAGGCACTACGCAAATCGGCCATGGCCGGGGTGGTCATGACCGCATCCCCGACCCAATTAGTCGATCGCAGCATGATGCGCCGAACAGTTTTCGGATCAATCGGTTTCAAAAAAAATAACTCCGCAGAAGTCGTGTGTTCAACCAATATCGAAAGGCTGGGCCTCGTCGATAAGCATAACGGGAATGTCATCAACAATGGGATACCTAAGTCGACAGTTGTCGCACACCAGTCCTTCGGGTTCGTCCACCGGTCGCAGGGGTCCCTTACATTGGGGGCAGGCAAGAATATCAAGCAGTTCCTGAGAAATCGTCATTTCGATCACCTTTCAAAACAGGCAATATGCGTGCTTCCAACGCCCCTGGCTGTAGAAAAACCAGCCGCAAAGGAACCTGAAAACAGGGTCGTGGTAAAGCCGCTGCAGCCAACTTGACGGCATCTTTTTCCGTGGTGATGAAATAATCAGCCGAATTGGCAGCTTCGATCAACCGGGAAAGATCTTGCTCATCATAACCGGCATGATCGGAAAAACAAAGGGTCTGTACCAGATTTAAACCACGCTTTTCAAGATCGCTGAAAAAGCTCCCGGGCTCGGCAATGCCAGCAAAGGCGATGCCCCGAAGATGAACCAGATCCGCCATGAGGCGCATTTCACCATCCAGAGACTCAACATGATTCGCCACTTCGTGCCGGCAATGCAGTATCGGACCGGGTAACGTCGGTGTATTTACGTGAGCTTCCGGACAGCGGGTCAATAAAAACAGCTGTCCGCGCTTAAGAGCGGAACGAGGTTCACGCAAAAGGCCGGCGGGAAGCACCTGGCCATTACCGAAAGGCCGCTGCGCGTCAAGTAACACCAGATCAAAATCCCGAGCCACAGCCAAGTGCTGAAAGCCATCATCGAGCAGCACAACATCCGCACCAAGTGCCTCAATTGCATGACGCACCCCGAGTACACGACGGGGCGCGACAACAACGCAGGCTGCGGGGTTGCGTCGCGCAAGCAGCCACGGTTCGTCACCTGCCTGCTCCACATCGAGCAGAGGACCCTGCCCGGCACTAACAACCCGCAGAGCAGATTGGTTACCACTTGCGTAGCCACGGCTGACCACTGCCACGCGTTTATCCAAAGACAGGCAGTAGCGAATCAAGTGATCGACGACCGGGGTTTTGCCGGTCCCGCCTACGCTGAGATTGCCAATGGAAATTACCGGCACACCAGCGCGATAGGACGCGAAGACACCGATCCGATACATAAAGGCCCGAAGCTGCATCAACGCCCCGTACAGCCAGCCCATGGGCAGCAGGATCGTATAAATCAGCCACTGCCATAAAGTTGTGGGGCCGTAAACGGCCAGCCGACGATAAAATAGAGTCAGACTGGCCATGTTAGTTGTCCAGCAGACGTTGGATATGGCTTACGGTACGTTCCGTGGCACCGGCATGCTGATGCAATAGATTATACCCGGCCAACCCCATGGCCTGCATAGTCTCAGGATCGTGCAGCATAGCTTCCAGTTCAGAGGTTAACTCGGTTGAACGGATCTGCTTTCCAGCACCGGCGTCCACCACCAATCGGGCAATTTCACGAAAGTTTTCCATGTGGGGACCGAACAAAACCGGCTTCTTCAGCAGCGCCGCCTCCAATACATTATGTCCACCTACGGGTACAAGGCTGCCTCCGACAAAAACCGCATCAGCGGCAGCATACAGTTTGAGCAATTCTCCCACGGTATCGACCAGTAAAACATCGCCTGCTTTCAGCGCTCCGGTCGAGCCGTCGAGAGAGGTCCGCGCAACCCAGTTAAATCCTCGCAGAGTGAGCAATTGGCCAACCTCATGCGCCCGCCCGGGGTGACGAGGTGCCAGAACCATACAAAGCTCAACACCTTGCGCGCGCAATTCAACAAAGGCGTCCAATACCAATTCTTCTTCACCGGGATGAGTACTGCCTGCCACCAAGACCAGGCTGTCTGCAGGCAAGCCATAAGCGGCACGTACTGATTCCGTTGTCAAACTGCTTATACCATCGCAAGACATGTCGAACTTGAGATTACCGGTCACAGAGACACGTTCAGGCAAAGCACCCAAAGTTAAAATCCGCTGTCCGTCCTGCTCCGTCTGCATACATAAACAGGCAAACCGATTCAAGACCGGTTGTAAAAAACGGCGCACTTTGCGGTAACGGGGAAAAGAGCGATCGGAAATGCGGCCATTGACCAACACCAACGGTATCCCGGCCTGCTGAGAGCAGCGTACCAGATTCGGCCAGATTTCGGTCTCGACAATGACGACGATATCGGGCCGCACCTGACGCAAAACCCGACGAACTGCCCATGAAATGTCGAAAGGGAAAAACAGGCAAAGATCGATTTCTGGGATATCCTGAGCTACGGCATGGCCGGTTTCGGTAACATTTGTAAGGACCAGAGCATGCTCGGGAAAGCTCTTTTTCAGGCCTCTTATCAAAGACACCGCGGCACGGGTTTCACCCACCGACACGGCATGCAGCCACAATACGGGACGCCCCTGCAAAACTTCCAGACGACCGGGAGCATACCAACCGAAACGCTCTCTGAGACCCTGCCGGTTTTTACCTCCACAGAATCGGCGCAGCAGGTACCAGGGCACTAAAGCCATGGCACCAGCAAGCCAGATCAGATCATACAGCAGGTACACCCCATCCTCCCCATGATTATCCGGTCAATCCCGGTCGGCGAATTGCATATCATACAGGCGACGATAGAGCCCGTCACCCGACAGCAGTTCCTGATGACAACCCACTTCACGGATGCGACCGTCCTCCAGGACAACGATTTTGTCAGCATGCATAACGGTTGACAGTCTATGCGCAACGACGATAGTGGTACGATTTTGCATAAGATTGACGAGGGCTTTTTGGACCATAGCTTCGCTTTCAGTATCAAGAGCACTGGTCGCCTCGTCCAAAAGCAGTATTGGTGCATCGCGAAGGATGGCGCGGGCAATGCAGATACGCTGACGCTGCCCTCCCGAAAGGCGTACTCCCCTGTCGCCGATAATCGTATCGTAACCATCATTCATGGTCCGCACGAATTCGTCTGCAAATGCCAGTCTGGCCGCCTCTTCAACCTCGGCATCGGTGGCCTCGGGACGACCATAGCGGATATTGTTCCGAACCGTGTCGTTAAACAGAAAGGTTTCCTGATCAACAAGGGCAATGCTCTGCTTAAGGCTGTATTGGGTCAAATGCCGAATATCCTGACCATCTATTAAAATACTCCCCTGCTGGGGGTCGTAAAACCGGTTGAGCAGGCCGATAATGGTCGACTTCCCGCCACCACTGGGCCCGACCAACGCGACAACTTCTCCAGCACGAATGGATAGACTGATATCATCCAGGACCGGTTCATCCCCGTAGGAAAAACGAACCTTATTAAACGCAATATGTCCTGCAGGCCGTACAGCCTGAATAGCATCGGGCTGGTCTACGATATCGGGCACTTCATCCATCAATTCAAACACCCGTTCGGCGGCACCAAAAGAACGCTGGATAGTATTGCTGACCTTGGTAAGACGCTTGAGAGGCGCGTACATCATCAACATGGCAACAATAAAGGCGGACAGATCGCCTTGGGTCATGGCACCTTGGTGAACACGGTGAATGCCATACCACAACACTGCGGCAACCCCTATGGAAGAAAGAATCTCAACCACGGGGGTGGCTGCTGAATCGTATTTAAGAACCTTGCGCAAAAAATAATAAAAACGTTTATTTTCGGTCTTGAAACGGTCGCATTCACGATCTTCGGTACCAAAGGCCTTAATTACCTTGATGCCGGCGAGACTCTCCTGCAGAACACGGGTCAGGTTGCCAAGTGTGCGCTGTGAGCGACGGGTATTGTCCTTGATGCGCTGTCCCAAAACGTTAGCGGGCACCACGGAAATGGGCATGACCACAAAGGCTATGGCAGCCAAGCGCCAGTCGCTTTGGAACGCAACAAAGGTCAATCCGATCAGGGTAAAACTTTCCCGCAGGCCATCGACCAGCACATCGGCGGCAGAGCGCTGCAATGCCCCGACATCGTTGAGGATACGGGACATGACATTCCCCGTCGAACTATGGGAAAAGTACCCCATGGAAAGGTTCATGGAGTGCGAGTAAAGATCGTTGCGGATATCCTGCACCACCAACTGACCGGCGGTCTTGATGAAATATTCCTGAATGTAACGGCCCACGCCTTTACAGGCGGCAAGACCGATAACAATAACCGGCACCCAATTAACCATGCCGCTATTCGTGGCAACCAGCAGTTTATCCACAAACGGTTTGACCAACTTTGCAGTAGCCACATCCGAACCGGAGACCAGCAGAGACGCCCCCATGGCCAACAAAACCCTCCAGATATAAGGCCTTGAGTAACGGAAAAGACGACTGTAAAGTTGTCGGGCGTTGTACCTCACAAATTACGCTCCTTAACTGAAATGCCGCGGCTAAGCTCCGAAACCATTCGCGCCACACGCTCTGAACAGCCGCCCTCGCCCATACGCTGCTGAATGGTCAGTAGATCGCTGCGCATCGTACGATTATAGTCGCCATCGGAAAGGATGGCGTCAATCTCCCCGGCAACCGCTTCGGGGGAGGCCTGATGTTGAATAAACTCCTTGACCACTTGCCGGCCTGCCACAATATTGGCCAACCCGATATAGGGAACCCTGATCAAACGTCGACCGATGGTGTAACTGAGTGGTGCCATCTTGTAAACAATGGCCATCGGCGTACCGACCAGGGCAATCTGCAGGGTGACTGTTCCGGAGACACTGATAATCGCATCACATGCTTGAATAATATTGTAAATATCCCCATCGATAAGGGTTACAGGTATCCCATACGGATCCACCAGGGCCTGCATATCCTGTTTGCGAAAACTTGATGCCACCGGAAGCAGAAACTGGGCAGAGGGATACTTCTCGCTCAACCGGACCGCAGACTCCATAATGGTATCGAATATATACTTCAGCTCATTCTTGCGGCTGCCAGGGAATAACCCGATAACCGGACGATTCGGATCAAGTCCGGATTTCAGCAAAAAGTCCGGCCGCTCTTCCGTAACGTCAAACTCGTCCAAAAGTGGATGCCCGACATATTCGACATCGATATCCTGGGTTTTGTAAAGTTCTGGTTCAAAAGGGAAAATAGCGGCCAGTCGATCAACGACTGAAGCGATGCGCCGAACCCGGCCCCGTCGCCATGCCCACACTTGCGGGCTAACGTAGTAAAGCACCGGAACCCCAGCCTTTTTTGCCTGGGCCGCAAGCAACATGTTGAACTCCGCAAAATCGATCAGAACCAGGACATCCGGCTTCTGCGGTCCATGTAGCACCTTTTTAAGCTTCCGGAATGCTCGCCAGATCGTCGGGAAGTGACCCAGGACTTCAACAAACCCCATCACTGCAAGTTCTTCCCCAGGGATTAAAATTTCACACCCGGCTTCAGCCATGCGGGCACCGCCGACACCGAAAAACTTCAATTCAGGATCGAGTTTCCCTGCAGCATGAATAAGATTCGCCCCATGAAGATCGCCGGAGGCTTCGCCTGTAACGATCATGACGCGATGCGTTTTTGTTGCCGTATGCATTACCAACACCTAAAGGGCAGACAACAAAGTCTGGCAGACACGGTCTATCTGTTCTTCAATCAGCTCCGGATACATGGGTAGTGACAGCACCTCGCTGGCAGCCTGATCCGTCACAGGTAAAGACACATCGGCGCAATTGGAGATAAAGACCTCCTGCCGATGCAAAGGCACCGGATAATAGATTGCCGATGCAATACCTTCGTCCGCCAGAGCTTTTTGAACCCTTTCACGATCCTGAACTCGGATAGTGTACTGATGAAAGACATGCGTGCCTTTGCCGTCCTCGAAGGGTACAGTCACCGCCGAATTCGCCAGGCGGGCATTGTAATGAGCAGCATTTTCACGACGCAATCGGTTGTACGTGTCGATATGCTTCAGCTTGGCACGCAAAATCACCGCCTGCATATCATCCAGTCGACTGTTATAACCAATCACGGCGTGGTAATAGCGCTCCCGACTGCCATGGTTTCGCAACATCTGCACCTGTTGCGCCAGTTCATCATCATTTGTGATGATCATGCCACCGTCACCGTAGCAACCTAAATTTTTACTGGGAAAAAAAGAAAAGCAGCCTGCATCCCCCCAGGCGCCCGTCATTCGCTCCTGGTAGTTGGCTCCAAAGGATTGCGCACAGTCTTCGATCATGCGCAGACCATGTTTTTGGCATAAAACGACAAGAGGCGCGAGATCGACCGGCTGCCCGTACAGATGAACCGGTATGACCGCGCGGGTGCGTGGGGTAATGGCGCTTTCTATTTTCGTCACATCGATATTGAAGGTAGCAGGATCGATATCCACGAACACCGGCGAGGCACCAACGTATGCGATCGCCTCGGCAGTCGCAATAAAGGTAAATGCCGTGGTAATGACCTCGTCACCGGGACCTATTTCTGCCGCCCGCAAAGCCAGATGCAGAGCGTCGGTTCCTGAAGCGACCCCGAAAGCATGACGGACCCCGCAATAGGCAGCGATTTCCTGTTCGAGAGCCTCGCCGTGAGGACCGAGTACAAAACGTGTAGTTTCCAAAACATCAAAAATACCCTGGACGACTTCATCCTTGATACTGCTGAATTGTTGTTTAAGGTCAACCATTGGAATGGACATAATAAATCCCTTTAAAATCGTGTTTACCTGCGAACCGGCGTTTCAAACACAAACCATGCAAAAAACTATGACAAATAACAAAAGGCGAGGACTGGCATAGGGCCCCGCCTTATAATCAGAATGTTCAAGGACAGGCTTTGCCTTTACAGCACACTACCCAAACGACTGCTGATCTGCAAAGCCACCTCCAACGCACGACGACCATCCTCCCCCCCGACAACAGGCGGGGTACCATTTTTAACCGATGCGATAAAAGCTCCGATTTCATCCATCAGAGCATCGCTTTCGGCGAAACCTTTTTCCTGCATGGTAATGCCAGGTAATCCAGGGAGCACCATCCCGGCTCCATCCTTACGGCAAACGGCGATCTTGCGTTTCTGATAATCGATCGAGAAATACGCATCCGACTGGAACACCCGCACCTTGCGCATTGCGTCCCGACTCACGCGACTTGCGGTAACATTGGCAACGCATCCGCTGGCAAATTCCAGACGTGCGTTGGCGATATCGACTTCGTCGGACAGCACCGGAACCCCGGATGCATGTATCGAGGTAAGCGGTGATTTGACCATATTGAGGATAATATCGATATCGTGAATCATCAGATCGAGTACAACATTCACATCCGTACCTCGACCACGGTAAGGGGTTAACCGGTGAGATTCAATGAACATAGGCTTGTTCAATTCACCGTTAAGCGCCACGATCGCAGGATTGAAACGTTCCAAATGACCTACTTGCAATATCGCATCATGCTGACGTGATAAGGCAATCAATTCTTCCGCCTCGGCTACCGTTTCGGTTATCGGCTTTTCTACCAAAACATGACGACCTGCGGCCAAAAACTCCTTCGCCACCTCAAAATGAAATTGGGTAGGAACAACGATCGATGCCACGTCGACCTGGTCGAGCAACTCACGGTAATCGGAAAAAGCGGGACAACCAACCTCGGCTGCAACTTTCTGCGCAGCAGCCAGATCCACATCAACCACGCCGACCAATTCCACGCCGGGCAAAGCTGCATATTTCTGGGCATGAAAACGCCCCAGATACCCGACACCGATAACGGCTGCCCGCAGATCACTCATCTCGCAACACCCCGTTCACTGGCCCGTATAAATTCAACAAATGCCTGGATCTCGGGAGCATCAGAGACTTCGGCAGTAATACGTGCTAACGCCTCTTCCTGACGCAGGTTACTGCGAAACATCAACTTATAGGCCTGCTTGATATCGCGCAAGGTCTCATCGGAAAAGTTGCGCCGCTTGAGACCTATCAGGTTGATACCAACGGCTTTGGCCCTGTCACCCTGGGCAATAAGATAGGGGGCGATATCCTGCGCCACCATGCTGCCACCGCTGATCATGGCATGACTTCCGATACGGGTAAACTGATGAACCGCCGACAGTCCGCCGAGAATCGCCCAATCCTCAACCCTCACATGGCCACCAAGGGTAGCACCGTTAGCCAGGATAACCCGGTTACCGATAACACAGTCGTGAGCGACATGTGCGTAAGCCATAAACAGATTATCGTTACCAACCACGGTTTCACTACCACCGTCTTCGGTACCTCGATGCATCGTTACAAACTCGCGAATGGTATTGCGATCGCCAATGCGCAAGCTCGAAACTTCTCCATGGAATTTAAGATCCTGAGGGTCGGCTCCTATCGATGTAAACTGAAAAATGCGATTATCTTTTCCGATTTCAGTCCATCCCTCTATGACGGCATGTGCACCTACACGGGTACCCTCTTCGATGGATACGTTAGGGCCGATCACTGCATAAGGGCCGATTTCGACACTTTCGTGTATCCGCGCACCGTCATGGACAATTGCCGTAGAATGAATCATGGTATCAATCCTGTGCCCGCGGTGCAAAAACCGCTTTCAGCTCTGCCTCGGCAACCAGGTTGCCATCAACATAAGCTTTGCCATCAAAAATATACAAACCACGCCGGCTGCTGATCAAATCCAACTGCAGTCGCAAAACATCTCCAGGACCTACCGGACGACGAAAACGGGCTTTGTTGATGCCGGTAAAGTAGGGTACCTGATCGCCTTTGTCTCCGGCAGTCAAAGCTGCAACAGCTCCACCAACTTGAGCCATGGCTTCGATGATCAATACGCCGGGCATGATCGGGTGGCCGGGATAGTGCCCCTGGAAGAAAGGCTCGTTGATAGTAACATTTTTAATACCGACTGCACATTTACCCGGCTCTAGATCGACAATGCGATCCACAAGCAAAAAGGGGTAACGGTGCGGTAATAACTTCATGATATCAAGAATTTCGAGGGTCATGCCATTACCTTTCCTTGACCAGCTTTTCCAGTTCATCAATGCGTTTTTGCAGGCTACTGATGGTTTTGCGCATGGCGGGCAAGTTTTTGACACCTGCCGAAGCTCTCAGCCAATCCCGGTGAGGCATGGTCGGCGTACCGGAAAAAACCTGACCAGCCGGCAGATCGCTGATAATCCCGCTTTGAGCACCAACCATGGTATTGTCACCAATCTTGATATGACCCGATACACCAACCTGTCCACCAAGAGTACAGTGATTGCCGACCTTACTGCTGCCGGCAATGCCGACCTGAGAAACCAGAATGGTATCCTCACCAACAGTAACATTATGGGCAATCTGCACCAGATTATCGATCTTGGTACCGCGCTTAATGAGCGTTACGCCCATGGCAGCACGGTCAATACAGACATTGGCGCCGACTTCAACATCGTCTTCGATACCGACAATCCCCATCTGAGGGATTTTATAATAACTTTTCCCGTCAGGAGCAAAACCGAATCCATCCGATCCGATAACCGCTCCCGGCTGAACCACGACACGATTGCCGAGACGACACTGTTCTCGAATAAGAACACCAGCGTGGACGAGGCAGTCTTCACCGATCTGGACGCCATCATAAACAACCACACCAGGATAGAGGATCGTACCGCGACCGATGCGCACGTTTTTACCGACAACACATCCCGGATGAATGGTAACATCAGCACCCAGTTCGGCTTCGGACGAGACAAAGGCTCCCTCCATCACCCCCTGAGGTTCAGGACGCTTCACATGAAGCGCGGTGAGTACCTTGGCAAACCCCAGGTAGGGATTGTCGCAAACCAGCAATGAAACGCCGGGGCATTCAATCCCCGGCTTGATAATAACAGCCGATGCGGTGGTATCCTTGAGTTTTGCCAGGTATTTCGGGTTGGCAATGAAGGTAATATCACCCGGGCCAGCCGTATCGATAGGCGCCATACGGTTGATGGTTACGGATCCGTCCCCCACCACCGTGCCACCGATCAATTCAGCCAATTCCATCAAGGTCGCCATAACGGTCTCCTTTACTTGCCCTTGGTCTGTGCGAATTTTTTGTCGTAGGCCTTAACAACCTGATCTGTCAGATCGATGCTGTCCGCAGTGTACAGGGTCGTGCTTTTCTCCACGATGACATCGTATCCACCCTTGGCACCGAGATCTTTTACAACCTTTGCAACTTCGTCAAGAATTCGGGAAGTTGCCTGGCGATCTTCCTGCTGCAATTCTTCCTGGGCGTCTTTACCAAAGCGCTGGAAGTCTTTCACCTTCTGCTGCAGGTCTCGCTCTTTGTCAGCGATCGCTTCTTTGGACAACATCATTTTTTGTTTTTCAAAATCATCATTGAGCTTTTTAAGATCATTTTGACGACCCTGCATGGTTTTCTGAAAAGCCTGGGCTTTGCTAGCTATGGTTTTCTGTGCAGCCTGCCCTGCAGCGGAGGTACGCAAAACCTTCTGCAAATCGATGACGCCTACCTTTCCATTAGCAGCTCCGGCAGGTACAGCGGCCAACAACATAACAGCAAACAAAAATCCAAAGATCTTTTTCATTTAAAGCTCCTTTAAGGTTAAGTTTGTATAGATCAGGCCTGTCGCTTGTTAATTAACTTAACGCGAGCACCCGTAATTACCTTTAGAAAGACTTGCCCACCGAAAAGTCAAAGGCCGAGGGCTCTTCCCACTCCTTGGGACTGAGATTGTATCCCCAGGCAAATTTCAGCGGTCCCATGGGGCTATTCCAACTTATACCGGCACCCACACTGTAACGCATGTCGGAGAACATGGATTCATTGGTATCCCACGCATTGCCTGTATCAAAGAACACCAAGCCTTTCATCTTCATGTCTTTAATCAAGGGAAACGTGACCTCCAGATTGAAGACAGCCTCCTTGGAGCCCCCATAAAAGTCACCTGTATCAGGATCACGCGGGCCGACTTCACGGGACTCAAAACCACGCAATGAATTCATCCCACCAAGAAAAAACCGTTCATCCAGCGGGATCGATTCTCCACCCATTTCCTGGATATAACCAACCTGTCCGTGAGCGCTGAAGACCATTCCCCAGGGCAACGGATAAAAATAGCGATGGTCAGCCGTATACTTGATAAATTTTTCACTACCTCCAAGCCCCGCATATTCGATTGCAAGTTCGGAAATATTGCCGCGGCTGGGATCGGGGCGAAAATCAAGCGTGTTGCGTGACAATGATGCGGTAATCGACGAAAGGGTGTGCTTACCTTCCTGTTCCTTGATCATCCAGCTGGCATCGTCATCAACCTCGGTAATGTTTTTCTTTTCATACCGATATACAAAAAAGGATCGAATATCTTCAGTAATCGGCAAACCGAGTTTAATATCGCCACCGGTCGTATCGCGATCAAAATCGGTCCATTCCCGCACGGTATCGTACACGTCGAAACCCAAGGCCAGATCACGATCAAGAAAATACGGATCAAGCAGACCGACCCGATATACGGTGCTGCTTCCGCCCAAAGAACCGGACAAATCGAGCCGCAGCCCTCTTCCCAAAAAGTTATCCTGGGAAACAGAACCCTGAAACAATAACCCATCAACGGATGAAAAACCGGCCCCGACACTGAAACTCCCGGTAGCGCGTTCTTTGAGATCGATATCGATATCCATCAACGACAGATCATCACCCTTGCGAGTCGTCAAGTTCACTTCGTCAAAGTAACCGAGATTATTAATCTTGCGCCGGCTGTCTTTAATCAAGGATGCACTATAGGTGTCTCCTTCCGCCAATTTGACCTGACGCCGGACCACCTTGTCACGGGTACGTGTATTGCCGGAGATATTGATACGACCTATGCGCGCCTTGAGTCCTTGTTCAACATCATAAACAATATCGACCTTGTTGGCCTGCTCATCAACCTGGGTTTCGGGCGTTACATTGACATAGGCGTATCCGGTGTCGGCATAAAGATCATTGAGCTTGAGCATGTCTTCGCGCATGACTTTACGGCTGAAAACATCGCCCTCATGCAGCGTCATACTGCCCAGGAGTTCCTGTTTGTCCTTAAGAAGGTCGCCCGAAACATCGAGGTTGCCGACAAAAAACTGCTTACCCTCTTCGATCTCATACAACAATTCGATCGATTTTTTATCCGGCAGCAGGTTCACCACCGGTCCTTTGACTCGGACCTGTATATAACCCTCGTTATAATATTGATCTGCAATGATATCCCGATCAACTTTGGTCATTTCCTCCTTGTAGCCACCCCGCCCGGTAATGAAGGAGAGGAACCACTTTTCCTTGGATAACATGACCTTTTTCAGTTCTTTATCCTTGAAAACCGTATTACCCTCAAATTGGATATCGGTTACGTAGACCTTGTCACCCTCATCGATATTAAAGGTGATAGTGGCTTCCTGACGATCGTTGATATCGACCTTGGCATCGATCTCGGTTGCGTAATAACCTTCTTCGACATAGGCACGCTTGATGACTTCGATAGCTTCACGAACAACCTGGGGGCGGAAAAACTCGATCTTCTGAGCATTGACCATTTCGCCAAGTTTGTCTGTTTTGATTTCCGAATTACCCGTAAAAACGACCTTGCGCAACAGAGGGCGTTCGGTAACCTTGAAAACAAGCAGCTTCTGCCCCTCGCGTTCCACCAATTCCGCCGCCACGTCCTGAAACCGCCCGGTTTTGAAAATTGCTGCGATATCCCGATCGATGTCCTCAGTCGAGGTTGGCTTTCCTGGAGTGACCGAAAGTACGCCCTCGATGTAGCTGCGTTCTACACGACGGTTACCTTCAACCAGAACCTGATCCACCACAAGGGGTGAAGCCGTCCCGGTAACGGGTATCAACAACAGCACTATCATCAGCCAGATCATCAAACGATTTTTCATGCAACCAATACTCCGAGAAGGCAAGGTAAGTGGGTCATTATAGGTAAAGAGCATAGGGGTGTAAACCCCAATCTAGCCGACGATCCGACCATCCGCCATGTGAACAATACGGTCGAGCCCTGCAGCAAGACGGGTATCATGAGTCACAATAATCAATGTAAGGCCACGGGTACCGTGAAGACGCGTAAGCAAGCGATAAATACTATCGGATGTACCACTATCAAGATTACCGGTCGGTTCGTCGGCAAGCAGCACCCTGGGCGACATCACCAGAGCTCGGGCAATGGCCACCCGTTGTTGCTCACCCCCGGACAGCTCTCCGGGTTTATGACTTAATCGCGGCTCAAGACCAACTTCACAAAGCAGCTCCCTGGCCGCAGGTTCGGCCTTGCTGCGTGGCCACCGTGCGATTAAAGCGGGCATCATGACATTTTCAAGGGCAGAGAACTCAGGGAGCAACTGGTGAAACTGAAAGACAAACCCGAGTGTGCGATTGCGAAAACCGTCAAGCTCGGCACCGCGCAAACTGAATATATCCTGGCCGTCATAGCGCACATCGCCGCTGGTCGGGCGGTCCAACCCCCCGAGGATATGCATCAAGGACGACTTACCCGCCCCCGATGCACCGACCACCGCAACCCTTTCACCCATATCGATCCTTAAATCGACCTGCGAAAGAACATCGACACGCCTGGTTCCGTTGATGAAACTTTTACATAAATTGCTTACTTCAATCATTGTGGCCGCCTCGCTACTCGTAACGCAGGGCTTCGCCCGGATCCATCCGGGACGCCCGCCATGCCGGGTAAATGGTTGCCATCAGACAGATGACCATGGCCATCATCGCAACCGCGACCACATCATCAAAATGAACGACCGAAGGAAAGCGCTCCATTCCATAGACCGCCTGGTCAAAAATCCTTACCTTAAGCAGTCTTTCCAATCCCTTTATGATAGGATCGGCATTGCTGGCCAGGGCAACGCCTAAAACCGTGCCGAGAGCCGTGCCGAGAGTCCCGATGATGAAACCTTGAAACACAAAAATCTGCAGGATACTGCGAGAAGTGGCCCCCATGGATCTGAGGATGGCGATATCTTTATGCTTCTCCATGACCACCATGATCAAGGTGGTGGCAATATTGAAGGCAGCCACCAGCACGATAATCCCAAGCACGATAAAAAGGCCGAGTTTTTCAAGTTTAAGGGCGGACAGGAAGGAACCGAACAGGTCTTCCCAGGAACTGACGAGGTAGGGAAAAGGTAACTTTTCACGTAGACGACTGGTCACCAGGCGCGATTGCTCAAAAGAGGCCAATTCAATTTCCACCCCACTGACCTGGCCGTTGGTATTGAGAAATTGTTGGGCCTGGATCAGGTCGACATACGCAAAATAGGCATCGAGAAAACCACCCCGATGTTGGAATATCCCCACCACCCTGAAAGGTTTCATCTTGGGGATCAGCCCAAAAGGCGTAACGTTGAATTTGGGCGGGATAACGTTGACGCTGTCGCCCAGGGTCACTCCGAGAGAAGCCGCGGTATCCAGGCCGAGTACAATCCCGGGCATCCCATCCTGTTCACTGAACAAGGCCTGTTGAACTTGTGCACTGTCCAGATTAAGGAAGGGCTGCGAAAAGACCTTATTGCCGCGCTCTATCCCTTTGACGCTGACCGCGGCGACATTGCGATTCGCAAGAAGCATGGCTTCCTTGCTGACAAAAGGATTGACCGCGACAGCCTCAGGGACCTGAAGTTTGACCCTATCGACGAGATCACGGTAGCCTTCAATAGCGCCACCCTGCTGCTGAATCAGGACATGCGGTACATTGCCGAGAATCTGCTGCCTTACCCCGTCGTGAAAACCGGTCATCACCGCCAAAACGACGATGAGGGCCGCCACACCGAGAGTCACTCCAGCGATGGAAATAAAAGAGATGACCGAGATAAAAGTCTGCTTGCGTTTGGCCCGCAGATAGCGCAGGCTGACAAACCATTCGTAGCCCATGAATCTCCCAAAGGGGAAACGGGGGCAGACCTGGAAAGCAAGTCCACCCCGCAGAGAAAACTATCTGACTTCCGGACGCAACTGGGGAAAGAGAATGACTTCCCGGATGGAAGGCGCATCGGTCAGCAGCATGACCAACCGGTCGATACCGATCCCTTCACCTGCCGTGGGAGGCAATCCGTACTCCAAGGCACGGATATAGTCTTCATCCATGGCATGCGCTTCCTCATCACCGGCCTCTTTTTCCAAAAGCTGCTTGGCGAACCGCTCTTTTTGATCGATGGGATCATTCAATTCGGAAAAAGCATTGGCCAGCTCACGGCCAACAACAAACAATTCAAAACGATCGACCACTTCGGGATTGGTGTCGTTTTTGCGTGACAAGGGGGAAACCTCGGTCGGGTACTGGGTGATAAAAGTCGGGTTCCACAACTTAGGCTCCGCCACCTCGTCGAAGATTTCGGTCAACAACTTGCCATAGCCGATGGTATCGTCAAAATCCAGTCCGAGACTTTTGGCATAGGCCAGGCACTGGGCCTTATCCTCAAGCACTTCCGGCTCGATCTCGCCGTATTTGATAATCGCTTCCTTAACCGTCAAGCGATCCCAGGGAGCGGTCAGATCAACTTCGCGACCGCCATAGGGAAACTTGAGGGAACCGACCACCTGTTCCGCCACATGGCAGATGAGCTTTTCGGTAAAATCCATGAGGTCTTCGTAGGTAGCATAGGCCTGATAAAATTCCATCATGGTAAATTCGGGATTGTGCTGAATGGAAATACCCTCATTGCGGAAATTGCGATTGATCTCGAATACCCGCTCAAAACCACCCACCACCAGGCGCTTCAGGTAGAGTTCCGGTGCGATGCGCAAAAACAGGTCCATCTTGAGGGTATTGTGATGCGTCACAAACGGACGGGCCGTGGCACCGCCTGCAACGGGCTGCATCATCGGCGTCTCGACCTCGAGGAACTCGTTTTTCACCATAAAGTCGCGAATCAAGCTGACAATCTGGCTACGCTTCTTGAATACCGCCTGGACATCGGGATTAACAATCAGATCGAGATAACGCTGCCGATAACGCATTTCCACATCGGTCAAGCCATGCCATTTTTCAGGCAGGGGCTGCAGCGACTTGGTCAGCAAACGGATAGCATCGGCCCGCAGGGACAACTCATTGGTTTTGGTCCGAAAAGGCTTACCCGACACACCGACAATGTCTCCGATGTCGAGCTTGCGGAACAGCTGATACGCTTCCTCGCCGACATTGTCACGGCGCACAAACACTTGCAGCCGGCCATTGCGGTCCTGAAGCTGTATAAAGGCAGCCTTGCCAAAATCCCGGCGAGCCATAATGCGCCCGGCCAGAGAATAATGATGATTAATGTTTTCAAGTGCTGCGCCATCCTGTTCACCGTGGGCGGCAACAACATCCCCGGTGGTGGCAGTCACGGCAAAATCGTTGGCGTAGGGATTGATTCCTTCACCACGAAATTCATCCAATTTAGCACGGCGCTGCAGCAGTAGATCGTTTAATTCTTCCATCGATTTCCTTCCTTTTCCTTGCATTTTGGCAAACAAGGCACCTTAAACAATGGTCCCCTGCAAGTCAAGGAGAAAGCCAGTCTTTCTCAAGGGTTCAGGGCATGTTTCAAAGCCCGGAGCCTGGTGTGATATCTATTTTCCTGACAACAGAAAAGCCTCGATAAATCCATCCAGGTCACCATCCAGGACAGCATCGGTATTGCCTGATTCAAAACTGGTACGATGATCCTTTACCATCCGGTAAGGATGCAGTACATAAGAACGAATCTGACTGCCCCACCCAATCTCCATCTTTTCACCGGCAATCGCAGAAGCCTCTTCTTTCTTTTTGCGCACTTCGAGTTCATACAAACGCGCCTTGAGTTGCTTCATCGCCGTAGCCCGGTTTTTGTGCTGTGAGCGTTCGTTCTGGCACGCGACAACAATACCTGTCGGAACGTGGGTTATGCGGATAGCCGAATCGGTTTTATTGACATGCTGCCCACCAGCGCCGCTTGATCTATAGGTATCGACCTTAAGGTCCTTTTCGTTGATTTCGACTTCAACATCATCCGGCAATTCCGGAAAAACGAAAACCGAGCAAAAAGACGTGTGTCGCCGCGCGTTGGAATCAAAAGGCGAGATCCGCACAAGACGATGAATACCGATCTCAGCGCGCAACCAGCCATAAGCGTAATCGCCAGCAACCGTAAGCGTAGCGCCCTTGATACCGGCCTCTTCTCCGGGCTGATAATCGGTCAATTCCGCCTTGAATCCCCGTTTTTCGAAGTACCGCAGATACATGCGCAACAGCATATCGGCCCAGTCCTGAGCCTCGGTGCCCCCGGCCCCGGCATTGATGCTGAAAATAGCGTTGCACGCATCGTGTTCGCCGGAGAGCATCCGCGCAAACTCCATCTTCTCAATGCGACGTTGCAGATCAGGCAGGAGTGCCGAAATCTCATCCAGGGTTGCCTGATCTTCTCCTTCGGCGCCCAACTCGGACAGCACCTGAAGATCTTCGAGTTCCTGATGAGATTCGTCAAAGGCGGCAACCAGCTTTTCCAGGCCGGTACGTTCTTTCAGAACTTCCTGGGCAAGATCCCCTGCGTCCCAAAAGCCGGGGCGGGCCATCTCAGCCTCAAGTTCGGCGATGCGCTCCTTCTTGGCATCGACGTCAAAGATACCTCCTCAGCTCTTCGAGCTTTTTCTTGAGGGTCACCAACACATCATTGACTTCACGAAACATAATTTTTGTTCTCCCTGGGCTCTTTGCTTTATGCAAAGACCACCCGAACAATCGAATTTTTAAACGGTCAAACCCCAAACCTAATTTATTCAGATCAAAATTTTTGAGGCATTCCTCAGCAAAATAGCACATTTCGAGAATGAGCTCTCACCAAGGCCGCGCGATTATATCTTCATGGCGTCCAAGGAGCAAGGTGTTGTTGCGAACAAACTTACTGTTCAAAACCACAGTCACACATACGTCCCGACTCACACGACTGTAAACACCCATATTCCAAAATAGGCAATACCCAGCAAAACAAAACTCCTTTGTTTAAAAAAGTGCGTAAACATACCGTCATCGACTCGTTCCGAACCAAACAAAGTGAAATCCTTTTTCGAGCCAGAATCAACCACTGTTTTCTCCTTATTTACCGCAATCATTACCCATTTTTACCGTGTCTGCGTTTTTTCGATTTAAGGTATTTTTTCACTTTTTTTGTCTTGACTTTAAAGCCGTTTCTTCCTAGAAGGTTGCATTCAACAATGAGTTCAAGATGGCCATTTAAGTAACTGAGGGATTCAGTTATCAACAAAATGGATCCGGCTGCCAATTTATTTCATACAAGGATGTTGAGGCGTAAACGGATAATCATCTCGTCTTCACACCAGTCCGGCATCATTGCTCCCGCCAAGAAGGCGTACCCTAAACACAGGCAGGGGATTGCATTTCTTTAATACGATTTTTGGTCTGATAAGTTCGAATAAATCTATTCCCAATATCCGCGTGGGAACAATTTATGAATGGTCGGACCGCAGTTGAAGCACCTGTTTTCAGGTAGTCATTCCAACAAATCTAGGAGGAACACATGGACGCAAAACAAGTCATTGACCAGATGGTAGAAAAAGCTCAAGTCGCTCTGGAAGAGATGAAGAAACTTAACCAGGAACAAACTGACGCCATCTGCGAAGCCATTGCCAACGTTGTCGAAGCCAACAAAGAAGAATTGGCCAAGGATGCCGTCGAAGAAACCCGCCTCGGCAAATACGAAGACAAGGTCATCAAGAACCATTTCGGTTCAACCGTCATCTGGAACGACATGAAGGGTGTTAAAACCGTCGGCGTTGTCAAGGACGAAAACGACATCATCGAAATCGCCGAGCCTTACGGCATCGTTGCTGGCGTTACTCCGACCACCAACCCCACTTCGACTGTTTGCTTCAAAATCCTTTCCGCCCTTAAAGGCCGCAATGTTATCATCCTCGGGTTCCACCCCCGCGCTCAGAAGTGCTGCGCCAAAACCGCAGAAATGGCTCTCAAAGCTGCTATCGCTGCCGGCGCGCCCAAGGACTGCATCCAGTACATTGCTGAGCCTTCCATCGAAGCTACCAACGCCCTGATGACCAACCCCGGCATCGCAGTTATCCTGGCTACCGGTGGTGGCGCCATGGTTAAAGCAGCTTACAGCTCCGGCAATCCCGCTTACGGCGTTGGCGCAGGCGGCTGCCCTGTATATGTTGCCAGCGATGCTGACATCGACCAGGCCATGGCTGACACTCTGCTGTCCAAAAACTTCGACCACGGCGTGGTCTGCGCTTCCGAGCAGAACCTGATCTTTGACAACGCCGCTGTTGCCGAAAAAGCCATTGCCAAGCTGAAGGAACTCGGCGCTTACATCTGTAATGCCGAAGAAAAAGCCAAGCTGGAAAAACTCTACTTCGGCGACTGCTACGTTGTTTCCGGCAAGGTAGTTGGTCAGCCTGCTGCCAAAATCGCTGAAATGGCCGGTTTCTCCGTACCCGAGAACACGGAAGCTCTGATCGTTGGCCCCCTCAATGGCACTCAGGACGAAGAGCCCATGAGCCGCGAAAAGCTTTCTCCTACCCTCGGCTACATGATCGTTGACGGCAAAGAAGCTGCCATTCAGCGTTGCGCTGACCTGCTCAAAAAAGGCGGCGCCGGTCACACTGCCGGTATCCACTCCGCTGACGACGCTCTGTGCATCGAATTCGCCAGCCGTGTTGACGCCAACCGCGTAACCTTCAACTCGCCCACTAGCCATGGCGCTATCGGCGGTCTGTTCAACGTCATGATCCCGTCGCTGACCCTCGGTTGCGGCGCTCAGGGCAACAACATCACCACCGACAACGTCAGCTTCCGCAACCTGGTCAGCATCAAGCGTGCTGCCCGCCGCGTTGTGCAGGGCTAAGTCGTACATCTCTTACCAGAGAATTAACCAACCATACCTAATCCTCCGGTAAGTAAGCCCCCTGCCCAAGCAGGGGGCTTTTTTCATGGCCTATACCTCATCTGATGAGTCGGACAGGTTAATTCCAGTTACACCTGCCCCTTTGCTCCAACCGATTATCTCATTGCCAGAAACATTGATGTCGTTCAAGATAGCTCTGTCTAAATGCCTTACAGGGAGAGCCTCCGTTTGAAAAAAAACGTCCTTTCAAGTACGGCACTGCTTGCAGTAATCGCATGCCTTTTATGGTCCACGGCATTCGTAGGCGTCAAAGTCGGATTGCAGTTTTGCGGCCCATTTGCCTTTGCAGGGTTACGCTTCATGTTGTCAGGGATACTCCTGGTTCCATTCTGGTGGAAGCGTCGCCCCGCCCCCCATGCTGTGCGCAATCACGCTGGATTAATCCTGTTGGTGGCCTGCTTCCAGACCTTCACTCTCTATGGTCTGTTCTATTTTGGCATGACCCTGGTTCCGGGAGCATTAGCCGCCATGGTCATCGGTGCCTCGCCGCTGGTATCCGCCGTGCTGGCACATTACTTCATGACCGGGGATCGCATGACGGCGATTAAAGCCGCCAGCATTGGTCTCGGGCTTTCCGGCGTAACTATCTTGAGCATCAGCAGGCTGCCATGGGCCTCCCCTGCGGGTCTTGCAGAATTAGCCGGCATCGGCATACTGCTTCTCTCCAATTTTTCCGGCGCCCTGGGTAATATCTTCGTTGCCAGACACCGAAGCGACTTGGAACCCGTGTTTTTAAACTCGGCTCAGATCTTCCTTGGCGGCCTGTGCCTATGGGCACTCTCTCTGGCCCTTGAAGGTCCTATGACAATTCAAATACCCTGGCCGTTTTGGGTTTCTCTTTTGTGGCTGGCTTTTCTGTCTGCCGCTGCCTTTTCGATCTGGTTCATACTATTGCGACGACCTTCAGTCAGAGTATCGGAACTTAATTTATGGAAATTCCTCATACCCGTTTGCGGTGCCGCACTGAGTTGGTTTCTGCTGCCAGGAGAAGCTCCAAATTTCTGGACACTTACCGGAATGACCTGCATCGCCGCCGCCATCGTTCTTTTTAATGGCCCGACCCTGCGTACCTTTGTATCCCCCGGTACAAAAACACGTTGAATTTTTCCTTCGGTTCTTATACTTTTGGGTCGCTGAAAAACATTTTCAGCCCAATAAACAAACCCTAATTACCTTTCAATCAATCTATGGAGTGGATCATGAGCCGTCCCCTGAAAGACATTCCGCTGCCCGATGCCAAAGGTTATTTTGGCGAATATGGCGGCAGCTTTATTCCTGAAGTACTGCAAAAAGTGATGGATGAAATCACCGAGGCTTACCTGGAAATCAAGCAGGACAAATCATTTCAGGAGGAACTCCAATCCCTCTACCGCAACTATGTCGGTCGACCCAGCGCCCTGTTTCACGCCCGTAATCTTTCCAACAAAATCGGCGGAGCACAGATCTATCTGAAGCGGGAAGACCTCAATCATACCGGTGCCCACAAAATCAACCATTGCCTTGGCGAAGCTTTGTTGGCCAAGCGCATGGGCAAGGAAATTCTTATTGCCGAAACCGGTGCAGGTCAACACGGCGTAGCACTGGCAACCGCAGCCGCGCTGGTTGGGCTTGAATGCCATATTTATATGGGCGTCGTCGACATCGCCAAAGAACACCCCAACGTTACACGCATGAAGATTCTCGGAGCCAAGGTCGTACCTGTTACGCGAGGCACCCAGACCCTAAAAGATGCCGTCGACGCCGCCTTTGAAGCCTATCTTGAAGACCCTGTGCGGCAGATCTATGCTATCGGGTCCGTTGTCGGTCCCCACCCATTCCCGATGATGGTGCGCGATTTTCAACAGATCGTCGGTATCGAAGCACGGGAGCAATTCCAGAACATGACCGGTAACCTGCCGGATAACCTGGTCGCCTGCGTCGGCGGCGGATCCAACGCCATCGGCCTGTTCTCTGCCTTCCTTAACGATGAGAACGTTTCCATGTACGGCGTCGAACCCTCCGGTCACGGGCTGCAAAACGGTCAACACGCCGCCACCCTTACCTTGGGAAAACCGGGCGTTCTGCATGGATTTCGGTCTTACCTGCTGCAAAATGAAGAGGGTGAGCCACTGCCCGTTTATTCGGTAGCCAGCGGCCTCGACTATCCGGGGGTTGGACCCCAGCACAGTCTCCTCAAGGATCTCAAACGGGTCAACTACGTCACGGCCGGGGACAAAGAAACCATCGACGCCTTCTTTGAACTATCCCGCGTCGAGGGGATCATTCCTGCACTGGAAAGCTGCCATGCCGTAGCCTACGCCATGCAACTCGCTGGCAAGCTTCCCCCCGACCAGACGATCCTGGTTAATCTTTCCGGGCGCGGAGATAAAGATATAGACTTCGTGATGGAAAATTTTGGCAAAGATTATTGCCTTGAGTAAAACATGCGCTTTTCTGTGTAAAGACTAATTCCATACTTCAATAAAGACCGCCCCGACATGTTTTATATTCATGTTGGGGCGGTCTTCTTGCATGTAAGGGCCACTAATATTTTATCAATCTCGGCATCCGCTCAATAAATACTTTTTTTAAATGTTTTTTTTCTCTAAGATATTGGTATTCCAATATATAATTGCCGCATTATCCATTTGTGTTTTTAGGTACTTCCTGATAATCCAAGAAGGGAGCTAAGCATGCAGCAGAAAATCCGGGAGATCGCTTCCCGCGTGCGTGAATTGCGCGAACTTTCCGAAATATCGGTCGAGCAGATGGCGGAAAGCCTCAATGTACCGATCCTCTCCTATCAGCGCTACGAAAACGGCAGCGAGGATATTCCCGCCAGCATTTTATACAAAATCGCCGTTGACCTTCAGGTCGATATGGGTTTGTTACTGACCGGCGAATCACCCCGCATGCATATCTTCACCGTTACCCGTAAGGGAAAAGGGGTCGATGTTGAACGCCGCAAGCAGTACAGCTATCAAAACCTGGCGGCCAATTTCATTCACAAAAAAGCCGAGCCCTTCATGGTCACGGTAGATCCCAGGCCCGATAGCAGCGAACCCAAAAGAAACGCCCACCCGGGCCAGGAGTTCAACTTCGTATTGGAAGGCAGGCTTAAAATCCACATCCACCAAAACGAGATAGAACTGGAAGCAGGCGATTCCATCTATTTCGATGCCAATTACGAACACGCCATGGAAGCCCTTGACGGTCAGCCAGCAAAATTCCTGGCCATCATTTTGTAATTATTTCATAAGATATTGCCCTGTACCGGAACTATCGGTCGTGGCAAACTTGCTTGAGGAGGTTACATGTCTTGCCTTCTGGATCGGTTCGTTAACCGGACCGAGTACAGCTCATATGAAGATTTCCAGGAAAACCTCACCATCGACATACCGGATAATTTCAATTTTGCCTTTGACGTCGCGGACGTCTATGCCACCGAACAACCCGACAAGCGTGCCTTGGTCTGGTGCGATGATCACGGCAATGATCGCTCCTTCACCTTTGGCGATCTGAAATACTACAGCGATAAGGCCGCAAACCTGTTCCGTAGTTACGGCATCAAAAAAGGCGACCATGTCATGTTGATCCTGAAAGGTCGCTACGAGTTCTGGTTTTGCCTGCTGGGACTGCACAAACTCGGTGCCATCGCCACACCGGCAACCCATATGCTGACCTCCAAAGACATCAAATATCGCGTGGAGGTGGCCTCCATACCTATGATTGTCAGCGTTGCCGACGATGGTCTTATCGATCACATCGATGAAGGGCAGCGACAGACCGGCGGCATGATCCGTCACAAACTGCTGCTGGGCGAACCGCGCGAGGGATGGATCGACTTCAAAACCGAGCTGGAAAAAGCCTCGTCAGAGTTTGAGCGCCCCGACGGCGACCAGCACACCTGCAACGACGATACATGTCTGGCCTATTTTTCTTCCGGCACTACAGGCTATCCCAAATTGATCCACCACGACATGGCATACCCCCTGGGGCATATACTGACTGCCAAATACTGGCAGAGCAACATGGACGATGGTCTTCACTACACGGTGGCCGATACAGGCTGGGCCAAAGTCGTATGGGGAAAGATCTACGGCCAGTGGCTGTGCGGCAGCGCAGTATTTGTGTATGACTATGAAAAATTCAGCGCGGCATCCATGGCCGCCATGGCGGCAAAGTATGGTGTAACGACCTTCTGCGCACCACCAACCATCTACCGCTTCCTGATCAAGGAAGATCTGTCCCAATACGATTTTTCCGGGCTGAAATATTGCGTGGTGGCCGGAGAACCTCTGAATCCCGAAGTTTACGAACGGTTCCTCAAGTACACCGGTATCAAGCTGATGGAAGCCTACGGGCAGACCGAACTGGTGGTCACCATCGCCACCTGGCCGTGGATGGAGCCCAAACCGGGTTCCATGGGCAAGCCCTGCCCACTTTACGACATCGACCTGCTCAATGCCGACGGCCAACCCTGCGATGTCGGCGAAGAAGGCGAAATCGTTATCAACACTAAAGCAGGAAGACCCCTTGGCTTGTTCCCCGGCTACTACCGGGACGAGGCAAAAACCGCCGAGGTCTGGTACGACGGCTATTATCATACCGGCGACATGGCATGGCGGGATGAGGACGGTTACTACTGGTTCGTCGGCCGGGCCGATGATGTCATCAAAAGCAGCGGCTATCGCATCGGTCCTTTCGAGGTTGAAAGTGCTCTTATCGAGCATCCTGCGGTATTGGAATGTGCCATTACAGGCGTTCCCGACCCGGATCGCGGACAGGTGGTCAAGGCGACCATCGTGCTGGCCAAGGACTATGAAGCTGGCGAGGCCTTGAAGGAAGAGTTACAGAATCACGTCAAAAATGTCACGGCACCCTATAAATATCCTCGCATCATCGAGTTTGTGCCGGAGCTGCCCAAAACTATCAGCGGCAAGATTCGCAGGGTTGAGATCCGCGAAAAGGATGATGATCGCAGCTAACACATCTATCATCTCTTCTTAGACAAGAGCCACCCGGATGTTAACAGCCCGGGTGGCTCTTGCTTTGGTGCATATCCTTCACATACAACTAGATGTTTTCTTATGCTGCGTATGCCCTAAAGCGTCCTCCCCACCCTTGCTCACTTCGTTTGTGCCACCACAAAAATTCAAAGGGGCCTTGGCGCAAACAGCCCCCCCGTGCGCAGAAATTAAAGTTCTTGATGTCTAAGTCAGTTGTTTTCGCCTTTCAATCGTTCCAGCGCAATCTCCCGCATGCGCGGTTTGTGCAGTTTTCCGCTGCCGGTTTTGGGAAACTCATCCACCACCCAGATATATCGCGGCACCTTGAAATGCGCCAGTCCGGCTTTGCAATGCGCCTTGAGTTCGTCTTCGCCTAACGGCTGGCCATTCTCCGGCCGCACCCAGGCCATGATCTGTTCTCCGTAAAATTCGTCAGGCAGACCAAAAACCGCGACCTCCGCCACCTTGGGATGCGCCAGCAGACACTGTTCGATCTGCCAGGGACAGATATTCTCGCCGCCACGAATAATGATCTCCTTGCGCCTGCCGGTAATGCGCACATAACCGTCGGCATCCATGATACCGAGATCGCCGGAGTGCAGCCAGCCGTCGGCATCGATGCCCTGCGCGGTGGCTTCCGGATCACCGTAATAGCCCTTGGCGACATGATAGCCGCGAAAGCAGACCTCCCCTTCCACCCTGGTTGGGACGGTGGCGCCACTCTCCGGGTCGATGAGTTTGACCTCCTGATGCGGCAGATTGCGGCCGACGGTCTCGAGCCGTATCGGCAAAGGGTCCTCCGGAGCGGTCAGATGGGTCAGGGGCGAGGCCTCGGTCATGCCGTAGCCAATGAGGATATCGGGACAATGCATATCTTCCATGACCCTGCGCACCAGCGCCGGTGGGCACGGAGCGCCCCCCATGATGCCGGTGCGCAAGCTGGTCAGGTCGAAGTTGCCACGCTGCGGATGCTCAACCTGGGCCAAAAACATGGTCGGCACTCCGTAGAGGGCGGTACAGGCTTCTGCCTCGATGGCCTGCAAGGTGGCCAAAGGATCGAAATATTCCTCGGGAAGCACAACACACGCCCCCACCGCCATGCACACCAGGTTGGCCAGCACCATGCCGAAACAGTGGTAAAAGGGCACCGGCGCACATAACCGGTCCACTTCGGTAAAGGCCATGCGCCGCGCGGTAAACCAGGCGTTGTTGAGGATGTTGTGGTGCGATAGAACTGCCGTCTTGGGCAGCCCCATGGAACCGGAAGTATACAGCAGCGCTATGGTGTCATCCCGGTCGAGGGCAACGGTTGCCGCCTCAAGCTCCTCCTGTGACACCTCTTCAGCGGTGGCCAACACCTCCTGCCAGACCGTCAGCCCCGGCAATGGTTTGCGTGTATGGTCGGCATCCACGGGATCGAACAGTACCATCCGTCGCAGATTGGGAAATTCGGCATGAGGCAAGAGGGGGCCACTTTCTTTCAATGAAGGCACTATCTCGGCCAGCATGCTGACATAGTCGCTGGAACGAAACGCCGGCATGAAAAACAGCCCGTGCACTTCCGAGTGTTGCAGGGCATAGGCGATTTCCTGTTGCCGATAACCGGGATTGATGGCCACCAGTGCGACCCCGATGCGCGCCATGGCCAACTGCAGCAGCAGCCATTCGATGCTGTTGGTCGCCCACAGGCCGACACGCTCGCCGCGCTTGAATCCCATGCCGAGCAACCCCTTGGCCAGACGATCGGATTCAACCTGCAGTTGGCTATAGGTCAGCCGTTTTTTCTGATGACGGGAGACGATAGCTTCCCTAGCGGCATAACGCCTTGCGACCGCGGCAAAGTGCTCGGGAATCGTTTCCCCCATAAGCGGCTCCAAGCCCCCGCAATGGTAATAACTGCTGCCCTTATTCATGCCCGACCTCCTTATGCCATCCAACTGCGGCTTATTCCCGGGGTTCCATCGCGTCAGTCGATATGCTCCCAGTAATCATCGACCTGTCGCTGCAGCGCAGCCAACTGTTCCTCATTCCGCCGGGGAACGAACATGTGGCGGAATCTCCCCTGCAGGCCCAGATATGCCTCGAGTGGCGCTCTTTTAGCGGGGACCCTGGTATGGCGCACCTGACCATCGCTATACTCCTTGAGGGGCCAGATTCCCGATTCAACGGCCAGTTTGCCGATTTCCACCATACGGGACGGTTCGAATCCCCAACCCGTGGGACAGGGGGCAAGCACAAGTAACAGGCGCGGCCCACGCAAGCTCAAGGCTTTTTTGACCTTACGCGCAAGATCGGCCGGCTCGGTGCCGATGACGGTAGCGACGTAGGCGGGGCGATGGGCGCTCCAGATGGCGAACAGATCCTTTTTGACACCGGTATAGCCATCCACCCGGCTGGTGGCAGTGCGAGCCCCGGCCGGGGTGGCTGCCGAATACTGGTGACCGGTATTCCCATACCCCTCGTTGTCATAGCAGATATACAGAAAGTCGAGCCCCCGGTCGATGGCCGCCGAAGTCGCGGAAAGCCCCATGCCGTAAGCCGATCCATCCCCTGTCAGAACCACCGGCAGTTGATCCTGTCCCGCATCGATATGTCCCTTGGACAGCAGAACATCAAGAGCGTCCCGGACGCCTTGCGCCCCGGCAGGAGCGCAGGCCATGGCGGTATACAGCCAGGAGCCTCGAAAGGGCGTATAAGGATAGATAGATAGCAAAGTCATGCAGCCGGCGGCATTGACAAACACGGTCTTCTCACCAACCTGATCGTAAATCTGATGCAAAGCCTGCAATCCACCGCAACCGGCGCACATGGGGGTCCCGGCGCTCAACAACCGCTGTCGGGGCGACTCCTCGGCTTTGCCGCTATGCTCAGGCGTCATGGCTTGCCCCCTTTCCTGAAGCAATGTTTTGCAATCCACGCATCCCCTTCAGTTCCTGCTCGGTAAACAGCAGGCGCGGCGGGGGTGGCTGGCCCTTTGCCACAGCCTGACGCACCTGCCCGACCATGGCGTAAAACTCTCCAGCGGTGATATCGCGCCCCCCCAGCCCGCCGATAAAACTGACCAGTAGAGGCCGCTTCGGAAGATGGTAAAGCGCCGCGGACAATTCGGCATGAAGGATCCCCCCCAATCCGTTGGACAGGTTCTGATCGACCACCGCCACCCCCGCCTTGCCACTCAGCAAGCGGGCTAATTCTTCAGCCGGAAAAGGACGCAGCAGCCGTGGCCGCAACAAACCGATCTTTTGACCGTCATCGCGCAGACGATCAACCGCTTCGCGGGCCTTGGTGGCAAACGAACCGATCATGACAAACAGGATTTCGGCATCCTCACAGCGATAGGCTTCAATCGCCGGAAACGAGCGGCCGAAACATTCACCGAATTTCTCCCCAAGTTCGTCGAACGCCTGCACCGCTTCAAGAGCGGCAAGGTGGGCCTGATACCGAAAATAGGAATAAGGTCCGCCACCCAGCACCGCCACCGCCTGGCTGACCGGTTCGCCGCCGCGAAACCGGTTGCTGCCGGGGTCGAATGGCGGCAAAAAGGCTCTCACCTGTTCCTGCGACGGGATCTCCACCGGTTCGCGGGTAAACGAGAGGTAAAAACCGTCCAGATTGACCAACACCGGCAGACGCACCCGCTTGTCCTCTGCCAGTCGATAGGCCAACACAACGCTGTCGAGGACCTCCTGACAGGTGGCGCAGTGCAACTGCAAAAAACCGCTGTCGCGCGCGGCAAGGATATCATTATGGTCCGGCTCCAGGGTAATGGGCGCGGACAGCCCCCGCGAAACGTTGACCAGCACCAGCGGCACACGCCAGCCGGCTACGTTGTAGAGCATCTCCATGGCGTACAGCAATCCCTGGCTGGAGGTGGCGGTAAAGACCCGCACTCCCGTCGCCGCGGCAGCGCCTGCGGCGGTCAGCATGGAGTGCTCCGATTCCAGCGTGGTCAAACGGGCGTTCAGTTCGCCTTTATCGACCCATTCGGCCAGGGTTTCGATGATTTCGGTCTGAGGCGTGATGGGAAACACCGGCAGATAGTCAACGTCCGAAAGCCGCGCGCCCCAGGCGGCGGCGCTATTTCCGGTCAGCAGTTTGCGCATCCGCTCCTCCTTCTGCCTGGGTTTCGGGGATAACCCCTATGGCCTGAAAGGGGCACTGGGCGGCGCACACCAGACACCCTTTGCAGTGTTCGTAATCGATCACCGGCCAACCGTCCGCACCGGCTAAAATGCCGCCTTCCGGGCACCAGGCACAGCATTGCAGGCATCGCCGGCATCGCTCCCGGTCGATAACCGGCCTGCGGGTGCGCCACAACCCGGTCTTGACCAATCCGCTGGTGGCACCGGCGTGAATCACCGGCGCCCCGATATCCACCGCATCATGCGGAACATTCACCCACACCGGGGGCGGCGTCTGTGCAACCCCCAAGGGCAAGCTGGAGCATACAAGCCCTCGCCAGGGGGTGACCTCCATATAAGCCGCTAAAATAGCTTTCCGGTTACTCTCCACCATGGCCGCGTCATGCGCCGAAAGCTCCTCTTCCACCGCGTGCGCCAACGCTTCGGCCGACACCTTGCCAAGCAAGGCCGCAGCCGCCCCGGCGCACAACGCTCCGACGGGGATGGCCACGGACAGGGATTCCAGGGGTACCAATACCACGATCTGCGCGATGTCAGGCAACTGCTGCCGCCACCATGCTTCCGGCTTGGCGGAATAGATCAACACCACACAGGAGTCGGTTACCCCCTCCAGAACCTGAGCTGGCGAAATAGCCAGCAATGTTTCGTCCGCCACGACCACCAGATCCGGGCGATGAATGACGCCGCGCTCGTGAATAGGATGCGTATCGGCCCGCACATAGGCAAAAATCGGCGCGCCCCGCCGCTCGGCACCATAACGCGGCGCATCCTGCACCTCGAAGCCCTCTATGAAAAGGGCCGTGCCGAGAATGCGACTGGCGGTCTTGATCCCCTGTCCGCCGCGACCGTGAAAACGGATTCGGTACATGGTTGCTCCTTTACCCGCCGTCCAAGTTTTGAAAAGTTCGAATCAATTATTCAAAATCAAAGCAAATCTTTGCGTCTTTGCGTCTTGAGCGACTGAAAGGAGCGAGCGTGAGATGCTTTTCAATATCTCCATAAGCCCCCCCCCTGCCAAACAACAAGTTCAGAAAATCGACCAGCGCCGGGTCGCCATCGCTTTATGCAATAGGGTCAACGCCATATCCGTGGCTACATCGCGCGGCAGGCGCCCTTCGCTTTTCACCCGGCGCAGCATCTCTTCCGTATTGGCGCGAATCTTTTCCGCCACCACGTCAAATACCAGCCCCTTCCAGCCACCGTGATATTCCATGGCCCCGCAGATAACACCGCCGGCATTGGCGATGAAATCCGGCAGGCATAGCACCCCGCGCTCGTGCAGGATCTTTTCCGCAGCCAGAGTCATGGGGATATTGGCGCCCTGGGCGATCAATTTGGTGCGCAAACGATCGACATTGGCTTCGGTAATCACATCGGGTCGCGCGGCCGGGATCCATACTTCGCATTCCAGATCGATAACCGCATCCCGTTCCAGCTTTTGACCGTCGGGGTAATCGAGCACGCTTTTGCCCTTATTTTTCAGGTCCATCAATTTAGGGATATCGATCCCGTCCGGATGATAAAGGGTTCCCTTGGAATCGGCGGCCCCGACCAGCACAGTCCCCAGTTCGGCAAGGAAGCGTGCAGCATGCTGGCCGACGGCTCCGAACCCCTGTACTACGACCCTGGCTCCGGACAGGGTAACCCCCGCATCGACGGCGGCCACTTCGACAGCATGGCGAACCCCCCATCCCGTAGCGCCGATTTTATCGAGGGGGATGCCACCAAGGGATTCAGGCAGTCCAACAGCCCGTCCGATTTCATCCTTGACCCAACCCATGCAGATTTCATCGGTGCCCATATCCGGCCCGAAGATGTAATCCTGACAGTGGCGCAGAGAGCAGGCCATGGCCCGGATCAGTCTTTCCTTGTCGGCAAGCGGCATCTTAGGGTTGCCATACAGCACCGACTTGCCGCCACCATGCGCAAGTCCGGCAACCGCATTTTTAAGGGTCATCGCCCGCGCTAACCGAAAGCACTCCCCGGTGCTAACGTCCGGTGCCATACGGAGACCACCGATCGCCGGCCCAGCGGCTACATTATCAATCACCAGCACGCCCTTCAGACCGTTTATGGGTTCATAAATGTGAATAATTTTGGCGGGGCCGAGATCATCGGCATAGGGAAAAGCATCCAGCATGGGCTTGTTCTCCTTCCCTCGGAAAAGCTCAAGGTGACAAAGAATGTGCAGCAAGCAGGATTTCATGGGGATTATGAGCCTGAAATACTGGCACCGCGCCCCTGAGTCAGCTCTTATTTAAATTGTCGCCGCTAAGAAAGGATTGTCAAACGTAGGGATCATGCAGAAGGTGGGACGAATGTTTATGGAGAGAACAATAGACGTGTCAGCAGGTGTTTGTACTTTATGACATCATACGGACCGAAACCTGACTGTCAGTCCGGGCGTCGACGCCACGCAAGAAATAACCAGACAAGGCTTATCAACCCGCAAAGGGTGGGAAAAACGTCGCCAAAGCGATTATAGAGGGTGGGTTGAGCCCCCAAGCCAACCGTTCCGCTCAACGCCGCGCGCTCAAATAAGGCCGTCTGGGCCGTAATGCGACCCGACGGTGCTATTAACGCAGAAATACCAGTGTTGGCGGCACGCGCCAGCCATACTCGGTTCTCCACGGCGCGAAACCGGGTCATGGCCAGGTGTTGATAGGGAGCGGAGGATTTTCCGAACCATGCATCGTTGGTGATATTCACCAGAAGATCGCTGCCGCGGCGCACATACTCGCGCGCCAGTTCGGGAAAAATCCCCTCGAAACAGACAAGCACGCCAATCTTATGGCCGTTCATCGGCAACGGACTGATGGTACCGGGGGAAAAATCACCTATCCCCACAACGAGCTTGTCGATAAAGGGAAAAAAGGATTTCAAAGGCACATATTCTCCGAAGGGAACAAGGTGCACTTTATCACTGCGCCCCAACTCTTCCCCCTCAGGCGACAGCAAAAAGGCACTGTTGAGATAGTGGCGACGACGATTGACATCCTCGAAGGCCGGGCTGCCGAAAAGTAGCCAGGCCCCGCAACGGGCAGCAACCTGCCGCACCTGATCGGATAGAACGCCGGGCTCCTGAAAGAAAAAAGGCACGGCGCTTTCCGGCCAGACAACCAGCTGTGCCGGTTGTTCCTGCGGCAATAGAGATAGTCGCTTGTAAATGTCGATGGTACCCCACTGATAGGCGGGATCCCATTTCAGGGATTGATCGATATTCCCTTGGACCAACCGGGTTTGCAGGGTGGCTGCACGAGAATCGGGCTGCTGTTGCAGACGGAATTGACCGTAAGCGAAATTCCCCCCAGCCAGCAACAGGGTCATAGACAAAGCCAGCCACGGAAGGCGAGCCGGTGTGCGACGGGCAAAATAACCTACCAGCAGAGCCAGGGTGACATTGCACAAGACCAACAGGTAGCTCAAACCGTAAGGCCCTAGCAAATCGGCGGACTGAATCATCAGCAGAAGGCTTTGCTGGGAATATCCCAACATGGCCCAGGGAAAACCGGTAAGAAAAAAAGACCGCAAAAACTCAAGCGCTACCCACACAACCGGCAGGGTCAGGGGCAAACAAAGACCGAGGCGCTCTTTGAGGCGATGACCGGCCCAGATGGCCACGCCAAAAAACGAAGCCAGGTATGCGATAAGCATCAGATAAGCCACACCCGATAGTATCGGATGCAGATGGCCGTAGGTAACCATCACGATATTGAGCCAGTATAATACCAGGCCAAAAAACCCCACTCCGGCCGCAAAGCCGCTGGCAAAAGGCCGCCGCCGGGAAACAAGCAGCAGTGGCACCAGGCCGATCCAGGCCAAGGGAGCCAGATCAAGGCGCGGGAAGGACAGTGCCATCAAGAGGCCAGAAAACAAAGACCAGCACAGATCAGCGTCGGGAATGCGCAACCTCATGTCGCTGCAGGCTCCTTGTTGCCGGTATCGCGACCTACCCGGACAGTGAGTATCTTGCGTTCATCGCATTCTTCCACCGTCATTACCAGCCCCTGACTACGAAGTTCTTCACCCTTGACAGGTACGCGACCAAGCAGGTGGAACAGCCAACCGCCCACCGTGTCAAACCGTTCGCGGGGGATGGTCACGGCAAAGTAATCTTCGAACTCGTCAATATTCAGCCGGCAATCGACCAACAGGCTGCCATCCTCCTGAGGGAGCAACCAATCTTCTTCAAGATCGTATTCATCCTGAATATCACCGACTATTTCCTCGATAAGATCCTCGATGGTTATAAGGCCGGAAGTACCACCGTACTCATCGATAGCGATAGCCATGTGCACGCGGCGGGTTCGGAACTCCTTCAGCAGTTCTTCGATCTTTTTGGTTTCGGGGACAAAATAGGGTTCGCGCATGATGCTGGCCAGATCAAGTTCGGCCGTGGGACTGCCCCAATGCTTGAGCAGATCCTTGGCGTAAACCAGCCCCACGATGTGATCGGTGCTCCCCTGGTAGATGGGGATACGGGAATGTCCGGAATCGATGATCGCATGCAGCACTTCTTCCACAGTATCATCTATACTGCAGCATCGCATATCGGTCCGGGGCACCATGATTTCACGTACAATGGTTTCACCGAACTCGAATATCGATTGCAGCATTTCTCCTTCTTCTTCATTGATGATGCCTTCCTCTTCGGAAGCATCGATCACCGCCTGCAGTTCCTCTTCGCTGCGTACGCGCCGCCGTCCAGGCAGCAATGCTTCGCTCAAGCGGCGCCAGAAAACGGTCTTGTTTCCTGAACCTTCGTCGTCCAAAACCAACCTCCAATAAAAATTTTCTGCTGACAGTCTCCCTGAACGGGTCTGTCAGCCACAACAAAGCTGCAACGCCCAGGTAACGCCGGCACCGAGTGCTGCGCCGGCCAAAACCTCATGCATACTATGAATACCCATATAAACGCGACTGTGCCCTATCATCACGGCCAGCGCCAAAGCCAATAGCGCCACCACCGACCCGACCGGAGCCATGGCCACCGAAGTTGCCACGGAAAAGGCAAAAGCTGCATGGCCGCTGGGCATCCCTCCTTCCAAAGGGGTTCCCCGGCCCGCCCAGGCCTTGAGCAGCACCACCAACAAAATCACCGTAAGAAGACTGAAAACCGCAAGTTCCCCGGGTGGAGCGGCGGATAGCGGAGAAGCCTGCAGCTCTCCGATAGGGGTAAAAACGTATCCTGCCAGGATCAGATAACCCACGACGGCAGCGCCAACACTTGCCAACAGTACCGCCCCCGCGGCGACATCTTTCACACGCCGCGCCAACGGGTGAAACTGCGGTGAAACCAGATCGACCAGAGCCTCGCAAGCGGTATTGACCAACTCCGCAAACAGCACCAGCACAATCCCGAAAACCAACAAAATAAACTCGAGCGCAGAAACCTTGAATATCAGGCCGGCCAGTACAACCCCCACAGCCACGACGCAATGATAGCGCATGTGCCGCTGGGTACGCGCCGCCCAGAGAATCCCCTCGATGGCGCAATTAAAGCTGAAATGCATGCCTTTGCAAGGTTTCATGGGCTCCCTGTTCAGTGACCGAGGAACTCTTTCCGAATATGCGAAAAAAGCTCTTCTTCACGGGCTTCCATGCGCTGCGCCTCTTCTTCGGTACCGCGCTCATGGTCGTAGCCAAGCAGGTGCAGAATACCGTGCAGCAGCAAAAAATACAGCTCACTCTCAAAAGTCAGCTCGGCTTCTAGAGCATCCCTGGCTGCGGTGTCGGCCGAGATAATCACATCTCCTAGCAACCCGGGATGAAGGCCTGCATCCTCTCCTTCCTGCATGGCAAAGGAGATAACATTGGTCGGCTTGTCACGCTGCAGGTAGTCCCGGTTGATCTGTTGGATCTGCTCATCGTCGACGATCACTATCGACAGTTCGGCATCAGGACATCCCGAGTCGTTTAAGATCCTCTGAGCTACCTTTTCCAGTGTTTCCAGGGCTATCTTTTGGTTCTCTTGGCGGTTCTCGATGTGAATCATCCCCATTTTTTTTCTTTACCGTTTCCTTCTCCCGTTCCTTATGAACAGGCTCGGGGTAATCGATCCTGTGGTGAAATATACCCGCTAGGATGCGGTTAAAACTCTTGGCGATATTATGCAGATCCTTGAGGGTCAATTCACATTCATCGAGCTGACCGTCAATAAAAATATTGTTGATGATTTTCTGCACCATCCCCTGAATACGGGCCGGCGTCGGATCTGTCAGAGTGCGACTGGCCGCTTCGATAGAATCAGCCAGCATGATCAACGCTGCCTCGCGGGTCTGAGGCTTGGGACCGGGATACCGGTAATCACGTTCGTTGATCTGCTGCACCTCGGGATCTTCCTGATTCTTGGCCTTGTCGTAAAAGAATTTGATCAGGGCCGTACCGTGGTGCTGACGAATAATATCGTGCAGAGTCTGGCCGAGTTTGTTTTCCCGCGCCATATCGGCCCCTTCCTTGACATGCGACATGAGAATCAAAGCACTCATGGAAGGGCTGAGCTTATTATGGCGATTTTCCTGAACACCTATATTTTCAACAAAATAGAGGGGTTTGCGGATTTTTCCAATATCATGATAATAGGCCGCCACCCTCGCGAGCAGTGGATTGGCGCCGATGGTTTCAGCCGCTGCCTCGGCCAGGTTGCCGACAATAATGGAATGGTGATAGGTACCGGGAGCCTGTATCATCAATTCGCGCAGTACCGGGGTATTCATGTTGGCAAGTTCGAGCAACTTGATGTTGGTCGTATATTTAAATACAGCTTCAACCAACGGAACCAAGCCGGTAACCAGCATTGCACAAACGAAGCCGCCGGCAAAACCAAAACCGGCTTTGTAAAGCATCTGGATATCGAACCCACGCCCTGCGATGAGTTGTGTGGCCAACACCATGCCTACATTGGCCAGAGACAGACGCCAACCGGCCTGATACAGGCTGGTCCTCTGGGTACAGTGGCGCACCCAGTGCCCCCCTGTGAGATTCCCGACCAGAGCAAACAGGGCAATGTGCAGGTTATCGCCGAAAAGCAGCCCGATCACCATGGAAAAAGCCACACCGAAGATTAAAGCAACCTCGGAGTTGAGGACAATACGCACCAGCATGGCCCCGGCGGCGAATGGGAAGACGTAATAATAACTGGAAGACTCAATATAAGGAAAAGACCCCTCCAGTGCCGCACAGATAAAAATGGATAATTTGACCAGGATGAACAAACCGACAAAAGTTGCCGCCATAAAAAACAGATCGCGGTTGTCGGGTCGATACTTGCTAATGTTGCGGCGACCATAGCGATGGCATATGGACAACAACAGTACCAGTGCCAGGGATAATCCAACAGCCATGCGCAAAGGCATGTGATCGCTACCGAAATCACGCAAAGCTTTGAGTTTGTTTACCTGCTCCTCGGTAACCCGTTCGCCTTCACGAACGATCATCTCACCTTTTTTAACCTGCATGAGAACCGGCTTGACCGCATCCCGCCCTGCTATGCGTCGATTTTCCGTCTCGCTCTGATTGTAAGTGAGGTTGGGACGCAACAGTTTTGAAACCTGGGCATATAAAATTTTTCGATCTTCGTTTGACAGGTTTTTAAGCTTGGCAAGCTGCCCGGATACCTGGTCGAAAGCGTCACCGATACCGATAACCTGATCGAGCCCCTGCGTTATCCGCTCTTCCCGGGTGATCAGGTTGCGAATGACGATACCGCGCTCTCCACCTGTTTGAAAAAGCTGCAGATTACCGACAATCTGGTTGAGCATCACTTGCTGAAGGGCCTGAACAAGCAACGCAACCTGTTCAGGTTTGGCGGCCACTTGCCGCAATACGGTCAGTTCGGCATCCGTGAGACTGATCCCGAGCAGAGTTTCAAGATCATGACGCCCCACAGACCCCGACTCAACTTGCTTTTGCAATATCACGAAGCCCTGTTTAAGGCGTTCAGTAATATCACGCCCCGCACGAGGATCGTAATCGTAGATGGGCAAGACCGCATCAGCGGCTTCCCGTTGTTTTTTTTCAGTCAGGGACTCATCGGGTACAAGCAAATCTCGAGGTGCTTTAACATTGCGCGAGGCAATATCGCCCGGTTGATAAAAACCAGGGATGAAGCTTCCCTTGGGGATAACGATAAAAGCAATCAGAATGCTCACCAACAACAACATCAGGTTGCGCTGCGTAGCTTGATCCATGGAAAGCTGAAAGCTCATGAAGGCAGGACCAGGTTTGCTCTTGCGCCCAGGGCTTTCCTGCTTGCGATCAGTCTTGCCGGTCATAATGGTCTGTGTCTCCTTCACTTGCAGTCGCCGCAGCTTTTCGGGTCCGGTCCCGGTCGTAAGCCTGGACAATGGCCTGAACAATGGGGTGGCGCACTACATCGCGATCGGAAAAAAAGTTAAAATGAATCCCCTTAATCCCCCGCAAAATCTCGGCAGCTTCTTTCAAACCTGATTTGCGGCCGGTCGGCAGATCGATCTGAGTAACATCGCCGGTGATGACGGCCCGGCTGCCAAAACCAAGTCGGGTGAGAAACATCTTCATCTGCTCGGCCGTAGTATTTTGCGCCTCATCAAGAATAACAAACGCATCATTGAGGGTGCGCCCACGCATAAACGCGAGAGGAGCCACCTCGATGACCCCTTTTTCGATCAATATCTGCCCACGTTCGTAATCAAGCATATCGAAAAGGGCATCGTAAAGCGGGCGCAAATAAGGATTAACCTTCTCGGCAATATCCCCGGGCAAAAATCCGAGTTTCTCACCGGCCTCCACAGCGGGTCGCACCAACACGATGCGCGCAACTTCTTTTTTCAATAAAAAGGACACCGCCATGGCCATGGCCAGATAGGTCTTGCCGGTGCCGGCCGGACCAATGCCAAACACAACCTCGTTGTGACGAATGGCATCAATATAACCCTTTTGGGCAAGGCTTTTGGGGGAGATGATTTTTTTGCGTGCGGAGATGCAAACCGTATCGAGAAAAATATCCTTCAACCGCGCCTTGCCATCGGCGCTGAGAATGCGTATGGCATAGTCGATATCAGGCGGGTAAAGGGGATAATCCGCCTTAAGAAGACCGTACAACTCTTCGAGCAGGCGTTGTGCCAGGGCAACCTGATGATCGTCCCCGGCAATGTGCAGCTCGTTCCCCTTGGAAGCAATGCTCACCCCGAGGATTTGTTCGATCTGCTTCAGGTTAATATTGGCTTGACCGAAAAGGAGGTTCGCCAGCCGTTGATCTTCGGCCACAAACCTCCCGTGGAAATCCCGTATACTCAAAAAATATCCTTTATTCCCTTAACCCGGATAAGCCCTGAGGCAACATGGCGAAGCCGCCCATTGCAAACGACTGAAGCCGGCTCAAATGATGTTTTCTGCAGAGCCCCTGCAATACAGTCAATGCATGCGAAACGCATAAACCCAAAATGGCCCGCAGCCGACGGCTTCACTAAAACTCTTCAGGATTGATCCGGATTAGTTGCGTAATCTTTTTCATTTACCACTGATCGTCCGGCAAAATCAATCCTTTTCGGATGTTCAGTTAAGTTGAAAATTCCAAAAAAGAGGTTCCAATTCGAAGCCAATGTGCTATAAAAGGGGCGGTCTTACGACCTGTATGAATCGTACCTAATACAAATCTTTTTCAGAGGGGCTTGTCATGAGCGAAATCGTCGATATCTATGCCCGCGAAATCCTCGATTCGCGGGGAAATCCGACCGTTGAAGTTGAAGTATTCCTCGAGAGCGGCGCCATGGGCCGTGCTGCGGTACCGAGCGGCGCTTCCACCGGCGAACGTGAAGCACTGGAAATGCGCGACGGTGATGCTACCCGTTACCTCGGCAAGGGTGTTCTTAAAGCAGTGGATAACGTTAATAACGTCATTGCTGCCGAACTGCTCGGCTGGGAATCGACCGAACAGGCCGCCATCGACCGGAGGCTGATCGAACTCGACGGCACCGAATTCAAATCTTCCCTTGGCGCCAATGCCATGCTCGGAGTCTCCCTGGCCTGTGCCAAAGCCTCCGCAGAAGAGCTAGGTTTGAGCCTGTACCAGTATCTGGGCGGGCCAAATGCTCGCGAACTGCCGCTGCCCATGCTCAATATTCTCAACGGTGGTGCGCATGCCGACAACAACGTCGACATCCAGGAATTCATGGTCATGCCTGCCGGTGCGGGGTCTTTTAAAGAGGCGCTGCGTATGGGAGCCGAGATTTTCCACGCCCTTAAGTCGGTGCTCAAAAAGCGCGGATACAACACAGCCGTAGGCGATGAAGGCGGCTTTGCTCCGAATCTCAAGAGCAACGAAGAAGCTCTCGAAGTCATCATGGAAGCCATCAAGGCTGCCGGCTACAAGCCGGGTGAAGACGTGCTGCTGGCACTGGATGTTGCCGCATCGGAACTGTTCGTTGACGGCAAATACAACCTTGCCAACGAAGCCCAGCCGATCAAAACCGCAGCCGAGCTGGCCGATTTCTACGCGGATCTGGTCGATCGCTATCCGATCATCTCCATCGAAGACGGCATGGCGGAGAACGATTGGGACGGCTGGAAGATCCTTACCGACAAGCTCGGCAAGCGCATCCAGATCGTCGGCGACGACCTGTTCGTGACCAATACCAAGATCTTTAAAGAGGGTATCGAGAAGGGCATTGCCAACTCCATCCTCATCAAGCTCAACCAGATCGGCACCCTGACCGAAACCCTCGAAGCCATTGAAATGGCCAAGCGTGCCGGCTACACCGCGGTAGTTTCCCATCGCAGCGGCGAAACCGAAGACACCACCATCGCCGACCTGGTGGTGGCTACCAACGCCGGACAGATCAAAACCGGTTCCGCCTGCCGTACCGACCGGGTGTGCAAATACAACCAACTGCTGCGCATCGAAGATCAGCTCGGAGACGCAGCCTGCTTTAACGGCCGGGAAGTATTTTACAACCTGCGCTGATCTGATTACAATTTTTACGCCTAACGAAAAAGGCCTGCGGTTTCCCGTAGGCCTTTTTATTTCATACTGGATTCGACCCCATAATAATTGCACCACTATCAACCTGCGGCCGGACCAATCAGCTGCAAACGGGTAACATTTCACCCTGGCAAATCTTACTATCCGCCTGTACTAACACAGCAATAAATGGTCCGACGAGAAGGTTCTCAACACGCCTGAAACTCAGGTTTCCACGGCTCCCCCTGCCAACTCCCCTTGCACCAGGTTACCCCCGGCCGGTTTTCCCTCGGCAGCTTCTTTTACATCGGCAGCTTCTTTTACATCCACCCCTGCCTCCCGAAGGACTTCATCCACGCGCTTATGATCAAGCACTTCTTCCTCGAGCAGCGCCTCGGCGAGTTTACGTAACGCCGATAAATGGTTGGCAATGATATCGTTGGCCTGTTGGTCGCCGGTCTTGACAATCTTTTCGATCTCCTGATCGATAATCCAGGCCATATGCTCACTGAATGAGTTGTCACTGGCCAGCTTGCGGCCCAAAAAGGGGTGTTCCTCGCCACGACTGAAACTCAACGGACCGATGCGTTCGCTCATCCCCCACTGACAGACCATCTTTTCAGCAAGCTCGGTAGCCTGCTTCAAATCGTTTTGCGCGCCGGTGGAAAACTCGTCGAAAACTATCTTTTCAGCAGCGCGGCCGCCCAGACTGACGGCGATGCGGGTCATCAGATAGGAACGAGAGTAATGATAGCGATCATCCACCGGTAGTTGCTGAGTGACCCCCAGCGCCTGACCGCGCGGAATGATGGAAACCTTGTGAATCGGGTCGGCACCGGGACACAGGCGCGCCAGCAGGGTATGCCCTGCCTCGTGATAGGCGGTAATGCGCTTTTCCTGCTGCGACATGACGAGTTTGCGCTCGGTCCCCATGAGAACTCGGTCTTTGGCCCTCTCGAAATGCTCCATGGTCACCGCCTGGGCATCTTCACGGGCTGCGATCAAAGCCGCCTCGTTCACAAGATTTTCCAGATCCGCACCGCACATGCCGGGCGTGCTGCGCGCCATGACCCGCAGGTCGACATCGTCCGCAAGGGGCACGGACCGTGTGTGAACCTTGAGGATTTCCTCCCGGGCTCGCCAGTCAGGCCGTTCCACCACCACCTGCCGATCGAAGCGGCCCGGACGCAACAAGGCCGGATCGAGAACATCCGGACGGTTGGTTGCGGACATGACGATAACCTCATCATGGGCCTCGAAACCGTCCATCTCCGACAACAACTGATTCAGGGTCTGTTCCCGTTCATCGTTGCCGCCCCCAAGGCCGGTCCCCCTGGCTCGACCGACCGCATCGAGTTCGTCGATAAAAATGATGCTGGGTGCGTTTTTCTTGGCGTTTCCAAACAGATCACGCACACGACTGGCGCCTACCCCAACAAACATTTCGATAAACTGTGATGCTGAAATAGTAAAAAATGGCACCCCCGCCTCCCCTGCCACGGCACGTGCCATCAGGGTTTTCCCGGTACCGGGCGGTCCGACCAGCAACACACCACGCGGCGCCTTGGCGCCCAGGCGCATGAAACGCTTGGGGTTTTGCAGAAATTCTACAACTTCCATAAGCTCCTGCTTGGCTTCTTCCAGCCCGGCCACATCCGCAAAAGTAACGCGGGAACGTTCCTTGGTATACATTTTGGCACCGGACTTGGCAAAACCGCCCATCACGCCACCGCCCGGGCCCTGGCGGGTACGCATCCCCTTGATCACAAACCACCACACCGCCACGATCAATATCCATGGCAGCATGTAAATCAGTGCGGTCGCCCATGCCGAAGGTTTTTTCTCCGGATGAACACTCACATTCACCTTGCGTTGCTGTAGATCGTCAAGCAAGCGGGTATCCGGTACGGGCGGCATGGTTGTGCGAAAACGCAAGAAGGTCTTTTCAACCACGCTCCCCGGGACATTATCCACCGCCGCGCGTTCTCTAAGATCGCCAACCAGGTTGTTCCCATCAAACGTCACGGAGGACACGTTGTCTGCCGCCAATTCGGTTTTAAATCGGCTGTAACTAACCTCGACCACCGGTTCCGGGGTTTGAGGTGACAGATTTGTCAACACATAATTGAAAAACAGCACCGCCGCCAGAACAATCAGCATCTGCCAGAAAAAACTTCGCGTCATCCATCGATTCCTTTCGTGGTATTTCCCCTGAAACAGACAAACTCTTCATGTGAAATAGTAACAGGACTCCAGCCAGCGACAACCGCCCATTGTAAGAAGATCAAAGCCCCCAACAGTTGCTTTCGTGGAAGGCTTCTGATAAAGTCCCGGCAGGGTTCAAGAACAGCTTGAGCCTTTTTTCATTCTACCTTTAAAAACGCAGGGATGGCATAGACCATGTTCGAATTTTCACTGCTCGCCACCGATTCGCAAACGGCTGCACGCCGTGGCCGGTTAACAACCCCTCACGGCACCATCGAAACCCCTATCTTCATGCCTGTCGGCACCCATGGCGCCCTCAAAGCCATGACACCGGCGCAGGTTGAAGAGACCGGAGCTCAGATCATTCTTTCCAACACGTACCATCTGCATCTTGCACCTGGCGAGGGACTGATCGAAAAAGCCGGGGGGCTGCACCGTTTCATGAACTGGCCCCATCCGATTCTCACCGACAGCGGTGGATTCCAGGTCTTTTCCCTGCCGAAAAAACGCATCACAGAAACCGGTGTATTTTTTCATCATGAAATAACAGGGGAGGAAATTTTCCTGGGTCCGGCGGAAGCCATGGCCATCCAGAATTCCCTGGGCGCTGACATCATCATGGCCTTTGATGAATGCATCCCCTTTCCGGCGACCCATGATTATGCCGCGAAATCGATCCGCAAAACCCTGCGTTGGGCGGAAGCCTGTCTGAAGAGTCATGGCCGCAGCGACCAGGCCCTGTTCGGCATCGTGCAGGGCGGCATATATGAAGATCTGCGTCAGGAATGTGCGCGGCAAATGACCACCATGAACTTTCCCGGTTATGCCATCGGCGGGGTCAGCGTCGGCGAGGGGCTGGAGCTGTTGAAAAAAGTGGTCGATTACACGGCACCCATGCTGCCCGAAAACAAGCCGCGTTACCTGATGGGCGTGGGCCTGCCTGAAGATATTCTGGAAAGCGTGGAGCGTGGCATGGATATGTTCGATTGCGTCATTCCTACCCGCTATGCACGCAGTGCCACGCTCTTTACGCGTCGCGGGAAAATTCGCCTGACCCATCGGCGTTACCGCCGGGACTTTTTCCCGGTGGATGCTTCGTGCGACTGTTATTGCTGCCGCAACTTCAGCCGCGCTTACCTGCATCACCTGTTCAAATCCAACGAAATTCTTTCGGCGACCCTGTCCGCCATTCATAACGTGCATTTTTACCTGAATATGATGGCCGATGTACGACAAGCTATCGAGGCGGGCGACTTTGCCGCTTTCAAGAAAAACTTCCTGGAAGAATACGGGGCAGACGGTTAATAAATGAGGAAGATAAGGCTGTTAGTTGCTTAACAACCGAGTAGACGGGATCAACAAACAGGGCACTCATTTTGGACAGTCGATCTAAAAGTGGCCATATCAGCAGCGATCTTGCACGGCGCCTGCAGCGTGCCCTGACCTGCGGTTCCGAGGAACTGTTCGGTATCATGCAGGACCCGGCGTTGGAGGTGGTGCGCACGGCACTGAAAAACCGGGCCCTGGAGGAACCGCACCTGCTGGCCCTGCTCAAACGCCGCGATCTCAGCGAGGATCTGCTGCAGGCCGTGTACCGGATGGAGCAGGCTCAAGGCAGCCATAAGATACGCCTGGCTTTGATCAAAAACCCGCACCTTCCGGCACCGGTCCTGCAAACCCTGCTGCCGTTGCTTCGCCTGTTTGAACTGGCGGACATCTGTTTTTTACCCGGTGTCTCGCCAGATCAAAAACTGGCTGCCGAACGCCTCATCATTCAGCGCCTGCCAACCACCCCCCTGGGCAACAAGATAACCCTTTCCCGCAGAGCCTCATCCGCTGTCGTTGCAGCGATTCTCAAGGAAGGTCATGTTGCACTGATGGAACCCTGCCTTGGCAATCCGCGCCTGCAGGAAATGGCCATTGCGCAATTCCTGCGAGGCTCCACAGCCACTGCCGAAACCATCTCCATCATCGCCAGACACCCCCGCTGGGGGTTACGCCAAGCGCTGCGTACGGCTATACTTAAAAATCCCCATACCCCCGGAATCTGGTTCACCCTCTGGCTGCCAAAAATGCGCGGCCCGGAAATCTTGCAGTTATCCGCCACCCGCCGCCTGACCCCTTCCCAGAAAAACCTGATTAAAGAGGACCTGCGACGACGGGGTCTTGTCTGAAAATCCATTTGGAACTTAGACTGCGATATTCCGATCAGAACCTGCACCACCGCATTCTCATGGATCGTTTCTGCTGCGATAAAGCCGGAAAGGAAATCCGACGAGTAACGCTACGGCAAAACCCACTGTTCCCTTGATGAACAACGAAACTACCATATGCGCTAGAGTCAATTGCAGATTATTCACGAGAGAAAAGATTAGAGAGGCCAGCATGAAACCTCCCGCCAGCAATGCAGACGCACGCAAATAGTTTCTTTCCAGTGCATGGACCGCCAGGCTGGCTACAATCATGAAACCAAGAAATAACGCTACCCCGGTCCACATCCAGCGACTATCCAATCCTTGAAACGGCCTGTCCGAAAGTTCCTCCGGCCGGTCCGAGTTCTCAGCCGTGCCGACAAGGCCCATATCCTGCATAAAATAAGATTGCCATTTCTCAGACAGAGCTGGTTTGCCGAGTGCAGGCTGTACTCGCGTAACCTGCGCTATACCATAATCCGAACCACCGCCGGAACCACCGCCGGAACCACCGCCGGAACCACCGCCGGAACCACCGCCGGAACCACCGCC
>DKEW01000037.1:50295-74493 GCA_002452265.1 Pelobacter sp. UBA6812 | reverse complement strand
CCACCCCGGACGAGGACCTCAAAGCGATTCTTGGGTAGATCTTTTTCTCACTATGTCAGTTGCTAATACCGAGGCGAGCTTAATGGCTCGCCTCTTTTTTTTCGTGGGCCGGACATAGCACCCTTGACCTGCGATCGGGTAGGAGGTGGGGTCACCCCCGCCGTCCTCCCACACCACCNNCGTACGGTTCCGTACACGGCGGTTCCCGTCTTACTCGGCTTTGTTGTCCTGAATGCCTGTCACCCTATAAGCGCCCAACCTTACCTCGCGGGTTCCGCCCCCTACTTCCGGTTTCAGGCTCCCTTACGGGACATCTGCTCAGGGTGAGCAGAAAACAGTCCTTGCCTTGCACGACAGGTTCGGCCCTTCATCGAGTGGTCAGGCCGACTAATATGGCCTCTGCTGACTTCTGCCGACCCATCCCGACACCTTGCGATGCCGGTAGCACGAGGCAGGTTGACAGATCTCCCAGGGTAAGACGCGTGACCTTCCTTCCACATACCCGCCGCATCTACAGCACCACCCTCCCGGATGACTATCGGGCNNGCCTCGTATGCGATTCCTGTTCGTCGGGCTGGAAGTTTGCCTGCAGCTTCCTTCAGATTCCACCTCGCGGTGGACACCCTTGCTGTTCAGCTAACAGTTCCCGCCATCAGGGTCCGTAGGGGACTTACACCCCCAAGTCATCCGGTCGTCACCACAACAACCGGAACAGCGCCCGCCAAGGCACTACGCGCCATGCCTGGCGCACCATAAAAAAGGCATAGCGGAGATTTCGCTCCGCTATGCCGATACCGATGGTTTAACCTGGAAAGGATCAGGCGGCTTTTGAGGCCTGTTCCACCGCAACGATCTCGGCCGGTTTGGTGGTGCCACGGACAAAAACCCACCAGTAGATGCCGCCGCACAGCAGGGCGCCGCCGACCAGATTGCCGGCCGTCACAACCAGCAGGTTGCCGGTCCACATGCTGCTCCAGTTCAGGCTGGCCAGCATGTCGGCGGATTTGCCGGAGGCGGCCACGGCAGCGGCGGAGGACTTGGCCAGGATGCCGGCGGGAATGAAGTACATGTTGGCCACGCAGTGCTCGAAACCGGCGACAACAAAAGCCGTTATGGGGAAGAAGATGCCCAGAATCTTACCGGTGATGTCTTTGGAGGCAACCGCCATCATGATAGCCAGGCAGACCAGCCAGTTGCAGCCGATGGCGCGCCAGAAAAACATGAAGTTATGCGCATCCCCACCTGCGGAGATTTTACCATAGGCGATATTGATGGCCGTGGCACCGACAGCGCCGTCAAGCAGGCCAGAGCCGGAAGCTATCATCCAGGCCAGGGCAATGGAGCCGACCAGGTTGCCGGCAAAGACCAAGATCCAGTTACGCAGCATCCGGCCCAACGTGATGTCTTTGTTGAACTGGGCGATGGTCATCAGGTGGTTGCCGGTAAAAAGTTCCGCGCCGGGAATGACGACCAACATAAGCCCAAAAGTGAAGACCCCGCCGATGAAAAACTTTTGCAGCCCGAGAATAGGCCAGTCTCCGGTGGCGACCGTGGTGGCGACATGCGCGGCAAACCCGATGAAAACGCCGGCCAGAATGCCGAGCACGAAAAGCCTGGCCGCGGTGTTGGCGGCTTTGGCCTTGCCGATGCTGATGAAATCTTTGGACAACTCTGCAGGTGGTGCGAAATTTGACATGTTTTACCTCCCCATGTGAATTGCTTGCTGGTCAGGAATAACGAAACTGCGCGGTTCTTTTGTGGAACCCGTCTTTGACGGTTGCCAACAAGCTAACACCGACCTTTGCTTGGGGAATTGATATGAATCAATAAAACCATGTTATGGTGAACGCTCCGGCATGTCACTTTCGCATCCGAATCGATGTCGGTATCGGGATCGAACATTTCCGCCTCCCTCCTGCTTTGGCCGATGTCGATTCTGATGGCGATCTTGATTCCGCTTATGTTTTCTTGAAGGTCAACCTGGAGCCGTTAACCGGCTCGAACGATGCCGGACTTCCTCTTCTTCCGGATCCTTACATCTCCCTATCGATCTCCGCATAATTTTTATCCAGTCAAATTAAAACAATGTTTATGTTTTTCAGGGGGAAATCTGCCGGAAATTGATCCATGTCAATAGCCGGCGTTTGGCTTGCCGGTACAGTGGTGCTCAAAGATCAAGATACCCGGGGCGTTTATGCTGGCATGGAAAGCAAAAGATTTCCGAGCCGGAACCGGCGCCTCGAATAGATCCAAATGTTTTCGCAAAGAAAAGGGGAGATATCGATTATGGCTGAAAATATTGTAGTTATCGGCAACGGCATGGTAGGCCACCGTTTCTGTGAAGAGTTGATCGATCGAGGTCTGGTAGCCACAAACCGGGTGATTGTGTTTGGCGGTGAAAAACGACCCGCTTACGATCGGGTGCAGCTGTCCAGCTGGTTCGCCAAGGAATCCGTGGATCTGACCTTGCAGGACGAGGACTGGTACCGCGATAACGGCATCGAATTGAACCTCGGCGACCCGGTGGTCGCTATCGACCGCGACAAGCGCACCGTCACCACCGCCTCGGGACGCAGCCAATGCTACGACAAACTGGTCCTCGCCACAGGTTCCTCGGCCTTCATGCCGCCGATGGCCGGGATGGACCGCACCGGCGTGTTCGCTTATCGCACCATCGATGATCTGGAGGCGATCGCCGCCTACAGTGAAAAAGCTTCCAGGGTCGCCGTTATCGGCGGTGGCCTGCTGGGGTTGGAGGCGGCCAAGGCCTGCATCGACCTGGGTCTGGCTACCAGTGTGGTGGAAATGGCGCCGCGACTCATGCCCCGCCAGCTCGATGAAAAGGGGGCGGCAGTGCTCACCGAAGCGATCGAGCGTCTCGGCATCGAGGTGCTCACCGGCGTGGTGACCAGCGGCATCGAGGGCGACGAGGTGGTCACCGGCCTCGGCTTACGCGACCGCGAAGCCCTGCCGGTGGATATGGTGGTGGTCTCGGCCGGCATTGTGCCTAACGACAAACTGGCTCGTGCCTGCGATCTGGAGATTGGGCAACGCGCCGGCATCGTGGTGAACGGCACCATGCAGACCAGCGATCCGAATATTTACGCCATCGGTGAATGTGCCCTGTTCGAAGGTATGATCTATGGCCTGGTGGCACCGGGTTACGAAATGGCAAGGGTCGCAGCGGCCCGTTTTGATGGCGAGGAGAAAGAGTTCACCGGCTTCGATATGTCCACCAAGCTCAAACTTCTCGGTCTCGATGTGGCCTCGCTGGGCAACCCCTTTGACGATAACCCTGACAATCGGGTGGTAGAGGTGCACGACACCGTCACCGGCATCTATAAAAGAATGGTCATCGATCCCAGCGGCCAGAAGCTGCTCGGCGCCATTCTGGTCGGCGATGCCGAGCCCTATGGCATGCTTTCCCTCTACGTCAAGGGCAACAAAATGCTGCCGGAGCAGCCTCAGTCCCTGATCGTCAGGGGCGGCGCCGGCGCCGGTCTGGCCATTGACCAATTGGAGGAAGATGACATCATCTGCTCCTGCAACAACGTCTCCTTCGGCACCATCTGCAAGGCTATCGAGGAGCAGCAACTGCGTACCGTCGATGCGATTTCGAAGGTCACAAAGGCCGGCACCGGCTGCGGCGGCTGTTTGCCGATGGTCAAGGCTGTGCTCAAGCACGAGTTGGCCAAGGCCGGTATCGAGATGGACAACTCGGTGTGCGAGCATTTTCGCTATTCACGTCAGGATCTGCTGCACATTGTCAAGACCAAAAAGATCCGCACCTTCGAGGAACTGCTAGAGCAGTACGGCCAGGGCTCTGGTTGCGCGGTGTGCAAGACTCAGGTCGCCTCGATCTTCGCCTCGCTCTGGAACGAGTACATCCTCAAATATGCCAACCTGCAGGACACCAACGACCGCTACCTCGGAAACATCCAGCGTAACGGCACTTACTCGGTGATTCCGCGTTCGCCAGGTGGCGAGCTCACCCCCGAGCAGCTGATCGTTATGGGCGAGGTGGCCAAGGAATTCAACCTCTACACCAAACTCACCGGTAGCCAGCGCGTGGCACTGTTCGGCGTGCACCTGGAGGATCTGCCCAAAGTCTGGGCGCGACTTGGCGAAGTCGGGCTGGAATCGGGCCACGCTTACGCCAAGGGGTTGCGCATGGTTAAAAGCTGTGTCGGCGATACCTGGTGCCGCATGGGCATGGGACCTTCCGTCGATTTTGCCATCGAACTGGAAAACCGCTACAAGGGCATGCGCTCGCCGCATAAGTTAAAAGCGGCGGTGTCCGGCTGCACCCGCGAGTGCGCCGAGGCAATAAACAAAGACTTCGGTTTGATCGCCACCGAAAACGGCTGGAATCTCTATGTCGGCGGTAACGGCGGCGCCTTCCCGCGCCACGCCGACCTATTGGCCACCGATCTCGACCGGGAAACAGCCATCCGTTACATCGACCGATACCTGATGTATTACGTACGCACCGCCGACAAACTGGAACGTACCGCCACCTGGCTAGGCAACCTCGAAGGTGGGATGGAGAAACTGAAGAAGGTTATCATCGAAGACTCTCTTGGTATCTGCGCCGAACTCGAGGCGGACATGGAAAGGATCGTCGCCGGTCAACATGACGAATGGGCCGTCACCCTCTGCAAGCCGGAGCAGTTGGAACGATTCCGTCACTTTGTAAACACCGACGGGAAGGATCACGTTAAGTTGATCGGCGTACGCGGCCAGGAGAGGCCGGAAAACTGGCTGAAGGAATACGCTATGCCCAAGATCGAGCCGGAGGTCCTGGAAGGCCCCCGCGAATGGATCAATCTTGGCGTTACCTCTGCGGTACCCAAGGATGGTGGTGCCACCTTCCAATATGGCCGGCACCAGATTGCGGTATTCAATTTCTCCCACCGAGGTGAATGGTATGCCTGTCAGAACCTCTGCCCCCACAAACAGGAGATGGTTCTATCCCGCGGCCTGCTCGGCGATGCTGCGGGCATTCCGCAAGTAACCTGCCCGATGCACAAGAAATCTTTCTCACTCAAGGACGGCAAGTGTGCCAACGACGAGATCTACACCATTCAGACCTTTGAGGTGAAAGTTAATGGTGACGATCTTCTCGTCAAACTCCCCACGCAGGAAGATCTTGATCGTTTGCACATATGCAAGAGCAACGAACCCTGCACATGCTTCGCTTGAGTTTAGGTAAATCAGGGGAAAAGCCTCTTTTGCCAACCAATTCCCTAATGTTAAGCGAAGAAAGGTTTTAATGTTGCAAGATCCCCTTCATATAAGAATGAAGGGGATCTTTTGTCTGTGAAACCAACTTTGTTTTGAATTCGTAAGCTCCACACAAAAATAGACAGTTCAAAATTTAAGATATTCGATTCTCGAGACTTATCAGGCATCAGGGAGAGGGAAGGAATCGAGAGGGCTGGCTTTCAGCAATAGTTGATCGCTTGTTTGGGCAACAACAGGTATAGAATGGAAAAAGGCTCCTCGAACATTGAGAAGCCTTATCCATACCGGGGTTGGCAAAACTCAGGCGATGCTCGTATCTGTCAAAAAAACTTTGGGCCTGGCTGCGTCTCAGAATTAGTAGCGCCAGTTTAAAAAGATCATGGCGGGAGCAACTTCGTTGGGGAAATTGCGGAACCACCTTTGGGTTTCATTCATGATGTTAATGAAACCTATCTGGAGGCCTTTGTCACAGGTATCCGCAAAATTTATAAGACCGAGTTGAACGCCGTGCAAGTTCCCCGCGTAGTTGAATGCCGACCATTGAAAACCTGCGAACCGCCCGGAGGAATAATTGGCGAGCCATGCGAGTTGGGCACCTTTATAGTTCTGTGCATAGTTGGCCAACAACCCAAGAGACAAACCGGAACTATTGCCCGTTGAGCCGTTGACGATCCCCAGTGCGATGGCACTTTGCGGATTCTCACTCCAGACACCAAGAGTGACACCACTGATGTGGGTGCCTCTGGAATGAATGGCCAGATCGGGCGTCAAGCTCAGCTGGAAACCTGCTGTTTCAGCAAATGCCCCTGTAGCGAAAAAACAACCTATAAATAAACATAGCAATATCCTCATTGTTCAGTCCCTCCCTTTTGTTTGGTTGGAAATCATCAGCATCAAGTTACCCGTATCGCACAGATAGCCACGGGAACCGATGCTCTCTTGAAGTGTACGCGTCGAGAGGTGATTTTCAAGGAGCGGGAGAGGAATCAGAGAGTTGCTCCTGCAGTATTGGGCCAAACCACACGCGCTTGAGGACCTTATTATAATCCAGCGGCGAGCACGAAAAGCGTAAGGCTCAGAGACAGAGCAGATCATTCCCGAATGTAAGGAAGGGTTAGTGTAAATCTTAATTCAAACAAAGGTTAATTGCACTGAACTCTTTACTTATACTTTGTTTAAAGCTATTTTTATTTTCAAATTCCAATAGGAGTATTCCACCAAAAATTTACATGTCATTGAGGAGGTCTAAAAATGGTACGTTTGCCCAATATTGTTGGAGCTTTAGCAGTCGTCATATTAATGAGCGGGACGGTATGTGCCGGAAATATGATGAATACCAAAGCATCGCTGGCTTATTCCGGCCCATACATCGGTGCATTTGTCGGCCACTCATGGGTAGACCTGGAATATACCGAACCGGAATGGCCTGCTTATGACCGTGATGTGGATATGGAAGGATTTGTCGGTGGCCTTTACGTGGGCTACAACTATATGATCGATAACATTGTGTTAGGTGTTGAAGCCGACGCAGGTCTTGGGGATCTGGAGGAGGGTCCCGATGAAGATAACTTCTACAATGATTATGCGGCCTTTGATGTTGACTGGGATGCGCATCTTCGAGCAAGAGCGGGCTTTGTCTACAACAGCACTCTGTTCTATGTTGCCGGTGGTCTGGCACTTGCGGAAGTTTCCGTTGATGAGGGTGACAATGGCAACGACGATGCTACGCATGTTGGCTGGACGATTGGCGGTGGAATTGAACAAAAAATATCGGAGCACCTGACTGCGCGGTTTGAATATCTTTATGACGACTACGGTAGCGAGAGCGCCAAGTATAATGAGTTTGGGCTTATCTACGAGGGGAAAGTCGCGTTGAAGACTCATACCGCTCGTATTGGCCTAGCCTATTCTTTTTAAACGACTCCACGGGCGGCGTGTGAAAAGGGAGGATACCCAACATACCATCCCGCCGAGCTACAAGAAATCAGATGGCCTGCCCTTTCTGGGTGGGCCATTCTGGTAATATCCCTTCCGCAGAGCACCCAAAAGACCTACCTCATCTCCTGGCGGCAAGCGACTCGCGAACCAGCTCGAGAAAAGACCGCATAGCCGGTGACGGCTTGACATCGCGACGGCGAATGAATTGTATCGGCAGGCGATCGAAGGGCGGCGCCACGGCATGCACTCGCACCAGGGAACAAAAAGGTTCGCGGGTGACGAAGCTGCGGGGCAACATGGTGATGCCCATGCCGGCGCCAACGCAGCCGAGGATGGCGTCGAGCGCGCCCATTTCCACCACTCGGGCCGGCGTGCGGCCCATGTGTTTGAGCCAGTCTTCGAGCTTAAGACGGCAGGAACAGCCGCTGCGGTAAACCAGCATCGACAAGGCCGACTCCTCATCCAATGGGAGCTCGGTTCCGCTTGTCACCACAACCAGTTCTTCACAGAGAACTTCTTCTGCTACAATATCAGGGTGATCGACCTGGCCGCCGACGAATGCCCCCTCTACCGTATAATCGAGCACCCGTTCAATCATTTCGCCGCTGGCACCGGTACTCAATTGCAGATCGACATCCGGGTGATCCCGGTGGTAGCAGGCCAGCAACGCCGGCAGATGCACCACGGCCGCCGTATCCATGGCACCGAGACGCAGCGGCCCACGGGGCGCGCTGGATGGCGCAAGGGCGGCCCGCGCCTCATGCAGCAGGTGCGCGACGGAGCGGGCATACGGCAGCAGAAGGTCACCGGCGGGAGAGAGCCCCATCCCCTTGCGGGTGCGGTGAAAAAGCTCAACTCCGAGGTCTGTCTCAAGTTTACGAAGGCGCGTCGTGACATTGGACTGTACGCAGTGCAAGCGCTCGGCTGCCCTGGAGACACTCCCCTCCTCGGCAACCGCCAGAAAAATTTTCAAAGCATTAGAATCCATGCCACCTATCTCAAAAAGTGATGTTTAAGCGTAATTAAAATCATTTGACGTGATTTGTGGTAGCACTTATAGTGAATTCGTTCATTTTTCATTTTATATCGATTATGTGAGGAGACGCGGCCATGGATCCAGTACCCAACACCGAAGTCCGCATGTTCGGATTATTGCACACCGCCCGCAAAGACAGGGGGCTTCCGCCCAAAGCGCAACTCTACATCCCACCGGAAGGGCGCGTCGCGCAGGATATCGCCGAAGAACTCGAACTCCCCATGGATAAAATCGAGGGGGTGTTCGTCAATCACCTCGTCTATCCCCTGGACCATTTGATTCATGCCGGTGACGAGGTGGCGTTTATCGGTCGAGGAGTGCCCGGCCCCCATCGCTACAGTCTTGGCATCCACAGTGCCGGGAAGAAAGCCTGACCTCATCCAGCCTGGAGCAAAGTCCATGACCAAACTGTTTTCGCCCGCAAGCATCGGCGGCATGTCCCTGCGCAACCGCACAGTGCGCTCGGCAACCTGGGAAGGCATCGCCGCCGATAACGGCGCGACAACACCGCAACTGATCGATCTGATGGCCACTCTGGCCGGCAACGACATCGCTCTGATCATCACCGGTCACGCCTTCGTAAGCCCGGAGGGACGGGCATGTCCCTGGCAGATGGGAGTGCACGACGACAGCATGCTGGAAGGCCTGACAGCCATGGCCGCTGCGGTCCATGCCCAGGGCGGGCGCATCGCCCTGCAAATCGCCCATGCCGGTTGCTACGGCGCGCAGCCGCTTTCAGGGTTGGAGCCTATCGGGCCCTCTGCCATGGACGGCAGCAAAGCGCCGGTGTGCCGCGCCATGACCGCAGCGGATATCCGCCAGGTCACGGAAGCCTTTGCCGCCGCTGCCCGCCGGGCCCAAAAAGCCGGGTTCGACGCGGTGCAGATTCACGCCGCCCACGGCTATCTGCTCAGCGAGTTTCTGTCGCCTTACTTCAATCAACGCACCGATGAATACGGCGGCCCGGTGGAAAATCGCGCCCGCCTGGTACTGGAGGTCTATCGGGCAATCCGCGCCGCGGTCGGGCCTGACTACCCGATACTCATCAAGCTTAATTCGGAGGATTTTGTCGACGGTGGGGTCACGGTCGAAGACATGCTGACCGTCGCCGGGATGCTGCAGCAGGCCGGAATCGATGCGGTGGAGATGAGCGGCGGCACCATCTACGCCTCGGGCGAAATGAGCTCTCTGCGCCCCGGCCGCATCGACACCCCCGACCGGGAAGTCTACTACCGTCAGGCTGCCGAGCTGTTCAAACAGCGCCTGTCGGTACCCTTGATCCTGGTCGGCGGGATTCTCTCCTATGAGGTCGCCGAGGCACTGCTGACCAAAGGTACCGCCGATTTTGTCGCGCTGTGCCGCAGCCTGATCCGCGAACCAAATCTGGTCCGCCGCTGGCACCAGGGCGATCACCGCAAAGCCCGTTGCCTGCTGTGCAACGGCTGCCTCGGTCCGATCATGCAAGGCCAGGGGGCACGCTGCATCCTGGAAAAGCAGACTGTCTGACCGAGGGGTGAAAGGCTGGGATAGCTACTTAGCAACCCGCGCGAACCGTCCGTTGCATCCATACAAAACAATAAAGCCACCGTAACGAGCCATATCAGCTCTAACGGTGGCTTATTAATTTGCAGATCCATTAAATCAAGCATTAACATGGATACACAGGATGTTCAGGATAAAATCTTGAACTCCGAATCTTTGGTTTTAATCCTGCGTATCCTGTATATCCCTGTTCAATAAGAATTTACCCTAAGGATTCTTGCTTCAAATTTCAGCGGCTAGGGGACCCTGTTCAGTGAGATCCCCCTACCCGCCCCTTTCCGACATCAGATATTTTCTCGCCTGGATGATTTGCCGAACAAACGTGCGACCACGATGCCGACTTCGTAAAGCAGCATAAAAGGCACGGCCAGGGACAACTGGGAAATGATATCCGGCGGTGTCAATATAGCACCGACCACGAAAGCGACCAGCACGGCATACTTGCGGTGCCGGGACAGCCAGTGGTGATCGACGATGCCCATGCGGGCGAGAAAGAATATGACGATGGGCAGTTCAAATACCAGGCCGAAGGCCAGTAGCATTTTGCTGCTCAAGCTCAGATAGGCACCCATGGACAGCATGGCCTGAATATCGCCGCTGCCGGTACCGTACCGGACCAGAAAACTGAACATCAGGGGAAACACATACAGAAAACCGAACCAGGTGCCGACCGCAAAGCAGACACAACTGGCCAACACAAACGGCAGGGCGATGCGTTTTTCGTTGCCATACAAACCGGGGGCCACAAATTGCCAGAGCTGCCAGAAAATCACCGGCAGCGCGAGCAGCAAACCGGCGAATGCCGCGATCTTGAGGTAGGTGAAAAAGGGTTCGGTGGCGTTGATGAAGACCAGTGAACTGCCTTGTGGCAAGGCAGCGCGGACCGGACGGGCGATAAACTGAAAGAGTTGTTCGGCAAAACTGTAGCAAAGCACAAAGGCCAGCAGCCAGGCGCAAGCGCAAATGATCAGGCGCCGGCGCAGCTCTGCAAGATGACCGGTAATGGACAATTCAGCCATGGACATGATCTTCGTCTTTCTGTCATGAAAAATTCGAGCAACGCACCCTGAAACAAAGGCTAAATTGCCTTTTCATGGTTTTCGGGCGGGCATAAGATCCGTAAAGAACGGACCACCCCGCTCCTGTTTGCGTTTCACACCCTGACCGAGGGCGCAGGGCCCTAGGTCAGGGTGAATCACACCGCCTGTTTATTCCGGTTTGATTTCGATGTCGTCCTTACCGTCAGCGGCGCGGCGGAAGTTTTTGATGCCCTTGCCGAGGGCCCCCCCGATTTCCGGCAGCTTGCCGGCGCCGAAAATGACCATGACAATGACCAATATAATCAAGAGTTCAGAAGCACCCAATCCAAACATAACTTTTCCTCCTAAACGGGTTTAATGACTCAGGCAACCGAAGGGCCGGAGTCCATGCGTGGTTTTTCGCGGATTACCTGTTGCTTTGCCTGGAATCTTCCAGCGGACTCGGCTCAGGACTGCTCTCTTTCAGTGAGTGGGCCAGTGGCTCCTGCAGCTCGCGGGTCGCGCGCTTGAACTCGGCCATCCCTTTGCCCAAACCGCGGGCCAGTTCGGGTAATTTGCTCGGACCCAGGACAACCAGAGCAATCGCCAGGATCATCAATAATTCGGGCATACCGATATTAAACATACAGCAGTTTCCTCGCCTGAAGGGGTTAAAGTCTTCCCTATCCCGGAAAATTCAGCGACCGTCCAAAGGCACTTGGGTCCGGCATTCCAACCGGCAGCCCAGCATCCAGGATACACCGAATACGAGCAGGGCGCCGCAAAAACCGGCCAGCATGATGCTCAGTTGCGGATGGCTCACTGCCGACAGGCGATAACCGGCCAGCGGGGCAAACAGATCGGCACCACGGCCCACCATCCCCAACTGCGTGGTTACCCGTTCCAGACCGTCAGGCAGGCGACTGGCCCAGGGGCTCAGCATCAACGCGGCACTCGCCAGCACCAACGGATGGCCTAGTACGGCGATGCGACTCTCCTTGGCGAAGTTATGCGTCAGGAGCAGATACAGGGCGACGCTGAGAAGCCCTTCGCCGATACCGATCCAGGCATGGGTACCTAACATGGCTCCGGCTACGGTGGCAAAAGACGTCACCCCGGATGCCGCCAGTTCCGCGCTGACCGCTAGAGCCGCCAGCATCACCGACAACCAGCCACCGGCGGCCATCACCAACGCCCGGCGGATGAGCGACAGATCGGGACGACGATGCAGCAGCATCCGCAGCACGCCGCCGATGCCGACGCCAAGCAGAGCCATGTTGAGTACATTGGCTCCCAGGCTCAGCAATCCGCCATCACCGAAGGCCAACGCCTGAACGCTCAGCACCAGGGTCATGGCCACCACGGCGAAGGGCGTGCCAAGCAACACAGCCGCCAGCGTAGCGCCAAGCAGATGGCCGGAGGTGCCGGAACTAATCGGAAAGTTGAGCAACTGCGCCGCAAACAGCATCACCGCCACTGCCGCAAAACGCGCGACCTTCGGCTTGTCTTTACTGCATGCCGCCGCCACAACGGCAGCGGTCACGCCCAGCAGCGCAACACCCGCAGTTACCGGGCAAACGGCGCCATTTAACATGTTATCCGGAATATGCATCGATTCCTCCTTTTGCTGCCAACGAAAATGATGTCCTGTGTTGCCAGTCTTGTCAAATACTTCTCAGTCTTATTTGATCCTGCCGAGGCGCCATCCATCCTCTTTAGCGGTCTATTTCCGCCCTGACTGCCTCGATGATCGCCGGCATCGCCTCCCGAATCACCGGTGAAAGCTCGGTACCCCAATCTATCCGGGCCGGTTCCACGCCGATAACGATGACTTCCGGAGTCGTTATCCTGCCCGCCATGTACAGAACCCGCGACAGGTCAAAACCGTGCAGGGAAGCGATAATCTCCGGCTTCACGCAATCATCGAAAGGCACCCTGTAGATGGTGCCGGGCGCATGGTCGGCCTGCATGGCATCGACGATGATGATGCGATCGGCCTGCTCAAGCTCCGGAAGCGCTTCGAGAAAAGCAGTGCCGACCTCAAGGATAACGACCTCCTCCGGCCGCGTTGCCCGCTGAAGAGCACGAGCCGTATGGACGCCCACCCCCTCGTCGCCGAGCAGCAGATTGCCTATGCCGAGCACAAGTGTTTTCACTTCAGGGTCTGACTCCCGCCCCTTTGATGACCACCGGCTTGCCATTGGGCCGCATGACATGCACCGCGCAGGAAAGGCACGGATCAAAGGAATGGATGACGCGCAACACCTCGATGGGCTGCGCCGCATTGGTGACGGGGGTGCCGACCAGGGCCTGCTCCATAGGCCCTTTCACGCCGTTGGCATCCATCGGCGACGCGTTCCAGCAGGTCGGTGTAATGACCTGGTAATTGGCAATCGCCGGACCGCCGGCAGGCGCCTGGGTGCCCGTGGAAGACGTAGTCAGCCAATGGCCGAGTCCCCCGCGGGGCGCCTCGGTAAGGCCCTCGCCGGACTTGCCGTAGGGTGTCGTATAGGTGTTATGCACCGGTCCGCCGGTGGCCACCTGCTGCAGCCAGTCACCCATGGCGCGGCTGATCTTCTGTGCTTCCAGCGCACGCGCCATATGACGGTCCATGACCGAAACGCCGCCACGATAGTCGCCATTCACCCACATGCGGGCCAGGGGACCGCATTCCATGGGCGCGCCGTTGTAACGCGGCGCCTTGAGCCAGGAATAGGCCTGGGGTTTGGTCGCCGGATCGACGGTCACGGTGCTGCCGGTGGCCGGGTTCTTGTTGTTGGTGGAATCCGCATACCAGGAATGCGTCACCATCTCCCTGATATTACCTGTCGCAAGCGATTGGACACTGCCGGGCGCCGAGTTATAGACCAGGCCGCGCTTGAGAAGCCTGCCGGGATTGCTGGTATCATCCAGATCGAATACACCGTAAGCCATCAGATTCCCGTGACCTTTGCCGATCTGGCTGTAGTCCGCGTAAGCCTGCTTCAAAAGGGACACGTCGGGCAGATAGGTATAGTCGATGAACTGCTGCAGGTCATTCAGATAGCCGGCGAAAGCACTGAGCAGCGCAGAGGTCGGTTTGGTGGTGAATCCACCGGCCTGATAGGCTGCGGGGTGCGGCATTTTGCCGCCGAACAGGGCCCCCATCTCGTGCGCCTTCCTGCGCATGGTTACGGCCTTGGTGAGATTGTTGCTGATCTGCTGCAGACCGGCATTGCGCATCAGATCGACGTTCCAGGCCGGGGCCCACGGCGCACCGGGTGGTGCGGCAACATAGTCCAGCGAAGCCAGCAGATAAAAGTGAAGAATGTGCGACTGCAAAAAGTTCGCGCCGAGCACCAGATTGCGCAGGATCCGCGCATTGGCGGGCACGGTCATGCCGGCCGCTTTTTCCAGCGCTAGCGTCGCGGCCAGTCCATGGGATACGGGACAGACGCCGCAGATACGCTCGGTCAGGAAGGGAGCGTCCTTGGGGTCGCGGCCTTTCAGGATCTGTTCGAAGCCGCGAAACTGGGTGCCTGTGCACTTGGCGTCGGTCACCTGCAGCTGCCCTCCGACGCTGTCGATCGTGACCTCGACCTTCAGATGACCTTCGATGCGGGTGACCGGATCTACGATGGTGACGTTGGTCGGAGTCGGAGTCGGAGTCGGAGTTGGGGTAGGGTCGGTCCCGCCACCGCCGCCTTTGCCGCCGCCTTTGCCACCGCCTCCCTTGTTGCCGCGACTGCCGCTTGTGGTGCTATCATCCCAAGTCTTTCGCATATGGATCATCCTTTTTTGAATTAGGTTGAAATGCTAACCCGGATTTCTCATGCAAAATTCCACTGCAAGCAGCCATTGCACGACATATCATGCCGGGCGAACATTACGCGGGGAGGCAAGACTCACCTCCACGATATATTCATATTCAATCGTCTGTTCCGCCACCGTGACAAACGGTGCACGAGGTCCTGGGCGGGCTGGTGGCACCGTGATGGCTGCCCGATATGGCCCCCATGGTACTGAACAAGGGCGCGAACTGGTCCGGAAAGCCGCTCTGGGTACACCCCTGGCACAGCGAATCGCTGCCGACGCACCAGTTCACCCCGTTATTCCATTTGCGGGTCGGACAATCGGCGTAGGTTAGGCGACCCTTGCAACCGAGATTGTTCATGCAAAGACCGGTCTGGCTCAGAGAAGTTGCCCAATTCGCACTGCGCCGAGGGCAGCGGCTGTGTACCGTGGCGCCATACAAGGCGGTCGGCCTGCCGTAAGAATCCAGACTGGGGGTACTGCCGGCCAGCAACTGGGCGATGGTCCAGACGATCCAGTCCGGATGGGGAGGACACCCCGGGATATTGATGGTGGTCTTGCCGGTGAGTGCTTTGACGCTTTTCACGCCGGTCGGGTTGGGTGCCCCGCCCGGAATGCCGCCGAAAGCAGCGCAGGTGCCGACTGAGATTATCTTGCTGGCCCTTGCCGCCAGATCGTTAACCGCGGCCATGGCTGTAACGTCGACACCGCCCTCGGACCACAGAATGCAGGTTTTGCCGTTGTACACGGTGGGGATGCCCCCTTCGACCGCCAGAATGAAGGAACCGTTATCCGCACTGCGCAGCGTCTCGACCGCCAGGTCGCCCGCCGCACCCATCAGGTTGGGGTGATAGGCCAGATTGATGGTGTTGATCAGCAGATCGGTAAGGTCGACCGGGGCGTTGCCGGATATCCGGTTCGCCAGGGAAACCGTGCATCCCGTGCAGCTGGAGGCTGACAACCAGATAATGGGAGGCCCGCCGCCGGTCGCGAGAACTTTCTCCAAAGGTCCGAGGGTAAACTGCAGCCCCAGCGCGGCCGCTGATGCACTGCAATATTTCAGGAAATCCCGTCTTGAAATTCTCATTTTCATCCTCCATGTACCTAGTCAAAAAATGGCTGTGCCATTTGGCCAGACCTCCGATCCGATCACTGGCCGGATGCGGCAACGTTTCGGATACAGGGTATTGCTAATTAGATGCCAAAAAAAAGGACACAACCCAAAACTTTGAATTAAGCACTAAGGAAATCCCTTCATAATCGGCAATTTTTTACGATATTTTTGATCAACTATGAATGCGCATAAAAAAAACGCCTTTTTCACCCATAAATCGATGGAGTCTCGCCTCTACACAATACAAAACCGAACTGTTTTGTCGCCCATTGAAGACATCAAAAAGTCCGAAACTACAGGCTAAAACCGGTGCAATGACAGATGTCCCTGAAAATATACGTTCGAAATAGTCGGCCGAACACGACATATTTTGTCAACTTTAAAGGTAAAATCCAGGCATATTCGGCGTTGGTCATGACCGTGTCATTCAAGAAGCTCTCGTATATGGGGGGAGGTACCAAACATGGGGCAAGGAGACGGACTTTCAGCGATCCGACCCGACACCGGAGGACTTCCCTTGCGGATCCTCCAACAGACAATAAAAGGTCGCCAACATGAAAACTATTGCCGCATCAGCAAATACGCGGCAACTGTTCGCCGGAAAGCATCTCCACCGCGCGCATGCCTCCGACCAGGGTTTCCATCTGCACCCGACCACCGCCGGCGGCAGTCACCTCGCCGATAATCGACGCTTCCGCCCCGAGAGGATGCCGTTGCATGCGTTGAAGCACCCGCTCAGCAGCCTGGCCGTCAACAATCGCCAGCAGCTTGCCTTCATTGGCCACATACAGCGGATCGAGGCCAAGCAGCGCACAGACGCCACGCACCGGTGCTTTAAGGGGCAGCACCGCTTCATCCAGAGTAATGGACACCTCCGACTGCAGGGCGATCTCCTTCAGAGTGGTAGCCACCCCGCCACGGGTGGGGTCGCGCAGCACATGAATCGCATCGCCTTCCTCGAGTAGATCTTTCACCAGATGGTTGAGCGCCGCGCTATCGCTGCAGATAGCGGTTTCCAACTCCAGACCTTCGCGACGGGCCATCACGGCAATGCCGTGATCGCCGATGGTACCGTTGATCAGCACCTTGTCACCGACCTGCGCATTGGCGCCACTGATCTGCAGGCCGGGCGGCACCAGACCGATACCGGAAGTGTTGATGAAGATCCGGTCGGCCTTGCCACGCGGCACCACCTTGGTATCGCCGGTAGCGATGGACACCCCCGCCAGATCGGCGGCCCGACGCATGGCCGTGAGGATTTCGCTTAACTCCCGGCGACTGAAGCCTTCCTCCAGAATCAGACCGACACTGATGGCCAACGGCTGGGCACCGACCATGGCCAGATCGTTGACCGTGCCGTTGATGGCCAGATCGCCGATGTTGCCGCCCGGGAAAAACACCGGATCGACCACGTAGGAATCGGTGGTAAAGGCCAGCCGTCCGCCGTCGTGATCGAGCAACGCCGCATCGTTCTGCCCGACCAGGGGGACGCCGGAGAGGGTCGGGATAATTAACTGCTCCAGCAGTTGATGGGATAGCTTGCCGCCGCTACCGTGGCCGAGAAGAATCAGATCCGAGTCCACTGTGTACTCCTGATAAAGATCAAAGGGGTGGTGGTTCTTACCACGGGCCGGAGCTTCATAACGAAGTCGGCCCGTACTTGTAGGCCGCCGCGCAACTGCCCTCCGACGACACCATGCAAGCTCCCACCGGGTTTTCCGGGGTGCAGGTTGTGCCGAACAGCGGGCAATCTCCGGGACCTATCTTGCCCTTGAGGATATCGCCGCACCGGCAGCCCGCCGCTTCGCGTGGCTGTTCCACCGCCACCGGCAGGGCCCTGGCGGCATCGAACGCCGCATACCTATCGGCGATGGCCAGACCGCTGTGCGGAATCACGCCGATCCCGCGCCAGGCGGTATCGACCGGCACGAACACCTCGGCCAGCAGCGCCTGGGCCTGACGATTGCCTTCCCAGGTAACGAAGCGGCGGTACTGGATCTCCACGGCGCTGCGATTTTCCATCCGCTGGGCCGCCAACATGGCCACCCCTTGCAGAATATCGGCCGGTTCAAACCCGGTCACCACGCAGGGCACTCCGTGCTGTTCGGCCAGAAAACGGTAGGCGCCACCGCCGATCACGGTGCTGACATGGGCCGGACACAGATAACCGTCGATCCCCAGCTCGGGATCGGCGGACAGGATCTGCATGGGGACGGGGATGGTCTTGTGGGCACCGAGCACGAAGTAATTGCGCAGGCCCTGTTTGGCGGCGGCCTGAATGCTGGCTGCGACGGTCGGTGCGGTGGTTTCGAATCCGACCCCGAGAAACACCACCTGTTTTTCAGGATGTTTGACCGCCAGGGCCACGGCATCGAGACTGGAATATACGATGCGCACCTCCGCGCCGCGGGCGCGTTCCTGCATGAGACTGGAGGAGGAACCGGGCACCCGCAGCATGTCGCCAAAGGTCGCGACGATAATCTGCGGCCGGCGGGCATAGGCCACCGCCTTATCGACGTAACCCACCGGGGTGACGCACACCGGGCAGCCGGGACCGGAGATCAGACGCACCTGCGGCGGCAGCAAACTGCGCAGCCCGTACTGGTAGATAGACATGGTGTGGGTACCGCAGACCTCCATGAAGGTCAGCGGCCGGTCAAGACCGCAGGTCAGCGCGGCGATGCGCTCGGCCAACCCGCGCACGATCTCCCGGTTGCGGAAGGCATCCGAATAGTTCATGGCTGCCCCATTCCCAGTTCCAGGCATTCGCGCATCAGGTTGAGGGTGGCTTGCGCCTGATCCTCATCCAGTTTGCTGATGGCGAAACCGGCGTGTATCAGCACATAATCACCGATCGCCACCGACTCGCCGAGCATCAGCAAGCTCGCCGGTCGTTTTACTCCGTCGATTTCGGCAACCACGGTTTCGCCGTCGCTGCTTATCACTTTCATCGGCACCGCTAAACACATGAGATACTCCGTCCTGCAATAATGGCTTGCCCCAGCGCCAAACCGCCATCGTTGGGTGGAGCCAGACGCTGGGTGAAAACCTGAAAACCGGCCGCTTCCAGCCGGGCACAAAGCCCGCCGCAGAGCAGCCGGTTCTGAAAAACGCCGCCGGACAACACCACGCGGTCATGACCGGTGGCGGTACGGATATTTTCGCATACCGCGCTCGCAGCAGCCGCCAGGGTATTGTGAAACCGGCGCGCCATCGCCGCCCTTGGGCAGTTTTGCTGCACCTCCCGCACCAATTGCTGCAACATGTCGCCAAACTCGACCACCAGTCGCCCTTCGACCTCGGTCAGACTGAAGGGATAGTGATCGGTCACCGGGCTGGTTTCCGCCAAGGCCTCCAGTTCGATGGCGGCCTGCCCCTCGTAGGCCGCCTGCTGCCGCAGGCCGAGCAGGCTGGCCACCGCGTCGAACAACCTTCCGCAACTGGACGTCAAGGGCGCGTTCAAACGCCGCTGCAGCATCTGCAAAAACAGCTTGCGGTCGGACGGTGGCAGCGCCGCCGTACAGGGCAGCGAAAGGTCGAACAATTTTTCGCCGAAGATCTCGTAGAGGTAGGACAGCGCCATGCGCCAGGGCTCCCGCACCGCCGCATCCCCGCCCGGCAGGGGCATGGGGCGCAGATGACCGAGGCGTTCGAATCGTTGGTAACCGCCCACCAGGAACTCCCCGCCCCAGATGGTCCCGTCCGTGCCGAAACCGGTGCCGTCGAAGATAACACCGATAACCTCGCCTTCCAGGGCGTTTTCCGCCATGCAGGAGGCCATATGGGCATGGTGATGCTGCACCGCCACGCGCGGCAGGTCGGACAAAGACTCGGCAAAGCGGGTGGACAGGTAGTCGGGATGCAGGTCGTGCGCCACCAGCTGCGGACGGATCTGCAGGATATCCTGCAGATGGCTTATCGTCTGCGCCATGGATTCGAGAGTGGCCACGTTCTGCAGATCGCCGATATGCTGGCTGAGAAACGCCTGGCCTCCCCGGGTCAGACAGGTGGCCGCTTTCAGCTCGCCGCCCACCGCCAGCACCGGCGGCCCGCTGGCCGGCAAAGCGATAGGGCGGGGCGTATAGCCGCGGGCGCGACGCAGAAACACCGGCTGTTCCCGCAACACCCGGATCACCGAATCGTCGCAGCGCATGTGAATATCCCTATCATGGCTCAGGACATAGTCGGCCATGGGCGCCAGCCGCGCCATGGCGTCTGTATCTTGATAGCAGATCGGCTCGTCGGCCAGGTTGCCGCTGGTCATGACCAGGGCATTGCAGTTGTCGCGCAACAGCAAGTGATGCAGCGGCGTGTAAGGCAGCATTACCCCGTAATAACCGTTGGCCGGTGCCACCTGGGGCGCAATCAGCTGTTGGTCGCGCTTGCGCAGCAGCACGATGGGGGCTTCCGGCCCCTGCAGAAGGCGGGCTTCGGTCGGCGTGCAGTGGGCAAAGGCGGCGATGGTTGCCAAATCAGGCGCCATGAGGGCAAAGGGTTTCTCATCGCGGTTTTTGCGCCGCCGCAGCTCAGCTACTGCCACCTGATTGCCGGCATCCACCGCCAGGTGATAGCCGCCCAGCCCCTTGACCGCCAGGATGCGCCCCGCCTGCAGCAGCTCGATGGCGGCCGCCAGCGGATCGCCGCTCACTTTGCGGCCCTGCCCATCGCGCAGACTTAAACGCGGACCGCAATCCGGGCAGGCATTGGGTTGGGCATGAAAGCGCCGCTGCGAGGGGTCCCGGTATTCGGCGAGGCAGGTCTCGCACATGCTGAATCCGGCCATGGTGGTCAGCGGGCGATCGTAGGGCACACCGTAAATGATGGAATAGCGGGGTCCGCAGTTGGTGCAATTGATGAAGGGGTAACGGTAACGCCGGTCGGAAGGATCGAACAATTCAGACAGACAATCGGCACAGACCGCGCTGTCGGGAGCGATCTGCACCTCCTTTCCGCCACCGCCGCTGGGGCGGATGGCAAATCCTTCAGCGTCGAGCGCAGGGACCTCCTCGGTCTGCACGCCACTGACCAAAGCCAGCGGCGGCACCTGCTCCTCAAGATCGACCAGGAAACTCCGGATCGCGTTAGGCTGCCCCTGGGCTTCCAGCACCACCCCGGCAGGGGTGTTCATCACCCAACCGCTCAGTGCGTGGGCGCAGGCCAGTCGATACACGAAGGGGCGAAAACCGACCCCCTGCACGATCCCTTGTATGTGGACTCTGACCCGTTTAGTCACTATCCGGTCCGGGTTTTTGTGCCTTGTCGATACCCTGCTGCAACCAGGCGTACCAGGCATCCATGCCTTGTCCGGTCTTGCTCGAAACCTCGAGGATGCGAATCCCCGGGTTGACCTGGCGGGCAAACGCCTTGCACTGTTCCACATCGAAATCGAGATGCGGCAACAAGTCGACCTTATTGAGCAGCATCAGGTCGGCATGATGAAACATGGCCGGGTACTTCAATGGCTTGTCCTCCCCTTCCGTCACACTCAGCACCACCACCTTGTGGTGCTCGCCGAGATCGAAGGTCGCCGGGCAGACCAGGTTGCCGACGTTTTCGATGAGCAGGATATCCAGAGCCGGCAACGCGAAATTCTCCACCGCATGGCCGACCATGTGCGCATCGAGATGGCAACCGGCACCGGTGTTAACCTGCTTGACCGGAACCCCGGTTGCGGCGATGCGCGCCGCATCGTTGTCGGTCTGTTGATCCCCTTCAACCACGGCAAACTGGTGGATCCCCCGCAAATCGCGCAGGGTTCGCTCTAAAATACTGGTTTTGCCGGAGCCGGGCGAGCTGACCAGATTGAGGACAAACACCCCCTGACGTGCGAACAGGGCGCGATTGCCAGCCGCCAGCCGGTTGTTCTTGGACAGGATATCGGTCTCGACCGCGATGGTCCTGGCCGCCCCTTCCGTACCGTGGACATGCTCGTGATGATGCTCTCCCGGGCCGCAGCCGCAATCGATACACATAATTAGTGAACCTCCAGTTGTTTGACCTGTAATTCCTCGCCGGACAGAATCTCCAGCTGATAGCCGCCGCAGGCGGCACAGGCGTCGTGATAGGAGCGGATGGCGACCTGTGCCGCACAGGTGCGGCAACGGGCCCTGGCGGGTATCCGCTCGATGACCAGACGCGCACCCTGTAACAGGGTGTCCCGGCTGCAGGCTTCAAAACAGAATTCGACCGCATCGGGTACGACCCCACTTAAATCACCGATCTCTACGCGAACCAAGCGTACCTGTCGACCCGCAGCATGGGATTCGCAGATCTCCACGATGTTCTGGGTGATGGCGAGTTCATGCATGCTGACCACCGTATCCAAAAGGGGCAAAGCACGTTGCCGCCTCGAGAGCGTAGCAAGGCACCCTGTTATTTATCCTCAATTTCGTCCTTTCCTTCGGCGGCCCTGCGGAAATTCTTGATGCCTTTGCCAAGGGCGCCGCCGAGTTCCGGCAACTTGCCTGCGCCAAAAATTACCATGACGATCACAAGAATGATCAAAAGCTCTGACATACCCAGTCCAAACATGTTTGTTACTCCCCATTACAATCAGTTTTTTCTATCACTTCGCGCGCCCCTATTCAGGCTGAACGCAACCCTTGTTCTTCACAAAGGCATCGTCTCAACCCCCCAGTGCCGCAGTTCCTCCAGCACCCTGGCGACTAACGCATCCATTTGCGCTGCCACCTGCGGGGATAGTTCCAGGCCCAGGTCAAGGCAGGCGGGCTGCACTCCCCACATCACCACTTCTTGGGGAACCCATCCCTGCAGGCTGGCTACCGCCAGCAGATCGGACACACCCTGCTGATGAGGGGACAGCTTGGCCGTAACAACCCGGGGGATCTCCTCATCGGCCAGCCTGAGCAGAGTTCCCGGCAGGCCTCCCGTCTCGACGGCATCCACCACCAGCAGCTTTTCCACTCCTTGCAGATGGTGCAGAAGAGCGGTGCCCATGGTATCTCCATCGACCAGTTTCACCGACGAGGGAAACCGGTAGCGCTGCTCAAGCAACTGCAACAGTCGGCCGCCGACGGAGTCGTCGGACATAATCGGGTTGCCGATACCCAAGATCAGCACAGACATGCTCTTACCCCGCATCCCGGAGGAACTAAACAGTTTACGCTTTATAAAGCTTTGACCTCGTACCCCTGGTTTTTATGGGGATCGAAAACATGCACGGCGCAGGCGATGCATGGATCGAAGGAGTGTACCACCCGCAGCACTTCCAAGGGCTTTGCCTTATCGGCCACCGGGGTATCGATGAGAGCCTGCTCCACCGGTCCGGGAACATTGTTGCCATCGCGCGGGCCGAAATTCCAAGTGGAAGGGACCACCATCTGATAGTTGGAGATCTTACCTCCGGAAAAGTTCAGCCAATGTCCCAGGGCACCGCGCGGAGCCTCGTTCAAAGCCACGCCGCTTCCTGCATCCGGCATAGTGAAGACAGCCCGAAAAGGCATTTGCGATCCCTGGGGGCTGGGCGACAGTTGCGCAATCCACCCTCCCATGGCATCGGCTATCACCTTGGTCTCGATGGCACGGGATGCAGTGCGGCCGATGGTGGAATACATGCCGGACAGGCTCAATCCCGCCTTTTGCAAAAAGCTGTTGACCACTTGGACCGTGGCCTGCTGCCCTTTGCCGTAGTTAATCATCACCCGCGCCAGCGGTCCGACCTCCATGGGCTGGCCCTGGTAGCGTGGCGCCTTGATCCAGCTGTATTTGTTGGAAGTATTGATGCCGGTATAATTGGGCACCGTCTGCCCCTGGGACGGATGCAGGGCGCTGCCGCTATACCAGCTGTGAGTGACATGCTCGCTGATCTGGCTAATGTCCACCGGCTGCACAGCGGCGGTCTGGCGATTGAAAATGGCCCCGCGCGGGAAATACAGGCTGTCGGGCTCGGCGCCGCCCAAAGGGAATTCCCCGAAGCTCATCAGGTTTTCGCTGCCGCCGATGCTCGCATAGTCCGCATACCGGGCTGCCAGCCAGGTCGCATCGGGCAGATAGCAGGTGGTGACAAAATCCCTGGCGGCATTGCTGGCGTTGGCGAATTCGTTGATGCGGGTGGAGGTCAGATCCTTGTTCAGGGGCACCCCGCCGACGATCATGCCGTGGGGATGCGGGTTCTTGCCGGCCAGAATGGCATGCATGTGCGCCGCGTTAATCTGGATGCGTAGCGCCTCAAGATAATTGGCCATCATCACCAGGTTTTCCTCGGGGCTCAGAATATAGCCTGAATGCCCCCAGTAACCGTTGGCGAAGGGGCCAAGCTGGCCGCTGCCGACAAAGGTCTGCAGGCGCTGCTTGACCCCGCTGAAATACGCGGCATTGCGGTTGCGGCCCGCGTAGATCTGTTTATCCACCGAGGCGGCCTGCGCAGGGTCGGCGTTGAGGGCACTGGTGATATCCACCCAGTCAAGCAGGTGCAGCTGATAAAAATGTACGATATGATCGTGAATCCACTGCGCCCCCATGAGCAGATTGCGGATCACCCGCGCCTTGTCGGG
>DKEW01000037.1:0-50257 GCA_002452265.1 Pelobacter sp. UBA6812 | reverse complement strand
GTGCAGACGCCGCATAGCCGCTGGGTGAACATCCAGGCGTCCCTCGGATCACGGTTCTTCAGGATCGGTTCAACGCCGCGAAACAGTGGACTGGTGCTCCAGGCGTTGCTGACCCTGCCTCCGGAAACCGTGGTTTCCACGCGCAGATGGCCCTCGATACGGGTAACCGGGTCGATGACGATATTGCCGGTGCTCGGGGCTGGAATCGGCGTTGGCTCCGGAGTCGGAGACGGATCGGTGGGCGGATTATTTGGATTCCCCGGGTTATCTTTTTTTGGCATATGCAACCTTCCCTATTTTATCCGGCACAAACCCTCAGCGGATAACTGGCCGTGATAACGCTTCGTTAATAGCTGCCCGAATAATCGAAAAACGGGGCCGAAATATCCCAGAAACCCGGCGTCGTGCAGTTCTTGCACGGCGCATCGGCCTGCACGCACCAACTGGTGCCGCCGTTGTATTTGACCGACGGACAATTGTGGGCCGCCAGTGGCCCTTTGCAGCCAAAGCCCTTCAGACACCAGTTGGTGCCGCGGCGCGGGCACTGGCTGTGAACCTTGTTCGCGTAAGCAAAAACCGGGCGGCCATCCCTGTCGGTCCGTGGCATTTGGTTGTTAAGCAGATAATTAACGATCAGAGCTGCGATGTTCACCGCGTTTGGCGGGCACCCCGGCAGGTTGATGGTGGATATGCCCGTGGCATCCTTCACCCCCTTGGCGCCGGTAACACCCCCGGCGGCGGCCGGCAATCCCCCGTAGGAAGCGCAGGTCCCGATACTTATGACTTTCTTCGCTTTCGGAAGCACTTCCCGGGCGACCTGCAGCATGGTCTTTCCCCCGATCATGCCGTAAACGCCACCGTTGGCGGTAGGTATCGCCCCTTCCACAAAACACAGGAATTGCCCGGCATATTTGCTGACGGCACTGTCCAGGCAAGCGGTAGCGGCATCACCCGCCGCAGCCATAAGGGTTTCATGGTATTCCGCAGAGACCTTGTCCAGAAGAAGGTCATCGATAAAGGGATCGGCGGTGCGCAGCAGGGCCTCGGTGCAACCTGTGCACTCAGCAAACTGCAACCAGACAATCGGTGGCCGCGGCGCGCTGGCAATAGCCTGAGCTATTTTGGGAATAAAGGAAGCCTCCAGCCCCAGGGTTGCCGCCATCAGGCCACAAAACTTCATGAAATCCCGGCGAGTTACCCCCTTGCGCTCAACCAATTCGTCGATTTTGTCTTCCAAACCATCCTCGAGCTTATCTTCCGGCTTCATTGAACCTCCCTCCTCGGTGTTTTGCTCGGTTCGTGGTATCGATTTTTCTGAGGACTTTTGGTTCCTCCGCTGAGTCTTCCAGCGTCAGAATGTCAGGGATTCCTGTCCTGCTCCCGTCCTGCCTCTACCCAAGTATCGTGATAATGGGCAATTTTTGTGCCCAAAAAATCCGGTTTCCGACTCTCTCGCAGCCATTTCAGCCGGCAAAAATTGACCTTTTTGCGTAAAAAACACCCTTTATCTCCTCATGCCTCCCGATCCAAAGCGTGTTTTGATCAGTGTTGTCCTGGCGAAATCAACCTGGACTTTGAAAAACGGCATTTTGTCGGGAACCCCCGACAGCCTTGTTGCCTTTTGTGCTCCCGTTATTTCAGACCCTTAGGAAACAAACCCGTCACTCAGCTGTTATTCCTGTCGGGAATAAACGACTTTTTTTATCAACAACATTTCAGCAACGATTTTAAATCGGGCTCAAATATACCTTTGTATCGCCATCAACCCACCTTACACATCAATTTAACATATGTGATTTTCCATTATTAAACGGCCATTTATCATCTTTACAAAAAAACGACATTCGTTTTCAATACCAACTTTGACACTTTTAGTCAAGTATCAGGGCGAAAAACACTGAAGCATTTCCCTGCACAATCACTTTCCCGACATAAATAAGCGGACCGCATCATGCGGTCCGCTCTAAATCTTCCTACGTATCCATGTCTATTCATCCCGCTGGATCCGATACCGCTTAGTTCCAAATGCTTCATGCGCCAACCGCAGCGGATATGGGTGCCTCTGAGCACGCTCCAGCCACGCGGCCCGGACACAAACACAAGGTCGGGTCGCACCCGCCGTCGAGTCGCTGCGCCATGCGGCGCCGACAAGCCTTGTGGCAATTGGCCAACCCCAAACTGCGACTTGGCTCGCCATAGATGCGCCACGGACCGTTGCTGCTATAAGGAATCGCCGCCCAGCCCATGAAACCGGCCACATCCTTGAGCGGATATCCCAAAAACAAGCCTATCTCGTGGGGGAAATCATCCATTTTCACCCGCTGTGTTAACGTTTCAAGCGCCTGACTCACCCCTTCATAGGAAGGATAACCTGCCTTGTGCAAAAAATTCCGTACATTGGGTCTTTGCAAAAGATCTCCCAGCAGCAACGGGCTATACAGGAGCACCAGACGGCGACGCCCACAATCGCTAAGAACCTGCGCTTGCAGACCGCTGGTAAGTAGCAATTCGTCGGCATAACTTGTCCAAAGCCGATACAGGTTGCGTCCGCAGGTATGCTCGCGGTCATGCATCGTGACAAGATTGGCCGGCTTGACTCCTTCGAGCACCTCGGCGGAATGAAACGCCAGAAAAGCTGCCAGACAGGAACGGTCATCCACAATTTTACGGCCAACCCTTTCCCAAAAAACTTCAGACGGTATAGTTTTGTTTGTTTTAGCTCGCATGATTAGCAACTTTCCACTATTTTTAAAATTGACTTTCGTTTTCAATATCAAATCCAAGCAGAGCTGTCAACTATTATCGCACCAGAAACAGCGGTCTTTTATCCGAGCACGGTTGACGAACGTTGCCAAGATGCTAACTGTTTAAACAGGCCGTTCTTTTATAACGGGCATAGCGTGGGATGCCCCAAGGATCTTTTCCACCGAGCTGCGCAAGGGGAAGGAGCTCATTATGCGGGTAGGCGAAGTATGCAACAGGGATGTGGTTATCAGCGATCGCAACGACCTGATTTCAGATGCCGCGAAATTAATGCGCCACCATCATGTGGGGGATGTGGTCGTGGTTGAGGAGCGCGACAATAAATATTTCCCTGTCGGTATACTGACCGACCGTGACCTGGTGGTGGAAATATTGGCCAAGGAGGTCGCGCCCGAGACCCTGCTGGTCGGGGATGTGATGACTTTTGACCTGATCGTGGCAAAGGAAGACGAAAGCCTTCCGGAAGCCATCAAACGCATGCGGGATAAAGGCATCCGACGGATGCCCGTCGTAACCAACGACGGCGCATTGGCGGGGATCATCACCATGGATGACCTTTTGGACCTGTTGGCGGAACAACTGGCGGATCTGGTGGCAATGGTTGGCCGCGGCCAACGTCGGGAATCCGACAGACATCCCTGATCCGTGTATTTATTTTCGGAAAAAATTCCTGAATATATTCAGCGGAAGAATCTACTTAACAGCCCCCGATTGGAAGATACCAGCCGCTCAAGGGCGGGTAGTTGCTCTTCGACCGCTGCGACTCCCTCGGCTACGGCTTCATGGAACAGGGAAAAGTCGGCCCAGTGCGACCGGTTGTTTCGCGGTCGTACCACAAGATTGGCCTTACTGCAGCGTTCGGTACTCAGAGCCCAGCGCGCTATGCTGTCGGCCCGGCCGATAATATCCAGAGCATTGTCCAGTTCGCCGCACGGTTCGAGATCACTGGCCACGTCGACCGCAATCACCACATCGGCCCCCAGTCCAAAGGCCGGCGCCACAGGCACCGCATCGATCCAGCCGCCATCAACCAACAGCCCTCCGCCCTCTTCTACCGGCGGCAGCAAGCCGGGGATGGCACAACTGGCCGAAACCGCCCGCCGCAAACTGCCGCTGGTGAAAACAACTTCCTGCCCCGATTTCAGATCCAATGCCGTGGTGCAAAACGGGATATGGGTATCCGCAAAAGTAAGATCATCGATCATAAGGGAAAAATTCTGCTGGGAAGTCGATTTACCGTAGTACGACTGACGCGTCACCACCAGGGTATAGAACAAACCTTTCCACGCCAGCTGCAACAGCCGATCAAACATGCCGGCATCCTCATCATTCTGATCGCCAAGTTGATTGAAACGGGTTTCCTTGAATGCATCGCTGGCCAGATACGCCTGAAAACGCTCCTTTAAGGCCGCCACGGAAGGTTCAAGCGCATAGATGGCACCGATGATCGCGCCCATGCTGGTTCCGGCGATCATATCGATGGGTAGCCCGTGCTTTTCGAACGCTTCCAGAACCCCGATATGGGCCAATCCCCTGGCTGCCCCACCGCCCAGTGCCAACGCTACCTTCTTCTTTCGCTTGAACATGAATATTTAATCCCCCAGCAAAACTGTCCACCTGTAACAATCCACAGGGTTGATTTCCCCGCAGAGGATCAGCAATCCGCCGACAGGTCATTTTTTATTTGATAACACTAATTTTATCTGAAACAATGACATTTTTATATCATATTAACAAGGATATCATCATGCCTGCTATCAAAGACTGGCCGGAAGACGAACGACCACGCGAAAAATTGCTGCACCGGGGAGCGGACACGCTCAGCGATACCGAACTACTCGCCCTGATACTGCGCAGCGGCGACGCAGCCAGCGGCAACAGCGCTATCGATCAAGGCCGGGTTTTGATCCAAAATTTCGGCAGCTTGCGCAGCATGGCGGGGGCAACCGTCGCAGAACTATGCTCCATCAAAGGTATCGGACCGGCTAAGGCTGCTGAATTACTGGCAGTATTTGAACTGGCACGCCGTTTTGGCAGTAGCATGTTGCGCCCCGGTGACCGCTACAGCGACCCGCAAACTGTCTTCGCCCACTTTCACGAGCGCCTGCGCGATCACAAGCGGGAACGCTTCATCGCTCTGCTACTGGACAGTAAGAACCGTCTGCTACGCGAAGTCAACATCTCGGAAGGCAGCCTGACCGCCAGCATCGTCCATCCGCGCGAGGTATTCGGTCCGGTGGTGCGCGAATCGGCGGCAGCGGTACTGTTTGTGCACAACCATCCCTCCGGCGACCCGGCACCGAGCCGCGAAGATCTCGATATCACCAAACGCCTTAAAGAAGCCGGCGAATTGATGGGTGTGCGGGTGCTCGACCATATCATCATCGGCAGCGAAGGATATGTCAGCCTTGCCGACCGTGGTCTGCTTTAGAGGGGGGGGGCGGTTGCTTCGCGGTTGCAGACCGTGGTATGATTTTGGACGTTTACGGAAAGATGACCGGGGAAAACCCGGTCTTTTTTCTGATGCATATCCCACGTCGCATAGAGAACCTTTAGAAAGCGAAATAACAAGCATGTCCCACACTCCGAAACGCCCCGAATTGCTGGCCCCCGCAGGCAGCCTGGAAGCCTTTTTCGCCGCCATGGAATCGGGAGCAGACGCCGTGTATTGCGGCCTTAAGGAATTTTCCGCCCGCGCCAAAGCACGTAATATCTCCATGACCGATCTGGAAGGAATGCTGGCCTACGCCCGCAAGCTGGATCGGCGCATCTATGTGACGGTCAACACCCTGATCCGCGAAGAGGAACTGCCACGCTTGGCCGAAACCCTGGCCGGGCTGGAAGCGTTGGACGTCGACGGCATCATTTTGCAGGATCTGGGCGTCTGGAAAATGGCGCGGGACCATTTCCCCGGCCTGCGGCTGCACGCCTCCACCCAGATGACGGTGCACAATGCCGCCGGCATCCGCGCCCTGGAGCGCATGGGGTTCAAGCGGGCGGTGCTGGCCCGCGAACTGACACTGGACGAGATCACCGCCATCCGCCGCGAAACCGCCCTGGAGCTGGAGCATTTTATCCACGGCGCCCTTTGCTTCTGCTATTCGGGGCAGTGCCTGTTTTCCTCCTGGCTGGGTGGCAAGAGCGGCAACCGCGGCCGCTGCGCGCAACCGTGCCGGCGACGTTACAGTTATCGGCAAAAAGAGGGGTACTACTTTTCCCCCAATGATATGTCGGTCATCGACCTGCTGCCTGAGCTGCAACAAGCCGGAGTGGGCAGTTTCAAGATCGAGGGGCGCATGAAAAGCGCCGAGTATGTGGCCAATGTGGTGTCAGCCTACCGGATGGTACTTGATGCGAGCCCGTCCCAGAAAAAACAGGCCCTGCTGACCGCCAAGGAGCGTCTCAAACAATCCTTCGGGCGCCTGCCGACCAAAGGCTTTCTGCCCGGCCCCAAACCGACGGACATCGCCATTCCGTCACTGAAAGGGGCCACCGGTCGTTTCCTCGGTGAGGTAAGTGCCGTGCGCGGCGGCGACATTACCTTCAAAACCCGGGATAGGCTGCACCTCGGCGACCGTATCCGCATCCAGCCGAAAAGCGACAAGGCCGGCACCGCTTTTACGATTAAGGAGTTGCGCCTGGGCCGGGCCAACGTCAAGGCAACGTCTGCCGGCAGCGTGGTTTGCGTTCCATCGACCTTCCGCGATACATTCCGCGTCGGTGATACCGTTTTCAAAGTTTCCTCGGAACAGGCCTTTACCATGAGCGAGGCGGCCTGCCGTCGCAAATTACAGCAAGCCGGCAAGATCCCGACCGGACTCGATCTGCACATCGAGGTGCAGGAGGAAAGTCTGGTCCTTAAAGGCCGGGCCGGCCAGGTCGAACTTGAGCAATCCTTTGCCGTGCCGACCTTCCCTGCCAGCGACAACCCTTTATCGCTTGAAACCTTGCGGTCTGTTTTCGAGCGCAGCGGCGATGTGCCGCTGGTTCTCAGGAATATAACCACCGGCGCACTGCCGCCGGTAGTCATTCCCCCCAGCCGTCTCAAGGAAGTCAGGCGTCTATTCTACCAAAGCGTCAATCAGCGCCTCGGCAATGCGGGCAGCCAGACCCGCCAGACCCATCTGAAGGCCGCCCTGGATCATCTGTTGCCAAGCCGGTTACCCGCTGCAGGGCAAAAACACCAGGTCACCGTGGCCATCGACCGCATGCGCGACAGCCATCTTCTCAACGATCCTTTGGTCGACCGCATTATGTTGCCACTGACCACTTCCAATGTGCAACAACTCGGACAGGGGCAACGCCTTAAAGGGCGCGAGGCCCGGGTCATTTGGGATGTCCCCTTTGTGCTGCTGGATCAGGATTGGCAGGAATGCCGCAGCGCCGTTCGCTTCCTGGTATCGCACGGGTTTTGCACCTTCCGCCTCAACAACCTGGGGCATTTCCCCCTGTTCGACGGACTGGAAGGGCTCACCCTGCTGAGCGGCTGGCGACTTTTCAGCCTTAACAGCCAAGCCGCCCTGTCTTGGCGCGAGCTGGGCATTACCGAAGCTACGCTATACCTGGAGGACGACCGCGCCAACCTTGCGGCTGTGCTGCAGCGGGATACGGGGATGGAAACCAATCTGACCGTTTATGCTTCGGTGCCACTGATCACCTCGCGTATCCCCCTGCGCGGCCTGCGCAGCGACAGCCCGGTGCTTTCGGACCGCGACGACGCCTACAGGGTGGACCAGCGTGGTGGCCAGACGGTCGTCAGCTCAACAACCGACTTTTCCCTGCTGGGGCATCTGCCCGAACTGGAGAACATGGGCTGCCACAGTTTTATCATCGACCTTTCACACGTCGGGCCCTTCTCCGTCCAGGGCAAACAGGTTCTGGACGCCGTGCGCCGCGGCGGAAATATAGCGGGCACTTCGGATTTCAACTTCGAACGCGGTATGGAGTAACCTTTTTGCTCATTTGCTAAAGAATCGAAGCAAAACCATCTCACACCCGCTTCTTTTTGTCGCTCAAGCCGCAAAGACGCAAAGAAAATCAAATCCAAAATATGGGTATTGAACTTCTTGGCGTCTTTGCGGCTTTGCGTGAGATAAAGTTATTTTATTTTGCTTTGATTTTACTTCCCGCCAGCTATTCCACCGATAGCGCCACCGGCCGCATGCCGGCATCGGGTAGAGTTATAAACAAATCTTTCGCCAGTTCCGACAATCCCCGCATCCGGTCATAATCCGGATTACGCATCGGCATGGCCGAGGCACCTCCCTCAAGTACATGCGCGCGGTCGCGCCACAGATCCCGCGCCAGTTTTCCGTCCACCACCCGAGCTTCGGCAGCGATCTCAAACTGCGGCGGCGGATTGGTTTCGCTATAGGTCGCGCTGCTGAACAGAAAATCGACATGCACGGCCACCACCAGATCGGCCGGAGCCGTCGTTCTTGCCACCAGTTCCTCGGCTGGCACAACGCTCAAAGCCCTGCGCTCCAGGCGCGGAAGCGACGGCGGCTCTGCAACCAGATAGCCTTTGGCTTGCAGCGCCTGCCGCACCTGGATCAACAATTCCCGATCCAGACCGCTTTGCGGTAGCGGACGATAACTCTCGTCGAACGACACACCAACCAATGCTACGCTGTGCGCCTCTGGCGGCCACGCCATAGCATCCACAAACAGGGCCGTTTTCGGCATCGTGGTGCAGCCGCCCAGAAGACCCGTTAACAGCAGCATCCAGAAACCCCGCCAAATCGTTGCGTTGGTTTTCATACCCGCCTCCAAGTGCTTAAGCGTGCGACCTTTTTTCGCCATGTTACAGTCCACAATCCTCTGAGTTCATCTCCTCATTGAATCCTTACCCAAGATTCATTGACTGCAAACACCTGTGGTTTTAAATGCTCGCGTCATCAAACAGGAGGAATCATGGCCCGTTTTCGCAGCATCCCAAATACCATAGACGCTTTCCAGGTCCGGAAGCGAACCGTCATCGCCCCCTCGGAAAATGGTCTGCAGGGCCTCTATGTCGTCTACCCCGGAGACTATCTCTGCATCGATCAGAATGGACGTGCCTTTCCCTGCAAGGCAGAAGACTTTGAACATTATTACGAGCCGATCGACGAATCCAACCCTCCGGAATCCGCTGAGTTCGACGGATTCCCGGACATCACGAAAGGAGTTTGGCATGATTGACATCTGCCCGTTATGTGGCCGCTACAGCCTGTCCCCGGAGTATCCACCGAAACCCTGTCCCATCTGTGAAGAAGAGATGATGAGCAAGCCCCTCATGACAGCGCCCCTGCCCCTGCGATGCCCTTCGCAACACCGGCTGCCCCCGGAACGACGCCCTGAAGCCTGACGGCTCACTCTCTGCAACTTTCCCTGGCCGGGCAGGACACTTCACTCCACCCGGCTTTCGTGCGTTCAGTGGCCGAAAGACGGTTGTGGAATGCAGGTCCGGCATGCCTCGATAGCCCCGGGACGACCCAGCACTACCAAAACATCACCGGCCTCCAGCACCGTATCCGGCAGAGGTGAAACGATGCGCTGATCGCCGCGCCGGATACCGATCACCGACAGGCCGATGCGTTGGCGTAAATCGAGGGCGGCCAGAGTGCGCCCGACCCAACCGGAACCCTCGGGAAAACGGACTTCCCCGATTTGGAAACCCTCCTGTTCGCCAGATTCCGGCTCCGGTCTCGGCGTCAGCAACTCCCCTGCCTGTGCCAAACTGTCGTGACTGCCAAGTAACACCAACCGATCGCCCGGCAACAGCATGAAGTCGGCATCCGGATCGAAATGGCTCTGCCCCGAACGGTCCACCGCCACCAGGGTGGCTCCGGTGCGCGAACGCAGCGCCAATTCCCCAAGGCGCTTACCGCCGGCCGGAGATCCGGGTCGCAAGCGGATTTCCTCCAGCGTCATGGGCCAGGGGGCCTGATCGAATATCGCCTCACGGGCGGTGGTGAGCAGATCGACGGCCTGCTCGGCGGCATCCAGATTGGGCCACAACACCCGATCCGCGCCGGCTTCTCGAAAAGCCTCTTCCTGCTCGGCGTTCTGGGCGGTCAACACGACCTTGCCCCTGAAGTTCCGCTCCCGCAAACCTTCCAGCAACGTCATGTTGGGCCCGGCTCCGGGCATGGCACTGACCACCCACGGGACCTGATCCAGCGACAGGTGATCGAGGGTGTGCGCGTCGCCGGCATCGCCGTAACGCACCCGCAACCCCTGTGAGGCCGCCTTGCGCACCACCTCCGGGTTAAAATCGACCCCCAGCAAAGTTTTTCCCCGTGCGAGCAGGTTTTTGGCAATATGGCTGCCGAAATTGCCCAGCCCGAACAGAATCACATCCACCGGAGCGCCGGTGTCCCCGGAGTCGGCTATCGCCTCACGGTAGGGATGGCGCCTCTGCATCCATCCCAATACGGGAGCCAGACGCTCATAGATACGCCCACTGTCCAGTATCAGGTAACTCGATACGCCGATGGTAACCACTCCCACAAGGGTGATCATGCCCATGATGTTGGTATCGATATGTCCGAACTGCAGGCCCAAAGCACCCAGAATCAGAGAAAATTCCGAGATCTGCCCCAGGGATACACCGGCCAGAAAACCGGTACGCTTGCTGTAACCCATTCCCCCCATGATCCCGGCCACCAGCAGCGGCTTGACCAGCAACACGAACACAGTCAGAGCCAGCACCATGAGCAACTGGCGGCCAGTGAAATTTAACTCCAGGTGGGAACCGAGGGAAATAAAGAAGAACAACAACAGGAAGTCACGCAGAGTCACCAGGCGCGCAGCCAGGATCTCGCGAAACGAGGTCGATGCCAGAGAAATCCCGGCCATGAATGCGCCGACCTCCAGGCTTAACTTGAGCTGCTGGGAAAGGGCCGACCATAAAGCGGCGTAGGCAATGGCAAACAGTACCAGCAGTTCCTGAGAGTTGGAAAGTCGTGCCAGCAGACCAGGCAATACATAACGCATCAACAAAGCTGTGAGGCCGATAAACGCGCCACCCTTGAACAATACCAGCAGCCCGTCGCGCATCAAGCCACCCTCGCTGCCGCTCCCCCATGCCGTCAATGCGATCATGGCCAGGATGACCGCCAGATCCTGCACGATCAGCACGCCGAGATCGATTTTTCCATGCAACGCGTCGATTTCGCGTTTATCCGACAACAGTTTGACGATGATGACGGTACTGGAAAAGGTCAGGGCGGCTGCAAGATAAAAAGCCTGCAAGGAAGCAAACCCGAGTCCCTGTGCCAGCAGGTAGCCGAAGCCAAAGGTCAGGGCTATCTGCCCGCTACCGATGGCCAACGCCGCCGGGCCGGTGCTGCGAATCAGGTTCACGTCGAGCTTGAGCCCGACAACAAACAGCAGCAGGGCGATGCCCAGAGTGGCCAGCAATTCATGCTGGGGATCGGCCTGCCACAGGTTTAATCCCAGCGGCCCCATCAGTACGCCTACCGCGATGAACGCCACGATCAGCGGCTGTCGCAGTTTATGACTGACCGCCCCCACGGCGGCACTGGCGGCCAGAACTACGGCTGTTTCCAGAAAAATGCCGTCAACCTGCATAGCCCTCTCCCTTTCGCCTCGGTTCGCCCTGTCAAAGCTCTCCGGATTATTGTACCGCACATCCTATGCCGACTGTGACAGGATACAAAAAAACGGGGTTCTTCGCCAAATTTGGCGAAGAACCCCGAATCAAAAACCATGGCTGATGAAAGCTTTACTTAACCAAGGTTGGTTGCAGAGGCCGCGCCACCGCCAGAGCCAGGGCGAAGGTCAACAGAACCCCGCACAGGCCGGCCATACCGGTCGCAAGGGACTGGTGCCCGATGGCAGACATCTGGTAACCCGCCAGAGGGCTCCAGAAAGACACCCCTTCCACCGGCAGGAAATGCAGGTTGGCGGCGACCTTCTCCAGGCCATCCGGAAAGCCACTGGCCAACGGGCTCAGCAGCAGCGTGATGGCGCAGGCAGCCGACAACGGCAGCGCCACGGCACGGCGCCCGATGATGCCTCGCGCCGAACGGGGAGCCAGCAGAGCGAAGGCGGCGGCCGTAAGCAGACCTTCACCAAGGCCGATCAGGGCATGCACGCCGAGCATGGCGCCGGTTACGGTGCCCCAGGCAACGGCACCGGATGCAGCCAGTTCCACACAAACAGCCAAAGATGCCAGCATGACCGACATCCAGCCGGCGACGCCGTACAATAAGCTTATCTGCATCAGGCTCAGTTCAGGACGCCGGCTCAACATGCTTTTCAACACTGCACCAGTCGCAACCCCGACCAGGGCCATGTTGACCACGTTGGCGCCTAGCGCCATGATGCCGCCATCGCCGAACACCAAAGCCTGCACAGCCAGCACCAGGCTCATGGCCAGCACCGCAAAGGGGCCACCGAGCAGGCTCGCAGCCAGAACGCCACCGAGCAGATGCCCGGAAGTCCCGTTGGCGATGGGAAAGTTCATCATCTGTCCGGCAAAAATCAGCGCCGCAACGGCAGCAAAACGCGCTACACCGGGTTTATTGCTGGTACGGGTCGCTGCCACAACTGCCACGCCCACACCCAAGAGGGCAACTGCCGCCGTTACCGGGCACACGGCACCGTGAAGCATTTGATCGGGGATATGCATCTGTTCCTCCTTCAACTTGTTGGCAAACAGCCGTCGCAATGACGGCCATAAGGGTAGATTTTAACAGCTGATTGCTGCGGGCGCCAGATCCATGAGGGATCGATAATAACTTTCCCCGCGCATATCGGCAAGGACCCCGGCAATATGTGCCGCCACCGGCTCACGGGAGACATACAGGTTATAGATGTAGCCGGCCAGACGGGTGTCCCCGACCAGAATATAGCCATGGATACGACCATCCTGCAGATAAACACGCCGGAATAGCCGGTCATTGGTGAATGTGACGGCTTCCCCCTCGAACAATCCGGCCGATACCACCGGAAAATCGAGATGTTTACGCAATACGTTGGCGTTCAGCGAGCCGGCGTAGCGCTCGTTGCCACCCAGAATGTTGGCCGCCGCCACCCGCGCCTGGGCGATCGCGTTGGGAGCCGTGGCATAAACCCCTGCCGGACCATCTATGGCGTGGCGCGTCACGGCTACGTCACCGGCCACCAGCACCCGCGGGTCGGCCAGCAGATCGTCACCCACCGCAATCCCCCCCTCACCACCGTTGAGGATGGCGGAATTGGGCTTGAAACCGGTTGCAATAATCAACAAAGGGGCTTCGATGGCGGTGCCGCCTTGCAACCGCACACTGTGCAATTGCCCGTTGCGACTGTCCAGAGAATCCACCTCGGCCGACATGTGAAATGCGATACCGCTGCGCTGCATCAGTTTGTCGGTAGCGAAACGTCCGCCGTCGGCGTCGGTCATACGCTCCAGCAACCGGTCATGGCAGTGCACCAGGCTGACTTGCAGACCGCGATGGCGCAGCGCCAGAGCCGCGTCAAGACCGATAAACCCACCACCGATCACCACCGCCTGCTGTACCGCCTGTTCACCGATGTAGCGGTCGATACCCTGCATGTCGGAGAGGGTCTTAAAACCGAACACCCCTTCGATATCGAGCCATTCAGGACGGGGAAACCAGCTGCGGCTGCCCGCGGCGAAAAACAGTTTGTCGTAATTCTCGACGCGACCGGAGGCGCTACGCAGTTGAGCCTGCTCCCGATCGATCTCGACAACTTTATCATTGAGATGAGCCGTTACCCGGTAACGCTCGTAAAAGTCCCGCCCCTTCCAGAACACGTTGTTCGGCGGCTCGCCGGCCAACAGGTAGGGGATAACACAAGGCGAGTAGGGAGTATGAGGCTCATCACTGAGCATGACGATCTCATCTTCAAAGCCGCCCAGACGCAGCTGCTGCACGAATTCAGCGGCGGCCATGCCGGTACCGACGGTCACGATCTTCATGATTTTCCCATCCTGCGACGGGCAAAGGTTTTACGGCGCAGTTCCCGGTGCAACGAAAACAGCGGCGGTTCCCCCCCCTCGCCGAGCAGATACACTTTCAGGCTGGAGACCGCCCGTTTTTCCCGCTGCGGTTCGCTCTCCTTAAACACCAGCGCGCCCGAATGACAGGCCTGCACGCAGGCCGGCACCTCCCCCTGGGCCAGACGCTCATGACACAGATCGCACTTGTAGGCCACTTCACGACCCGGCAGAGCGCGATGGGTGTGCTTGAAGGAGATGGCATCGAAGGGGCAGACCATGGCGCACATGGCACAGGCCTGGCATTTGGCCGGATCCTGCACCACCGCGCCGGTTTCCGGATCGCGGGCGATGGCCCCTGCCGGACAAGCCGTCAGGCAAGCGGCCGGATCGCAGTGCCGGCAGGAAACAGGGAAGGCCTCGTGCTCAACACCCAGCACCCGCACGTTGACTTGGGTTTTCTCGTCACCGACCAGCCCGTAAAGGCTGCCACTGGGGTGATGCGCTACGGCGCAGGCCATTTCGCACGATTTGCAAGCCACGCATTTGCGATAATCGACAAAAATCTTTTTCATCCCTTCCCCCCCTCATTGCCTGCGTTGGCGGCCAGCTCCTGGCGCTGCCGGTCAAAGGCCAGCATGTCGTCTGCCACAGCGTTCAGGCCTGCTACATAGGCGCTGTCCATGCCAAGGATACGGGTCACATCCGGTTCCAGCGCTTCGAAGCGCGGTTCCGGGGGCAGGGTATGAATAACGTCGAACAACTGCTGAGTATCAGTACCGGTTGCCTCGGCGAAGCGCTGCAGCTTATCCTTGGCCTCGTCGCGATACCGATTGACCACCAGATGGATACGGGCGATACCGAGCTGGCGGGCCAGTTCAGCGGCATGCCTGGCCACCGCCAGGGCATTGAACGACAGGTCGCTGACCACCAGACACTGGGAAAACCCCTTGGACAAAGCGCGGCCGAAGTGTTCCACGCCAGCCTGGGTATCGAGCAGGATGGCTTCCTCGTCGCGCAGCGCCAGATAGTTCAGAACCGAGTCGAGCAGCACGTTCTCCGAGCAAAGGCAACCGGCCGCGGCCTGCACCACGGTCCCCATGACCAGCAGACTGAGGTTGTCGTCAACGCGCACCCCGAAGCGGCCGACCACATCCTCGACGTTGGGATTGAGGCGAAACAGGGCGCCGAAGGACTTACCGGGACGCGCACCGGTCTTTTCCTCGATATAATCGGGGTTCTGACTCAGCGCTACGATAGCGGACGCCTGGTCCACCGGCAGGCCGAGGGCGTAAGGCAGGTTCATCTGCGGATCTTCGTCCGCCGCCAGAACCTTGATGCCCCTCTGCCCCAACAGCCGCGACAGGCAACTGGTCAGGGTTGTTTTGCCGACGCCACCCTTACCGGTGATGACAACGCGAAAACCCTTTACTTGTCGCATGTGTTGCATGTCACCTCCTTTTCCAGCCCCAAGCCGACGCGCTTCTCCATGATAATCGCCTCCATGCGGTCGGCGGTCGCCACTGGATCTTCCTCGACGAAGAAATAACCGCCGAGCAGGTCCTTGGCCGAATCGGTGAGGATCTTGGTGACCACCGGCGAACCGAGCACCGGCGGTACCGGCCACAAATGCACCGGCACTCCGCTACCGATGAAGTACGAGCCGATGGCAACGGCTTTTTCGGTGGTCCATTCCGGTGCCGAGCCAACAACCGGCAGCGCCGCGGTATCAACCCCCAGATGGTCGGCCAGCGCGCCGGTCAGTACCAGCATGCGCGAACAGTCGACACAGGAACCCATATGCAATACCGGCGGGATGCCGAGCAATTCGCAAACCGCTTTCAGGCCAGGCCCGGCCAACTGCTGGGCGCCGAGATTCATCAACCCGGCTTTGGCGGCGGCAATCGCCCAACAACCGGTGCCGAGCACCAGAATGTCGCGCTTGATCAATTCACGGGTCAGCGACAGGTGAAAAAAGTCCTGCTGTACCTTGGCGTTGTTGCAGCCGACGATACCGACCACGCCCTTGATGGTTCCATTGGCGATGACCTCCACCAGCGGATCGAGTTTGCCGCCCAGAGCGCCCACGATCTGCTCGACGGTAAAGCCTACCATGGCCTCTTCGGTTTCCTGGGGGATATAGACCTTGGCGGCGTTGCGGTTGGGGTACGCTTCGATAGCGGTCTGGATGATGCGCTTGGCGATGGCGTTGGCCTCATGCTCCTCGAATTGGATATGCAGAGAGCCGGGTATGTTGGTCTGTTCGCTGGTAGTGATAAAGCGGGTATGGAAACATGAGGACAGGTCGGCCAGCGACGGGAAGATGCACTGCACGTCGACCACCATCGCCTCCACCGCACCGGTCATGATAGCCAACTCGCTGTGCAGCAGGTTACCCGCCACGTTGACACCCTGGCGCATGAGGATTTCGTTGCCGGTGCAGCACAGGCCGGCCACGTTGACCCCCTTCGCACCCACCGCTTTGGCGGCGGCGGCCATTTCCGGGGAGCGGGCCCATTCCACGACTTTTTCCGACAGCACCGGCTCGTGGCCATGCACCAGCACGTTGACCATCTCCGCATCGAGGACACCGAGATTGGCTTTGATGGTGCGCACCGTCGGCGAGCCGAACAAGATATCCTGGCATTCGGTGGCGATCAGCGAACCGCCCCAGCCGTCACCGAAAGAACAGCGCAGGGTCTGGGCGATCAGCGTCAAGGGATCGGCATCGCAACCGAAATGGGTGCGGTGCATAATATCGACCACTTCGCGGTCGATACCGCGCGGCAGCAGGCCGATGCGCGCGCCGGTCAGGTCGCTGAGGGTCCCTTCGAGATTTTTCAGCAGCTCCAAACGCTTTTGCGGCATGTAGCCCAAAACGAAGGGGATGGTCTCTTCGCCCTGGGCGCCGAAACAGGCGATGGCCACATCGGCCACGTCGCCGGCCACAGCCAGAGTATCGCGGCCGTCGGTGGCAATACCTAGACGGCCGGCCACGACCATCAGCTTGTCGGGATTAATAATCGTATAGTCGGTATTGCGGCCGCTGGCCACTTCCTTGAGCAGCAACGCCACCTTGCGACCATGATCGGAGTGGGCGGATGAGCCGGCCGCCGCCATGCGCGCAAGGTTGCGCGCCACCATGGTATCGGCATTGGCGCCGCATACGCCGCGCCGGGGCCCTTCTTCCAAGGGATCGATGCGGCAGGGGCCCATACTGCAGTTGCGGCAGCAGGTTCCCAGCTGGCCGTAGCCACACTGCGGTTGTTGGGCTTCCAAACGACTCCAGGCCGTTTCGAAACCGTCGCGATCGGAAATTTTCAGCATGGCTGCAGCTGCCGGATCGACGCTGCGGTGGTCAAGTCTGGGGGACATGATGACTCCTTGTATATGGGGCGACATAAAGGAAATTTGGATCGTATCCTAATGAATTGCAGAGCAAGACGCAAACAATCGCTGGTCAATGGCGGAATGAGTTGGTGAACGGTTAGCCTGCAACAGCGGAAGTAGGGGCTGACCGGAGCGGCACCGGCCCAGGTTACAGCAGGCGACCGGGAGATTCCATATGATGGGGTGGATTCTCATCCTTGGTTAATCGGTATTCTTTACATTCGTACAAGGCAATATTCGAGAAAGAATTCGCCATTATCAATTAGATCAGCGGGTTTTGATCCCGCGTCCCCCTGCGGCACAACTAACGTAAGCCAATCTGCTGCATGAACATCTTTGCCCGATTGCGACTGACGGGCAAGCGTGCCTTGCCGCCCTCCATAATCACAAACAAGGATTGCGACTCCCGATCAATCGACTTCACTTTACCGATATTGATCATATAGCTGCGATGAATGCGGGTAAACTGGGTGGACGATAATCCTTCCTCGATCACGCCCAGGGAAAGATCACAGAAATAATCATCACTGGCCGTAAAAATCCGGCTATACACATTCTCGGCTTTGATATAAACGATTTCGGAGGGATCGATCAGCTGGATCCCGCTGGTGGTCGACACCGGTATCTTCATCAGTGCCCGCTGCGGGTTGGTAATAAAAGGAGTGATATCGTAGACCAGGCAGCAGTTGACCGCATCCTGCAGACTGCCATCAAACAACGGCATCAGTTTCAGAAACAGGAAACGCTCCTGCCGATCATGTCCCATGTGCCTGATGGTAAAGGGCACCGCCCGGGTAGCATCTTTCATCAGGCGAAATACCTCGCGAATCTGCATCCGGGGCTTGTCCTCATGCAACTCCAGCAGATTGGTGTTGAAAACCTCGTTTTTGGACACTTGCGGGAAAATCAGCAACAACGCCTGATTGATATATTTTACGTTAAAGTCGTTATCAAAAAGAACGATGCCGGGCTCGATCTTTTCCAGCAAGTTAAGAAGATTGTTGGTTTCCATGCGAGAAGACCTTCCAAGCTACGTTGCCGACCGCTTTCATCGCCTCATAACTATTTTTTGAATAGCGGCCTATCCTAGCAGGGATACAGGCACCAAGGCCAGCCAATTGTTACGGCCCGGGTTACCATTGAACAAAGGTGGGCTCAAGTCAATTTTGTTGACTAATTTTCTTGTTTTTTTGGTACAGTAATTTTGCAATGGTCCCGGATCAGATCAGAAAGGCAAAAAACAACATGACGACATTACGAGGGTTTGTACATTCGGATGTAATCCGCCTGGAACACGGGGGGATTTCCAGAGGTCCGGTAGAACTGGCCAGGGAATATCCTCTGAAGTTGGTTGTGAACGGCAAGAGACTCGCCACCCTAGTGGCCTCGCCACATCAGCTTGATTACCTCGTGGTCGGTTTTTTGCGTCTGCAGGGCTTTATTCAGAGCCTCGGGGATCTACACATGCTGGGGATCTGCCAGGAGCAAGGGGTTGCCCAGGTGCGCATCCGCGGTGAAGTGCCAGACCGGCTGCGTCCGACCTTGACGACGGGCTGCGGCACCGGCATAAGTTTTGGCCTCGAAGAGGGCCTCGCGGCAACAACCATGGACATACCGACGCCCCGCTTTAACCCCGAAGGAATTTTCGGCCTGTTTCGCGAATTATATGCCCAAGCGGAACTGTTCAAAAGGCATGGCGGACTCCACTCCGCCGCGATCAGTGACGGTCGCCAATTCCTGCTTGTGGCTGAAGACCTGGGTCGCCACAATACTCTGGACCGGCTTGCCGGAGAGGCCTTGTTCAAAGGCTTGGATCTCCACGGAACCATGCTCGCCACATCCGGTCGCATCTCCTCTGAAATGGTGGTTAAAGCATCCCGTCTCGGTATCACCCTGCTCGCTTCCCGTACCGCAACCACGAACCTTGCGGTTGAACTCGCCATGCGCACCGGTATCTGCCTGGTGGGATATGTGCGACGCAATGTGCTCGAAATCTATACCCATCCGCATCGCCTGACGCTTCCGACATAGCGGAACAACCCTTTCACCCTTTCGTTCACCAAACCATAAAAAAACCCGGCACAACGATGAACAGCATCATTGTGCCGGGTTTATGAAATCAGCTCGATTGCGGAACCTGCGACAAGAAAGCCAGGGTCAGGTAAAAGACCGCGCGAACAATGCGTCGATGGCCTGCCGACCGTTCTCTTCCAGAAAGCGCGTTCCGGTACCGGCAAAATGGATATGGCCGATGACCGGCTCCTCCCCGGGAGGGCAGGCTTCCCATTCCATATGAGACCAACGGAACCAGCCATTCTGTTTCTGGTCAAAAACAAACAGCGGCTTGTTGCACAGCTTGGCAAATTCAGCGCCCCAACCGGTACCGCCCTTGACAGTCTTGTCCGGCAAAATTTCTCCGACCACAAAAATCTCCTGAGCATGGTTCACCTGATACCAGATGCTTTGCAGAATTTTGCGGATCTTGAGGCTGTCGGTGTAGCGGCGATTCATCAGACGCGACACGTACTCCAGGCTCACATCGCCATGCTTGAGCTCTTCATGGTTGAGAAACCGCAAGCCGCGCTCACGCATCCGGCCATGGCCCTCGAAGGTGAAATTGACTTCTTCGATGCCGTAACGCTCTGCATTTTGTCCGAAAGCCATTTCAGCCCCATTGGCGCCACCGCTGAAAAGTATAAAATCTTCCTTCTCCATACCGATTCCTTTCGTAGGGTTCTGGTTGTGTTTGAATCCTTCTCGAAAAGGTTCGTGCCAGTTCGTGATAATTTAACACGACTGACCTCGAAACAAGTGTACAAAATTAATGACAAGTTTTCATATAAGAGAGAATTCTATTTTTTCCGGACCATTGCCTACGGTTTTCCATTTTCTTGGCCATAGATCCCCGCACCTGCCGCATCTGCATAGGCAGCAAAAATCACAGCCTGGGATGATCCACTCAATGTAACTGTTCCAACAACTCTTCCAATTCTTCGGACATGACAACATTATTATTATTGACGACTTCGATACTTCCGAGCAGGCTTTTAGCCTGGCCGGCGGTCGCCTTCACTTCTTCGGCCACTACAGCAAAGCTACGCCCATGAGCCCCGGCGCGAGCCGCCTCGATGGCGGCATTAATCGACAGCATCTCGAGATTGAAAGCCACCTGGGTAATAGCGGATAACGCCCTTTTCACAGCTGTTGTACTGCCTATGATTTCCTCGCCGATCTGGCTGATCTTGCCAAAAATCGAACTGTTGAGCTTGCGCCGGCTTTCCTGCACCACGTTGAAAAACATCAACGCCGCCTGACTGCTGAGGATTTCCGTCCCCTCCCGATGATTCTGCTGCACCAGTTCCAGCACCTTGGGCGAGCCCGTCGCCTCGATGATAAAATCGGTACGATATTGCTGCATGGTTGCCACCAGATCGTCCGGCGTAGGGATCTGCAGCTCCTTGGCCGCAATCACAGCCACCGCCTGCGGGTCGCGATCCACCAAAAACACCACCCGAGCCTGCTCACTTTCCGCAAAAATTTTGAGCATCTCCAAACCACCGCGACCGCCTCCGACAATCCCTATGGAAAGCACCTTGTCGTCTTTTGCCATACCCTTTCCTCCCCCATATCATATTTGTTGTTCAGCATCGGCATCATGCCATTACCAAACCACGTTCGATGCAATCCTACCCAAACCGTCTGCGCCCTATTAACTTGTTTTAAAGGGTGTGGCATCCCACGCTTGGAGAAGATTTTCCCTATTCATATCTATTCGTCAACATCCTGAAAAAAATTAGCATAAAACGTTATTTGATTACATCCAAAATCGTTTATTGCCCCATGCCATAGACCGTATCCCGCTTACAGAACCAAACCTCTAAAGGGCAACATCAATGGAAAAGCGTGCAGTCCTGTCAAAAAACATAACGGTGCAACAGGCTTTTCTGGCATGCCATCTGGCACGATATAAGTTACCCTTTCCCCAAACCCCGAGCATTCTGCTATCATTATGGACAATCGACGGCGCTGGTCTGTTGTACATGAATAAAGAAAGGAACATACGCTTTTTACTTGTGAGTAATCCATGCATTCTGCTATGAGCCAAACGTTGCCATCAGCCCTCAACAGTCTTGTGGCAATCAAAAACTTGTTAAGAAACAAGCAGGTTATCATCTTCCTTGATTACGATGGCACCCTTACCCCCATTGTCGAGCGCCCCGAATGGGCGCAACTGTCGCAAAATATGCGCAACGCGGTCCAAAGACTGTCGAAAAAGTATCGGGTTGCCATCGTCAGCGGCCGGGACCTGCAGGATATACGCAATCAGGTAGCCATTGAGGGACTCCTTTATGCCGGCAGCCATGGGTTCGATATCTCCGGGCCCGATGGCGACATGGAACTGCAGCAGGGCGCAGACTACCTCCCTGCCTTGGAGCGGGCCGAAAAGGCACTAACCGATGCCCTCGCTAAAATTCCTGGCACCCAGATCGAACGGAAAAAATTTGCCATCGCCGTCCACTTTCGCCGTGCTGATATCAAGGATGTTCCCTCCGTGGAATCCATCGTTGATACGATCGCTGCACAAACCCCGGGTCTGCGAAAAACCGGCGGTAAAATGATTTTTGAATTGCGCCCCGACATCGACTGGGACAAGGGCAAGGCGCTGCAATGGATCCTTATGCAGCTTGGCATGGATGGAGACAATGTCTGCCCCATTTACATTGGAGACGATCTGACCGATGAAGATGCTTTTTGCGTGCTGCAAACCCGGGGCCTTGCTGTTTTAGTGAGTAACGAGCAGCGCCTTACCGCGGCCGGCTACGTGCTCAAAGATCCGCAAGAGGTCGGCCTGTTTCTGGAAAGGCTATAAGCATAGCGGGAGGAATGCCGGCCTGCTCCACCGAGTCCGGCAGCTTCACCCCACCCCGGGGGAATAGCGTATTTGGATGGTGAGAGAATAGCCACGCCCCCCCCTGGCAACTGTTGAGGCTCCACAATGCATTTAAAAAACAGCTACTGGATAGTGATTCTGTTGCTGAACTTGGCAGTGATTTTTTTCCTTGCGCCCACGCCTTCTCAGGCACAGCAGCATCGTGTCTTGTTTATCAGTTCCTACCATCCGGGATTTCCGACTTTTTATCAGCAAATCGATGGCATGACTGATATTTTCAATCAAGAAAATATCTTTCTCGACATCGAATTCATGGATACCAAACGGTTTTCTGCAGAACAAAATCTCAATAATTTTAAACAATTGCTGACCTACAAGCTGAATCATACACCAGCCTACGATGCCATCATAACCGGTGATGACGCGGCCCTCAGATTCGCTATCGCGGAACAATCAAGCCTGTTTAAACATCTGCCGATTGTTTTCCTTGGCGTGAACAATATGGATCTGGCACTTGCCCAAAACGACAATCCCTGGATTACCGGCACCGTCGAAAAAGTGTCTATGCGGGAAACTCTCGAACTGATGCACAAGATGCATCCCCAAGCGACAACTCTTCTCGCTATCGTCGACGGAACCCCCACCGGCCAGGCTGACCTGAAAACATTTTACGGAACAAGGGACTTTCTTCCGGAGGTGCAACTATCCCACCTCTCCCTGGCCGACATGTCTTACGAGGACCTTGGTCGACAACTCACCGCCCTCGGCGAAGACACCGTGGTGCTGCTTCTTTCCGCCTACCATGATCGAGAGGGTAGAAGCCTGCTGTTTAAGGACAATTTGCAATTCATCACCAGCCACCTGTCCCGCCCCCTCTACCATATTTACTATCATGGCATGGGTGCCGGCATTGTCGGCGGAAAACTTGTCAGCCATTTTCAGCAGGGCCAGACCGCAGCCAGAATGGTCCTCGCCATCCTTAATGGCACCCCCATTACCAGCCTGCCTGTGAATACCGATAGTTTTAACCGCTACGTTTTCGATTACCGACAATTGCAGCGTTTCAACCTGCCCCTGTCAGAACTACCGGTCGACAGTGTCATCCTCAACCGTCCCGTTTCCGCTTTTGGAAAATATCGCCAGGCCATCCTGGTGGTAGTCGCTCTGTTGATTTTCGGTATCGCCCTGGCTCTGCTTCTGTTAGGGCATCTACGGCAGCGACTGGAAGCAGAAGAGGCCTTGCGTAAAAGTGAAGAGCGCTTTCGCAGCATCGTGCACTTTTCCCCCATGGGGGTCTTGCTTTATCAACTTTACCCTAACGACAAACTCATCCTCATCGGCAGCAATGCCGCAGCCAAAGATATTCTGCACTTAGACCTTGATCTGTTCATAGGCAAGACCATCGAGGAAATATTCCCAAATCTTATCGGGACGGTCATACCTGACAGATTTCATCAGGTATGTTCCCTGGGAACGGCCTGGTCCTGCGAGCAGGTCGACTACGACGCACAGCCCATCAAAGGCTCTTTTGAAGTCCATGCCTTCCAGACGGCACCCGGGAAAATGGCCTGTTTTTTCCGGGATATTTCGGAACGCACCAAAGCAGAGCAGACCCTGAAAGAGGCATTGACCAACGCCCGAAACGCCAGGGAACACCTTGAAACCATACTTAACTCGGTGTCCGATGGCCTGCTGTTTACCGACCTGGATAGCCGTATCATGCTGATGAGCCGCTCCGCAGAAGATTTGCTGGGAAAAACGCTGGATGACGTGTTTGGACGGGATGTTCGCCGGGTGGTGGAAAATGAAGCCCTGCTCAATGGGCTCAAGGTTGTCGCTTCCGGCACGCAGGAGGAAAGTATCGTAGAACTTACCCTGCCAGCGCCCCATGAGGGAAAATGCCGTATTGTGCAAGCCAAACTGGCCGCCGTACGTAATGAGGAGGGTCTGAAACGGGGGATTATCACCCTGCTGCGGGACATAAGTCGAGAGATGGAGCTCGACCTGATGAAAACCGAATTCATCTCCACCGCCGCCCACGAATTACGTACTCCCCTGACCAGCATTATCGGGTTCTCAGAGCTGCTCATCAAGCAAGGCGGTTTCAATGCCCAACAGGATGAATTCCTTACCATTATCCATAAAAAGTCCGAAGCGCTGGGCAAGATCGTCGAAGACCTGCTGGATCTGGCACGGGTCGATACCGGCCAGGTCATCCGGCTGAAAAAAGACTGGGCCGATGTACGTTCGATCCTGACGCGCTGCGTTTCCGATTACCAGCGCGTATGCGATGATCATCGTTTTAAAATGGTCCTGCCCGACGGTTCGATAAACATGCAGGTGGACGATCGCAAACTTTTCCAGGTTATGGAGAATCTTCTCAGCAACGCCGTCAAATTTTCCCCCGTGGACAGCATGATCCAGGTGACCTGCCAAATAGCCGATGACGAGGTCTACATTGCCGTCAGCGACCAAGGTATCGGCATGAATCCCGCCCAGATCAGTCGCATGTTCGATAAGTTCTACCGCGTCGATGCCTCCAATACGGCAAGGGAAGGATTGGGCCTGGGCATGGCCATCGTCAAGAGCATCGTTGAAGCCCACCAGGGTCGGATATGGGTGACCAGCACGCCGGACAAGGGAACCACTGTAACTTTCACCCTGCCACGCATCAAGGAACGGGAGGAGCTTGCATCGCAAAGCGTCTGACCCTTGGGAAATTTGAACTGTTACCCCTATAAAAACTGCACTAATCCATCCAGAATTTCCGGACCGACCCATACTTGCAGAAAAAAAGGGCGGCACATTCGCGCCGCCCCCGAATGTTTCTCTCGGCTTTTTTGATTTTAATGGTCAAATTGAACCGCATAAGCCGCATCGTTGTAAAGTCCCTCACCGTATTCCTTCTTGCCGTAGTTGCGGATAATCGCCTGGCCCTGTTCCGAAGCGACGAAGTTGATAAATTTACCTGCGATTGCGGCTCCCTCGGTAACGCCTTGCGGCTGGCAGAGGGCATGGTAGGTATTAATGATAAACTTATCCCCCTGGAAAAGGATCTTGAGCTTGGGCATATTGCCTTTTTCCGCAATCCAGGTACTGCTGTCGGTCATGAAGTAACCGCCTTCATCGTTGGCGCGCTTGAGGGTGGCCGTCATAAAATCCTTGGTGATGATGTACCAGTCACCCGCCGGTTTCACACCGGCTTTTTCCCAGACCGCCAATTCCTTTTTATGAGTACCGGAATTATCCCCGCGGGAAAAAAATTTGGCTTTGGCTTCTGCGATGCGAGCATAAGCATCTGCTACGCTTTTCGCCTGGGCGATACCCGCCGGGTCTGCGGCCGGACCGACAATATAAAATTCATTGGAACCGATCAGGGTGCGCTTGATGGCCCAGCCCTCGGCCACTGCTTTTTCCTCGGCCGCCGGGGCATGCACCATGATCATATCAACTTTTTTGTCTTTCAAGAGCTGCAGGGATTTACCCGATCCGGCCTTTTGCCATTTAAGCTGAGCGTTTTCCTGCGTAGCGAAAGTCTCACCCAGCACCTTGAGCAACCCCAACTCGCCCGGGCTGCCGGTAGCCAGGGAAAACGCGTTGCTGCCATTGCCATAAACCGCAGCATACTGGTCCTGAGCCATGGAGGTGGTGACGAATCCCACCAGAGCGAGCCACATGATCGAAAAAATAATTTTTCTGCGCATCAAATACGACCTCCCCTGAATGATTGCTATTTTGGGTTACAGACAACCTCTTCCTGATTTCGTTATATATCTGAAACAATAGCGGAGTCAATGTTGTTAGCTTCCTACCGAGACAAACAGCCGGGAAACGCCTTCTTTTTATTCATTAAAGCCCCAACGCTGCCCAAAAATTAAGCAGAGCAATTCGATTAATTTCTTTTTTTTGCCTAAATCCAAGGACTTACGCTTCAACTCCGGTATGGCATAATAGCTGCTACACGAAAAGGGAGGTATCGTAAATCCTACTTGCACACGCTACCTTTCAACACTACTGCAACCGCGGAAAGCTTTCTGTCCCTGCGAGAGGACGGCTGTGATCCGGGCCGGGATCCTCATTGTGCCTACTTCGAACCGGCATGCCTGGCCCTTTTTTTAATATCCTGCCGACACCTGCAGCGAATCATTTATTACGTCCGCAAGTGACTGGCTTTCGGACAGCGCTAATCGGGACCGACGCCGCTCCCGACATCCATGCAAGGAGTATGGTGCCCCATGTACCGTATGAACGCCTTGGCCCGTATCGTGACGCTGACACTGTTGTCTTTTTTGACCGGCGCTTTATTGCCTATGCTTCCCATATCCCCGCCTGTAGCATTGTTACCCGGGTGTGTGATCCTTGCGTTGCTCATCCTGTTATTTTATTGGCAGCCCCATCAAAACACCCTGGCCGCCTTAAGCGCATGGGTCACCCGTCTGGGTGCGGGCGACTTGACAGCTGAACCACCCTGGCAAAATGGCTTGCATGCCATCGCTGAAGACCTGACGGGCATGGGGATCCATCTGGATAAAAACATCGCCGGTTTCATCCTCGCCGCAAACCAGGTATGCCTGGCAGGCGCGGCCCTGGGCTCCTGCGCCGAGCATGCAGCAACCAATGCCTCAAGCCAAGCCGACCAGACGGATCAAATCAGTAGCGCCGCGGAACAGGTCTCCGCGGCGATTCGGCAGATCGCATCTACCGCTGAATCGGTTTCATCCGGAACACGCGCTGCCATGGAACGGGCACGCATCGAACAACAGCAAGCGATTGAAGCGGAGAAGGCAGCCCAGAGCGTATTGCTTCAGACCGAAAACCTGGCCACTTCCATTCGGGGACTGGGGGAGCGACTAACCGAGATCTCGGGGGTTGTAACGGTGATTCGGGGGGTTGCCAACCAGACCAACCTGCTGGCGCTGAATGCAAGCATTGAAGCAGCTCGGGCCGGTGTTCATGGACGGGGATTTGCGGTAGTAGCCGACGAAGTAAAAAGTCTTGCCACCCATACCCTGGCGGCCACGGATGATATTGCGACTCGCATTCATCGATTTCAGCAGGAAACAGCTACCACGGTGAACGCCACGGCTGAGACTCTGGCGCAGGTTCAGACCAGCGCTGAAGGCCTGGAACGCGTCGGCCGAGCCATGAGCAGCATGGTGGACAGTTTTTCCACCGCCCACACCCAGGTGGATGAAATCACCCAGGCAGTGCGGGAACAGCAGCATTCCATCCAGGGGTTAACCGCCAGCATCGAACAGGTGGCTGAGCTGGCGGGGGAAATGAACACCACGGCACATGGCGTTCATGAGGAAGCGCGAAGCCTGACCAGCATCAGTGATGAGCTGTTGCCTTTATTGGGAGGCTTCCGGTTGAGTGCTCATGAAAACGCACGCAAGACCGTAACGGAAGTCAGCAACGACCCGGGCCTGAAGTCCATGCAGCGCGACCTCGTGGAAAATATTTTGCGGCAACAGGCAAACGGCTGCGGTTATCTGGAGCTGCTCTATGTAACGGATCAGCGGGGCAGACAAATAACCAGTAACATCTTTGCCGGTCATGCGGTGCAAGCCTCCTACGGCAGCGATGGCTTCGATATGGACTGGTCACAGCGTCCCTGGTTTCGGGAGACCATAAGCAAGGGCAGCTGCACGGTCACCCCGTTTTACCGGTCTGCAGCCACCCATCGTTTCTGCTTTACGGTAGCGGCGCCGATCCATGACTGTCATGGGCGTATTATAGGCGTGTTGGGTGCCGACATCGACGTCGCAGCGTTGCTCAACGGTCGTTAGGGCTTCCCGACTTCACACGGCATGTCAAACCGATGCTGCTGTCGGCATATCCTCCGGCAATCGGCTGTTCATACAAAATACTCTTACCGACCCGTCACTCCAGAAATTATCCAGCCAGATAATGGATTCATCGGCATGTACCGGAGTAACGAACAGGGCGCAGAATATTGTGCACACGGCTATACGGCGTAAGGTTGCTTTCATTCCCGACCTCCTGCACAATAGAAGCTAATGGTGACATGCTTCCTTTTTGCTTACGACCTGGCAACCCTGATTGCGGCCAGACAAATACTCAAAGCTTTTTGACAACCGGGCCCAAGCTTTTAAACTTCAATAAACAAACCATGGCCGACCGCGCTGAACACCACTGGAGTCTGTCGGACTATACGGGCCGAAGCGAAAATTTGGATGTTTGAGAACAGATTTTAGCTCGTTTGAAGGTTCATAGTTGAATCTATGGGCCGAAAAGGAGCTGAAATATGGGCCAAACAGTCGAATTTGCAGCCGGCTCATGGATAGTTCGACAGCCTCCTAGGGCCAGGCGCCAAGGCCCGCATACGGAGGACTTCATGTGGGATTATACCGATAAAGTCAAAGACCACTTTCTCAATCCGCGCAACGTCGGTGAAGTCGAGGACCCGGATGGCATCGGCGAAGTCGGCTCCCTCGCCTGCGGCGACGCACTGCGATTGACCTTCAAACTTGACGAGCAGGGACGCATCAAGGACGCCAAGTTCAAGACCTTCGGTTGCGCCAGCGCCATTGCATCGTCTTCCGCATTGACCGAAATCATCAAGGGCATGACCTTGGAGGAGGCGGAAAAGGTCAACAACCAGGACCTGGCCGAATTCCTAGGTGGTTTGCCGGAGGAAAAGATGCACTGCTCCGTTATGGGCAAGGAAGCTCTGGAAGCGGCCATTGCCAACTATCGTGGCGAAGCGGTGGTCAAGGAAGAGTACGACATCGTCTGCAAATGTTTCGGTGTCACTGATAAAGAAATCGAGCGGGTAGCCAAGGAAAACCGCCTAACCACGGTTGAGCAGATCACCGATTTCACTAAGGCCGGCGGCGGGTGCCAGGCCTGCCATCCCAAAATCGAGACTATTCTTAAGCAACTGTGGGGCAGCAAACCGGCCGAGCCTGCGGAAGAACGCCTGCCGAAAGGTAAAAAGCTCTCCAACCTGCAGAAGATCCGCCTCATCGAGGAAACTTTGGAGCGGGAAATCCTGCCACCGATCCGCTCTGACGGCGGCGACCTGGAGTTGATCGATATCGACGGTAGCAAGGTCATGGTGGCACTGCGCGGCACCTGCTCCTTCTGTCCGCAATCCAGCTTCACCCTCAAGCATTTCGTCGAAGCAAAATTGCGCGAGTTCGTCAGCCCTGAAATCGAGGTGGAGGAGGTGAAGCCATGAGGACCGTCTATCTCGACAACAACGCCACCACCCGCACCGCACCGGAAGTGGTCGAGGCGATGCTGCCTTTTTTCAGCGATTTGTACGGCAACCCTTCGAGCATGCACTTTTTCGGAGGTCAGGTCGGACGTCACGTCAAACAGGCGCGGGAACAGGTGGCTGCCCTGATCGGCGCCCACCCGGAAGAGATCGTCTTCACCAGCTGCGGCACCGAAAGCGACAACGCCGCCATCATGGGCACCCTTTATTCGTACCCGGAAAAAAAGCACATCATCATCTCGCGGGTTGAGCACCCGGCGGTGCTCAACGTCGCCCACCAGTTGCAGGCTCGCGGCTATCGCATTACCGAACTGGGGGTGAACCGCGAAGGGCAGATTGACCTGGATGAATTGCGCACGGTGCTTACCGACGAAACGGCGCTGGTCAGCATCATGACCGCCAACAACGAAACCGGCGTGCTGTACCCTATCGACGAAATCGCCACCATCGTACGCGAACACGGCATCCCGTTCCACACCGACGCCGTGCAATCGATCGGCAAGACCCCCATGGACCTGCGCAAAAGTCCCATCGACATGCTGTCGCTGTCCGGGCACAAGCTGCACGCGCCCAAAGGCGTCGGCGCCCTGTACATCCGTAAGGGCACGCGCTTCGCCCCCTTCGTGGTTGGTGGACACCAGGAAGCAGGACGCCGCGGCGGCACCGAGAATGTCCCCTACATTATCGGCCTGGGACGCGCGGCGCAGTTCGTCATGGACCACATGCAAGAGGAAAATACCCGGGTCAAAGCCCTGCGCGACCGGCTGGAGGCGGAGCTTCTGAAAAGCATTCCCAACGCCATGGTCAACGGCGACGTCAAGAACCGGCTGCCTAACACCAGCAACTTGAGCTTTGAATATGTCGAAGGGGAATCGATCCTCATGCTGCTGAGCGACGAGGGCATCTGCGCCTCGTCCGGTTCGGCCTGCACCAGCGGCTCACTGCAACCCTCCCACGTGCTACGCGCCATGGGGGTGCCGTTTACAGCCGCTCACGGCTCCATCCGTTTCAGCCTGAGCATTTACAACAGCGATGAAGATATAGACCACGTCATTGCCACTCTGCCGCCCATCATCCAGAGGTTGCGGGACATTTCGCCCTTCTGGAAGGATTACGTGGAAGGCAAGCCGATGAGTTCCTTTTTGACCGGCGGCGACGTCGAGCATCATGTGCACGGATAAAAGGTCCACCCTATTTTACCCATCAGGCCCGCGGCTCCAGCCGCGGGCCTTTTTCTATGCCAATTCCCGCTCCTGACACTTACTTTTAAAAATTTTCTAATTGGATCTTTCATGCCTACAGAGTGTATGTTTACTACTTTCAATGAAGTGTTCGATTTTATCAAACAAGATAAGCGGCCTCATCCGCGGAGGGAATCATGCGAATCGCCCCCCTTTTCTGCCTGTTCATCGCCTGCCTGTTCTGCACTACTGCTCGGAGCACGGATCTTCCTTCCTCCTTCGATCTGCGCGATGTCGACGGTCGCAGCTACATCGGCCCGGTGCGCGATCAGGAACAGTGCGGCAGTTGCTGGGCGTTTGGCACGTTAGCGGCCGCCGAAAGCACCTGGAACCGGGCACACGACCTTTATAACGAACAGGCCATCGACTTCTCCGAGGCCTTTTTAACCTGGAGTATTAGTCCCCTTTACGATGGCCTGCACGGCTGCGACGGCGGCAGTCTTGAACTTCAGCAAAATACTGCCCTGATCGACTACGGCGTGCCGCTAGAGTCGAGTTTCCCCTACACCATGACCGACCCCGGTGAAGATCTGCACTGGGACGCTACGCGATACGGTTTCCTGGACTGGTACAGAATCCCCCCCGGCGACATCGAAACCACCCGCCGTATCCTTTACCAGATCGGAGCAGTTACCGCCGGGGTTCTGGTCGAAGATGACTTTTACGCCTACACCAGCGGCATCCTCACCAACCAGACCACAGCCATCACTGCCCCCCTGCCCTACAATTCCAACGTGAATCACCTTATTGCCCTGGTCGGCTGGAACGATGAGCCCGGAGACGATGGCCTTGGCTACTGGATCCTGCGCAACAGTTGGGATCCTAACAGATGGGGTGATAACGGTTATATGAATATCCGTTACACCACCGCCGGCGTGACCCTGCACAACGCCTATATGACCTTGGAACCTTGGAGCGGCACAAGTCTTGCCCTGGAAAATGACGGTGAGCTGACTGCCGTTCCCTGGAGCGCCGGCGGCACCCTCAACGCCCACGGCGTCGACCTGTGGGGCGGCGCCGCCAGCAGCGTGATCAATCGCGGCACCATCACAGCCGAAGCCGACAGTGCCAATGAACTGGCCACCGCGCGCGGCGTTTATCTATGGGGTGGACCCGAGGGTCAAGTGATCAACGAGAACATGATCGGGGCTTTCGCCTTTAGCGAAACACAACAGGCCATCGCCCACGCCATCTGCCTGCAGGGCGGCCTGATCGACAATAGCGGCCAACTGCTCGCCCTTGCCACCAGCCAGGCAGACCAAGCGCTGGCCTTTGGTATATGGGCGGCCAACGGTGGCAATGCCTTGGAAATCCGCAATAGCGGACTGATGCTGGTCTTGGCTCAGGAGAGCGATACGAACGCCGCTTACGGCATCTGGGCCGACAGCCGCAATTTGACCCAGGTCACTAACAGCGGCGTTATCGGCGCCTTTGCCGACGATTACGCGATCGGCGTGCTGCTAAGCGGGGGTCCGGCTGTGCTACATAACAGCGGCGGTATTCTGGCCGCCGCATCCTTAGCGGAGCCCGAGCTGGAATCCGGCTCCAGTATCGGCATCCTGGCCAATAACAAAACAACCATATTTAATAGCGGCACCATCAGCGGCACTTACGCCTCTATAAAGTCCGAGGACACCACCCTGCTGGTACTGGAGACCGGCTCCAGCCTTTTCGGGCCGGTATATCTCCGGGGGGATGACGACATGCTGATGCTAACTGGCGTCGGCAATGAAGATGACCTTTTCTCCGGCGTGGAAAAGCTGACCATGGCAGGCGACGACTGGTCCCTGAGCGGCGACTCAGCCTTTGACAACATCCTGGTCGCCCAGGGTCGGCTGGGGGTAGACGGCGCGCTGACGGGTGATACCACTATTCTGGAAGACGGCACCCTCGGCGGCAACGGTTCCCTCACCGGCATTGTCACCAACGGCGGGACCGTCACGCCGGGTCACTCCATCGGCCACCTGACCATCGACGGTGATTTAATCCAGGCCGGCGACGGCACGCTGGAGGTCGAAATCGGCGACGGCAGCGCCGACCTGCTTACCGTCACCGGCACCGCCAATCTGGCCGGGACCCTGCTGGTGCTACCCGATGGCTACGCCACCGGTGGCAGCTACACCTTTCTGGAAGCCGCCACCATCAACGGTGCTTTTGACAACCTGGTCAGTGCCGCGGTGCTGGCCGTCAGCCTGGACAGCGCCGCGGTCAGCCTGAGTCTGGATGTGACGCGCAACAGCTATGCAAGCCTGGCCACGGCGCACAACCTGGGTTTGGCCAACAATCTTGACGGCCTGCGCCCCACCGCCGACGACGATCTGGGCGATTTGTTCGACAGCCTCGATCTGGCTCTGAGCCAGCAGGCGCTCAACGCCGCCATGGCCAGTCTGACCCCGCGCATCCACGGCTTGGCCAGCACGGTTGTGCTTGGCGACTCCCAAGCCCGGCTGGAGGATCTGCGCCGCCACCTGCAGCAGCTTGATCCTGCCGCACTGCTGACCCACAATCCGAACGGGGCAACGACTGCCTGGTTCGATCTACTCGGTCAGTACAGCCGCTACCGCAGTGATGGCGACTATTTCGGTGCACGGGAAAATCTCTACGGCCTGCTGCTCGGTGTGGAGCGCACCGCCCGCAGCGGCCTGACCCTGGGGGTGGCGGCCGCCGTAACGGAAAGCCGCTACCAGGCACGCGATGCCGCGGATGACGGCGAAAGCGAAAGTCAGCAGGGCTACCTGTACGCCACCTGGTCCGATCCACGCCGCGCCGACGGACTGCACCTGAGCGCGGCGCTGGGTGGCGGTCTCACCGAGCTGAGCGCTGACCGCAATATCCCCTTCGCCGCACGCACCGCCCACAGCGAGCATGACGCTACCCTGTACAGCGCCACCATCAGCGGCGGCTACGCCATGAACCTACGCGGCTGGACCCTCGATCCGACAGCGGGCCTGAGCTTCGTGCACCTGCGCGAAGAGAGTTTTAGAGAAACTGACGCCGACAGCGCCAATCTTAAAATAGCAACACGCGACAACGATTCCCTGCAAAGCCTGCTGGGAGTGCGGCTGAGCCGTCCCACTCAGCTGGCCTCCTTCATCCTGGAGCCGGAACTGCGCATCGCGTGGCACCATGAGTTCAACCGCAAAACCGAAACTCTCTCTGCCATGCTGATCGGCGGATCAAGCAGCTTTAACACGCCGGGCCGCGATCTGGCTGGCGATAGTGTGCTGCTGGGTACCTCGCTGCGAGCCCAACTGTCCGAAAGCGCCTACGGCAGCCTGAGTTACGACTGCGACCTGCAGAGTCAGGGCGCCACCGGTCATGCTTTGCGCTTACAGGTGGCGACGACTTTCTGAAAAATTCCCCTTCATACAATTAAACAGGGGCGCCATGAAATTAAAATGGCTCCCCTTTCCTATTCATCCAGCTGGTCATGGCTATTGCCCTGTCCAGCATAAACACCCTATCATTCCATCGGGTTATCTTTCGCCTCAGACGGTGTGCAACGCCCTCCACCCTGCCAAAGCCCCATGCGACCATTGCGATGCAGATAAGGCGTGTAATCCTTTTGCAGGCAGAGCGAGTGCTGCCGCAGCATCTCCCAATTCTGCTTTTCTGCCAGCAAAAAATAGGATTCATGGCGACTCGTCAGTTCGAGTAGCCTTTGATGATCAAGCTCGGCGATGGGGTGCCCCAGGTAGTAAATCAGTTGGATGGGCTCCTTGCCGTAATAATAAAGCGGAACGTCCTTGGGCAAGGTTTGTAACTCATGGACAATTTTTGGCAAAACGACATAGCGATGCCGTAATACCCGAGGCTGAATCCACCCGTAATAGCTCAGATTCAGCACCATCAACAGGCCGGCAACCCCGACCAGCAGCAGCGGGCCCAATCTTTTCCCGTGCTGTTGCAGGCGCAGGCGGACATGGTCCAGGGCAATCCCCAAAACAATGGCTATAGACGGACAAAGGGGCAAAATATATTTGGGGCGCTTGAAATCGATCAGACTGAATAAAATGAGCGGCACCAATGCAGCCACAACGAAAAAACGTCCAGCCATCGTGGAAAGAAGATACCGAAGTTGTTCGCGGGGGTGGTAAACCGGCAGCAAGGTCCAGGGGGCGAAAGCTCCAAACAGAAACAGGGGATAGAAATAGACAGGATCCCCCTTGGCAACACTTACCTTATCCGCCACCTGCCACGTGAACACCGCCAGCAACGGCATATCGTTCAGTTGCAGGCTGACATAAAGGAACCATGGCATGGCGACCAGTGCAAAGAGCAGCCATCCACGCCATGACACCAGCCCCCGCAACGCCGCACGGTTTTTTTGCCACAGACCATAAACAACAACCGGCGGCACAAAAAACAACAGCGCCACCGGTCCTTTGGTCATAAATGCCAGCCCCAGGAAGATATAGGTCAGATACAGCCAGTGACGACCGTTTTCCGTCAGGTAGCTGAAATACATGAGCATGGCGGCAAAAACCCACAGCGCAAGCATCATATTGAGTTCGGCCACGCGCGCCATTTCGGCAAAAAAATACGAACTCACCAGCATCATGGCCGCGAACAGAGCCGCCCAAGCTCCAATGTGGCGGCGCAAGCGCCCGAAAAGCAACCAGACCACCCCCAGCGCGCTGAGTGCCGACGGCAGCCGCAGCACCCATACCGGGCAGCTTCCCGCCAACATACCGAACAGACCGCCGCTCCAGTAAAACAGTGGGGGTTTTTCCAAATAGAGAAGTCCGTTTTTGGTCGGCAGCAGCCAACTATGGTGGGCCAGCATCTCTTGCACCACCACCAGCCGACGGGCTTCATTATGGCTTAAAACCGGGATGTCCCAGATACCCAGACCGTAGACCAGTAAGGAGCCAAACAGCACCATCCAGAAAAAAACTCGAAACAGTTGAGGATGGCCCGTATCGGGACGCGTTGTGGCATCTGCTGCGGAGGACAAACACATAGGGAGCATCGGTAATATCTCCGCCGCCAACAGCGGGAGGAATGTTGGGGAAAGTCGAAATGCAAAAAAGCTAAGTCAGGCTGGAACCTTTTGCTTTTTCTCCTTATGAATAAAATACAAATTGCGGAGGTAAATCAAAAATCCGGTGGACTGACCGAGAGTAAACACCAGATCTCGGCGCAATACGGCATAGATCAACAGTAGCAGACTGCCTCCCAGGCTGAAATACCAGAAAGACTGGGGGATAAAGCTTTGGCGGCGTTTTTCCGCGCAAACCCACTGGATGACAAAACGCATGGTGAAAAGCCCCTGCCCGACCAAACCAAGAACAAGGATACAATTTTCAGTACTGAACATGGGTTACCTTATCCTTCTGGTCAGATGCCGTTTGCTCATCCAACGGACCGCTTCATACGTTTACCAAAATCTTTGTTCCGCCCTCGCTCGTTACATATACAATTGGAATGCCAATGGACCCCCTCAACGGCACTCCCCCTCTCAGCCCTTCGGTACAACGCAAATTTAAAGGGCACACCCAATGCAAGTACCTATGGCGCCGTACAAATTTTCATCTTTTCTGGATTTAAAAGACTTTCAGTGTAATGAATTTTTTACGCCGCCCCCCTTAATTTACCGTAAATAAGTGTTAAATTTCAGTCTGTTTCCTTCCTACAAAATATTCGCTATTAAATAAGCAGCAAATCCTGTGATGCGGATAATACTCAATCCGCGCATAGTTTTGATCGGAGACATGCTCCTCAGGTATTTGCATTCCTCATAGACTTAGCTACCGTCATCCCATACTCAATTCATTCTTGTGGCAAATGAACTCCTGATAAATGTTTGCCAAAATAATTTGCCAGACTGGCGTTTTTCTATTAAAGTGCCACCCATTGATTTTTACAAAGGTTTAAATCGAGCTCTCCCAGACTCTTAATCTTTATGGATTTATTGCGTTAAAAGGCATAAGGATTCAAATGAGCAAGCATGTCACCGCTTTCGAATACCCACCACATAAGCCTTTTCGATCGTATCTCATTCGCTACTTGGTACCGCTGGTAGTTTTACTGGTGGCTTTATATGCCGTGGGGTGTTTCTCTAAAGGATTCGATCGAGACGAATGGCAAACCATGGTAGCTGCTGCCAGTGTTGCCGATGGTGCCACTCTTTACACCGACGTCTGGGACAATCATGGACCACTGCTGGCCATGGTACTGGGAGGGATGATAAGACTGCTCGACACGCGGGATCACATGGTGCTGATGTTTGGTGGGCGCCTGTTGATGCTGGGAATGTTGATCACAACACTGTGGCTGACCGGTCGACTGGCGCGGCGCGCCTGGCCCGGCAGTACCCTTGCCGCTCCGCTGGCAATGACGGTATTGCTCTGCAGCCAGACCTTTTTTGGAAAAGGGTTTGAAATCCGTCCGGACGTACCGCTGATGCTGGTCTGGACCACCGCTTTGTGGCTTCTGCATCGCGGGTTTGGACGGAATCGACAGAGCGACTTCCTGCTGGCAGGCACGGTACTGGGAATCGGCTTTGCCTTCAGTCTCAAAACCCTACTGCTCGGAGTTGCGTGCGGCGTAGCCCTGACAGTGATGATGATCAGGCGTAAACGACTTTATCCCGCATGGCTAATCGCCTTTGGCTTGGGGGGGCTGATCGCCCCCCTGACTATGTTGCTTTGGTTGCGTCAGACAGGCTCCCTGCCGGCATTTTTGGATTGTTATCTAGGACAGAACTTCGATCGGACCGCTGAGTCGTGGTTACTCGGACTCCAAAAAGCATGGCAGGCCGAAGAGTTGTTTCTGCTGGCTCTGACAGGGGCCGTATTGTATGCGCTGTGTCACCGGAGGAAGACTGCCCTGCCGGAAGGGATAGTCGCCCTGCTGGCGGTTTCCGGCACCCTGCTGCTCCTGTATTTGCGCCTACCGACCCACTATGAACAAAGTCTGCTGCCGATTCTGCCGGCAGCGGCGGTGGTCATTGCCTGGGCCATCGGTCAATGGTTGCAGCTAACATGGAAAACGCGCTGGCAGCGGCCCCTGCAGCTGGTGCTGCTATTGCTGACAGCCGCCAGCAGTTTTGACCATGCCTGGTTCCGGCATGACAGTGATACAGACATGCAGACGGTTCGAGCGCGCATGGCTCTGCTGCCAAAAGACGCGATGCTGTTTGAAGGAGTGGGACTGCCCCTGTTTCAGCCGCGACCATTTATCTACAAAGCGTACGTCAACACCCTGTGTGAACGCATTCGCAAGAGGCAGATGGACATGGACATCGTCACTGCGCTGGATCGCAACAACGTGGCATACGCAGCCTGGGATAAGCGGATGGCAAAAATGGGCGATGAAATGCATGCATATTTACGGCACAATTTTCTGCCATTACATGACGGCGGCTTACTGGCCGCCGGCACCATTCTACCGGCACCAGGTAACGGTGAGATCCGTTGGGACGTTCGCATTGCCGGGCGATATTACCGGGACGCCGGATCAGACCAAAACGACCTTTTGGTCGATGGACTGCCTATGGGTTGTTTTGTAGACTTGATGGACGGGCCTCACACCTTTTCCTGGACGGGAAGCAACGCCGTCGTACTAAGTGTCGCGCCACCCGAACAATGGGCGCCCCTGGATGCCGTTGCTGCCTGGAAAAACGAGGCCTTTGCCTCGGGCCTCAATTAACCCCAGAACTAAGGTTTAGATCATGACCAAGTTGATCATCCAAATTCCCTGCTATAACGAAGAACAAACTCTGGCCATAGCACTGGCCTCCCTACCTCGAAGCCTGCCGGGCATCGACTGTGTGGAATGGTTGATCATCGACGATGGCTCATGTGATCGTACAGTAGAGGTAGCGCGTACTTGCGGCGTCGACCATATCGTACGCCACCCGCGCAACCTCGGTCTGGCCCGGGCCTTTATGACCGGGCTGGAAACCGCCCTGAAAGCCGGTGCAGACATCATTGTCAACACCGATGCTGACAACCAATACGAAGCGGCCGACATCCCCAAGCTGCTCGATCCGATTCTGCAACATCGCGCCGAGTTGGTCATCGGAGCACGCCCCATTGCCGATACCGAACATTTCTCTCCGATGAAAAAGCTGTTGCAAACATTCGGCAGCTGGGTAGTAAGACAGGCAAGCGCTACGGAGGTAGACGATGCTCCGAGCGGGTTTCGTGCCATCAGTCGCGTTGCGGCTACCCGCCTAATAGTCTTTAATCGTTATACCTACACGCTGGAAACCATTATCCAGGCGGGCCGACAGGGCATGGCCGTAGCCTCGGTACCTATCCGTACTAACGAGGACCTGCGTCCCTCACGCCTGGTAAAGAGCATCCGGTCTTACGTTCAACGGTCCCTTCAGACCATTCTACGCATTTCCGTCATCTATTCCCCCGGGCGATTCTTTGCTGGTCTGGCCATCATTGCCGGTCTGGCTGGCGCCATTTTTATGGGACGGTTTGGTTGGTTTTTTCTGCAGGGAAGTGAAGACAGTCACGTGCCCTCCGTGGCAATCGGCCTGGCGGGACTTGGAGCCGCGCTGCTGTTGGGTATCGTCGGGGTCCTGAGCGATTTGCTGGCCATCAATCGCAAACTGTTGGAAGATGTGCGGCGGCGGCTGATCGAACTCAGTCTTGACGGGATTCCGGCACCACAGATGTACGACGCCAGGCAACCAACTGCCATCCCACAGCCGGCAGACACAATAACGAGAGAAGCCAATAAGCAAATGCCGTGTAACCCAGTGCAACCATAGTTGCGCCTTCCCGCCCGACCCCGTAGTGCATCATCAGTGCCACAAAGGCGGCATCACGGGTTCCGACTCCGCTGACCGTAGCCGGCACCAGGCCAGCGAGTACACACAGGGGAAAGATCGCATAGGCCGCTGACCAGTCAAGCTGTAGTCCAAAGGCGCTGACAAGACAACATACCGTCAGCGCCGCCGCGGACCAGACTGCGAGAGAACTCACTACCGTTTGCCCCACCGATGCCGGACAACGCAGCCAAAGATAGAACACCTGCGCCAATTCCACCAGTTTGCAACGCAGCTTGGCCGGCAGAGGCAAGCGCTCTAATGGCATCCACAAGGCTACGATGAAAACCCCGCAAACGCCACCAACCAATACTCCCGCAGCAACCAGGCCCCAACCGACTCCACTAATGGTGAAACCTACCAGTCCCAAAACTCCCAGCACCAGAAGGTCGACAAACCGCTCCAGAACGACGCTACCGATACCTAGGGTAAGCCCACCATGCTGTCGCAGATAAGCTGCCTTGACCATCTCTCCCCCTTTGGAGGGCAGAAAACTGTTGAGCACGTTGGCCATCAATACCGCACGTAAGGCCCTGCCATACGGCAAATATACTCCTTGAGCACGCAAGACCCCCTTCCACCGCAAGGTACCAAAAATCGGCGCCAGGCAGGTCAGGGCAAAGGCCACCAACAAGTATCCTTTGGTGCTTTGCCTCCACAGCAAAACCACCTGGGCACCGTCCACGCGGCTTACCAGCCATATAACCAAACCGGCCGACACCAGAATGCTCAATAATCCCAGCAGTCGCTTTTTAGTCATACAGGCAATCCTTCCCATCGAACTCGCGTTGCCATGCCCCGCCCTCCCGAAGGATTTCCTTTGGGGCTTCCGTCCAGGGACAGCCGAGGACTGACTCCTGATAAACATTGCTGGCAGCTACATAAATGGAGGTAGCATCGGCCCCTGCCGACAGGCGCAGAAATTTGGCCCCTTGCGGCACCCTGTCCGTGACCAGCAAACGCCCCTCGGTAAATTTCAACACCCGCTCGAAGGGCAATTCGGTGCGCTGTTTACCGGTAATCAGCAGTTTTTGCAGTAGGGCCCGTAGCAAATCGGGAAAAAATCGCCCAAGGCTCAGATTAAGCAATCGAAACAGTATCTGTTTAAAAGGGCTGGCCAATTTCTGAGGACGTACCGCAAACAATCCATTCACCCGGAACTCACCCTGTTGCGGCTGTGCCTCGACCCGATGCTTTTCATCCTGGAGATGGGAAACCACCACCCGGCCATCAGGCAACTCACCAATCAAGCCCGTATCGCTAACCAGGCAGCGATTTTCATCGTAAAGCTTGAACACGCCACCTTTTTTCATTCCGGCCACCAGATAACGGCCATTCTCTTTTGCCACGGCCAGACCGGCATCTGGCAACCATTGCCTAAAGTCGGCACGCGCATGCAAGGACTCTGAAGACCGCTGCGGGCAGTAGTCCTCCCAGGCCTGCAACCAGTTATAGGTCAGATGACCGATCATACGATCATCATCGTTATAGTAGCGTTTGCCTTTGGCGGCTCCGCCCAACCAAGCGTCGTTCAATTGCGCCGCAACAGGAATGTGTGCCGACAGTAACTCAAAACCATGGGGGTAATAGTGATAGGTGTTGCGGCTGCCGTATTCACCACCGTAAGACCCGTCGGGATGCATAAACAGTGCGCAAAAATCCACCGCCTTGCGCAGCGGTGCAAGCAGTGTATCATCACCACTTTTACGCCAATATTTGGCCAGAAAATCGATCGTACACGTCTGGTAACCGGGGTCGGCGCCCTCGTATTCCTGAAACCACCCCTCCCCGGGATGCTGCCAGCTCAATGCCAGAGCGACTCGCTCTTCTGCACCACGCCGATAACTATCGTTGCCGCTCAACAGATAAATATTGTACAGGGTTAGCGCCGACAAAGCCTGGTGATTACTAAGACGGCCCGACTCATTATGCCGTAACAGATGATCGCCACGCCGACAAAAAAAATCGATCAGTTGTGCATCGTCAAGCTTTAGTACCTGACAGGATTCGGTAGCAGCATAGGTTGAAAAAACCAGCGCACCCATGGCCCGCTCCCAGGGAAAATAGTCATCGCAGGTGCCGTCGGCATGAGAAGCACAGCGGGAAAAATGCATACCTGCAATAGCCAACTCACGCATACGCTCCAAACCATACCAACGATTACCAGGATAAGGCCGAGCATACAACAAGGCAAAAGGCAGAACGAATTCCTGGCTCATTCCGCAAGCAAAATCCCTCGTTCGATAGTGCCAATATTCACGATCGAAGCAGCCATATGTACGACTATAAGGATTGCGATCAACCAACCCTGTCAGGTGGGGCACATAAGACATGGCCAATTCGGCAAAGATGTTTCTCCTGTTTGAATATTCCATAACCCCTTCCCAGCAGAATAACGCAACTCTACTTTCGCTATAAAATTTAACGGGGACTCTATTTCAACATTTAAAAGGCCGGCAAGTATTTCATAAAGACTTCAAAATATACACAAAAAACACAAGAAATCCAAAACCCTCCTCTATAAAATAAGTCATACGAATATCTATCTGGCCCTTCAATTCAAACTTGCACCACATTGCTAGATACACCTTGACACCTTTAAACGTTGCCGATATCTTCAAAATCTCAGTTTTTACAATATGTTGTATTTCCAATGACCATTGAAGGAGGAACCACACATGGCGATGTTGCATCTAGCTGACCAGATCATCATTCTTGTTTACCTGTTCTGCGTATTGGGACTGGGCCTGTGGGCCGGTCGCCGGGTCAAAGATCTGGAAGATTACGCGGTGGCGGATCGCGGCTACAGTGCGCTGGTCATCGCCATGACCCTGTCTGCTTCGTTTATCGGTGGCGGTTTTACCATGGGCAACGCTGAAAAAGTCTTTACCCTGGGTATCATCAACATCGCTGTGCTATGGGGATTCAGTTTAAAAGAGGTGCTGGTGGCAAGCTTCATCGGTCCGCGCATGGGGCGTTTTCCCGATGCCATTTCCGTAGGTGACGTCATGGAGGTCAATTACGGTAAAATCGGCAAGGTGGTCACCGGTATCTTTTCCGTGCTGCTATGCGCCGGCATCCTCGGTGCCCAGGTCGGCGGCATGGGCTACCTGTTCAACCTTTTTCTGGGCCTGCCGGTACCGACCGGCATCCTGCTCGGGATGAGCATCGTCATTATCTACGATACCTTGGGTGGTATGCGTGCAGTCGTGGCCACGGATGTCCTCCAATTTTGTGTTTTAGCCGTAGGCATCCCGCTGGCATTGATTCTCGGCGTGCGCGAAGTCGGTGGCATGGCAGCCCTGGCGGCCAAAGTGCCGGCCGGGCATTTCGATCTATTCGGGCAACTGTCCAAGATACAGGTTCTGTCGCTGTTTTTGACCTTCCTGCTTGGCGAAACTCTGGTACCGCCTTATGTGCGGCGCCTGTTCATCAGTCGCAATACCCGTGCAACCTGCCGCGGAACCATGTGGAGCGGTCTTTTCTCCATCCCGTTTTTCGCAATTGCCGGGGGCATCGGCCTGGTGGCACTGGCTCTTAACCCGGAACTCAATGCCAACCTCGCCCTGCCCTATGTGGTTGAAACGGTCCTGCCCATCGGCCTGCGCGGGCTGGTCGTGGCAGGCATCATTGCGGTGGTTATGTCGTCTGCCGATTCGTTCCTCAACAGTGCCTCGGTGGCTTTTGTCAACGATATTGTCAACCCGCTACTGCCGCGCCCCCTGGCCCCAAAACGGGGGCTGCTGTTTGCACGATTGGCCACGCTGGTCACCGGTTCGATCTCTGTCGTATTCGCCATCAGCATTAAAAGCCTGATCGATATTCTTATTTACGCTTACCAATTCTGGTCGCCCATCATTCTTGTACCGCTGGCGGCCACACTGCTCGGCATACGTGCCGGTACCGGCGCATTTTGCGCCGGTGCCGCGGCCGGATTGTGCGGCGTATTCGTCTGGAACCAACTGCTGGATGCGCCCGGTGGTTTTGACGGCCTTTTGGTCGGGGTATTTGCAAACCTTCTGGTTTTCTCACTGACGGCATGGGTGTCCCGCCAACCGCTTGTCGCGCCGGAGGGTACTGCCTAAGCTCTGCATTCTGCTTTATCTTTATCGGCAACTCCCCCGAAGCCCAGGCTTCGGGGACTTTTTTCCGTTTTCCGGCAAGAGGCTTCCTCGAGGAACTGCATTAGGACTATAATCGAAACAAAATGTTCGCCATGCACTTGGCTAAACGGCCGATCTCTTTATAATTTAATGGTATGCCGATTAAACAGTCACAAGAATCACCCCGGAGGCCTCTATGCCAGACAACCTCAATGTAATGATCACCCGTGATCTTCTGGAGTTTTTTGAATCAGACATAGATTTTTGCCGGCAGGAAGGGTTTGCCTTGCAGGTGGTTGAGAATGGTCTGGAAGCATGGCAGCTGCTCGACCATAGTTGGCCCAATCTGGTGATGGTCGATTTGAACGCTGCGGGCATGCCTGGGGACGAGCTCTGTCGTCGCATCAACAAAGATCCCCAGTTGAGACACATCCCCGTAGTACTGATGGTGGAAAGCCGCAACCCCGAGGATCTCAACCGCTGCCTGAAGGCGCGTTGCGCCGACATCCTGTTCAAGCCACTCAGCAAGCATTTGTTGATGGCAGCAGCCCGCCGCATTCTGGGGCTGCCTTATCGTTCCTTTCCGCGCATCCCCATGTGCCTGGAGGTGCGTTACGGATTAAATGGCCAAACCATGCAGTGCGGGTCTTGCGTCAACCTTTGTTCAGGCGGTATGTTCATCGAGACAAGGCAACCGCCACCCCTAGAACAATTATTGCATGTCGAATTCTTACTGCCCGGCACCACCCGGCTTATCGCCTGTCAGGCCAGTATCGCCTGGATCAATACAGAGCAGGAACCTGTCAACAGGAATTTGCCCCCCGGTGTGGGCCTGCAGTTTCTGTCTCTGGACCTGAACGATCTGCTGGCCATCTGCCGCTATATCCGCTTGCGATCTGACCAACCCTGACAGTTAGCCCATGGGTCGCGCCCCATCGCGGCACAACCTCCCGTCAATTTATGCCTGCTCTGCAGCTGGCACCCCGTTGAGATCGAGATGCTGCAAACGCCATAGGCGTGCATATAGTCCGTTTTGTGCCAACAGTTGTACGTGCGTTCCCACCTCGCGAATACGCCCCCGATGAAGAAATACGATACGATCCGCATGCTGGATCGAACGTAACCGATGGGCGATCACCAATACCGTTCGACCATGTCTGGACCTCTCCATTTGCTTTTGAACAATCGCTTCGGTTTCGGCATCAAGGCGGCTGGTTGCCTCATCAAACAGCAGGATCGGGGGATCGTTCACCAGGGTGCGGACCAGGCATAATAGCTGGCGTTCGCCCGCCGACAGGTTGCGACCGCGCTCTTTCAGAACACCCTGCAGACCTCCCAGGCGTTCCACCGCCGGCCAGGCGCCGCAAACCTCCAGCAGCGCCCGCAGTTGCGGATCGGAAAGGGCTACCAGCGGATCAAGATTGTCACGTACCGTACCGGCGAAAAGAAACGGCTCCTGGGAAACCCAACCGATCCGGCGACGAACTTGTGCCGGGTCGAGTTCGGCGAGATTCTGACCATCCAGCAGGATACGACCCCCGGTAGGTTCGTAAAACCGCAACAACAGCCGGCCAAGCGTAGTCTTGCCACTCCCGGTGTCACCCACAATGCCGACCATCTCACCGGCGGCAATCGACAATTCAATGTCTGAAAGCACCGTGTCCCGCCCGTCATAACTGAAACACAGCTGGTCAAATTGCAATGCCCCTCGGGCTTGATCGGAGAGTTTGGTGCCAGAAGCCTCGGTCGGTTGGTCGATGAGTTCGAAGATCCTCTCAAGGGAGGCGTTGCTGGCCTGCAAAAGGGAGTATTGGCCACTGAGCTTGCGCAGAGGGGCAAAAAAGCGTTGCACATATTCAAGAAACGCCACCAGGGTACCGAAGGTGGTCACTCCCTGCAGAACCGAAGCCCCACCGCGCCATAGAACGCCGGCAATAGCCAAGGCGGCCAGCGTCTCCAGAGCACTGAACAGAAAAACATCCCAGCGAATAGCGGCAAAATTGCTGACTCGATACTCTTCCTGCAGACCATCAAATTCTTGCAGGGTCCTCTGCTCCTGGCCGAATAACCGCACCGTACCGACCCCGCTGATGCGCTCTGCGAGATAACCGTTGAGCTCCGCCTGCCGGGCGCGAACTTTCCGCATGGCCTGCCGCATGCGGCGGCGGAAAAGAAAAAGTACCAGCCCCAATAACGGACACAGGGCAAATGCCACCAGTGTCAAAGGCGGACTTAACCAGAACATCGCGGCCACTACGAATATAAGGGAAAATACCTCCCCGAAAGCGGCCGCCACACCTGAGCTGAAAAGTTCCCCGACGTTTTCCACATCGCTGGTCAGACGCGTGACCAGACGGCCGGATGGATGCCTGTCGAAAAATGCCACCGGCAGTCGAAGCAGATGCCTGAATCCGCGACTGCGCAAATCGGCGGTGAGCTTCTGTCCCACACCCTGGGCCAGATACCCCTGCCAGAACCCGAGCAGACTCTCTCCGCAGGCTGATGCCAGAAATAACAGAGCCACTCCCCCCAGACCCGCGAGGTGACCAGGCATGATATGGTTGTCGATGGCTACCTTGATAAGATAGGGCTGCACCAGTCTTGCCGCTGTGGTGAGAGGCAACAGGGCCATGGCAACGATGGCGGTACCACGATAGGGACGAATCAAACGCACAAAGCGGCGGAATAAAGCCCAATCCAGATGGCGCCCGGTGACTTCATCCATGTCGAACATTCCGCGTCTCATGGCAGCACCTCTAATTCCCGCTGCAGACGTTCCTTTTCCAGGAGGCGCGCATACAACCCGCCTTGAGCCAGCAACTCATCATGACTTCCGGACTGCACCAGGCGACCGCCTTCCAGCACCATGATCCGATCTGCGCTGGCCAGCAAAGAAGTCTGTCCCGTGACCAGAAAAACAGTTTTACCGACCAATACGCGTCGCAACTGCTGCCAGATCGCTTGAGCGGTTGCAGCATCGAGATGGCTGAAAGGATCATCCAACAGCCACAGGCTGCCACCCCGTGCAAGGGCCCGGCCGAGGCATACCCGCTGGCGTTGTCCGCCGGACAGAGACTGTCCCCCTTCACCGACCCGGGTATCAAACCCATGCGCAAAATCCGCCACCTCCTCTTCCAGGCAGACAGCCTGCGCCACTTCATGCATCAACTCAGTCTCACCTTCAGGCACCGCATACAGCAGATTATCCCGCAGGGAACCCGAAAACAGCCGACCTTCCTGGGACACCATGGCCACACGTTGCCGATGTTCGCTACCATCCAGATGTGCCAGATCCTGACCATCGATCAGCACCTGCCCGACCGGTGCCGGGTAAAGACCGGCCAGCAATCGCAGCAGGGTCGTTTTTCCGGATCCGGTCGGCCCCGCGATGCCAATCATGCTGCCGGCTGCAACTTCGAACTGCAAACGGTGCAAGACCGGCGTATCATCATAGGCAAAGCTAAGCTGCCTGAGGGCTACCGATGGCGCATGATCCGCACGATCGATCGGCATGGCCCGAAGCGGTGTCTCCAAGCGCAGAATTTCGGCTAACCGCTCGGCACTGGCGGCTCCACGCTGTACCAGTCCGAGGATCCAGCCAAGCATCAGGGTTGGCATGGTCAATTGCACCAGATACGCATTGAAGGCTACCAACTCCCCCAACGATAACTTATGATCGATAACCTGACGCCCACCAAAATAAAAAATCAGCAAGGTACTAAGTGGCGCGATGAGCGCCATGCTGGGTCCGAGAGCACTACGCAACCGGGCCAGACGCAAGCTGGCTCCCAGGTAACGGTCATTCAGGGTATCGAAATAAGCGCCCCGCAGGGTTCGCAATCCATAGCTGCGAATTACAGCCTGGCCGCTGATCCCCTCCTCCAGCGCTTCACTTACCTGCCCCAAACCTCGCTGAACCTCGCCGGAAGCTGTCAACAACCGACTGGACAGATAGCGGGTCAGCAACAGCATCAGCGGATAGGGCAGCAGGGCTACCAGAGTTAACATTGGCGACAGTCCCAGCAAAACAACCAAGGTCATGCCATACACCATCAGGGTGTTGATGAAGATCATCATCCCGAACCCGGCCAGCGTGCGCAGATTTCCGATATCATTGGTAAAACGGGATAGCAGATCGCCAGTGCGAAATTTATCGAAAAAAGGCCCGCTCTGCGTGAGCAGACGAGCCAATAAATGACGGCGCAAATCATTTTCCAGACGGCAGGCCGTATTCAAAAAGTAGTGACGCGACCAGATGCGCGTCACAAACCGCACCAGAGCTATGACGGCCAGCAATATCCCGGCGCCGTACAATGTCCTGATGGTCCCAGCCTGCACACCATCAATCCCGACCTTTAACAGCCAGGGACCAAGCAATCCCAGCAGATCGGTCACCAGCAGCCAGACCGCCCCGGCAACCAGCATCCACCGATAGTTATCCAGATAAGGGAGTAAAAAGCGCATTTTGCGCATGAGAGCCTCGTATCAATCCAGCAAACAGTGGCAAATCAAGAGGACGCGGAGAATTGTGCCAGGCGCTGCCGCAGGCGTTCCAGAAGAAGATCGGCAGCCACACCGTTAATGGTGCCGGTTACCAGGGCCAGTATCAACAAAATCGGCAGTAAACGCCACAAAGCGGCATGGTGCAAGAGCCAGCCAGCCACCAACAATTGAGCAAGTACATGCCCGCTGGCACCCAGCACCGATATTCCGATGGGACCCAAACGTTCACCTGCAACGGAACGAAAAATAGTCATCAGAGCCGTAGCGACCAGACCGCCGGAAAGTGCCAGAAAAAAAGTCGGGGAGAAAAGACTACCGAGCAACAAACTGCCAATACCGATACGGGTGAGGGTTACCAGCCATGCAGCGCGGCCCCCGTAAAGGAACAAGGCGCAAAGAGTAAGGATATTGGCGAATCCCGGTCGCAACCAGGGCAGCGGTAAAGGCATTAATACTTCCAGCGCATGGACACCAATGGCCAAGGCACTGAACAGTGCCAACACTACTTCGCGGCGGGTCCGGGTGCGTTCAGCGGCTGAGAAAGTCATAGTCGGTGACGGGAGATGGCGGGCCTACGATACGGATAAGCAGTCTGTTTGGCAGGCAGACAAGGGCTTCGCCATTTTTGGCAATGGCCCCCTGATGCTGACACAGGTGTTGGGGACAAGATGATTGGCTTATCCAGGCCTGTCCCTCGGCAACCTGCAATTCCGTCGCCCCTTCAGGTCCAGGCAGCAAGACTCGGCAGCGAGAATGCAACGGGGCGGTAAAGATAACCCGCTCTTCCTGTTCGGCAATCACCGTGGCCCCTTTAGATCCTCGTGCCAGCAGCCAGGCTGCCACAGCCGCCACCAGAAGAATCGCTATGATGCAGCAATCTCCCGCCGTGAGGCGTCCCAGCACGTGATTCACGGCCAAGCCACCCTTTCGCGCAGACCGGGACTGACCACGGTTGTGCCATCGGCTGCGACGATCAGGCCCCAGGTTTGGGGGTAACGTTCCAGCAGGGCCAGGCCTTGTTCCGGGCCGAGCACAAACACCGCCGTAGCCAGAGCATCGGCCCATACCGCGTGACTGGATACCACCGTCACACTTTGGCAGCGCCTCGCCGGCATACCGGTAGCCGGATCGAACAGGTGATGATAACGTACCCCGCTTTGTTCGAAAAATCGCTCGTAATCGCCGGAAGTGACAACCGCCAAAGGTTCCTTCAAAATAAGGGTGGCAAGCAGAGCATCAACCTGCCGGGGATGACGGATACCGATTCGCCAGGCCGCTGTACGTTGACCGATGAGACGTAGATCCCCACCGGCGTTAACGGCAGCGCAGGTAACCCCTGCTTGTTTCAGCACGGCCACGGCACGATCAATAATGTAACCCTTGGCGATCCCGCCAAGATCGATCCAGGCGTCGGTACGCTTGATCACCCGGCCATCCTCTACAGCCAAAACATCTTGGCCGCTGGCAGCCAGGGCCGCCGCTATTTCGGACGGAGCTGGCAGGCGGGGATGGGCCGAACCGAAACCCCAAAGGACTTTGAGTCGTCCAAGCGTCATGTCAAAAGCGCCACCGCTGGCTTTGCCCACCTCTAACCCCTGAGTAAGAATCTCCAGGGTTTCCGGTGCCACGGGCAAGATACCCTGCCTGGCGGACAGACGTGCCGCATCACTGTCACGGCGATAAAAACTGGTCAGTGCCTCCAGCCGGGACATCTCATCGAACGCTGCCTCGACCGCCTGAGCAAAACGCTGTGGCCGCTGATCGTAAACGGTGATCTCTACCACGGTCCCGAGCAGCAACCGGGTACGTTGCAGCGGTTGCCCCCGCCCCTGCAGCACATACCAGAAAGCAGCAGCGACGCCGAGCCATAAAACGGCTATGGCCAGCAGACGATAGCGGGACACCTCACACCTCCGTAGCTCCTTTAGAGCCCGATTTTAAAGCGGATTTTCTGCGGCATCGCCCACGATTTCACCGATGAGATCGTATTCCGACGAATCGGTGATTCGCAACGGTACGATCTGCCCGATGTCGGCCTGACCGGCCGTGATATAAACCTGCCCATCGACATCGGGAGCCTGGCGCACACTGCGACCGCTCAGCAGCAACTCGGTTTCTTCGCTGTAACCTTCCACCAGCACCGGCTCAATACGACCGATAAGGGCCCGGTTACGCCTGAAGGAAACGCGCTGTTGTGCCTTCATAAGCTTATTGTAACGGCTCTTTTTGGTCCGCTCGAGCACCTGCTCAGGCAGGGCCGCGGCGGGCGTTCCCTCTTCACGGGAATAGCGAAAGACTCCGACGCGGTCGAAATGACCCTCTTCGACAAACGCCAGTAACTTGGCGAATTCCGCCTCTGTCTCGCCGGGGAAACCGACGATGAA
>DKEW01000022.1 GCA_002452265.1 Pelobacter sp. UBA6812 | reverse complement strand
GAGGAAAGCGCGCGTGAAAACAACGGGGGGGCAACGGGGGTGGAGGATGATGGTCAGCTATGGATGATTATTGATGTTTTCTGGAAATGAGGGAAAAAAGGGAACTGGAAAGACGTCTTTTGAAGGGATTATGAAGCGGGGGGTCCCCGCTCCACGGATGTTTCTTGGGACCATTCTGACAAGCCTGTTTCGATCACCAGAAGGATCGGAGTTCGTGTCGGTCAGTCATATCTTTCTGCTTTAATTGATTATTATCGTGTATCGAAGCTGATGCGGGCAGGTTGCGCTATCTTGGAAAGTATAGCGGGCGATAGCGGGGGAATCTCCACTGAGTTACTGGTTTATTACTTACTTCTACGGCATGACAAAGCTATCTTTTAACCACTGCACAGCCTGTGTCCGTCGATCAGGTTGGCGCCGACGGCGGCACCCGCCGCCCTTCCAACCCATTGCTGGCACTGCGTTTTTGAAGCGCCATGCGAGCGTGGCCGGACACTGGTAAAATTGATGGCTGCGACGGGCACTTTCAAGTGGCTCCAACTCCCTTCATTTCAGGAATCTCAAGGGGTTCGAGCATCCCCTGGACCCCCCTTCACCATTGCCGCACTCGCGGAGGCTGCTGAGGAGTACGCTCCTTCGTCGGAACAAAACTGATCGACTCCACGGTGCCAAGCCCATTGAAGGGGAAGACACATACCGTGGCGTTCTCGCCTCCTGTAGAGGCAACTTAGATGAGCACGGTCACAGAAAAAGGTGGAAAAATAGTCTGATTTAGACAAGAAGAGTGAGGGAAAGAGAACGGAGCCCCCTCGCTTATCTTGGCCGATACGATGAAGGGGCTCCTGCCCAAAAGAAAGGCAGGAGTTATGATATCACCAGAGGTCCTCCAGAGTAAATCACTTTTTGTCCTTTTACACAAAATAGACATTGATCTTGCGAAGAGCACTCGGTTAAAACGCTGCCCCGGTGTGGGGGTCCTCTGCATTACGCCACATATCTGCGTAAGCCTCGGGGAGGGCCCCCTGATCTTGATGAGACTTACGCGATCCGTTTGAGTTTGTGCTGCGGAAAGCAGGGTTGTCGGCGACGCGTGTTGCCGCCATCGGTCTTGTTTTGGGGGCGCCGTGTTTATTGGGGAGTGGTGATGCTGGTGGTCACGGCGCTGCGCCAGGGGAGGGATCGGGGCTATACGGTCGAGAAACTGAAGGCTCTTTTTGGTGTGACGCGTTCGACATTGACCCGTTGGTTGAGCTACTTCCGGCAGATATTTCCATGCAGCCGGCCTTGGCGGCGACTGTCGGGAAGGTTGATGCCGCCGGTGGTCGAGGATCAATTGCCGGGGGGCCTGATTGAGCGTTTCGTGCAAACCCGTGGAGATCCCGAACTGAGTTTGACTGCTTGTTTGCAAGCGCTTTTCCTTGGTCCGTAAGGGCACGATATTTAAGGGACTCATTATCCGCCAAGCTCTCACGCAAAAGATGGGTGGCTGTATAAAAGGAACTGATCGGCTACAAGGATCCGGCCATGGGTTCGACGCCGTGATCCTCCATGGGGGAGGACGAAGAAGCGAATCCAAAGGAGACAAGATCCGATGAGTGATCCAAAGATGCCCCGGTGGCAATACTGGGCACAGTTCCGTTTTGCAGTGATAGGCGGTCTTTTGTCCAGTCCGCCGGAAAGCGGCCAACTACAACAGGGATTACAGGCGCTGGCCGAAAAAAGCTACCAGCACCCCCTTGCCCCCGACAAACAGATCAGTCCGAGTTTTTCGACCATCGAACGTTGGTACTACCAAGCCAAAGATGCGCCGGATCCCATCACCGCTTTGGGGCAAAAACTTCGGGCCGATGCCGGTCGGCGATGGGCCATAGGCGAACTGCTCAAAGAGGCCATCAAGTCCCAGTATCATGCCTATCCGCGCTGGACCGTTCAGTTGCACTATGACAACTTGGTCGCCCTGGCGGGGCAGCAACCGCAATCAACCCCGCTGCCCAGCTACAAGACCGTGCTGCGATGCATGAGAGAAAACGGTTGGACGCGGCGTTGTGGACCCTTGCAACCCACCGAGGGCCAGAGCCGGGCGCAGCGACGACGAGAACAGCGTGAGGTGAGAAGCTACGAGGCGTCCCACGCCCACGCCCTCTGGCACCTGGACTTCCACCATGCCAAGATCAGACTGCTGGATGAATCCGGAAACTGGTATCATCCGATCGCCCTTGCTATCCTCGATGATCGCTCAAGACTATGCTGCCACTTACAGTTCTATCTGGCCGAGACCGCCGAGTGCCTGATTCACGGTCTTACCCAGGCCATCATGAAACGCGGGCTGCCACGGGCCTTGATGACGGACAACGGGGCTGCCATGTCAGCCGAGGAAACCCGACAGGGACTTTTGCGACTTGGCGTTGTCCACGAAACCACCTTGCCCTACTCGCCTTATCAAAACGGTAAGCAGGAAGTCTTCTGGGCGCAACTGGAAGGCCGCCTGATCGAGATGCTCCGTGGCATCGAAAATCTCAAGCTGGCTTTTATCAATCACGCCGCACAGGCCTGGGTCGAGCAGGACTACCACAGAAAACAGCATCGTGAAATCGGCACGACACCCTTGCAGCGGATGCTCGACGGCCCGGATGTCGGACGCCGGGCACCGGACGCCGATACCATGCGACTGGCCTTTACCCGCCAGATCACCCGCACTCCCCGCCACGGTGACGCCACTGTCGTGGTCGAGGGTGTGCGCTATGAACTGCCCCCCCGATTCGGTCACCTGCACACGGTCACACTGCGCTCGCCAAGTTGGGACAAAAGCCAGATGACACTGGTGGATCCTAAAACCGGTGGCCTGTTAGCACGCCTGCTGCCTCAAGACAAAGTCCAAAACGCCTCCGGGCGGCGCCGAACCATCGAGCCGCCGGAAACCACCACCGCTGCCGATATTAAAAGCGATCAGCCGGCCCTATTACAAAAATGGCTCGCCGACTATGCCGCCACCGGACTACCGCCTGCTTATCTGCCAAAGGAGGAAAGCGATCATGACTGATAAAAACCTCCGCGCCCTCTTCGGCATCAAATACAACCCCTTTTTACCCAACCTGCCCATAGAAGCCCTGTGGGTGACGCCCGAGGCAGAAAGCTTTGCCCACCGCGTCCAGACAATGATCTCACAAGGCGGCTTTGCCCTGATCACCGGAGATCCCGGACAGGGCAAAAGCAAAACCCTCCAATGGATCGCTCAACGCCTCAGCAAAATGACGAATATTACCGTCGGCGTCATGGAACGGCCACAAAGCAAACTCGCCGACTTCTACCGGGAACTAGGAGAACTGTTCGGCGTTGGCTTGACCCCCTTGAACCGCTATGGCAGCTTCAAGGCCCTGCGCACAAAGTGGAAAGCTCACTGTCAGTCATCACTGGCGCGCCCCGTGCTGCTCATCGACGAAGCACAGGAAGCCTCATCGGGTTGCCTGACCGAACTGCGATTGCTCCAAAGCGCCTGCTTCGACTCGGAAAGCCTTCTCTTTACCATCCTGTGCGGAGACGGACGTCTGCCAAACATGTTCCGAACACCAGAGCTGTTACCCCTGGGCAGCCGCATCCGTGCCCGACTTCAACTGACACCCCTTACCCCGGAACAGCTCCAAAATTATCTCAACTTCGCCCTTGAACAGGCCGGTTATTCACAACTGATGACACCAGAGCTGATCCGAACCCTGGCCGCGCATTCCTTAAACAACTTGCGCGTCCTCAACCATACGGCCGCTGATATGCTCGCTGCCGCCGCCGAACGGAATCTGCCTCGACTCGATGAATCGCTCTACTTTGAACTGTTTACCCCGGCGTCTTCAAAACCTCGCCGCACTAAAGCATCATAACTCGCCATCCGTTAAAATGATCGGTTCATACTTAAGCCTATCAATCAGGGGGGGGCGCTACACGACCCCCCCTCCTCAAAATCATCTCAATCCCCAACCCTCATTTTGATTGACCAGAACTCCATCAATTATCGAGTCCACTCTCAGATGATCTTGGAAATCTCTTCGAGCTCCCGAGCAATCGGGTTGCTCGAAACGGCGGTAAAAAGATTGGTCTGGCGGTTCCGTTTTCGGCGCATTTGAAGTCCTTGATTTGATTTGTGCTCAATGATATCAAACTCTTGTGAAAGGACCATAGCAGATTGCACCGAATTTTCCAAGCCAAAAATCGCTTTTTTGTGATATTTTTTAAACAGTTATCGTTTCCGGATGGACACTACTTATACACCCAGGAGGGTGTTAGAACCTCTGGCCTGCGTCGTTCGGGCCGGGCGGCTGGCCGGGATGAAAAAGGGAGACTCTGTGCTGGTGATCGGCTGTGGAATGGCCGGATTGCTCCATGTGAAGCTGGCCAAAGCCAAAGGATGCAAAGTCATCGCGGTGGATATCAATAAAACGAAATTGGAATACGCCACCCGATCGGGAGCCGATATTATCATCGACGCGGCAGATGATGCAGCCGACCAATTGGTTGCGAAAACCGGTAAGAAGGCGGATGTTGTATTACTATGCACCGCAGCACAGCAGGCTCTGGAGCAGGCATGGAAATGCGTGGACAAAGGCGGTGTGATTGTGCTGTTTACCGTTCCCGGACCCGACAAAAATGTTGTTGTTCCCGTCAACGATTTCTGGATGAAAGAAATTACCATCCTCACTTCCTATTATTGCAGCCCCCCTGACATCACCGAGGCCATGAATCTGATCGAATCCGGCAAAATGGTCGTTGATGATCTCATCACGCACCGCCTGGCGCTTGCCGACACAGCTTACGGATTCCGGCTGGTGTCGGACGGCCGGGAGTCGGTCAAGGT
>DKEW01000047.1:15005-57371 GCA_002452265.1 Pelobacter sp. UBA6812 | reverse complement strand
GAAAGTGCCTTGGTTATCGAACCCCAAGCGAGGTATTCTTCAGTCAGGACTCCGTTGCATTTGCTAGTTGAATCCGCCTTCTAATTCTAACCATATGCCAAAAGTGTCGAGAAAATCAGGGGCATTTCAGTCTGAGGTAGGCTATCAGATTGGTGTCCAATTTTTCCAGCCTACCTCATCCCGCCAGACCACCCTCAGTCCAACTGCATGGTGGAGCAATTCAATGGCCGCATCAGCGAGGTTTTGTCAACAACCCGGTTCGATTCCGCCGAAAATTTAAAACAGACATTGTTGCGTTATGGGTATCTATACAGCCACCACATTCCTCAGCGAACGTTGGGGCATAGAACTCCCGGAGAGACCCTGAATAATTGGCAGAAAAAGAAACTAAAACTTTTCCATAAACAGGTCAGGGATCATGCGGAACCTAAAATCTAATGCCTGTCATTCCCCGCCGTTCCTTGTCGGATCGGATTTTCAGCCATGATTGTCTGGACTTACCATCGGATCACTTTTTTCGTGAATAGATTCGTTTAAAAAACAAATACTTACTACTAAGTTTCAATATACTGGCATCAGTCCCGGATGGGCACCAGTAATGCATCGCCCCCCTTCGGCGGTGACGATGAAGGTGTTTTCGATGCCGACCAGTCCGACCCCTTCAATACCCTTTTTCGGCTCCAAGGCCAGCACCATGCCCTCTTCAAGGGGCTCGTCAAATCCTTTGGCGATAACCGGCGATTCGTCCACCTGCAGACCGATGCCGTGGCCGAGGAACCGCGCCGGACGGGAACCGTAGCCCATGAAATTCACCAGGAACTCGTCGTCTAGCGAGGTCATGATTTCTTGGTATATCTGGGTAGGGATGGCGCCCGGCCGGAGCCTTTCGGCGATTTGATCCTGAATCGCCACGCACTGGCGATGCACAGCCGTCGCCGCGGCATCGAGTGTCCCTGCAAACAGATAGGTCTGGGTTTTGTCCGTATGATAACCGTCCAAACCGCAGGCGATATCGATGAACACCAGGTCGCCCTTGGCCAGCCTGTGCTGACGGCTGCCGAGAATCGGCACCGCCGGATGCAGGCCGTAATTGCCGCCCGGACCGTCGAAGGAGCTTGGGTAAAGAGAACTTTCGCCGAAGCAGATATGCCCCAAGGCCACCTCCGCCTGAAACATGGCAAACCGCGCCACGCCGTGATGCCCCTCTTCGATCATCACCGGGTAAAGCCGCCCCGCCAGATCCACTTCACTCATACCTTCTTCGAGCAGGGTCGGGACCCGCTCCTCAAGGATGCGCCGGTGCACCTCGCCAGCACGCTGCATAAGGTCCAACTCATAGGGGCTTTTGACTGCCCGGACGGCCGCTAGGGCGCCATCGGCCGGCCGAATGTCATTGGCCGGAACGTACTTCTGAAAGCGCCGCAACAGGCCCAGAGAAACCAGTTCGCACTCGAGATGTAGATTGTCTGGCAGAACATCGATTGTCGCCGCCACGTCGCGAAAGCTGTTCATAGGCTCGATACGGGAGAACAACGATTCGTCCTGGGCCCGCTCGATACTCTTGCGCACCCAGTAGACCGCCTCGCCGTCCCGCGGAATCCACAACAGTCCGTCCTGCATGGTGCCCGTGAAATAATACTGGTTGACCTTGCCAAAAATGACAGCGGCCTTCCAATCGGGATCGGAGCGGTCCATTCGCAGGCGGAAACGATGCATTCGCTGTTTCAATTCGCTTGAAGGGACTTGCATAACTTCTCCTTGAAAATCGTTTTACCCCTCATGTAAAGGGGCTTTAGTTATAGGCAAGAGATAAACCGGAATATCCATAATTCAAATGTGATTGACCAGCTCCGGTTTTTTATCTATATTACCAAATATATGGAACAAAGTAAAAGAAACCGTCATGAGGCTCACGCCGTTTGTTCTAGGCCATGGCCCATCAGGCGCGCTTGTTTATTGCCGAAGAGCTCGAAAAGCAAGAGTGCTGCGTTTGCAAATTGAGCAAAATGATTGGTGCAGATGTCTCCACGGTTTCTAGACATCTGTCAGTAACGACCAAAACACCCATGAATAACACAAAATTGCCGCTCCGGACCTGGCTTCTGGCCATGTATTTCATAATCAACTCCAGCAAGGGCGTCTCTGCGGTATTCTTGGCCAAGTGGCTGGGGGGGGGCAATCAGAAGACTGCCTAGAAAATTGGCCAGGGCATTCGGCCTAATTGGGACTGCTGGATGGTATCTTTGAGCTGGGCGAAAAGTACCTTAGCGGCAAACCATTTATGGCGGCGTTGCTTTACCGCAGCTTTTGTTTGGTGGATAGATTTGAATTTTTATGGATGCATTAAGTCGGTGTTGGAATCCAAAGTGCAAAAGGGGGCGCCCTTTTTTAATTTATCGACAGATAACGTTTCTTTTTTATGCGTCTTTGGCAATTTGGCCAAATGGGAAATATGCATATGCTTAACACCATGAACACAGAAGGAACAGAGACCGAACCGGCGTTGCGGAATTGCCCAAGCAAATTGTTCGTCGAGACCACCACCCACTGCAATCTGCGTTGTCCCATGTGCGTCAAACAGTCACAGGACAGTCAGGTGACCGACGGCGACCTCAGCCAGGAACTCTTTTCGGCAATGGAACCGGCCTTTCCCCAACTAGAATCACTAGTCCTTAACGGGATCGGAGAGCCGCTCATGCATCCGCACCTGCTCGAATGGATTGCGAGGGCCCGCCAAGCGATGCCCGATGACGCCTGGATCGGTTTTCAGTCCAACGGCCTGCTTCTCAATCAGGTCATTGCCCGCAAGTTGGTGGCCGCTGGGCTTGACCGCATCTGTCTGTCGGTGGACGGGGTAAAACCAGAAACCTTCAACAAGGTTCGGGGAGGCGAGAACATCAGCGATATGGAGCGGGCCTTTGCGGTGTTGGCTGAAGCCCGTCGAACCCAATCGGGCAGTCGCCTGAAAGTCGGCGTTGAGTTCGTCACCATGCGCGAAAATTTTCGTCAGCTACCAGACACAGTACGCTGGGTGGCGCAGCGCGGCGCCGATTTCTGCATCGTTTCACAGGCCTTGCCCTACGATTCGGGGTCCGTGAAGCAGATTACCTACCACAATGCCAGCGAAGCAGCGGTGGCGCAGCTCGACGAATGGAAGGACCGTCTGGCGGATATGGGGCTGGATATCCACCTCTACAACTATCCCCCTCAGAGGAGGGAGCAGCAGCATGATCCGCGGGTTTCCCGTGTCAACAAACTGGTCAACCAGATGCGACCAGAGGCCCGCAGGCGGGAGATCTTTATTGACGTCAAGCAAATACTCAGCCGGAACATTAAGCTGCAGACCGAAGTGGAGGATGTTTACGAAGAGGCGCAGCGGGTTGCAAATGAAATGGGAATCGAACTCAAACTGCCGGCGATCATTCCCTTGGCCGAACGCAAGTGCGATTTCGTCACCGGCGGTTCGGCTTTTATCTCCTGGTATGGCGGCGTCCATCCTTGCTATTACCTCTGGCATCAGTACCGTTGTTACATCAGTGACTGGAATCGGCTGATCAAAGTTAAGGAATTCGGCAATCTGGGCGAGCGGCCGCTTCTGGAAATCTGGAACGGCGAGGAGTTCAAAACCTTTCGTCGCAACGTGCTGGCATTCGACTATCCCTACTGCACTAATTGCTGGGGGGCGCCCTGCAATTTGGTGCAGGAGGAAAACTTCATGCTGGACTGTTTTTCAAACAACGAGCCGTGCGGTGCCTGTCAGTGGGCCATGGGGCTGTTGCAATGCCTGCAGTAGTTTTTGATTCACAACTTTGCAGTGTAATGCGGCGTATTGGCTCAAATCGGGCAGCAGGGCGGCAATATCTGACTGAACTGCGATCAATTTCGGCACAGAAGCCTGCGTAGAAAAACGGCCCTCCCTGCAAGGAGAACCGTTTTTTTATTGCGTGGCTGATTGTGAGCCTCACCCAGAATTCAGACAGATCAATCTTGGAATTTTCGGGGTTGTTGTGGCATTTGCGTGCAATCGAATCGTCATATCAGGCTCCTTCAGATTTCGCCATAGAGAATGCCAAAGAACATACCCGAGCAAGGAATAACGGGAAGCTTTTTCTGCTGATGGAATTATCCGAGACCCAACAAGAAAACCTATTAGTACATCTGTTTCGCCGTTTTTATCAAAGCCCGCTCGAAGCATTGCGTTCTCAATCATTTTGTATTGGAGGACTGGGAAGAGATTGTTGCCGGTAATATTGCCAGCGGATACCCCGAGCAAGGAGTTGCTGAGGTCGTAACTAGAAGGCGAAGTTATGAACAGGAGGGACAATGCCAACGTCCTCCATATTCGCATTGCGAAGAGAAAAATGCCGGACTGTGTCCCCGGAACACCCCCACAGGCCTCTGATAACGGCAAATTTTCCAGAAAGAAAACACATTGATTTCTGTGCACAAAAAATTGGCCAAATATTTGTATTTTTGATTGATTTGGCAAGGCTGCTGTTGTAAAAATTAAGCCAAAAGAGAGACCCATTGTGCGCAGATTTTTATACCGTTGTGCAACTGGCCGTCCTGGGAAGGTCAAATAGACACAGATTAAGGAGACACAACAATGATTCCATCCCGTCCGTTTTGCACACCGGCCATCATTCATTTCGGCGAAGAGGCTGCTGCTAATGCCGGACCGGAGGCCAAGCGTCTCGGAGCGCGCAAGGTCCTGTTGCTGATCGACAAGGTGCTGGCAGAGGTCGGCGCCATCGATCCGGTGGTCACGTCTCTTGTGGATAGCGGTGTCAAGGTTCTGTTTAACGGCGTGAATTCCAAGGGCGATCTGTCCCATGTTGACACCGGTCTGCAGATGCTTAAAGAAGAGAAGTGCGATTTTCTGGTGGCCTGTGGCGGGTACAGGTCCTTTCCCAAGCCAAGAACCACGCCCCGGTTTTGCGTGACGCAGCTCTCGACTGGTCTGCCTGTCGGATTATAAACTCGGCCTTCGGATGTGCCGGTCAACGCTGCATGGCTCTGCCCGTGGTGGTTGTGGAAGAGTGCATCGCCGACGAATTCGTGGCCCTGCTGAAGAAGTATGCCGAGCAGTTGAAGATGGGTCCGGCTTACTGAGAAGGTACCCAGCTTGGCTTCCTGGTAAGCGCCGGTCAGAAGAATTTTGTCATCGACATGATCAACAAGGGTGTTGAGTAAGGGCCGAATTGTTCCTCGACGGTCGCGAAGCAGTTGTAGAAGGTTGCGAAGAGGACTACTTCGTCGGTACCAACGTCGGCAACCCGGTACCCCTAACATTCTTCCCCTTCTCCGGCCACAAGCGTTCTTTCTTCGGCGATCTCGACTGCCTTGGTCGCGACGGGGCCAAGTTCTACACCCAGGTCAAGACCTTTACCACCAAGTGGGTATCTCCGGAAGAAGCCGGTGAGCAGGACAAGGTTTCCACCTGGGAAGGTACCATCAACAGAGAACTGTAATGACTGTAAATTAAATCTGGTGAACCGCACCCACGTCCCTGCCAGCATGGACAAGGTGCGGCTCACCACGTCCAGTGAAAGGCAGGGAGATAGTAATGATTCCTTCAAAAGTGATTGATCCTCTGACAAAAACAATCATTGTGCTTGAGGGGTTATCGGGCCGGCCTCTGTCGGAAATATGTGAAGAATACAAAATACACGAAGAGCATTATGCGGTCTGGCGAAAACATTTTCCTATAAATGCTCCAAAGATATTTGAGTAGAGCGTTGCCGTGTAAAAGTCCTTTTCCTAATGATATGGTGGCAAAAAAAGAAATTAAAGAAGGTATCAAAAGTTAAATAAAATAAACTCGGAGACCATATGTTCGAAGTAATTAGAAACGACATTTTAGCGCCGAACGTCCATCGTATGGTCATTCGTGCCCCCCGAATCGCCAAGGCCCGCAAGCCAGGGCAGTTCGTTATCGTCCGTGTCGAGGAGGGAGGCGAACGCATTCCTCTGACGATAGGCGATGCCAGTACCAAAGAGGGTACCATAACCCTTTTTATTCAGGCTGTAGGCCTGACTTCCCAGAAAATCGTGAGTATACCCGCCGGTCTGGATCTCAAGGATGTCGCCGGTCCTCTCGGCCAACCGACGGAAATTAAGTCCTGGGGGCGGGTTGCCTGCATCGGGGGCGGTCTCGGCACGGCGGTTCTTTACCCGACGGCCAAAGCTCTCCAAGAAACCGGCAACGAAGTCACAACCATCATTGGTGGGCGGTCGGCCTCCTACATCATTCTTGCTGAAGAACTCAGTGCTTTTTCAAGAGAAGTTCAGATCACCACGGAAGATGGCAGCCTCGGTCGTAAAGGTTTCGTTACCGAGGAGCTGCAGGATCTTATCGATGATCCTGCACGTCGTCCGCACGCAGTCATCGCCATCGGGCCAGTTCCGATGATGCGGACTGTTGCGGAGTTGACCCGGCCTTACGGTATCAAGACCATCGTCAGTCTCAACCCGCTCATAATCGATGGTACCGGCATGTGCGGCAGTTGCCGCGTCGAGGTCGGAGGGGAAACCAAATTCGCCTGCGTAGATGGGCCTGAGTTCGACGGGCATCTGGTCAACTTTGATTTTTTGAGTAATCGCCTGGCTACCTATCATGAAGAAGAAGCCAGAATGCTGGAGCAACTTCCCGCTAATCTTAGAGCCAGGCTCGTGCAGGTCAAAAGGTAAAGGACACGTCAACATGTGACCTCCTTCCGAAAATTCGGACAAGCCAAAACTGGAAAATTCGGGCAAAATAACCTCTCAGACAACGGAGGGCTTTTGCCATGAAAACCACGAAATTCACCGAGGACCAGATCGCGTTTGCTCTGCGGCAGGCCGAAACCGGCACGAAAGTGGCCGAGGTCTGTCGCAAGATGGGGATCTCGGATGCCATCTTCCACAACTGCAAGAAGAAGTACGAGGGGCTGGGTATCAGCGAATTGGGGGCCTCAAGCAGCTTGAGGAGGAGAACCGGCAACTCAAGAAGCTCGTGGCAGATTTGATCCTCGACAAACAGATGCTCCAGGATGTCCTCAAAAAAAACTCTAAAGCCAGCCCAGAAGCAACTCTTGGCCGATAATCTGGATACCGCTCATCTTGTGGGTATGCTGCGAGCTTGCGCGGTGGTGGGACTCTGGCGGTCGGCCTACTACAAACCGGCAAGGGACGACCGACTTCTTAAACAGCGCATCCGTGAGATCGCCAAGGTACGGGTCCGTTACAGGTACCTTCGCATTCACATCCTGTTGCGACGTAAGGGCTAGCAGGTCAATCATAAGCGCATCTACCGGATTTACCGAGAAGAGGGATTGAATTTGCGCCAAAAGAGGTCAAAGCGCCGTGTGGCGCACCGCATGCAACGCCCAGAGGTCTCCAGGATCGATCAATGGACTTTGTGGCCGATAATCTGTTCAACGGCCGCCGGATCAGGCATTAACTGTCGCTTATAATTATGGTCGCGAATGTTTGGCCATTCAGGTAGAGCGGGCGATCCAAGGCCAGGATGTCGCCAAAGTAATGGAGCGCCTCAGGCTGTTCAAAGATCGGTGCCCCGACCAGATTCAGGTCGACAATGGCGCCGAAATTATTTCCAAGGCGCTCGATAAGTGGGCCTACGAAAACGGCGTCAATTTGGACTTTTCAAGGCCGGAAAGGCCCACAGACAATGCACTCATAGAGTCGTTCAATGGCAGTTTTCAAGACGAGTGCTTGAACACACATTGGTTCTTGTCCCTTGACGATGCAAAGAAAAATAAAGAGGCTTGACTAAAGGACTATAGTGGATTTCGTCCGCACTCATCGCTGAGAAATTTAACGTCGGTACAGTTCCGGGAAAAGCATGACGCAAGCTCGAAATCTCTAAGATTGGCCTGTCCAATTTATGGGTGAGACTCAGTCTTTAATCAGATCCCAGTTCACCTAGGACAGATACGACACCAAGCAATCAATGCAGCGAACCCCAACTTTGCTCCGAAAGCTGAAATTCGCCGTTCTCAGCCAGCCTTTAAACGCATCGGAAATTCTTTTTACCACTTCCCAAGACATCAAGCAACGAAACTCATTGTCTAAAAAACAGGCAAAAAGGTGTTTCTTTCACAAAATCAAGTATCCTCCAAGCCACTTGAAGTGCTTTCGTGGGACTTTTACACAATGGCTGTGGATAAGGGGTAATTGAATTACATATTAGTCCTTGATACCCAACCGCCGATGCCCCACGTTGAAGGAAACTATTTGCACAGCCAAGAATAAAAAGCAGTAAACAACTTTTTCCACGAAGTCACGACATTCTTCCACGAGTCACGACATTTTTTAGCGGGTCCACCTGGTCACCCTGGCCGCCGGCGTCACAACCGGCCCCATAGTGCTATGGCATTTTCACCTGTTCGCCCCGGCAGGCCTGTTAATCAACCTGTGGGCGGTTCCCCTGATCGGCGGACTGGCCATCCCTGTCGGACTGGCAGGGTTGCTTTTAGCACCTGTTTGGCAAGATGGCGCGGCACTGTGTTTTCGCTTCACGGCAATCATCGTTGATCAAACCCTTAAGTTCTCCGAACACATACTGGATTTGCCTATACTGATACCCCGCCAAATCTACCAGCCGGTATCTTCTTTGCTCTGTATCACTCTGATGGCAGGCATTCTGCTGCTGCCCTGGCGCAAGTGGCACATCCCCGTGCTTTTGACCCTGCTTTTAGCCTTGTGGTTTTGGCCGGCTTCACGTCCTGAGCAACTGCGGGTCATGGCCTTGAGCGTCGGTCAGGGCGATGCCCTTCTGGTTTCGGACGCCAGAGGTCATCATTATCTCATTGACGGCGGAGGCATGCCTCGCGGCACCTTCGATACCGGCGAACGGCTGGTGGCCCCAGCATTGGGACGTCTCGGCATCAAGCAAATTACGGCTGTGGTTTTGAGCCACGATCATCCCGATCATCGGAACGGATTGTTGCATATCGTAAAGCATTTTCCGGTGCAAGAGTTCTGGTGTGGCATGCCGGAAAGCGCGCTATGGCCGCCCTTGCGCAAACAAATCATAAACAGACATATCCCGGTGCGCACATTCAAGTCAGGATGGTCGTCCGTTGAGTACACGGGCACCGATGAGATTGCGATATTTGCACCTCCCCAAACCATGGCCAGCGTCAACGACCGGTCCCTCGTCTTTTATGCCCGCCACAAACATGAGGGGGTCCTGCTGACCGGAGACCTGGAAAGCAACGGAGTTCGTCATCTATTGTGTATCATGCCAAAACGTCCGGTGACCCTGTTGAAACTTCCCCACCATGGCAGCCGCTACAGTGATGCCGATCTAATTCTTGAACATTTTGCACCCTCCATTGTTTTCACCAGCCTGGGGCACAACAATTCCTTCGGTTTCCCTCACCGGGAGACCATGGAAATCGTTGCGGAAAAACAATTGACCCTATGGCGTACCGATCTACATGGAACCCTGCTGTTTGAACTGACGCATACAGGCTGGCAGGCAAGATCCTGGCAGTCCGGGCTTTTCCATTGACACTACGGTATGACTTTGCTAATTTTATCAATCATTTAACCTGGAGAATGTCCGGATGAAAACCTCAACCATTCTGGTTGTAGATGACGAACTTTTCTTCCGCCGTCTATACACCAACCTCCTCAGCGAAAACGGCTACCAGATCGAAACCGCTGCGTCTGGTGAGGAGGCCGTTGCACGGTTGCTCCAGAATAACATCGACATCGTGCTTACAGATCTTGTCATGCCCGGGTTGGATGGCATGCAAATCCTCGATTATGCCCGTAAGCTGAGCAATCCCCCGGATGTTATCCTGGTTACAGGACACGCTTCTGTCGAATCCGCTATCCAAGCACTGAAAAACGGTGCACGCGACTACCTTGTCAAACCTTTCGATCCGGCCGAACTGCTGCATGTGGTTCAGGGCTGCCTCGAACAACGCCATCTACTCGATGAAAACACGGTTCTCAAGGCACAGATTCAGCTTTATCAACGCGGTCAACACCTGGCGGCACACCTTGATCTGGACCAGCTTTTCAGTGAAGCGCTTTCCGCAGTCCTGCTGGAAACTGGCGGGGGGCGGGGATTGGCCTGCCTGATCAGTAACGGCGAAATTTCCCAACTGGCAAGCTCCAACGGACTTCAGGAAACGGAAAGCATGGCGCTCATGGACGCCTTGCAGCCTTACCTGTCGGATGGCGAAGAACTGCGCATTTTGCGAAAAGCGGGGCTCCCGGATGCGCCCCAACTGCCAGCCAACCTGTGCACCGTCGGGATTTTCCCTTTAAAGTCGCCCTATGGCCTGCATGGTGCCATGGTGTTCTGCAATCCCGAGGACTGTGACTTCAGCGAAAAATTACCCCTGGACAACCTGTCTTTTCTACTGGAACAAACCTCTCTGGGCTTTGAAAACGCCTGTCGTTTCAAAAGCGCCCGGGACCTGATCTTCATCGATGATTTGACCGGATTGCACAACTATCGCTATCTGCAAATGATTCTGGATCAGGAAATTCTGCGTTCCGAACGATACGGGCTGGAATTTTCGCTGATTTTTATCGACCTGGACTTTTTCAAGGAAATCAACGATACACGTGGCCACCTGGACGGCAGTCAGGCCCTCAAGGAAGTCGCGGGCCTGTTGCGCGAAAGTGTCAGGGAATCGGATATTCTGTTCCGCTACGGTGGGGACGAATTCACCAGTTTCCTGGTTGAAACCGGCCCTGAAGGGGCAGAGATTGTGGCGGAGCGCATACGTCTTTCGATTCAGAATCACGCTTTTTTTTCAGACTCCGGCAACCCTGCCCATATTACAGCTACCGTCGGCTATGCGACCTTTCCATCCGATGCCAACACCAAACAAGAGATTATCCATCTGGCCGACAAGGCCATGTATGCCGGGAAACAATGCCGCAATGTGGTTCGCGGTGCCTGGCAGCTGGCGGAGATGGAGGATAAGCCATCCGACCTGGAATGACAGGTTGGCAGCAGCATCCTCCGCAAACTCAGCGCAACCACTACCGACCTACGCACCCGCTAGCCATTACGCCAGCGGGTCTTCTATTGCCGCCGCGACAGCATGACCATCCTGCTTTCAGCACCGCTGGCAGCGGCTATGACAACATGAACGAAGGGACCTATTGTGAGCATTACAGGCATTAAGGGAATGAACGATATCCTTCCGGGCGAAGTAGAAACCTGGCAGTTTCTGGAGAACGAGGCCCATCGCATTTTCAAGTTGTACGGGTTTGGTGAAATCCGCGTCCCGGTGGTTGAAAAGACCGACCTCTTCTGTCGCTCCATCGGCGAAAGTACAGATATCGTTGAAAAAGAAATGTATACCTTCGAAGATCGCAGCAACAACTCATTGACCCTGCGTCCCGAAGGTACGGCACCGGTAATGCGCGCTTTTATCGAGCATAAACTGCATGCTCTCGACCCGGTCTCCAAGCTCTATTATATGGGCCCCATGTTCCGTTACGAGCGCCCCCAAAAAGGTCGCTACCGTCAATTTCACCAGATCGGCGCCGAAGCCGTCGGGGTGGATGATCCCATGATGGACGCCCAGGTTCTGGCCATGCTTTGCCACTATTTTGAAGCGGTCGACATCGACAAGGTGGAATTGCATATTAACTCACTGGGCTGCCAGGAATGTCGTCCCCAATACCGCCAGGCCCTTACTGCTTATCTCGATAGCCGCCTGCAGGCATTGTGCGCTGACTGTCAGCGTCGCTACCGTACCAACCCTTTAAGGGTACTTGATTGCAAAGTTCCAACCTGCCAGGAAGCCACGGCCGATGCCCCGTCAGTACTCGACCTTTTATGCAATGGTTGCAACGAGCACTTCAACCAGGTGCAGCAGCACCTCAAAAATCTGAACATCGCCTACACCATCAACCCCCGCATGGTGCGCGGTCTCGACTATTACACCAAAACCACTTTCGAAATGGTCACCAATCAGCTCGGTTCTCAGAATGCCGTCGCGGCCGGCGGTCGCTACGACGGCCTCATTAAGGACCTTGGAGGTCCAGCCCTGCCCGGTATCGGTTTTGCCATGGGCGTTGAAAGACTGGTGATGATGAAAGGCGAACAACGTATCCAGCCGCCCCGCCTTGACGTATTTCTGGCTGCCTTGGGTGATGCGGCCGGCATGGAAGCCTTCGCCATCATGCACCGCATGCAGCATCTTGGACTGGGCTGCGATATGGCCTTCGCCGGCAAAAGCCTCAAGGCCCAGATGCGCCGCGCCGGCAAACTGCACGCTCGGTATGTTCTCATTCTGGGCGAGGAGGAACTGGCCTCCGGGCAGGCACAACTGCGCGACATGGACGATGGCAGCCAAACCCCCATCGCTCTGGCCGGCATCGAACAGGCCCTGCTCGAAAAGTGTACAAACAGCTGAACATTTAGGAGACCTTCTCGCATAACTGCTTGACGGCCTTCGGCGGCAGCCCGTATAATTTGCAATTCACTTTATACTGGCAAGATTCTCACGAATTTTTATCCGGAAACTCCGGATGGGCACAACACAAACCCTTTTCGCATGAAAACGAAGGAATGTGTCGCCTTATTGAAATTTATCAGCATGACCAAGGAGCCGAACTTGATCGATATTCTGGGTGATTGGAAAAGAAGCCATTTCTGCGGCAGCATCTCTGCCTCCGACATCGGCAAGGAAGTCTGTCTTATGGGCTGGGTTCAGCGACGCCGTGACCACGGCGGCCTGATCTTTATAGACCTGCGTGACCGCCAGGGGATTGCACAGCTGGCCCTCGACCCCGACCGTGATCCTGAAGCACATGCCAAAGCCGAAAGGGTCCGCGGTGAATATGTCGTCGCCGTACGCGGTATCGTATCGGCACGTCCGGAAGGCACGGTCAATCCGAAGATGGCCACCGGCGAAGTCGAAGTTGAAGTCAAGCAACTGCGCATTCTCAACAATTCCGAAACGCCGCCGTTCATGATCGAGGACAATGTTGACGTCGCGGAAAATATCCGCCTCAAGCACCGCTATCTCGACCTGCGGCGGCCGTCCTTGCAGAACAATCTTATTTTGCGCCACAAGGTCGCGCAAATTGTGCGCAACTACCTTGACGACACCGGATTTCTTGAGGTCGAAACACCCGTTTTGACCAAGAGCACCCCCGAAGGCGCGCGTGACTACCTGGTGCCAAGTCGCGTCAACCCGGGCATGTTTTATGCCTTGCCGCAATCCCCGCAGCTCTTCAAACAGCTGCTGATGGTTTCCGGCTTCGATCGCTACTATCAGATCGTCAAGTGTTTTCGCGATGAGGACTTGCGCGCCGACCGCCAGCCTGAATTCACCCAGATCGACTGCGAACTGAGCTTCGTCGACCGCCAGGACATCATGGAAATCATGGAGGGCATGATCGCCAAGGTATTCCGCGAAACCCTCGGCGTCGAACTGACCTTGCCCATGCTGCGCATCAGCTACACCGAAGCGCTGGCACGGTTCGGAGTCGACAACCCCGATATGCGCTTCGAGCTTGAGCTCGTAGAAATTTCAAATCTGGTTAAGGACTGTGGCTTTAAGGTATTCGCCGATGCGGTCAAAAAAGGCGGCATCGTCAAACTGCTCAACGCCAAACAATGCGCTTCCTTCTCCCGCAAAGAAATCGACGACCTTACCGAGTTCGTCAAAATCTACGGTGCCAAGGGGCTGGCATACGTCAAGGTTCAGGAAGACGGTTCCTGGCAGTCGCCCATCGCCAAATTCTTCACCGACAAGGAAATTGCCCTTATCGATGAAGCGGCCGGTTCCGAGCCTGGCGACCTGCTGCTGTTCGCCGCCGACACCTTCAAGGTGGCCAACGAATCCCTCGGTCGTCTGCGCGGCCTGTTGGGGCAAAAACTGGGGCTGGCACGCAAGGACGATTTCCGCTTTGTCTGGGTCACCGACTTCCCGTTGCTGGAATGGGACGGCGAAGCCCGCCGTCATGTTGCGGTGCATCATCCCTTTACCGCGCCGCTGGACGAAGATATCGCTCTGCTCGATGGCGATCCCGGCAGCGCCCGAGCCAAAGCTTACGATCTGGTTTTGAACGGATCGGAAATCGGCGGTGGCAGCATCCGTATCCACAATCGTGAAGTCCAGAACAAGATGTTCTCCCTCATGGGCATCACTGCTGAGGAAGCTGAAGAGAAGTTCGGTTTTCTGCTGAGCGCGTTGAGCTACGGCGCACCTCCTCACGGTGGTATCGCTTTCGGACTCGATCGTTTAATGATGATTCTGACCGGATCGGATTCCATTCGTGACGTCATTGCATTCCCCAAAACCCAGAAGGCTACATGTCTGCTGTCAGAAGCTCCTGGTGAGGTGGATGACAAACAGCTGCGTGAACTTTCCATCCGGCGCGCGGTCCGTAACAATTAGCCGCTGAGCCTTGGTTTAGGGCTTCGATCGCCTTCGCGCAATCCACCTACGGTTGCAAAGACGACGAAAGTGGACTATGGCACGTCTCATATTAGTTTTACTGGCTCTGCTTATACTGGCGGGGGGGTGTATTGCCCCCCCGCTACAAGAGTTGCAATCAGCGCGCACCGCTCTTGAGGAAGCCCTTGCAGCCGAAGCCGCGATACTCGCACCTAACGAGTATCAGGCGGCCTTGGATGCCATGCGAGATGGCGAGGACTTGGTTGTTAAAAAGAAATATACGCTGGCCAAGGAAATCCTGCCCTTCGCTGAAGCTCATGCCCGCCGTGCCATTCTCCAAGCTAAGCGGGAACAAGCAGACCGTGAATTACAAAAAATTCGCGCCGAAGAACTCCTGCGCACCGCCCAGTTGCCCAACGAACCGGTTCGACAACCGTCACAGCAAACCCTCAAAGCAATCACCACCCAGCCCGTCGTGCCCGCCAAGCCTAAACCGCGCCCTGTTTTAAATGTTTATCGGGTTGGCACGGGCGAAACGCTGTGGACCATTGCCGCGCAGCAGGCTATATATGGAGACCCCCTGTTATGGCCATTAATCTACCAGGCCAATCGCGACCAGATTCGCGATCCGAGACAGGTCTATCCCGGACAATCGCTCAGCATACCGCGTAAACTTTCCGAGCAAGATAAGAACACAGCCAGGGAAAAAGCTCTCAAATCAAGAATTTTCCCTGTTCAATCGGAACCACACCCAAGAGAATCCACCACCCCCGGCACAACCGGGTCTAGAAGTGACCCTCCAAGCTAATCGCATAGCTTTCGGCAGGACTACCTTTTCAACACCTATTGACAGAATTCTTGCCTTCTGTAGACTAGGCAAACCGTATACCTCATCCACCGTCCCGAGGGGCGCAGCTTCCATAAAAGGATTAAACCATGACTTATCAACATCTCACGGTTCCTCAAGGCGAGAAAATCACCCTCAAAAACGGACGCCTGCAGGTCCCCGACAACCCCGTCATCCCCTATATCGAAGGCGATGGTACCGGCCCGGATATCTGGCGCTCGGCTGTACGAGTATTCGACGCGGCCGTGGAGAAAGCCTACGGCGGAAAACGGCGTATCAGCTGGATGGAAGTCTATGCCGGAGAAAAAGCCTTCAACATGCAACTCGGCTGGTTACCCGCTGAAACCTTGCAAGCCTTCAACGAGTTTCTGGTGGGCATCAAAGGTCCCCTGACCACCCCGGTAGGAGGCGGCATCAGCTCGCTTAATGTGGCCTTGCGCCAGGAACTCGATCTGTTCGTCTGCCTGCGGCCGGTACGTTTTTTTGAGGGCGTACCCTCCCCGGTGAAGAAACCCGAAGATGTCGATATCGTCATCTTCCGCGAAAACACCGAAGATATTTACGCCGGTATCGAATGGAAAGCTGGCAGCACCGAAGCAAAACAGGTTATCGAATTTTTGCAGCAAAAGATGGGCGTCGGAAAAATCCCCTTTCCTGAAGCCACCGGCATCGGTATCAAGCCGATTTCCCGGCCGCGCACAGAGCGACTGATTCGCGCCGCTATTCAGTATGCCATTGATCATAAGCGTCGCTCCGTGACCCTGGTGCACAAAGGCAACATCATGAAATTCACCGAAGGTGCCTTTAAACAATGGGGCTACGAGCTTGCGGCACGGGAATTCCGGGAGGATGTTGTCACGGCCCGCGAAAGCTGGATTCTTGCCAACAAAGATGACAATCCGCAGCTTGGCAACGAAGAAATAGCCCGCATGATTGACCCTGGCTACGATATGATGACTCCTGAACAACAATTGGAAATTCGCCAAGAGGTTGCGGCGACTCTCGATGCCTTATTGCCAAGCCACGGACAAGGCCAATGGCGCAACAAAGTCATGATCAAGGACGCCATTGCCGACATCGCCCTGCAACAGGTTTTGACCCGCGCCAGTGAATTCGATGTCATCGCCACCATGAATCTGAACGGCGATTACCTCTCCGATGCATTGGCAGCGCAGGTTGGCGGCATCGGCATTGCCCCCGGTGCCAACATCAACTACCAGACCGGTCATGCCATCTTCGAGGCAACCCACGGCACCGCTCCCAAATACGCCAACCTCGACAAAGTCAACCCCGGTTCGGTCATCCTGTCCGGCGTTTTGATGCTCGAACATCTCGGCTGGAAAGAAGCCGCCGTCCTGATTGTTCAAGCCATGGAAAAAACCATCGGCCAAAAACAAGTGACTTACGATTTCGAACGGCTCATGGACGGTGCCACCCTGCTTAAATGTTCCGAATTCGGCAGTGCCCTGATCGACAACATGACAACCTGATTCGATTTTTCATGGTCCGGCGCGCGATCCTTCCGGGCGTGCCGGCTTTTTCTGGAGGGAAGAAGTATGCTCAAACCGAAAATTGCCCTTATCGGAGGCGGTCAGATCGGCAACTCCATCGCCCACCTTGCAGCCATGCGCGAACTTGGCGATGTGGTCATGTTCGATATTAAAGAAGGATTAGCTCAAGGGAAATGCCTGGATATCGCCCAGGCGGCATCCATAGCAGGGTTCGATGTACAACTGACCGGCTCTAACGATATCAGCTGCATTGCCGGGGCGGATATTGTGGTTATCACCGCCGGGGTCCCCCGCAAACCCGGCATGACCCGCGAAGATCTTATTGAAATCAATGCCCGGATTATGACCACGGTTGCCGAGGGGATCAAAACCCATGCACCGGAATCGATCGTTATCGTCCTTTCCAACCCCCTGGATGCCATGGTGACCTTATGTCAGAGACTGACCGGGTTTCCCACCCCACGGGTTATCGGCATGGCGGGCGTGCTTGACTCGGCCAGATTTGCAGCCTTTATTGCCTGGGAACTGGGAGTTTCCGTACGGGACGTGAATGCCCCGGTACTCGGCGGACACGGCGACACCATGGTGCCCATCGTGCGTTTTGCCAACGTCAACGGTATTCCCGCCCTTGAACTGCTTGAACAAAAATATGGTGATGCGGAAAAAGCCCGCCAGATTATGGATGGGCTGGTGGAACGCACCCAGGATGCCGGGGGCGAAGTGGTGGAACTGCTCAAAACCGGCAGCGCCTTCATTTCCCCCGCCACCAGTGCTATTGCCATGGTTGAAGCGGTCATCCACGACCAGAAGCGACTGCTGCCGGTCTGCGCCATGTTAAGCGGCCAGTTCGGAATCAGCGGCTATTATGTCGGCGTGCCCTGCATTCTTGGCGCCGGGGGTATTGAAAGAATCGTTGAATTCACCCTGACTGCCGAAGAGCAGGATTTACTCAACCACTCTGTGGATGAAGTCAAAAAACTGGTCGACAGCCTGCCATGACAAGGCAGCATCTCGGGTGCTCTGATGACGGGCGTTTTCCTGTGCTCAGCGCGCCATCTGTGCTCTGGCCCGGGCCATCTCGTTTTCGGTCAAAAGCATGGCCAATAATTCACCGACGGTATGTTGTTTTTCCAGAGGATGTCGTAACGGCAGATCGAGATTGATAAAATAACTGTTGCAACGCCCGACACGGTAACGCTCGAGGACCTGGCATTCCACCAGGTCCTTTATTATTTTTTGGGTGGCGCGTTCGGTGATACCCACCTTGCGGGCGACTTCCCTCAACACCATGTCGGGGTTGCGGGCCAGGCATATAAGAACATGGGCATGGTTGTTAAGAAACGTCCACTGCCTGTGACCTTGCTCGAAATCCGGTTCGTTTGTCCCTGAATCTGAAGTTTTCAAAACATCCCTCCACTCAAAACATTTTTCGCTCCCCTTTGGATCCCGTGACTGCACAAAACTCTGCTCTGCGTGTCATCAGGACTATATCTGACGACCCAAGGGTTCAAATTTCCAAGTACCCATTTCCGTCCAATTCTGCTCTGATCATACCACAACCCGTGATTCCCTTTCCGCAAAGAAAACTCTCCTGCCATAACACCCTCTCTCATATCGTGAACGCGCCCCGATCTGGCATATTGTTCGAGGCAAACAAGCCTCCTGGCCGATGGTAATTTTTCAGAGGTGAAACCTGAAGAAAATACTTGACTCGCCATGGCTGTATTCTGTACTTTGGTTAAACATACGAAGTTTTTTACGTGAAATAATAGTTACTACTTAAACAGCCCATTTGTCAAGATTTTCACACGGACATTTATAAAGTCCCCGCATGCACCAAAGGTAGTCGGAGCAAAAAACATCTCCGCCACACCTTGGGTCTTATCAATCAAGGAGACAGTTACGCATGACGCGAAAAATGGTTACCATCGACGGCAATACCGCCGCGGCGCATGTGGCCCATGCCACCAATGAGGTCATCGCCATCTACCCCATCACTCCTTCGTCCAACATGGGGGAACTATCGGACATCAAAAGTGCCAGAGGTGAAAAGAACATATGGGGCACCGTGCCGCTGGTAACAGAGATGCAATCGGAGGCGGGTGCCGCAGGCGCGGTACATGGCTCATTGCAGGCCGGAGCGCTGACCACGACCTTCACTGCCAGTCAGGGACTGCTTCTGATGATCCCTAACATGTTCAAAATCGCCGGGGAACTGACCCCGACGGTTTTTCATGTCTCTGCGCGAGCCATTGCCGCCCAGGCACTGTCCATCTTCGGCGATCACTCCGATGTCATGGCATGCCGTTCCACCGGCTTTGCCATGCTCGCTTCCAACAACGTCCAGGAAGCCATGGACTTTGCCCTCATTGCCCAGGCGGCCACCCTGCGTTCGCGGGTGCCGTTTTTACACTTTTTTGATGGATTCAGAACCTCCCACGAAATCCAGAAAATCGAGCAACTCAGCTTCGATGACATGCACGCCATGCTCGACGAGGAATTGATTGCCGACCACCGGGCCCGAGCCCTGTCACCGGATCACCCGGTGCTGCGCGGCACCTCCCAGAACCCTGATGTCTATTTCCAGGGGAGGGAAACGGTGCACCGCTTCTACCTGGCCACTCCCGCTATCGTGCAGCAGGAGATGAACAAATTCGCCAAACTTACCGGCCGCCAATACGGTCTGGTCGACTATGTAGGCTCTCCCGAAGCCGAAAAGGTTATCGTCCTGATGGGCTCCGGATGCGACACTGTCCATGAAACCGTGGATGCCATGACCGCGCAGGGTGAAAAGGTCGGTGTGCTCAAGATCCGCCTGTATCGGCCATTCCCGGCCGAGGCACTGTTGGCGGCCCTGCCCGCCACGGCAAAAAAAATTGCCGTATTGGATCGTACCAAAGAGCCCGGATCCCTCGGTGAACCGCTGTATCTCGATGTACGTGGTGCCATTACCGAAGCGATGCCAGGGACCGCCCTGCCGACCATCATCGGCGGACGCTATGCCCTCGGCTCCAAGGAATTCACCCCGGCCATGGTCAAGGCCGTATTCGACAACCTGAGTCAGGACACGCCCAAAAACCATTTCGTCGTCGGCATCGATGACGACGTTTGCGGCACCAGTCTCCCCGTCGACAGTTCCTACCATAACGATGAAACCGGCACCTATTCGGCCATGTTCTATGGCCTTGCCTCCGATGGCACGGTGGGGGCCAACAAAAACTCCATCAAGATCATTGGGGATCTCACCCATAACCACGTCCAGGCTTACTTTGTCTACGATTCCAAAAAGGCCGGCACGGTAACGACCTCGCACCTTCGCTTCGGCAAAAGCCCACTGCGATCACCGTATCTCATCAACAATGCGAATTTTGTCGCCTGCCACAATTTCACCTTTTTGGAAAAGTGCGACATGCTGTCCAAAGCAAAGCAGGGGGCGATTTTCCTCCTGAACTCCCCGTTCGACAAGGATACGGTCTGGGACCAGATGCCGCGCGAGGTACAGCAGCAGATTATCGACAAACAACTGCGCCTGTTCGTCATCAACGCCGTCGATATCGCCGAAAAGATAGGCCTGGGTGGGCGCATTAACGTCATCATGCAGACTGCTTTTTTCAAAATCACGGGCATCATTCCTATGGATGCGGCCCTAGCAGCCATCAAGGATGCAATCCGCAATACTTACGGCAAGGCGGGTGAAAAAGTTGTCGATATGAACTGCCAGGCCGTCGATGCATCCCTTGACAATATCGCCGAAATCACCGTCCCGGCCACGGCAAGCAGTTGTTTGAGCAAGCCACCCCTGGTGACGCCGGGTGCGCCGGCCTTCGTGCAAAATGTGGTCGCCACCATCATTGCCGGTCAGGGCGACAGCCTGCCGGTATCAAGCATGCCGGTGGACGGTACTTTTCCCACCGCCACCTCCCGTTACGAGAAACGTAATATCGCACTGGAGATCCCGGTGTGGGATGAACACCTCTGCGTTCAATGTGGACTATGCTCCTTCGTCTGCCCCCATGCAACACTCCGTATGAAAATCTACGACCCGGCTTATCTGACCCAGGCACCGTCGACCTTCCGCTCTGTTGAAGCCCGCGGCGGGGAATTTGACGGGGAAAGGTTCACCCTGCAGGTAGCCCCCGAGGATTGCGTCGGCTGCGGTATCTGCGTCGAAGTCTGCCCGGTCAAAGACCGCCAGGACCCTTCCCGCAAGGCTCTGAGCATGCAGTTCAAAATCCCACTGCGTGAGCAGGAATCCACCAATTGGGACTTTTTCCTGGCCCTGCCCGAAACCGCGCCGGGCAAGGTTAAACGCGACACTCTCAAAGGCAGCCAGTTGCTCAAACCGCTGTTCGAATTTTCCGGTGCCTGCTCGGGTTGCGGTGAAACCCCTTACCTGAAACTCATGTCGCAGTTATTCGGCGACCGTGCCTTGATCGCCAATGCCACCGGCTGCACGTCCATTTACGGCGGCAACCTGCCGACCACCCCTTGGGCCACCCGCGATGATGGACGAGGGCCGGCCTGGTCCAACTCCTTGTTCGAGGACACGGCGGAATTCGGTTTTGGCATGCGCCTGGCCGTTGACAAGTTTACCGAAGCGGCCAGCGAAATGCTGACCCGGATCATAGACTGCAACTGTTCCGGCTGCCCGGCCGACAAGGAACTCTTGCAGGCCATTCTGCACGCCGACCAGTCCTCCCAGGCAGGCATCGAGGAGCAGCGTGTCCGCGTAGACAAGCTAAAAAATCTGCTTGCCAGCTGCGAAGATCCTTATTCCAAACGGCTGGCCACGCTTGCCGATTACCTTGTAAAAAAATCGGTCTGGTGCGTCGGCGGCGACGGCTGGGCCTACGATATCGGCTATGGCGGTCTCGACCATGTTATCGCCACGGACAAGAACGTCAATCTGCTGGTGCTCGATACGGAAGTGTATTCCAACACCGGCGGCCAGGCTTCCAAGTCGACCCCGATGGGTGCGGTAGCACAATTTGCCGCAGGCGGCAAAAACATGCCGAAAAAAGACCTCGGGCTCATGGCTATGTCGTACGGCACCGCCTACGTGGCAACGGTCTCCCTGGCAAATCCCGCCCAGGCGATTAAAGCCTTTATGGAGGCCGAAGCGTTTGACGGACCTTCATTGATCATCGCCTATGCCCACTGCATCGCACATGGCATCGACATGACCAAGGGGATTCAAAGCCAGAAAAAAGCCGTCGACTGCGGACATTGGCCTCTTTATCGCTATAACCCGGCCCGCGCAACCGAGGGTAACAACCCGCTGCAGCTCGACAGCAAAGCACCGAGCATCTCCTTCGAGGAATTCGCAGCTACGCAGAACCGCTTCAGGGCCCTGAAAAAAGTCAACCCGGAGGCAGCCAGCCAACTCATCGAGGGTGCGAACACATGGACCCTGCGTCGGCGTGCGCTGTATGAAAAACTGGCCGATTAAGCGGCACGTACTTTACAACTCGGCCATGCCGTACCGAATCCTTTCGGTGCAGCATGGCCGGTAAACTCACAACTTCTTCATTTTCGCCCGATTGTCTTTCAGGAGAGTTCATGAACCCCAAAGTTCTCATTGTCATGGGCAGCGATTCAGACTGTCCGGTGCTAGAGGAAACAGCAAAGATTCTCGAACAATTCGATATTCCTTATGAAATGCGCATTGCCTCCGCACACCGATCCCCCCGCAAGACCAGCGATCTGGTAGAAGGCGCTGCCAAGCGCGGCATTCAGGTCATCATTGCCGCCGCCGGTTTGGCTGCACACCTGCCTGGCGTCGTCGCGGCAGGAACCGTCCTGCCGGTCATCGGTGTGCCGATGGGCGGCGGACCGCTGAATGGAGTGGATGCGCTCTACGCCATTGTCCAGATGCCAGGCGGCATTCCGGTCGCCACCACCGCTATCGGCAAAGCCGGCGCTAAAAATGCCGCACTTCTGGCGGCACAGATTCTGGCGCTGAACGATGCCAAGCTCACACAAAAGCTCGTGGATTTCAGGGAAAGCATGGCTCTGGAAGTTGAAGAGAAAGATCGGAAACTGCAGCATCGCTAAGCAAGTCGATTGAGTAACGGAAGGAAATACGATGCCCATAGTTAAGAAACTGGCCCCTTTTGGATACATCCTCGCCGGGATGGGGATTTTTGTCTGCATGGGAACGATCTATGCGTGGAGTGTTTTCAGAAAACCCCTGGAAGAACTATTCGGCATCGGGGCTACCGAGAGTGGCTGGCCTTACATGCTGTTTCTGTGTTTCTATGCCCTGACCATGCCCCTTGCCGGCACTCTGATCGAAAAGCTGGGTCCCAGGCGCACGACCATGCTGGGAGGTTTGATCCTTGCTGCGGGCTGGTTTGCTTCCGGATCCGCTGCGACCATTACCAGCCTCTCGATAACATACGGTGTACTGGGCGGCATGGGTGTCGGCTTGATCTATGGGGTCCCTCTGGCGGTGGCAGCCCGCTGGTTCCCGCAAAAAAAAGGTTTGGCCGTCGGAGTCACCCTGGCAGGGTTCGGGATTTCACCTTTTCTAACGGCCCCCGTGGCACTGCATCTTATAGATCATTACGGAGTACTCGCTTCGTTCAGGATTTTTGGTATCTTGTTCTTTTTGTGCATTAGTCTTCTTGCGTCTTTTCTCAAATTCCCTGCCGCACCATCGAAAAACCAGGTTTCGACCGGCAGTTCAACGGCTTCGGATTCCCCGGGCATTAATCCTATGCTGAAAAGCCGGGGATTTTACGCTCTCTGGTTCTGTTATGCCATCGGGACTTTTTCAGGCTTGATGGCTATATCCGTAACAAGTCCGGTGGCCCAGGAGATTATCCGCCTGCAACCGGAGAGGGCAGCTTTTGCGGTTTCGATCTTTGCACTATTTAATGCCCTGGGACGCCCATTGTTCGGCTCCATGACCGACAGATTCGGAACGCGACTCACAATTTCCCTGTCTTTTATCCTGATTTTAATTGCTTCCGCAGGCCTGTTAGGTGCAAACGCCGGAGATGTCTCTATTTACTTTGCCGCTTTTTCCCTGCTTTGGCTGACCCTTGGCGGCTGGCTGGCCATTGCGCCGGTTTCTACCTCCAACCTGTTTGGCGCCTTAAACTACTGTCGGAATTACGGATTTGTATTCACAGCTTACGGGGCTGGGGCGCTTGCCGGCGGCCTCACCTCAGGACTGGCTAAGGATTACTTCGGCAGTTACCAGTATGCCTTTTTTGCGACAGCCCTGCTCGCAATGATCGGTATCGCCATCAACCTGATTGCCATACCTAAAAAGTCGTCTCAATCCGCTGTTGCATAGTCTCCCGAATAAACTTAACACACTACATGCTGGTCATTGCCCGAACGGGCAGTGACCAGCAAACATAAAACCCGAATTAAATAATCTCTGTATCCGCCTACCACAGGAGCAAACCGTCCCTTCCGATTATCATCGTTGCAGATCCCATAAGGAGCAATGACAAGCCTTGCTCTTACCATAAAGAGGAAAAATATTTGCATTTCATCGGTGCAACCATGTTAGAATCGCCGATGGTTTTATTAATGATCGGTGTGACAATGCGTCGCTGCATCGAAAAAGTCATGTAAGGAGATTCCGGGAATGAACACCCCACGCTTGGAAATAATCGAACACTACTGCAAAGGATGCAGTATTTGTGTGGAATTTTGTCCTACCAATGTATTGGAGATGGATGGCTTTCTCGCGAAAGTTATCCGGCCGGAAGCTTGTATCGGTTGCATGCAATGTGAATTGCGCTGTCCCGATTTTGCTATCAAAGTCCACAAGGATTGAATCCTTTTCTTCAGGAGGTCTATCAAAGTGGCTAAAAAAGTTGCTTTATTGCAGGGAAACGAAGCCTGCGCTTACGGTGCCCTGTACGCAGGGTGCAGTTTCTTCGGCGGTTATCCCATAACCCCATCAACAGAAGTGGCCGAAGTGCTGGCCAAGGAACTGCCAAAGACCGGCGGTAAATTCATACAGATGGAAGATGAAATCGCCGCCATGGCATCGGTGCTGGGCGCGGCCCTTACCGGAGCTAAGGCCCTGACGGCCAGCTCTGGCCCCGGCATTTCTCTCAAACAGGAACTCATCGGCTACGCCTGCATTGCCGAAATTCCCTGCGTCATCGTTAACGTCATGCGCGGCGGCCCGTCGACCGGCATGCCGACCGGCCCCAGTCAATCCGACATCATGCAAGCCCGCTGGGGCACCCATGGTGACCATGCCGCCATCGCCGTGGCGCCGGCCTCTTGCCAGGAGATCTTTTCCGAAACGGTGCGGGCTTTTAATCTGGCCGAAACCTACCGCATGCCGGTTCAGGTCCTGCTGGATGAAATCAACGGCCATATGCGTGAGCGCATCGAATTGCCGGAACCGGGCGAGCTGGAAATCCTCGACCGGCAGGCACCGCCCGTCTCTCCCGAGCAGTACCTGCCCTTCGACCCGAGTTTCGGCGACGTGCCACCGCTGGCGGCCTTCGGTTCGGAATACCGATTCCATGTCACCGGTCTCAACAAGGCCGCCGACGGCTTCCCCACCACCAAGGCCCGCCTGGTTGACGCAGAGGAGCGCCGTCAGATTCGCAAAGTCGAAGCTAATCGGGACAAAATCGAGAAAAACGAAGAATACATGGTCGATGATGCCGAGGTCGTGATTGTGGCCATCGGTACCATCAGCCGCTCAGCCCGCCATGCAGTAACTGAACTGCGTAAGCAGGGCCGAAAGGTCGGCATGTTCCGCCCCATTACCCTGTGGCCGTTCCCCGAGCAACGGATCGCTGAGCTTGCCGGACAGGTCAAGGCCATCATCGTACCTGAAATGAATCTCGGACAGATGATCCTCGAAGTGGAACGCGTCATCAAGGGCGCCTGTGATCTCCACGGCATCGGCCGGGTCGACGGGGAGCCGATCTCCCCCTTCCAGATCATGGATAAAGTCAAGGAGGTCTACTAGCCATGGCATTCGATTACGATAAATACCTGCGCCCCGGAAAACTGCCGCACATCTGGTGTCCGGGCTGCGGCCACGGCATCGTTCTCAAGGGACTGTTACGCGCCATAGACGCCTGCGAACTGGAAAAAAACCGCACCGCCATCGTGTCCGGTATCGGCTGCGCCAGCCGCCTGCCCGGCTATGTCGATTTCAACACCCTGCACACCGCTCATGGTCGCGCCGCGGCTTTCGCCACCGGCATCAAAATGGCCCAACCGGATATGAATGTGCTGGTTGTAGGCGGGGACGGGGACGGGGTGGCAATCGGCGGCAACCACTTTATTCATGCCTGCCGACGCAATATAGACATGACCTATGTTCTGATGAATAATTTCATCTACGGCATGACCGGCGGTCAGTTCAGCCCCTGCACCCCCACCGGCGACAAGGCCTCGACCACGCCTTACGGCAACCCCGACCCAACCTTCGATATCAGCAAACTGGCGATCGGCGCCGGCGCGACATTTGTCGCCCGCACCACTGCTTATCACGCCACGCAGATCGACAAACTTATCGCTGAAGGGATTCGGCATAAAGGCATGGCAATCATCGAAGTCCTCGATGATTGCCCGACCACCTACGGACGACGCAACAAGTTCCGCTCGGTAGTTGACATGATGAAGCGATTCAAGGAGTTGGCCGTCCCCGTAGCCAAGGCCGCCACCATGTCCAAGGAAGAATTGGATGGCAAAATTGTCACCGGTATTCTGCACCGTGAAGAGCGTCCGGAATATTGCGAACAATATGCCGAGGTCATAAAGCGCGCCCAGAATCTCTAAAAGGAGCATCCATGTCAAAACGCTATGAAATAAGGTTTTCCGGAGCCGGCGGACAGGGGCTCATCACCGCCGGAATTATCCTGGCTGAAGCAGCATCCATCGTCGAAGACCAATATGCCGTGCAGTCCCAGAGCTACGGCCCGGAAGCAAGGGGTGGTGCTTCCAAATCAGAGGTAATTATTTCAGACGGCCCCATCGATTATCCCAAGGCAACCCTGGTCGACGCCTGCCTGGCCCTGACCCAGGAAGCAGCGGATAAGTATGTCGATACGATTAAACCGGGCGGCTTGTTACTGCTCGATACCGACTTTGTTAAAAAGCCGCCCGCAGGCGACTTTAAAATCTACCGTTTTCCGATCATCAACACCGCCAAAAACGACATCGGACGAGCCATTGTGGCCAATGTCGTCGCCCTTGGCGCCATGGTCGCCTTAACCGGTATCGTCAAACGCGAGTCGGGTGAAAAAGCGGTATTGAGACGGGTGCCGGAGGCCTTTGTGGAACTCAACAAAAAGGCCTACAACACCGGTTATGAGCGGGTCAAGGCCCTGCTCGACTGATCCAGACAGTTTACAGACGCGGGGATCTTTCGGTCCCCGCTTCGTTCATTACTCGTCTTTTAGATACGCCTCCGCCAACGCCACATCCTCTCGACAACCACAAAAAAACGGGCATCTTTCGTCCAGTTTATGAGGCTCCAGATCAAGAATCCGCTGCCGACCGTTGGAAGCTGCTCCGCCGGCCTGTTCCATTAAAAAGGCCATGGGGTTAAGTTCAAACAGCAACCGCAGTTTGCCCTGCGGAGCATTTTGCAAATGAGGATAAAAGAATATCCCTGTCCCCTTCATGAGTATCTGGTTGAAGTCCGGCACCAACCCGCCGCTGTAGCGCAGTTTGACGCCGCTTGCCTCCAACTGCCGGACAAACTTGTCGGTACCTGCCGTATATTGGCTGCGCAAACCGCCTGGAGCATAGATATTAGCTTTCGTCCCCATGCGGATATTACGCCGCAATAGGGTATATTCCATCAACTGATTCATACCGAATTCGTGCACTCCGTTGCCGGTGGTATAAACCAAGGTCGTGCGCGGTCCGTAAAGGATGTAAAGCGCTGCCGCCTGCTTATTGCCGGGCTGCATCAAATCACTGCCTTTGTATATCGATACGATGGTACCGACGGCCAGATTGACGTCGACCAGCGAGGAACCATCCAGCGGATCATAGGCAACCGAATAGTTGCCGGTGCGGTGAGGTGCCACGAATAAGATATCGTCGGACTCTTCGGATACAACGTTGCTGACCACCCCTGATTTTGCCAACCGCTTGCGCAGAATGCGATCCGACAGTACATCAAGGGCCAGTTGCTCTTCGCCGTAAAGGTTGGACGTTCCCGCCACACCGAGGTCGCCGGTCCGGATGGAGTTGACAATATATTTCGACGCCTCGGCAATTTCGCAGATCAGGTGAATTAGCTGTTCATCTTCACCATCTTCGCGCAGATAGCGACGTAGATCGACCTGGAACTTGGTTTTCCCTGCTTGTGCGGCACTTGCTTCCATGAAAGTTTCTCCGATCATCTTGATAGTCACAATACCAAAGGTTTGGCCTGCACCCAGTCAAGCAACCATAAACACCTTGACGTTGCAAGTAGAGATGCTAATATTTCTAATATATTACCAACGTTCGATGGTTTCGCAAAAACATATGAGATATATAACCCATCAATGATTGCCAAACCTTGGAGGTTTTCATGAGCGAGCAGAACGATTCCGGCGAAAAGAAAAAAACCACCACCGAAAAAATCTGGGACTCAACCCGTAAAACGCTTCATATCGCCAGCTTTCAGGCCAACAAGTACAAACGTATTGTACAAAAGAAGGTTGATTTAGCGACCATTCACCGGAAAATAGGTGCCGCCCATAGCGATCTCGGCAAGGAAATCGACGAACTGAGGGAAAATGGGATAGTCGCCATCATGGAAACCGAAGTGGTTACCAAACTGTTGGCCAAACTTGATAACTTGAAAAGCACAGCCGCAACCCTTGAAGCCGAGATAGAATCCATCAAACAGGAAGACTCACCTGACGAAGAAGAAATGGAAAACAATAAATAGCCATCCTTGCTTCAGGTCATTAAAAAAGGGGAGTTCCGCGAAGGACTCCCCTTTTGCCATAACAATAGCGGTCACCGCACATGCTTCAGGTGACGCGGCACACTGTGCAACCGTTCGTTTTTATGCTCGCGATCCCACCGACGCATTGAATCCGTTTCCTGTTCTTCCACATCGGCAACATCCGCAGCATGCCGATCCATAATCTCCAGATCTTCATCCAAGCGATCCATGCGCTGAGCGATCTCAGCATCAATACGTTTTTCAACACCCTGTTCCCTGCTTTGCTGTTTGGTCATAAATCCTCCCTGCTTGCGGTTACTTCTCGTTGCTGCAAACCGCAACAACGAAACCAGAAAAACTCACCGGGACTTCGAGGATACAAAAATTATAACACAAGCTAGCTGGACATGATTAAACATCATTCGGATCGATGATTCTCAGATTATTGCTCTTCACACCATAGCAGGGTCGCGGCGATAACGGCCAGAGGGATGCAAAATAGCTGCATTAGAGGAATCGCCAGCAATGCCAGAACCCCCGTGGCAAATCCGAGCAAAAGCAATTTATGTTCTTTAAGATATTGATATTGTCCAGAAAAATCCAGCTGTTTGCGTTCATGCACAAAACTGAGATATTCCCAGGCAAGAAAAAACAGGGTCACAAGCAATGTGCTGGCAGCATATAAAAATGTTCCCACCACAGGCAAAAGATTGAGCAGCAGTAAAAGTACCATACCAAGAATAAAAACCGCCATTTTCTTGGCCTCTACAAGCAGACTGCGCCCGCTGTCAAGCAAAACTCCCTTTAACGTAAAAGGAACATCCGCCAACGTTCCGGTTTGCAATTCCTCGACACGTTCCGACAGCAAACCGTTAAAGGGGGCTGCAATCAGGTTTCCGATCACGGTAAAAGTAAAAAACACCAGCACCATCACCAGCAACACCGCAAATACCCACAAGAGCCCGTAAAATATAAGGTAATACCAGGCATCCCCTTGCGGCAAAAGCTCAACTACCCTGCCGAACAATTTTAAGCCAAAAAAAACCGCCAGAGAAAAAGTGAAGACGTTGATCAGAAAAGGGATAACCACGTACTTCAGTAACCCCGGATGATGGCGTAAAAACCGTGCGGCACGTGGAAGGTAGGTTAATCCGCGAAAAAATTCTCCCAAAACACCTGTCCCAGGGCTTTCTGCCATGAAATATTCCTCCGTTTTACGCCAAAGACTATCCGACCAATGCCATATTTGTATTTTTGCAAAAAAAAAAGCGTCGCCTTTCATTGTACTGAAGGGCGACGCTTTTGTCGACATTAGAGCTGGTCAAGATGACGATTAGAACGCAAAGGTCAGGTTTACACCAGCCAGAGTTTCAGTATCGATGGCATCCTTGGCAGCAGAACAGATCGGAGTCGAGAACACAAAAGATGGGCTGATCGTGAACTGATCGGACAAGGCATAATCAAGACTAACGCTGGCTTCAACATTATGGAAACCACTGTAATCGCCAACTGCGTAGTCACTATGCTGATTGTAGGAAACCAAAGCTCCGAGGTTCAAGCTAAGATTTTCCATGACTTCCAAAGAATGGCTGACATCAAAAGTAAAATACAGGCCGTCTTCTTCAGCGGCATCCCAGTCGTAATACATGCTGATGGTCGGAGCCAGCAGAGTGTTGACGGTTGCATTGATAAACAGTTCATTTGTGTCCTCAATACCATCGAGCTGGTACCAGATATCACCAACGGTTACGGAAAGCAGGTCACCGAAATCATGAGCGTAGCTCAGGATAATATCGGTTTCGGTCACTTCCCCAGAGCTGAGTTCTTCACCGTCGTCGCTTTTCAACTGCCAGTTGCTCCAGTAACCCAAGGTCCAGCCGTGGGTCGACAGGTCTGCACCGGCCTGGGCTACAGGCATGCCGCCACTGAGATCGAACCCACGCCACAAGTACTTGTCGAATACACCGACATAAGCATCGCCTTCAACTTCGATAGCAGCACCTGCCTGAGCAACAAACCCAACAGCAAGTATTGCAGACACCAACAACAAAATGCTCCATCTTTTCATAACATCCTCCTCCTTGGATAAAAGGCCCTCCCGGACGGCGCATGCCGTCCGGGTACAGGCAGTATTATTTAACAGCGCCGTTCACATTTTCCTGGCCGGGAGAAAACACCGTACCGAGACGAATCGTCTGGAAGTCAGGATATGCGGTAGCACCGTGCTCACAGTAATCCAGACCGGCCATTTCCTCTTCTTTGGATACGCGCATGCCGATGATCAGGTCGATCAGTTTGAACATGATCAGGCCGACACCAAAGGCAAATACGAAGCAAGCGCCGATGCCGGTCAACTGAACACCGACGGTTTTGAGGGAGAATCCAGCGGAATCGAACAGCCCGGCAGCGAGCGTACCCCATGCACCGCACACACCGTGGACCGAGATAGCACCGACAGGATCGTCAACTCTGATTTTGTCAAAGAACAGAACCGAGAAGAGCACCAGTACACCGGCAATGGCACCGATAATAACAGCCGACAGCGGGGTAACGTTAGCACACCCGGCGGTGATACCGACCAGACCAGCCAGCGCGCCGTTCATGGTCATACCGATGTCGCTTTTGCCGTATTTCAGCCAGGTAGCACCCATGGCGGTACAAGCACCGGCAGCAGCGGCCAGTGTGGTGGTTACAGCGATCAAGGCGATGGAGGTATCACCCACGGTAGTAGAACCGGGGTTAAATCCGTACCAGCCGAACCACAATAAGAACACACCCAGGGCAGCAAGGGGGATATTGTGTCCGGGGATCGGCTTAACCTTGCCATCTTTGCCGAATTTGCCCAAACGGGGACCAACGACGATGGCGCCAGCCAGTGCCAGCCAGCCACCCATGGAGTGAACCACGGTTGAACCGGCGAAATCGATGAATCCAAGACCTTCCAACCAACCGCTTCCATGGTACAAACTACCCCAGGCCCAGCCGCCAAAAACGGGATAAACAAAGGCCGAAACGATGGCCGAATAGACGAGGTAGGCGCTGAACTTGGTACGTTCGGCTACGGCACCGGAAATAATGGTCGCTGCGGTCGCGGCAAACACGGTCTGAAACATCCAAAAAGCATAGTTCCAGGCTTCCGCATCACCGGTAGCGCCACCGAAGAAAAAGTCGGTGGTACCAAAGAAGCCGTTGGTGGTGCCGAACATAAGACCGAAACCAACCGCCCAGAAAGCGAGGGCACCGACGGAAAAATCCATCAGGTTTTTCATCAGGATGTTGCAGGCATTTTTGGCGCGGGTAAAGCCGACTTCCACCATGGCGAAACCAGCCTGCATGATAAAGACCATGAATCCTGCGATCAGGGTCCAGACAAAGTTAAGATTATTCTGTACAGTTTCAGCGGTAAGGGGTACGTCTTCGGCCATTGCCATGACCGGCAAAGCCAGCAGCAGACCAGCGCCCAAAATACTTGCCCACTTTTTCATGTCTAACTTCCTCCTTGTTGTGTTGCAAATAGCGGCTTAAAGGGCTTCCGGACCGGTTTCTCCAGTACGAATGCGAACCGTCTGCTCGATATCGTAGACAAAAATCTTACCGTCACCGATGGTCCCGGTCTGAGCGGCATTCCGAACAATATTAACGACCTCGTTAACGCGTTCAGCGGGAATGACCAACTCCACCTTGATTTTAGGAATGAAGTCAATCTGATACTCGGCCCCACGATACAGTTCTGTATGACCTTTTTGCCGCCCGAAGCCTCGAACCTCGCTGACCGTCATGCCACTGATCCCCATATCGGCCAGGGCCTCTTTGACGTCTTCCAGTTTAAAAGGCTTGATGATGCATTCGATCTTTTTCATCCGTATGTCTCCTTTGACGCCTCTGGTGAAGAGGATCGGGGTGGCGGGTTTCCGGAAAGAACCGCCACCATTCGTGTTTCAGGCCGGACAAGCCAAACCTGTTTAAAAAATTGCATCCCCCCCGGGGATTTGTGTGCGCACGTTTGTATCTATCGCATATGTCATACCAAATTTCGATTTCATGTGATTTCAGGTAGTTACGAAATGTCATTAGAAAACATGGCTTATTTTTTGAGCAAACTTAACGGAAATTACTGCGGCTGATTATTTTTTACCCAGCACTGCCATTTTTCAATGGCGAGCATATAAATAGCGCACATAAAAAAAGGCATGGACCCGAAAGTCCATGCCAGAAGTTAATGTATAATTCTCTACCTTAGCCCATCAGGAGTTCAATCCTTATCATTGGATTCCTTACCCCGGGCAAATTTTTGCAAGTCTTCGGCCATTCTCTCCAATCGATCATTGACCATATAATTCACAGTCCCCTCCGGCCACGACCCATCCGCAAGTTGTTGACCGGCAGGAATGCCGGTCAATATTTCCAGACCTTCATCGATATGACTTACCGCCCAGATATGAAAATGGCCGGCAGTTACCGCATCGATGATTTCCTGCTTGAGCATAAGATTTTGCACGTTCTGGGCCGGGATCATCACACCTTGCTGACCGGTAAATCCCTTGGTCTTACAAACAGCGAAAAATCCTTCGATTTTTTCATTGGCCCCGCCGATAGGTTGAATCTGGCCACGCTGATTAACCGATCCGGTGACGGCTATTCCCTGAGCCAAAGGCACGTTGGCAAGAGACGAAAGCAGGGCGTACAATTCGGCCGACGAGGCACTATCCCCCTCGACCCCGGAGTAGGACTGTTCAAAGCAGATCGAGGCGGCCAAAGTAAGGGGTTTGTCCTGGGCATAGCGGTCACCGATAAAACCGGACAGAATCAGAACGCCTTTGTCATAAATTGGGCCTGACAATTTGGCTTCCCTCTCGATATTAACCACCCCCCCCTTACCCATGAACGTGCGCACGGTAATGCGTGAGGGTTTGCCAAACGAAAAATCACCCAGCAGATAAACTGCCAGGCCATTAATTTGTCCGACCACTTCGCCTTCGGTATCGACCATGATACGGCCATCTTCGATAGATTCCTGAACAAGTTGTTCAACCTTGTTGGAACGATACTCTTTGGACTCCACAGCCAGTTCCACGTGATCGCCTTGTACCACGTTGACACCGTGACGTTGTGCGTAATACGAAGCTTCCCGGATAAGGTCGGTCAGGTCCATGAAACGGCATGACAACCGGTTTTTGTCATCCGCCAGCCGTGCAGCATATTCAACCACCCGGGCCACACCTTCTGGAGAAAAATGCAGCAAGTTTTCCTTGCGGCACTGGGTTCCGATAAACTGGGCATAGTGTTGTACATTTTCCCAATTATTTTTCATCATACTGTTAAAATCGGATTTTACTTTGAAATATTTTCGGAAATCAGGATCAAGCTGGTAAAGCAGATAATAAAACATGGGCAGCCCGATCATGACCAGTTTGCACTTCAGGGGGATCGGTTCCGGCTTCAGGGAAACCGTGGCTATCAGCCGATATTGTTCGGTCATATCCTCGATTTTGATTTCCCCCTTGCGAAGACAGCGTTTAATCGCCTCATAGGAAAACAGGTTAATAAGCACCTCGCGGCAATCGACGATCAGATAGCCACCATTGGCCCGATGCAGGGCGCCGGGCTTGATCATAGTAAAATTAGTAGTGGCGTTACCCATTTGAATAATGTGTTCGATACGTCCGAAAAGATTGAAGTAGGTGGGATTAGGTTCGTACACCACCGGAGCACCTTCGATGGCACTGTTATCAACAAACAGATTGACGCGATAATGTTCGAAAGACGGTTCCTGGCGTCCCATCCGCATGCCGCCCAACGCCACTTGGGGTGACTGGCTTGGACGAAATTCGTCGGCACGGTTAAGCAGATCTTCCCGACAATTATTGAACTGCTCCAGAACTTTGGGGTGGTCGCTATATTTTTCTTCCAGTTCTTCGAATAAATGCTGCAGGGCGGTATTCAGGAAGTTTTGTTCCATCTCACTCAAAGAAATTCGTAACTGCTTTTCCAGCTCTACGATCTGGCGCAACGTATCGTTAAGCATCTCCTGCAGTTCGCTGCCTTTGTTTTCAAGTTCCTGCCGATCCTTTTCTTCCAATTCGGCATATTCCTGTTGAGACAAAGGCTGACCATTGCGCGTAGGAACCAGAACCAGCCCTCCTACCGTACGCTGCAGCAGGAAACCTTCGGCATTGACTTTGTCCTCGAGTTGCTGGACGAGTTTTTTATTTTTTTCCTGGGACTCCTGAGTAATATTATTTTTGGCCTGCTCGTATTCCTTACTCTCAAAAAGTTTGGGAATCGCCTCGGCGAGATGGCCAATAAGGGTATCCATATCATCGCGGAACGTTTTGCCGAGCCCCGCAGGCAAACGCACATAGTTCGGCCGGTCCGCATTTTTAAAATCGTGGACATAGCACCAGTCATCGGGAATCGGCTGGTCTTTGGCACGCTGATCCAATACACGCCGAATAGTCGACGACCGACCGGTACCCGATTCTCCCAGGACAAAAAGATTGAACCCGTTGGAATCGATGCCCAGTCCGAATTCAATGGCTGTCAAGGCCCGATCCTGACCAATGGTTTCCTCCAGGCATCCAAGCTCCTCGGTGCTGGAAAATTCAAACTGCGCCGGATCACATTTCCAAAAAAGTTCCTGAGGTGAAAGCTTGAATTGTTCCATTAATTTTAGCCTTCCTTTTCAATGACCTGCATTGACAATCTCCAAAGTCACCCATAATGTTTATTCTTGCCAGCAGTTGTAAATTAGGCTGTCACTCCTCACATAAAAAAGCGAATTCTCTATTGTAAATTATCAAACACATCGGTAAGGATGTACTTGGTGTCTTAAGGAGGATATGTCTTAATACTAACAATTCACCCTCTGTTAGCAAGCCAAGCAGAATTACCGGATCGTCAAAGAGGCCGTCAGCCCCCTCACTACGCAAAAATAATCCAATTACTGTAGAATTAGACCAAGTCCACCCCATTGATCTGGAAAAACATGGATTCTTTTTTGACATCTATTGCCGGTAACCTTCCAGCCGGACTGCCCTACTATGCGCTGTTATTCGTCATCGCCATGGCCGAATCGATAGCGATTGTGGGGCTGGCAGTTCCAGGCAGTTCGCTGATCGTCTGCGCCGGCTTCCTGACCGCGCACGGTCAGGGCACCATCGGTGGTGTCATGATTGCAGCTGGAATAGGCGCACTGGCGGGCGACGTTATCAGCTACCTGATGGGCGCCCGGCTGGGCTACAGGTTTCTACGCAGACCTTTTTTTCGTAAGTATCTGGAATTAATACGAAGAGCCGAAATGTTTTTTATCGATCATGGGGGCAAGAGCCTGTTCTTCGGAAGATTCGCCGGTCCATTGCGGGGATTGACCCCCTTTATCGCCGGCAGCGCGCGTCTGGAGCCCCTGCGCTTTGCAGGTTATACCCTGATCAGTTGCCTGCTGTGGGGGCTGGTCTACCCGGGAATTGGCAACCTGGGTGCCGCCAGCTGGCGGCAAGTGCAAGTTCTGAGCGGCAGACTCAGTCTGTTTGTTACGACTTTATTGGTGCTACTCCTCATCAATACATTTTTCTGGCGTCGCATTGCACCACGCCTGGCTGGCCGTCTCGGCAACCTCTGGAGAAAAATTCACGACAGACGGCTGGCATTGTTGCAGCAACCACGGCTGCAAAAGTGGCAAAGGCAATATCCGCGCATTTGGCAATGTGTCGCTAACCGATTCAGCCCGCAGCACGGTTCTGGCTTTTATCTGACCATGGGCCTTTTGTGCTGCGCCCTATTTGCCGGACTGTTTTTTGCCTTGTTGGTAAATTTGCCTGTCTTCGAGAGGATAGACCGCCAAATTTTCACCCTCATCATTCGCACTCATCACCCGTTGGCCGGCCGCCTGATGCTGCTTTGCTCAGGTCTTGTGGATCAGCCGGTCCTTTATCTATGGGGGTTACTGCTTGTTATCTGGCTACTGCTCAAAGGCAGGAACTTTTCCGCGGCGATGATCCTTACGGGTGTCAGCGGTGGCCAATTGCTGATTTTTGCTTTGAAGCAAATCCTTGGGCGCCCCAGACCACTCCCACTGTATCCCTGGATAACGACGGATTCCCCTGGGTTCCCCAGTGGCCATGCATTTTTCGCCGTGCTCCTTGGCGGTTTTACCGTGTACCTGATGCTCGGCAGTATCCGCAACTGGCAGTCTCGTCTGTCACTGATTACCAGTTTCAGTTTTCTGGCCTTGCTGATCGGGACCAGTCGCGTATTTATCAGCGCTCATTGGGTTAGCGACGTACTGGCTGGATGGCTGCTGGCAGCGTTGTGGTTATCCTTCTTGATAACAGCGATGGAACTCCGGCGACGGCTTGCCGGCGAAATGCTTTGGCACCGACTGTGGCGATCACCAAGCTTCGATCCCCGCATGGAAAAGCTACTCTGGGCAGCGGCGACAATCCTGGCACTGCTTGGTACCGTCCAACATCTGTTATCCTTATGGTGGCGCGCTTGAGTATTGCCTCGAAACGTTTTTTTCTTTACGATAGCGATCTCGCTTAACCACCAACCTACGAGGTACTTATGACCCTGAGCCTGCCGGCCGAATGGGAACCTCAGGACGCCGTCCTGCTGGCTTGGCCCCACGAAGAAAGTGACTGGTTTCCCTGCATTGAAATTGTTGAACCGGTTTTCATCAACCTGGTTCGTGAAATCATCCGTTTTGAAAAAGTGATTTTAGTTGCGCCTGATATCGAAGATGTTCGTGGCAAACTTTTATCCGCGCAAATCGGTCTCGAAAATGTTCTTCTTTTCCAGATCCCTACCAACGATACATGGTCCCGTGATTTCGGCCCTATCACCGTGATAGAAGATGGCCGACCTAAATTACTCGATTTCACCTTCAACGGCTGGGGGCTGAAATTTCCAGCCGATCTTGACAACCAGGTAACCCGCCGCCTGCACCAGGAAAAAGCTTTTGGCGATACCCCCATGATGACCTCCGGGTTAGCGTTGGAAGGCGGCAGCATCGAATCGGATGGCAACGGTACCTTGCTGACTACCAGCGAATGCCTGCTCAACGCCAATCGCAACCCCCATCTGACCCGAGAACAAATCGAGGAGAGTCTATCCCGGCTACTCGGGTGCCAAAAGGTGCTGTGGCTGGAAAACGGTTATCTGGCCGGCGACGATACCGATTCGCACATAGACACTCTGGCTCGGCTGTGTCCGCATAACACCATCCTTTATGTCAGTTGCGATGATGAGGATGATGAACATTATTCTGCATTGCAGGCCATGGCTTCCGAATTGCGAGCTTTTCGCACCATTGATGGCCAGCCCTTCCGGCTGATTCCGCTGCCCTGGCCGCAAGCGCGCTACGATGAGCAAGGAAATCGACTCCCCGCTACCTACGCCAATTACCTTGTGATCAATCAGGCCGTTCTGGTTCCGACCTACAACGATCCACAGGATGCCCATGCCTTATCCGCGATCGGTCAGGCATTTCCGGGTCGTACCATCATCGGCGTTCATTGCCTGCCGCTTGTCCTGCAGCACGGTTCGCTGCACTGCGTTACCATGCAATTGCCGAAAGGGGTTTTACCATGAAGGAGCTAACCATAGGACTGGTTCAGCAGAGCTGCTGCGGCGACCGGCAGCGCAACCTTGAAAAAAGCATCCAGGGCATCCGCCACGCGGCGGCCCGGGGTGCGCAACTGGTGGTTTTACAGGAATTGCATGCCAGCCTGTACTTTTGTCAGACTGAAGACACCGATTGCTTCGATCTGGCCGAACCGATCCCCGGCCCATCGACAGAGCTCTTCGGCACCATCGCAAAGGAACTGAATATTGTTATTGTCACATCGCTGTTCGAACGCAGGGCAGCGGGGCTCTACCACAACACGGCTGTAGTTATCGAAAAAGATGGCAGCATTGCCGGCCGTTACCGGAAAATGCACATCCCTGACGATCCCGGTTATTACGAAAAATTTTATTTCACCCCCGGCGATCTTGGTTTTACCCCCATTTCGACGTCTGTCGGCAAACTCGGGGTCCTTGTCTGCTGGGATCAGTGGTATCCCGAGGCGGCCCGCCTCATGGCTATGGCAGGCGCCGAAATGCTCATCTACCCGACCGCTATCGGTTGGGATCCGCGGGATGATGACGCCGAACAGCAGCGCCAACTCGGTGCCTGGGTAACTATCCAGCGCGCACACGCTGTCGCCAATGGACTGCCTGTAATCGCCGTCAATCGTACCGGGTTCGAATCCTCCCCCGACCCACAGGGCTCTGGCGCCCTGTTCTGGGGCAACAGTTTTGTCGCAGGCAGCCAGGGCGAGATTATTTCTCAAGCCTCCGCCGACCGGGATGAGGTCATGGTCGTAACACTGGATCGTCGGCGCAGCGAGCGGGTACGACGTATCTGGCCATTTTTACGTGATCGTCGCATAGACAATTATCAGGGACTGGTTAAACGTTTTCTGGATGAATAAATCGGAAGGATCAGATCAGGAATCTGTTGCCTCCCCCTGATGCGGGGAGGCCAAACTTGCGCGCAAACGCGGCAACGCCTCCGGATACCTTTCACGGACATATTCCAAGAGTTTTTCCCGTACCTCACAGCGTAAATCCCAGCACTTCCCCGAATCGGCAGCACTTACCAACGCCCGCAACTGTAAAGCATGCTCGCCGGCCTCCGTCACTTGCAGCAGGCACACCCTGCCATCCCAAAGAGGAGAGTTTGCAACGATACGCTTCAACTCCTCACGCACCGCCGCGAGTGGGACAGAATAATCGGTCCATAAAAAAATCGTCCCGAGTATCTGGGCTGATGTCCTCGTCCAGTTTTGAAAAGACCGCTCCAGAAATTGGGTGATCGGTACAATCAGACGTCTCTCGTCCCAGATGCGTATCACGACATAGGTCAAGGTAATCTCTTCAATCCGCCCCCATTCCTGCTCAACGACCACAACATCATCCAGCCGAATCGGTTGCGTAAGCGCGATCTGAATTCCAGCCACCAGAGTTGCCAGACTTCTTTGCGCAGCAAAACCGGCAACGATACCGATAAGACCTGCAGATGCAAGCAAGCTTATGCCAAGTTGCCGTATCCTTTCAAATGTTATCAACATGCATGCCGTAGCTAACACAAAAATAATCACCCAAAGAACCCTGAGAAGAATATTTACTTGCGTCATGACCGACCGGGCACGAAGATTATCAGGTACAGATACATCGTAATGCCGAAGCAACAGGCTCCTGCCAGCCAACGTGGAATTTATCAACAACCAGGCGCACGCGCCGATCATGGCCAAAGCCAGCATATGCCGCATTAAGCCGACAATATCGGAAGGCCAGCCTGTTATGGGCAAAAGCAAAACCAATACGGCCAAGACCACAAGCAACCGGATCGGCCGGATGGCGTATGCTTTAATCAATACCGCGCTTCCCGGATAGGCTTTCTCGGCAATTTTTTTTGCAACCATCAAAAAGACCGTGGTAATCCCGAAAAAACACAGCGGCAGAAAAATCAAAAGCATCATCGGTTTCCAAAAACTGACATATTCTGCCACTTCGGGTATCTGCACGATCCGTATCCTTTCAAAACTTCCGTCGTTATATTATCTGTAAAAAACAAAAGGCCGGAACCGATGCCCCGACCTTTGAACAAATTATATTTGGCGCCTGATACAACGCTGTTCAGCTTTATGTCCTATAAAAGATTAACCCAGAAACAAATTACGACTGCGCGCCCGATTCGCAAGAATGGTTTGATCGACCATTTCTCCGCAGGCAGAGCATTTCCAGGCGTCAAATACCCTCACGAAATCATAAAATTTTTCGGCGTACATCCGACCTTTGCATTTAGGACATCTCATGTTTTCCCCCTTGGTTGAAAAATACTTCCAACATCTTGCGCGTTGCATAAAACATAGTTTCACGTCTCATGCCAGACCAAGAAGAAAAGCCTTAAAAAGATCAGTCCCCTACATAAAAAAACTCCGTTTCACATATCATTCCGTATACTTACAAACATTGATTTTTTTTCAAAAAAATTCACTCAAGCGTTTGACTGTGCCGTTTCCTATCCCTTTGACACGTTCAAGGGCTTCTAAATTGCCAAAATCGCCATTTTTTTGGCGGTCTGCCAAGATTCGCTCCGCAAGACGGGGACCGATACCCGGCAGCGCTTGCCAATCATTGGCCTTCATGGTATCAGGGTGAAGTGGAATACCCAGAGTTATACGCTGCCCGGAAGGAACAAAAAACCGCCTTACTTCAATAGCTTTCGTATTAAGTTGATCTATCTCCAGGCCCTCTCCCGAGCGTAATGGCCCCTTTTGCGCCAAGGATTCCCTCAGTTTTGGGGTTACCTGAAACCCCGCCATTAGGATGACGTCAGCGGCCAACATACCGTCAATAATTTGATGGTAACCCTGATTTTTGAACCCCGAACCCAAATAAACCGTAACATACCCGGGATTAGTTGTAGAAAAAGCCGGGGACTCATCCCTCACAGGAAAAATCACCCGGCTTACACGAAACATAAGAATACTGAGTAAAACGATGACCAGCAGAACGGTTCCGCCTGGCCTTTTCATCACTAACAGGCTTCGCTGTCTTTTAAAAGTTTGTATTGAAAAGCATCGACCAGCGCATAGTAAGACGCATCGATAATATTATCACTTACCCCGACGGTCCCCCAGCGCATGGCCTTATCACCCGACTCGATAAGAACCCGGGTTATCGAAGCCGTGCCCCTTCCAGCGGGAAGCACTCTGACCTTGTAGTCGAGTAATTGCATCTCTTTGATCTGAGGGTAAAAATTTTCAAGCGCCTTACGCAAGGCATGGTCCAGCGCATTGACTGGTCCGTTACCTTCAGCAGCGGTATGCTCGACATGGCCGCCGACCTTAACCTGTACGGTAGCCTCGGAAAAAGGCTTCTCCTCGCCCTCGCGTTTACTATCGATGACGCGAAAACCCACTACGGAGAAGAACGGCCGCAATGTCCCCAATGCCCGGCGCATAAGCAGATCAAAGGACGCTTCGGCGCCTTCAAATTGATAGCCCTGATTCTCGAGAGTTTTGAGCCTCTCGAGAATTTCGACGGTCAGAGGGTCCTTGCTGTCGAGGTTAATATTGAATTGCTGTGCCTTGGCCAGAATGTTGGAACGCCCGGAAAGATCGGATACCAGAACCCGACTGACGTTACCGACCCGCTCTGGCCGGATATGTTCATAGGTTTCCGGATGCCTTTGGATGGCGGAAACATGAACACCACCCTTGTGAGCAAAGGCGGAGTTTCCAACAAAAGGCTGGTGTTTATTCGGCACCAGGTTGGCCAATTCGTATACAAATCTGGACACATCGCGCAAGGACGCCAGTTGTTCCTCACTCAGACATTCCTTGCCCATTTTCAGCATCAGAGAGGGGATAATGGAACAGAGGTTGGCATTACCGCACCGCTCTCCGAAACCATTGATCGTACCTTGCACATGAACGATACCGCAATCAACCGCCACCAGCGAATTAGCGACAGCGCATTCACTGTCGTTGTGTGCATGAATCCCCAGAGGGGTGGAAACATGCTTGCGCACATCGGCGATTATCGCAGGAAGTTCATACGGTAGAGTCCCGCCGTTGGTATCACAAAGCACGATACAGTCCACACCGGCCTGTTCGGCAGACTGCAGCGTCTTGATCGCGTATTCCGGGTTAGCCTTGTAGCCGTCGAAAAAATGTTCGGCGTCGT
>DKEW01000047.1:0-14957 GCA_002452265.1 Pelobacter sp. UBA6812 | reverse complement strand
AATCCCAGGTCTTGCCAAAGATGGTTATAACATCCGGCTCCGACTGAATCAGGGTGCGTAGATTGGTATCTTTATCGGGTGTTGTTTTGGCCCGACGGGTCGATCCAAACGCAGCGATTTTGGTCTGACGCAAGGACGCCTTGCGAATCTTCCGAAAAAAGCTGATGTCTTTCGGATTGGATCCCGGCCACCCGCCCTCGATATAATGAATCCCCAGGTCATCGAGTCTTTCGGCAATACGTATTTTATCCTCGACTAAAAAGGAGATTTCTTCAGCCTGAGTTCCATCTCTGAGTGTGGTGTCGTACAATCGAATCGCAGTCATCATATTACCCCTTGGCTGCAGCCGGACATCCGGTGGGATACCCCTTATTCGGCCTTGCTGTCTTTTTTATCCAGGCCGAAAGCCTGGTGCAGAACGCGTACCGCCAACTCCGTGTATTTGGCGTCAATAACACAGGATACCTTGATCTCACTGGTGGAGATCATCTGGATATTGATACCTTCCTGGGACAAGACCTGAAACATCTTGCTGGCGATACCGGAGTGGGAACGCATACCAACTCCGACGATGGACACTTTGGCAATATTTTCATCGCTGCGCACACCGGCAGCACCGATATCACGCGAGATCTCCTCAACGGCCTTGAGAGCCTTTTTGAAATCGCCGTGGGGCACGGTGAAAGTAAGGTCGGTAAGACCGTCGTTGGATACGTTCTGGATGATCATATCGACAGTGATATTGGCCGCCGACAGAGGAGTGAACAACTTCGATGCAATACCGGGCTTGTCCGGAACACCCATCACGGAAATCTTAGCTTCATCCTTGTTGTATGTAATACCTGAAACCAGAACGGTCTCCATATCCTCGTCCTCCTTGGTAACCAGGGTCCCTGGATTATCGTTGAAACTGGATCGGACGTGTACCACCACGCCGAATTTTTTGGCGAATTCCACCGAACGGATCTGCAGGACCTTGGCCCCGAGGGAAGCCATCTCCAGCATCTCGTCGTAGGAAATCTTGGCGATCTTGGACGCCTCGCTGACAATGCGCGGATCCGTAGTATAAACCCCGTCGACATCGGTATAAATCTCGCAAACATCCGCCTTGAGAGCTGCCGCAACCGCCACGGCGGACGTATCCGAACCGCCACGGCCAAGGGTGGTCAGGTTACCGTCGCGATCCACGCCCTGAAACCCGGCCACCACGATAATGGTGCCGTTTTTCAAATCCTCGCGGATATTCTTGTCGCCGATCTCCTCGATCCGGGCTTTGCTGAAAGTATTGTCTGTGATAATGGGGATCTGATGTCCCAGGTAGCTTTTTGCCTTGTACCCCATGGACTGCAGACACATGGACAACAACGCGATGGTGACCTGTTCGCCGGTCGACACCAGCACGTCATATTCCCGCTCGCTGGGAAAATCACACATATCATTGGCCAGAGAAACCAGCTTGTTGGTTTCACCGGACATGGCCGACAATACAACCACCACATCGTTGCCATCATCGTAAGTTTTGGCGACACGGCGGGCGACATTCCGAATCCTGTCGACATTCCCGACCGATGTTCCGCCGTATTTCTGTACAACCAGGGCCATAGTCCCCTTCCTCCTTTTCATTATAGAAAACCAGGCATCTTCTTCAGCCTGGATTATGAATACGCAGGTTTATCTGAAAGCCTGGGATGGCACCCAATGGCCTTCCGCATATATCAACCTGCATCCTTTTTGAACGGTTTGTGAATAGCCTGATGGTCCAAATCACGCGCGGCTTCCTGGACAATCTCCGACAGCGTAGGATGCGCATGCACAATGGCGGCAAGCTGGTGAGCCTTCATACCTGCCCCGATGGCGGCTGCAACCTCAGCGATCAGGGTTGAAGCATTTTCGCCGACAATCATGGCCCCGAGCAACTGCCCGTTTTGCGCATCGGCCACCAGTTTGACCAACCCTTCGCCGGCCCCGTCACACAGTGCCTTGCCGCTGCCTTGAAAAGAAAATCTGCCGACCTTGACGGCCAGACCCCGGGAGAGACATACGGCTTCCGATACTCCAACCTGAGCCAGTTCCGGCTGTGTAAAGACCACACTCGGAACCTGCTGATCGATGCCGCGTATGGGCCCAGACGTACCAAGGATATGAGCCACAGCGCATTCGGCATGATGCATGGCGACGTGAGCCAGCATCACAGAACCAGTCAAATCGCCAATAGCATAAACGCCAGGCAAGGAGGTCTGCATGTTTTCATCGACCTGCACAGCGCCATCTGCCAGCGCCACACCGGCCTCTGCCAGTTTCAAACCTTCGGTGTTGGGAATCCGACCGACCGACGCCAAGACTTTATCAAACTGCAGGCTGCGACCGTCCGCGAAGGTAGCGTGAACACCGAAGTTATTCTCCACCTGTTGCAGTGTCGTACCGGTGAGGATCTCCACCCCAAGACGCTGCAGACCTTGCGTGACCAGACGTACACCGTCGGCATCCTGATTCTCCAGCAATTGCGGACGTTGTTCCACCAGCGTGACCTTGACGCCGAAACGCGCCAGAATGCCTGCCAACTCGCAGCCGATGTATCCTCCACCCAGAACCAGCATAGAAGACGGAAGGTTCTGCATAACAAGAATTTCATCGCTGGTCAAAACATTTTTATCGACCGGCTTGAGCAATTTCGGCCTGACAGGCCTCGAACCAGTAGCCAAAACTATGGCACGGGCACGAATCAGCGCCGACATGCCGCTGCGATGCACCCGCAGTCGCCCGGCCCCATCCAGCACGGCATCGCCATAAAACAGATCGATACCGGCCTGTTTCACAAGGTTTACGATGCCCTGTTCCAAACGCTTTACCACGGCGTCTTTTCGAGCCATGGCACGAATCGGATCAAAATCCAACCCGTTTATACTGATCCCATGAACTGCCGCCGCACTCAAAGCCGACAACTGCTTCGCCGTGGCATGCAAGGCCTTGGTGGGAATACAGCCACGGTGGAGGCAGGTGCCGCCCAGCCGCTCCCGCTCCACCAGACAGACCCGCGCGCCGAGTCTAGCGGCCCGTAGCGCGGCCACGTAACCACCCGGCCCGGCCCCAGCCACTACCAGATCGTAGGCGTTCATGGATTCAATCTCGCTGATTCCAGACAGACTGCAAAGACTCCAACAGAACCTTTCCGGTCGAACCGACGGCACGGAAATGGATGGTACGCAGATCAGGCCCCCGGTGGCAAATCCGGATGGCAAGATAGTCCTGACACAAATCTTCGAAACGATCAGCCCATTCCACCACAGCCACTCCCTCGCCGGGCAGATATTCCTCCATGCCAAGTTCTTCCAGTTCACAGGGATCGGCAAGCCGATAGAGATCGAAATGGTAAAGAGGCAGGCGCCCCTCGTACAGATTCATCAAGGTGTACGTAGGACTTACGATCGGTTCGCTTTCCGGAATCCCCAATCCTCGAGCGATGCCCTGGGTCAGGCAGGTTTTGCCTGCACCGAGATCGCCGATCAGAAGGAGTACCGTAGGTCCCTGAATAACCTGTCCCAGATAGCGCCCAAGGCTTTTGGTTTCATCCGCGCAAGCGGTTTCAATGACCCATTCCTGCACAGATCAAAGCTCCATGCTGCGAATAATATCGAGACGCGCCACCACGCCGACCAGTTTGCCATCTTCAACCACCGGCACCATGTGAACACCTTTTTCCAGCATCAACGCAACAACCTGGGATACCGGTGTGTCGGGCGAACAGCTCTCCACCTCGGTGGTACAGATTTCACGTACTTGGCGTGCGGTCATCTTTTTAACCTGCTGCGCGAACTTGTCTTCACTTTCCAGGTAGACTACCCAGTCGAACAACGAAACGACTGTCGGAATATGCAACGGACGGTCCTGAGCAACGAGATCGGTTTCGGTGACGATCCCCTGCAGCACCCCCTCGGCGTCGACCACAGGCATGGCGCTGACCCCGGTAGAAACAAACAAACGGGCCAGCTCCTCAACACTGGTTTCCATGGAAACCGTATGCACTTCGCTGGTCATGATATCACGGGCTTTCAGCATGATCATACCCCTTTCCAGGCTTAAGACAAAACCGATCAGTTGCCTTCCAAAACAACTGTCGCCAAAGCGTAATCGCCATCATGGCTGCACGTCAACAGCAGCCTTCCATGACCACCTTCGTAAAACAAACGGGCCGCCTCACCATTCAAAACCAAATCAGGTTTACCCGCTTCGTCCCGGACGACTTCCATGTCCTGCCAGCGGATACCATAGCGCAATCCGGTTCCAAGAGCTTTAAGGAATGCTTCTTTGGCAGCAAAACGCACCGCCAAATGAGGCGCTGGATCTTTTTTGGACAAGCAGTAATTTCGCTCATTCGGGGTAAACAGCCGTTCAATTAGGGCAATCTTCCCCTTCTCCCAAAATACACGAAAGCGCTGGATACGCACCAAATCGTTGCCCAGGCCACTTATACTTGGCATGTCAGGCTCCGACTACCAGTGCCTTCATTTCTCGCACAGCCCGTTCCATACCTACCAGCACGGCACGCGAGATAATGCTGTGACCAATGTTAAATTCCCGGATGCCACCCAACGCTACAACCGGTTGAACATTAAAATAAGTCAGACCATGACCGGCATGCACCGACATCCCGAGCTTGTTGCCTGCCTTGACAGCGGCGGCTATTTTGGCAAGTTCGTTCTCCCGGGTCACGGCACAGGTTGCATCACAATAACTACCGGTGTGTATTTCAATGGCATCGGCACCGATACGGTGGGAGGCCTTGACCTGTTCAAGGTCGGGGTCGATAAACAGACTCACGCTTATGCCGCCCTGTTTGAGCAGATCGATATGCTTTTTAAGGGTCTGACGCAACAGGGCGACATTCAACCCCCCTTCAGTGGTCAATTCCTTGCGCTTTTCCGGCACCAGAGTCACGGCATCCGGACATATCTTGAGGGCAATGCCGACCATTTCATCTGTGGCAGCCATTTCCAGGTTGAGGCGTGATTTGACGGTTTGGCGCATCAACTCCACATCCCGATCCTGGATATGACGGCGATCTTCCCGCAAATGGATGGTGATGCCATCGGCGCCGGCCAATTCTGCAAGAGCGGCAGCAGTTATCGGATCAGGCTCATTGGTACCGCGAGCCTGACGGATGGTCGCCACATGGTCAACATTTACTCCGAGCAATGCCACGATTAATGCTCCTTTGTTCTGACGCCCATATGGCGTTCGATAACATCGGCGATCCCCTGGGCCAATTCGGTAATCTGTTTTTCGTCCTGCCCTTCAAGCATGATACGCAACAGCGGCTCGGTTCCGGAGTAACGAATGAGAACCCTACCGGTTTCGGCCAGTTTTTGTTCGGCATCCTTTACTGTACGGGCAATTTCCGGGACAATATTGATATCCTGACGGCTGGCCACGCGGACATTAAGCAGTACCTGCGGCAAGGTGGTCATAACACTGGCCAGTTCCGACAGCGGCTTACCGGTACGTTGCATGATAGCGAGTAATTGAAGGGCCGAAACCATACCATCACCGGTGGTATTATGGTCGAGAAAGATCATGTGCCCGGACTGTTCACCACCGAGGTTATAACCGCCGCGGCGCATTTCCTCTACCACGTAACGATCCCCGACGGCAGTTTTAACCACCCGGCCACCGGCATCGCGCAAGGCGATATCCAGACCGAGATTGCTCATCACCGTAGCCACCAGGGTATTATGAGCCAGTTTGCCCTGTTTCATCATGTCGAGACTGCAGATCGCCATGATCTGGTCGCCATCGACTTCATGCCCCTGTTCATCGACAAAAATCACCCGGTCCGCATCACCATCCAGAGCCATCCCAAGGTGGGCGCCATGCTCTTTAACCGCCCGGGCAATGACTTCCGGATACAGCGAACCGCAACCGGCATTGATATTCGAACCGTTGGGCTTGACCCCCATCGGAATAACTTCGGCGCCAAGTTCCTGAAGCACCGCAGGAGCCACTTTATAGGCTGCGCCGTTGGCACAATCAAGAACGATCTTCAAACCATTGAGATCGAGTTGATGGGGGAACGAATTCTTCAGGAACACAATATAACGGCCGCATGCGTCATCGATACGAAACGCCTTGCCCACTTCGTCGGCCACAGGCCGCAATGAATCAATCTCGTTACCGAAAATCAATTTTTCGATTTCAAGCTCGGTTTCATCCGGCAGTTTAAAACCATCTGCGGAAAAAAACTTGATGCCGTTATCCTGATAGGGATTGTGTGAGGCCGAAATCACCACGCCGGCATCGGCTCGCATGGAAGAAGTGATAAAAGCGATACCGGGGGTCGGTAAGGGCCCGACCAGCAACACATCGACCCCCATGGAACAAATACCGGCTACTAGGGCATTTTCGATCATATAGCCGGACAGTCGCGTATCCTTGCCGATAACAATCCGGTGGCGTCGAGGATTATCTTTTTTGAATATATAAGCCGCAGCCCTGCCAAGCTGCATGGCGATTTCAGTGGTCATGGGGTAGATATTGGCAACGCCGCGAACACCGTCCGTACCGAACAATCGTTTTTTCATGCTAACAGTCTGTCTCCCGCAAGAAGTCGGCTAAAGACCTTCGGGCCGATGCCCGAGGGTAACCTTGATTTCAACGTTTTCAGGTTTTTTCAACCAAGAGAATTTGCCGCGATAACTAAGAGGTACAGACTCATTCAGATCGCGGGTTGCTCCAACAATATTCAAAGGTGTGGTCTGAACCTGCTGAAGAGCGGCTAACTCCCCCTCTGCCCCCTCAACAACCACAGATTCAGGAACACTGATCACCTTTTCGACCCAGAACCCTTCGGCCGGGCGTCCCCTGAGAATCGCTTTGACAGGCACCCGCTTAACCGTAATCCGATCCATTTTGACATCGACATAGGATGGAGACAGGCGCGTTACCTTGAGCGGAGCAGGTATATTGAGCCGTTCTTCCAGGCGTTTAAAAGATGTCAGCCCAGGCGGAAGATCCTGCAGATCGATAACAATACGCAAATCCTCGGCATGCAAATTCATCAGCAAGGTACGCGGCCCGCTGATACGCACCGCCACCTCGCTTGGGACATCATTGGCAACAATCATCGCCTTCGGAACATTTTTCATCTCCAGCGGCACAGCGTAGGACCGCTCCAGCTTGCGCTCGCCCATGACAAAAAACCACAGGATCAAAGCAAAAACCAGAGACAAAAGTTTCAGCGCCCAGTTTTCCGTCAACAATTTAAACATGGTCACTTATTCTTCCGGGGAGTGCGTGGTTCCAAAAGATTTTTAAGCACCCGACTCAAGGATGTGGAATCGAGATCACGGGTTATACGCCCACCGACTATGATGGAAATCTTACCGGTCTCCTCCGAAACCACAATAGCCAAAGCGTCGACCAGTTCGGTCAAGCCGATAGCCGCCCGGTGCCGGGTACCAAGAGCCTTGCTGATATCCGGATTCTGGGAGAGGGGCAAAAAACAACCGGCCCGCGTCAACCGCCCCTGCTGCACCACCAGGGCACCATCGTGCAGCGGTGAGTACGGCAGAAAAATGGAGGTAATCAGATCGCTGGTGACCTTGGCGTCGATTTCGGTACCGACTTCAAGAAAATCCTTGATTCCGGTCTCCCGTTCGACCACCAGTAAGGCGCCGATCCGACGGTTGGCCATATTCACACAAGCCTTGACCAGCTCGGAAATAACCTCGTTTTCTTCCCTGTATGACAAATCTGTAAAAAACGGATTGGCCCCTACATGGATCAAGGCGCGGCGGATGTCATTCTGAAACAGTACGACAATGACCAGAATGATGGACGATAGAAAATTGTCCAGGATCCAATGAAGCGTATAGAGTCCGGCCACCTGAGACGCCACATAAACCAACAGGATCACGGCCAGTCCGAACAGCATCTGAACGGCACGGGTGCCCTTGATCAGGAGGATGATGCGATAAATAATAAAGGCAACAATGACAACATCGAGCGGATCAAGCAACCACCTGAAATTCTGAATAAAATCAAAAAATCCGCTCATTTTTTCGTTATCCGCTCGTTGTCCAGTAATTAAGGGCGCTGGCGATGCACAACCGCCCATGCCATGAGTGCCGCTTCTCGGGCCGGGCGCACGTCGTGTACTCGAAAAATCTGTGCTCCACACGCCACTCCAAGAGCCACGGTAGCCAGGGTGCCGCTAAGACGCTCGGCCGGATCGGATTGACCGACAATCTGACCGACGAAGCCTTTGCGTGATGTACCAAGCAGCAGGGGCAACCCCAAAGCATGCAGTTCCCGCAACCGGCACAGGATTTCCAGATTGCCCAAAAGATCCTTACCGAAACCGATCCCGGGATCGACGGCTAACTTGCAGCGGGGAATACCGGCCGATTCCGCCAGATTCACGGCTGTTTGCAGATACCCCACTATCTCCGTCAGCAGATCTTGGTAGACAGTATCATCCTGCATGCTTGCAGGCTTGCCGCGAGTATGCATGAGAAATGCCCCTGCTCCGCAAGCGGCGACCGTATCGGCCATAGCCGAATCAAAAGTAAAACCACTGATATCGTTGACAAACTCGGCACCGGCAGCAACTGCCGCACGCGCAACCACGCTTTTGTTGGTATCGATGGATAAAGGGCAGGGTAGCTCACCCGCAAGGGCTTCGATCACCGGCACCACCCGATCGAGTTCTTCCTGCTCTCCCACCAGGTTTGCCCCCGGCCGGGTGCTCTCCCCGCCGATATCAATAATATCGGCACCTTCTTCCAGCATGCGCCGTGCACGGTCCATGGCATGTTCGACAGACCCGGCACGACTTCCGGAAAAGAAAGAATCGGGCGTAACGTTAAGAATCCCCATGATTATAGGCCGTCGCATATCAAGACTGCAACTGCGCCCCTGCAAGGTCAACGGCAGACTTGCCGACTCAGGATTTCCCCAACATCTGCACGCCCAGTCAGTGAACTGTCCTGACGGAACAGCAGAATCGGTTTGAGTGCTCATCAATAGGCCTTAGAGAAAATCTCTTGTCGCCCGATCATCAGACATCAATCGTAGAGCGATCATCAGAAGTTTGGGCATCAACTGCAGCGGCAGCTTGCGCAACGTCACCGATAATCATGCGACGCACCTCTTCCCCATCGATCGTTTCAAGCTCTAGCAGGGCTTCGGCGACACGCACCAGCCCATCACGATGCGATTCAAGGATCTGCCGTGCCTGCTCATAGCTTTTTTGAACAATACGCCGGATCTCGGCATCGATTTCCACGGCGGTCGTTTCGCTGTAATTGCGAGCATGGCCCAGGTCGCGACCAAGGAAAACCTCGGCTTCCTTTTCACCAAAAGCCAACGGTCCGATCTTGTCGCTCATGCCCCATTCGCATACCATTTTACGGGCGATATGGGTGGCCCGTTCAATGTCGTTGCTGGCACCGCTGGTAATTTCACCAAAGATCAACTCTTCCGCCACACGCCCGGCAAGTAAACCGCAGATAGCTGTTTCCAGGCCGCTGCGGGACTGGTTGTACTTTTCTTCTTCAGGCAGAAACATGGTTACGCCGAGAGCCCGCCCACGGGGGATAATCGACACCTTGTGCACCGGATCAGCCTCGGGTAAAAACAAAGGCACGACTGCATGGCCCGCTTCGTGATACGCAGTAACCCGCTTTTCTTTCTCCGTAATAACCAGTGAACGCCGTTCGGCCCCCATCAGAACCTTGTCTTTGGCCTCCTCCAGATCCTGCATATCGACCTGATCTTTGTTCCTGCGGGCGGCCAGCAACGCCGCCTCGTTAATCAGGTTGGCAAGATCGGCACCCGAAAAACCGGGAGTACTCTTGGCCACGACTTCAAGTTTCACATCGTCCCCGAGCGGCACCTTGCGCGCGTGCACATCCAGAATCATGGCGCGGCCCTTAATGTCCGGGCGCGGCACCACCACCTGGCGGTCGAACCGGCCAGGCCGCAGCAGTGCAGGGTCAAGCACATCGGGACGGTTGGTGGCGGCGATAAGGATAACACCCTCATTGGACTCGAAACCGTCCATCTCCACCAGCAATTGATTCAGAGTCTGTTCACGCTCGTCGTGTCCGCCCCCAAGGCCGGCACCACGATGACGGCCGACAGCATCTATTTCATCGATGAAGATGATGCAGGGTGCATTTTTCTTTCCTTGCAGAAACAGATCGCGAACCCGGCTGGCGCCGACACCGACAAACATCTCGACAAAGTCGGATCCGGAGATGGAAAAAAACGGCACTCCGGCCTCTCCGGCAATGGCGCGCCCGAGCAACGTTTTACCCGTACCCGGAGGTCCAATCAGCAAAACACCCTTGGGTATGCGGCCGCCAAGGCGGGAAAACTTTTTGGGATCTTTAAGAAAAGCGACGATCTCCTGCAATTCATCCTTGGCTTCATCAATGCCGGCAACATCTTTGAAAGTCACCTGATTGCCGGATTCGGACAACAGCCTTGCCTTACTCTTGCCAAAACTCATGGCTTTGCCGCCACTCGACTGCATCTGGCGGATAAAGAATATCCAAACGCCGACAAAGAGAATGATCGGCCCCCAATAAAACAACATAGTCATCCAGAAACTACGGTCTTCCTCGGGTTTAGCCTGAATCGTCACACCCTTGCCACGCAGCGTCTCAACCAGCTTCGGGTCGTTGGGTGCAAAGGTTTTGAAAGCCGTACCGTCCCGGTCCTTGCCTTCGATATTAGGACCTTCCAGCATAACCTCCTGAACGGATCCTTCATCCACGGCATCCAGAAAGGCCGTATAAGATATGGCTTTCGGCTCATCCTTATGGCTGGTCATAAGATTAAACAACGTCAGCATGACCAACAAGATAACCAACCAAAGTGCCAGATTTTTGTAGATCGGATTCACTATTCCCCCTTACTATGCGCGGCCGAGACCCCGCCTTGCCAGAACAAGGCCAAAACCGCTGAAATGTTTTCGAAATTTATCATAATCCCTCTAGGTTCACAAGCCTTGATTGCCCCGCTGCATGCCGGAAACCGCCAGTCTCAACACCTGGCCGCCAGCCTGTTGCGGACGGCGCCCGTGACAGCGACGCACCCCCGGAAGCCACAGAATTTCATCGGCCACCACCAAAGGCAAGGATCGACGCAATTCCCGTCCCAGCTTGATATCGATAAAAAAATCCTTGAGTTTTCGGCGCCCCGGTGCGCCACTTGGAAAAAACCTGTCACCCGGCACAAAGGATCGCACCAATAAGGGGAATGCCACCGAAGCGGCATCGAATTCCACGCGCCAGGCATCCTCCCCCGCGCACCCCTTTTCCAGAGATACCAGCAGCTGACCACCGCCCGGCAGATCGTACACCCCCGGGCCAGGCACCGCAACAGCAAAGCCCCCGACGATGGGCGGCGCTTGCGAACGCAGCCATAGCTTCTGATATCGACGCGCCACCCAGGCTCTCGGCAGATGCAATTCGGCCTCGGGCCGCGGGCTGCTTAAAAGGTCTTCGATATCTCCCAGATGTTGCGCCCCGATGCCACGCAGATCACCGCGCAACCGCTCCAGGGCGCCGCGTAACACGCGTGCCCGAAGAGCTGGATGCAACAGCTGCAACCCCTCCAGAGACAGCCATAATCCGTCGCCATGTTCCTCGCAGATGGAACTCAGGTTCATGGCAACCTGAACATCCCAGAATTCTTCTTCAAGGGCGATCCGCTGACTGAGACGTGCCAGATGTTCATCGATACGGGGGTTGAACTCGCGCAAATGAGGCAGCAAATCGTGCCGCAGGCGATTGCGGGTAAAGGATGTGTCGGCGTTGCTCAGGTCTTCAACATGGGGAAGCCTATGTTCGGCCAGATAGTGAAGAATTTGCGTTCGGGAAAACGACAACAGCGGCCGGATGAAAGGATCCGAGCGTAACCGCATACCGGCAAGACCGGACACACCGCTGCCACGCAACAAACGATGCAAAAAAGTTTCGGCCTGATCATCGCGGTGGTGCCCCAGGGCAATGAGATGACAGCCAAGCTGACGGGCTGTCTCCTGCAGAAAGGCCCGACGCTCATCCCGGGCAGCCTCTTCCAGCCCCTGTTTGCGGGCCAAGGCCAACGCCGGAATATCCCGATGACCGACAGTCAGAGGCACCTTGTGCTGGAGACAAAAATCCTGGACAAAAAGGACGTCTTCGTCACTTTCCGCTCGCATACCATGGTCAAGATGCGCCGCACGCACCTCAATCTTCAGCGCCTCGGCGGCCTGTAGCAACAGATGGAGCAGTACGACCGAGTCCGCGCCACCCGACAGCGCCACCAGGATCCGATCACCCGGTTCAACCCGGGTTCGCTTGACAAGGATACGATTAAATAGAGCCTGCATTGATCTTCAAGACCTCCGGCAGCTCAAGCAAAAAAAAAGACCCTCGCTGATATCCAGGAGGGTCTTCTATGATGGTGGCGGTGCAGAGATTCGAACTCCGGACACTGCGGATATGAGCCGCATGCTCTAACCAACTGAGCTACACCGCCTTGTTTTCACGGCACCCCAAGGGGTTCCCCCCTCAAGTGGGCTCTTATATAAACCAAAGGCTTCAACCTTGTCAAGCATAAAGCTTACAAAAAAAACACAATTGTTTATACCGATCGGTTCATCATCATTCACCCGTTGAATGAGCTAGCCTGTGTTCCTCCTAAAGGGTTCCGATCCAAGGTAAAACTTGACAAATCGCACCGAAAATAATAATTAGCAGGCGTAATGTATCAATGATCACTTAAACCAAGGTTGCTTAGCCAGGGTATTAGCCTGAGGCAGTGAGCAAGCACCTAACGCCTCGGTCTGCAATTCAGTCCGAAACGGAGGTTATTCAATGGCCCAACTCCTCGACGAAGCCGGTTTTGGCACCCAGAACGAAGACACATTAAAAGACAAATTTCTCACCTTTTCTCTGGCCGAGGAAGACTACGGCATCGAGATCAGGTACGTCATTGAAATTATCGGCATTCAAAAAATCACCAAAGTACCCAACCTGCCAACATTTATCAAAGGCGTCATCAATCTGCGCGGCAAAGTCATCCCGGTCATGGATGTGCGCGCCCGCTTCGGGTTGCCGGCGCGTGACTATGACGAAAGAACTTGCATTGTGGTGGTGGATATCGACGGGTCCGCCATGGGACTGGTGGTCGATCATGTCAACGAAGTGGCAGACATCAATGAAAGCCAGGTCGAGCCGCCACCGGCCACAAGCCACTCACAGTCCGGGCGTTACGTCAGCGGCATCGGCAAAATGCAGGACTCGGTAAAAATCCTGCTGGATATTGAACGTCTGACCAGGCAAGACTAGGAGCCTGTCGGATTATCCATGAACCGGCTGCAAATTCGACTGTTTAGCCCATTTTTAAGAATAAAAGCGGGGTTCTTCTCACCAGAGAGGAACCCCGTTTTTCTTATAAAATCATCTATACTTGACTGGCATCAAGGCTCCACATTTATATCCTATGCAAGAATCGACTTAAACCAAGCTATTCTTCACCTCATCATACAGGAGATTAAACATGGAAAAACATCCCGCCAGTGGCACTTTGACTCCCGCTATCGCTCATCCCATGGCTGAACTTGTTATCGTCCAACCAGGGGCCATTGTCAGCCGCACACTGACCCAGACTCCGGTCGGCACCCTGACCCTTTTCGCCTTTGCCGCCGAGCAGGCCCTGTCCGAACACAGCGCCCCCTTCGATGCTTTTGTTCAGGTCCTGGCGGGCCAAGCCGAAATCACTATCGGCAGCCAAACCGTAATCGCCACGGCTGGCAGTCTGGTCGTCATGCCGGCCGATGTCCCCCATGCAGTACGGGCCGCCACCGACATGAAAATGCTGTTAACCATGTTCCGTCCGCAAAGCCCGGCACAATAAAACGGACTCGGAGCATCTTGGCAAACACAAACTGAGTGCAACCTCCTTGGGGAATGTGATAAAAAACATTCGCTATAAATATTAAACATTCCTCAAGGAGCCCCTCATGCTGGAACGGTTTTTCCACCTCAAAGAACATGGCACCTGCCTGCGCAATGAAATCATTGCCGGGATCACCACCTTTCTGGCAGCAGCCTACATCATCTTCGTTCACCCCGACATGCTGGCCGCAACCGGCATGGACAAAGGAGCCCTGACCACCGTTACCTGCCTGGTGGCAGGCCTGGCCACCCTGCTCATGGCCCTGTGGGCCAATGTCCCGATCATGCTGGCACCGGGAATGGGACTCAACGCGTTTTTTACCTACACATTAGTCATCAACCAGAACCTGCCCTGGCAGACCGCCCTCGGCATCGTATTTCTGTCCGGACTCTTCTTCCTGTTGCTGACCTGGCTAGGATTCCGCGAACGCGTACTGAAAGCCATCCCCGAATCCTTACAAAAGGCCACTGCCGTCGGCATCGGTCTGTTCATCGCCTTTATCGGCCTGCAAAACCTCGGCCTGATCATCGACAACCCCGCCACCCTGGTCGGCCTGGGCCCCATCACCCGCCCTGTGTTGCTCGGCCTCATCGGCCTGCTGCTCGCCATCCTGCTGGAGATCCGCAAGGTGCGCGGCGCCCTGCTATTTTCCATTCTCGCCGTGACGCTACTGGCCATCATCAGCGGCGAAACAAAACTGCCGCAAGCCTTGGTATCCTTACCGCCTTCCCCGGCTCCCATCGCCTTCAAGCTCGACATCCTCGGCGCCCTGAACCTGTCTTTCTGGGCAGCCATTTTCACCTTCATGTTCATGGATCTGTTCGACAGTCTCGGCACCTTGCTGGCGGTGTGCCAGGAAGCAGGCATGGTTAAAGAGGATGGCAAAATCCCCGGACTGCCGCGCATGCTCACCGCCGACGCCCTCGCCACGGTTGGCGGGGCACTGCTCGGCACCAGTACCACCACCGCCTTTCTTGAATCGGCCAGCGGCGTCTCCGACGGCGGCCGCA
>DKEW01000052.1:1785-3183 GCA_002452265.1 Pelobacter sp. UBA6812 | reverse complement strand
GCACATCCGGCATATGGCAGGTGGCGGAAATATCGAGGATGGCGGTGTCAACCTGGTTATGTACCACATCCATGACTTCGCCGACCAGCAGGCCGGTGCCGATGGCGATGGCTTCTCCCGGTTCGAGATAGACCTGGACACCGTATTTTCCCTGGAAGTATTTGATCAGTTCCACCAGGCCGTCGATATCGTAACCCTCGCGCGTGATGTGATGGCCGCCGCCGAAATTCAACCACTTCATCTGAGGCAAAAATTCACCGAACTTTTCTTCCACGACTTTGGCCGTGCGTGCCAACGGTTCGAAAAGTTGTTCGCACAGCGTGTGAAAATGCAGACCATCCACACCATTCAGCGATTTGCCCTCAAACTCCGCCCTGCGGATGCCGAGTCGCGACCCTGGAGCACAGGGATCGTACAGAGCGGTATGTCCCTCGGAATGTTCCGGATTGATGCGCAAACCGACGGACACCCGACCCTGCTCCTTTTGCCACAGCGGGCGGAAGCGTTCCAGTTGCGCAAAAGAATTGAACACCAGGTGATTGGAGATGCCCAGCAATTCGACAATATCGCTTTCCTTGAACGCTGCGGCAAAACTATGCACCTCGCGCCCGAATTCTTCGCGGCCAAGACGGGCCTCCCATGGCGAGCTGGCGCAGACCCCGTGCAGCGTTTCGCGAATCAGGGGGAAGACCTTCCACATGGCGAAAGCTTTGAGGGCCATCAGGATCTTGGCACCGCTGCGTTTTTGCACCTGGTCGAGAATCTCCAGGTTGTGACGCAGCCGCCCAAGGTCGACCACGTATGCCGGGGACGGTGCAAGCTCAAGAATTTTGGGAATATCGATACCGATCACAATGGCCTCGTTTCAGCAGGGTGTATCAGGGCAGATCGAAGGCCGAAGACCCATAGCACATGTTATGGATCTTCGGCCAGTACAACTTTTGTGTATAGCTTACAGCTTGCAGCTTACAGCTGATTTAAAGCTCCGGCCAATCGCCGCCGTCGATGACCACCGTCGGCAGGCCCATCGGGCCGAGTACGTCCAGGAACAGTTCGGGGTCGAACTGCTCCATGTTAAAGACCCCTTCTCCGCGCCACTTGCCGGTCAGCATCATCATGGCCCCTACTGCCGCCGGTACGCCGGTGGTGTAGCTNNCCTCATGGTCGCAGATGTTGTAGATGTACACCTGCTTGCGCTTGCCATCCTTGATGCCACGGGCAATGACGCCGATACAGGTGCGGCCCTTGGTCAGCGGACCGAGGCTGCCGGGGTCGGGCAATACGGCTTTCAGAAATTGCAGGGGTACGATCTTCTGCCCCTGGTATTCGACTTCGTCGATGCGGGTCATGCCTACATTCTGCAATACCTCCAAATGCTTGAGGTAGTTGTCGGAAAAG
>DKEW01000052.1:1512-1684 GCA_002452265.1 Pelobacter sp. UBA6812 | reverse complement strand
GGCCGTTTTCCCAGTGACGGCAGGGAGCGGTGACCTCGCGGATATTGATTTCCGGATTGAAGTTGGTCGCGAAAGGTTGGCCGTGGCTACCGGCATTGGCGTCGATGATGTCGATTTCGTGAATCTCATCCAGATATTTTTTGGCTGCCAGAGCGGTGTAGACGTTGGTCAC
>DKEW01000052.1:0-1494 GCA_002452265.1 Pelobacter sp. UBA6812 | reverse complement strand
AGGCCCACTGCCAGCTGTACTCGAATTTGGCAGTATCGAGGGGCTCGTAGTTGGCTGTGTCGAGATAATCGACCCCCGTTTCCAGGCATGCGTCCATGATGGTCAGATCCTGGTAGGGCAGAGCCACATTGAGCACCAGCTGGGGCTTTTCCTGCTTGATCAGGGCTACCAGTTCCGGGACATTGTCCGCATCCACCTGCGCGGTTTTGATGGGGAAATGGGGGATCTCGGCGGCAATGGCGTCGCATTTGGACTTGGTCCGGGAAGCCAGCGTGATTGCGCTGAACACGTCTTTAGCCTGGGCGCACTTGTGTACCACGACACGGCCTACGCCACCTGCACCAATAATCAGAACCTTGCTCATGGTTGTAATCCTTTTTAGGTTAGTAGCCTGAAGTCTGGAGCCCCTTCGGATCATGCGACCGAAACCATACAGTACTCAGGATGTTGCCATAGGTTGATTGGTTGTCCGTGGGGTTTTAGAAACCAAAGCCCCGTTTCAATTATTTACCCCTGTAATCAAACGTGGGAGGGGTTACCACCCATAAAATCTTGGCCGGCCCCTTGCCGATATTTTTGACCATATGCCGTCTATCCGAGGTAAAGAAAAAACATTCGTTCTTTTTCACCGTGTACACTTTGTCATCCAGACGGACCTGAATGCGTCCGAGCAGGACATAGCCAAATTCTTCACCTTCGTGAAAATCCTGTTCATCCATCTCGGCGTCGGGTTCCAGGGTGACCAGAGCCGGATCCATCTCGCGGTTCTGAGCGCCGGGCACCAGCAGTTCCACTTTGACCGCATCTCCATCGTTGGTGGATTGGACGCGGGCATCCGCACCGAACACAACCTCCGTATCGACCGGGTCAGTGAAGAACTCCTGCATGCTTACGCCGAACACATCAAGAATGTCTTTGAGAGTCGCGATGGAAGGGCACGCCGTATCGTTTTCCAGTTGGGAGATATACCCCTTGGTCAAATCGGCACGGTTGCCGAGTTCTTCCTGGGTAAGCGAGTTGATCATCCTGAGTCGCTTGAGTTTTTCCCCGATGTTCAAACCGCGCTCCGTGGTTAGAGGGTATGCCTGGCTAAGGGTGAAATCCGGCGCTGATAATAGGGTTTTTTTGGACTTTGTCAACAACAATGTTTAGGTATTATAAACTAATTGAATACTGAAAANNCCAAGAAAGTTTTTTTAAGCTGGCGTGAAATGATGCCATGTCATCGTATTTATTAGTTTTTAAATAAACACTCAGAGTACATAAAAATTATTTGCACCCATAGAGTATAACAAAAATGATGAGTTCTGTGGTATGGCAAGGCCGGAAACAGCTCCTGTCCTATGGGGGGTGCCGGGGATGGCTGCTGATGGAGTCGTTGGCGCGAGGTGAAGTGGTGGATATTTTAGGGGGAATTATTGTTGCAATTTCAAGAGTTTGTTTCTTTTGAGGTGCTCGATAGGAGTCTGGTGCCCTGTGCGGTTAATCCTGTCT
>DKEW01000021.1 GCA_002452265.1 Pelobacter sp. UBA6812 | reverse complement strand
TGAATTAGATCCTCATTTTGGTTTTTATCCGCCGTTATCCGATGTTATCTGTGTTCAATGGCCTTTGACCTTGAACCAAGATCTGTATGCCGAACGCAGATAAAAGCGGATGCACATGGATTTACACGGATCAACCCAAGAAAACTATGACTTTGGGTTAAATCAGATAGTTATCCTGCCGTTTCCGCGTCATCCGCGTTCTATTGCCTTTGATCCGGCTTTTATACGCCGTTACCCAAGGTTATCTGCGGCTAACAGCCTCAATTCTGCATATATAACGGGGAAGTTTTCAGGAACCTCAAATGCGCCACACCCGGTGCCACACTATTGACCGGACATGCCCCATAAGACAAAAACATGAAAATAAGCAGTGACCATTTCTCATTCCATGATGGCCGATTATCGCCCATCTAATCCCGAACCAGAATACTTTCACCCAACGCATCACGCAACGCAGTGGCCAATACCTGCCGCGCTTTTACTTCCCCATGCACAAGCCGTACCTCTTTGGGCAGGTAGCGCATGCGGCGCACAAAGTCGACAAGGTTGCGCTGGTCGGCATGGGCCGAATACCCCGTGAGGGTATGTATCCGGGCGCGGATATCGTAACGCTGGCCATCGAGTATCACATAGCCACCGCCAGGCCCGTATTGCTGAATATCACGGCCAGGCGTGCCCATGGCCTGGTATCCGACAAACACAACGTCGGTGCGGGTATCACCCAGAAGTGCCTTTAAATAGTTGACGATCCGTCCGCCGCTACACATTCCAGAGGCAGCGATGACAATACAAGGCCGAGCCTTGCGCTTTAAATAATCGACGGCCGCCAGGTGATCCTCATGCTCATCGATAGTGGTCAACTGTTCAAAAGCCAGAGGGTGGCGCCCCGCCCTTACACGTCGACGAGCCTCCCGGTCCCAAAAAGCCCCTAGTTCTCGATAAACTTCGGTAAAACGGTTGGCCAACGGTGAATCAACGATGATTTCCAGGTCCTCCCAGGGTAATCCGGCAGCAGCAAAACGGGCATGATTGCGGTAGATGATATCTTCGAGTTCGTAGAGTAATTCCTGGGTACGACCGATACTGAAAGCCGGCACCAGCACCACGCCCCTATTCTTAAGCGCGGCCTCGATAATACCCTGCAACCGGGTACGACGCGAACGTCTACCCTCATGTAAACGATCCCCGTAAGTACTCTCCAGCACCAGCATATCCGCCCGCCATGGCGAACGCGGAGCCGGCAGCAGCGGCGCATAGGGAGCGCCGAGATCGCCGGAAAAGCAGACCCGTGATTGGTGATTAGTGGTTAGTGACTGGTCCTTTGTTTTTCCCAAAGGACAAGGGACAGAGGACAAATGACGATGTTCATCTCGTATTTTACATTCTACGTATGCCGATCCGAGTATATGACCTGCAGGTTGCAGCTTGATGGACAGTTGCACCGCCGTACCGGTGTCAACACTTTGCCAATTGCCATACGGTACCGGCGATATCAGCGCCGTAAGCCGTGTCAGGAAGTTGTCCAACAACCGGGGGTCCCGCGTTACCCCAACCTTGATCGCATCTTCCAACACCAGCGGCAACAATACCGCCGAAGGTTCACTGCAATAGATCGGCCCCTCAAATCCAGCCGCGAGCAAATAAGGAATCCTCCCGACATGATCAAGGTGCACATGGGTCACTACCAACGCCTTGATATGCGCAACGGAAAACTCGATCTCCGGATATTCCTCACTTGCCCCGCCGGAAGAACACTCCCCGCCCTGGAACATCCCGCAATCGATAAGGATACTCGGCCCCTCCGCCAGACGCAGTTCGTGGCAGGAGCCGGTTACACCGTCGGAAGCGCCATGATGAATAAGGTTGAAGTTCATGTTAAGTGATCGTATCGCTTGACTGTAAAAACATTTATAATTAATGAGTTTTTTAATAGAAAAATCGCACAGGAGAGGACAGTTCCTCACGCCTGTGCGACATTTCTCTTCGAAACATCCAACAATTTATGGTTTTAATCTGCTTAAATATCTGTCTTTTCTTACCGTGGATTAAATAACCACGGGGACAAAATATCAGACACAAAACATTAAGTAAATATTTTTAAGCTAACCGGCAATCCTTATTCACCGATCCCTCCGTATAGCGACTTCGTCGATGCCGCCCTTATCCTCCGAATGTTCCGCTCAGACCCACGTGTACCACACCGTAATCATGGTCAAATCCTGACTGCGTATATTCATTGTAAAGAAAGGGAATTACCCCGTTAAATTGACGACTGTAATAAGTAGCGCCGAGATTGATGGCAAGGTGATCGGTCAAAAAATAGGCCAAATTGCCCCGAAATACATGGTTGTAATCAATGAAATCAAGGGAATTGTCCCTATCCATGCGCACATAGTGGTATTCAAAATAACCCTGGAAATCAAAAGGCAGGTTAAAATGGAGGTTCGCCCCGACCTTCCAGTAGTTTTCTGACCTATCAAGACTCAAAGGCAAGTCATCAACGGCGGGGACGGTGGAACCGGGGATATATTGTTCAACATTGCTGTTGACCCGGCTGTCAACGTCCGTGTGGCCGAATTCGGCGAACAGGTTAGGCAGGACGGGTCCGAAGGGCTCCCCGATGGTCAGGCGGACAAACCAGGTCAGGTCCTCCATGTCCTCGATCGAAGCCGCCAGGGGATCGCGCCCGGCTTTACTGACCGGAAGCAGATTGGTTCCGTCGCTGAAAACGAGGGAGTCGCCCGTATCGCTAACGGAAAAGTTCGGATTGACCAGGCGCAACACCGAATTGATGCGGTTCACGCTGTCGAAGTCGATATCCTCGCCGAAGTTCATGCGCACTCCGGCATCCAGCGCAACCATCGGCCACCCTTCGGCCCCGTATCCCGCCAATCCCTGCCGGAGGGTAAACTCCAGGGAATGGACCTGAAAATCGGTAACGTTCAGATCAACGTCGCGATAAGTGTATTCGCCGTGCAAGGTGGTTCGCGAAAAGAGACCGTAGTTGACGAGCAAACGTGCACCATGCAGATCCCCCAGAGACGCCGAGCGCAAATTTGGATCGACCGTTTTGATTTCCTCATTCCGAAAACCAAAAATATCCGCGGCGTTATTCATGACGAGATATTCCAGAGAGATCTCGCATTGGCCGGGAGAAACCAAATTGACCCCGGGATGATCCCGCAAAAGGAAAGGATGCGCGGCAAAAGCCGGTGCATACCACACAGACAGGAGAACAATGACCGCAAGCAATCCCAACCACGAAACCTTTTTAAAGACCAAGACCATAAATACCTCCTGAATGCATGGAAACGAACCGGTACCTGTCCTGAAACGGCGATGGATAGACTATGAAAGAGCGGCGGAACCTGTTACTCGGCATTCGCAGCAACAGATGATCCGGGATACGGGTCTGCCACGAAGAGCAAAAATATCCACTACTTGAGTTTGTATTAAAATATTACCAGCAGCTTTGGTTCTGTCATTAATGAAGAGAGAAAATATGAAGGGTATTATGGAAAACCTGGATCTCGGGCGCGATGCGGAGGAACTTTAAGGAAGACTAGCTCTCAGGTTCTGGGTCAGCAACGGATTTAATCCCAAACCTCTAAGGCTTGTTTAAGCACAGATAACTTCGGATAAAAGCAGTATTAACAAGATGTTTATCCCGGGTTTTATCTGCGGCAATCTGCGTAAATCTGCGGTTGATAGAGTTTGATTCCAAGTCAAGGAAATGGAACACGGATGCCACGGAAACAGCTGGATAACAATCAGATTTAACGGGTTTTTGAAGTCATCTGCGTGCATCCGCCGT
>DKEW01000065.1 GCA_002452265.1 Pelobacter sp. UBA6812 | reverse complement strand
GAAAGTGCCTTGGTTATCGAACCCCGAACGAGGTATTCTTCAGTCAGGATTCCGTTGCACTTGCTAGTTGAATCCGCCTTCGAATTCTACAACCCTTTGTGCAAAAAAGGGCTTTATAAAAAATGGCGAAGACACGCATTGGGTCGTGCCTCCGCCAAGGAGACAAGGGGGCATGAAATCTCGCGGAAATCCTCCCCTTGCTCTTTAAAGATGTGAAATCCCACACGCCAACCGTTGCCACTGGCTGAAGGGACCGTACAGCCCCCACCATGCAGGGGTGAGGGCTGCTTGGAAGTTCCAAGTTGCCTTGTCATCCTCCCAATGGCATCGATCAATAGTTTTCGCTGCCGTTGGTTATCGGCATGCTGCTCGCCTTGAGCACTTACCCCCCGCCAACAAACGGATAGGCTTTAACAATTGTCCCTCTGGAAATTGCAAGGTTATCAAAATCCTGTTTTTGGATAACCTTGCCTTCCACCCGAACCATGACAGTAGCAGGACTGAGATCATTTAAGCGCAGCAAGGCCAATAGCGTAACCGTCTCACCATCGGGAATTCTGTCGGTTTTTAATACCACCATCGACATGTATATCTCCCTTGAATACAATGAAATCCGGACGTGCACCAGAGGCCGGTTCGCAGCATCACTTGATGAGATAAGACGAACCGGCCCTTACTCCTGTCAGCCAGATTTCTCCTGGCAGTTTTAATTACCGCTGGTTTTCCGTCGTGCGCTTGCCCTTACGGTACTCATAGCCATCCAGGCCGAGTCGCTCAAGGGTTTCCGGCGTGGGGATACCCCACTCGTCCCAGCCGCGAGCGCGATAGTAGTCGCGCAACATAAAGCCCAAGTCAGGCACATAGTCGCCAGAACCACCCTGGCGAGGGCTGGAGAGGATACGAGCCGGCAGGGTATCGTCTTTACGGCTGATGCCTTCGCGGGTATTGAACAGACGTTTCAGGTTGAAAATCCGCTCGCCGCATTCGATCCACTGTTCGTTGGTGAAATCCCAACCAGTGATGTGGTTGAGGAACTGGGTCATGGGACCGACGGTCATGCCGCCGAAGACGGAGAATTTGCAGAGTTTCAGCGAATCCATCATACTCATGAAATGCTGCTGGTCAGCGACGAACTTGCCTTTGCCTTCGTTGGTGTAGGGGGGCATCGGCGCATCGTAGCCCAGGTCGGCGATATTGAAGCAACCTTCGCCCTCAAAGTCCTGATTGTAGGCCTGCATATGACAGGCACCGCGGTTGGAAGTTGCGTAAGCAACCCCTAGACCGCCGCGACCACGGGGGTCATGGGCGGGGAAAAGCATCCCCTTGGTATGAATGGCAAATTCTTCGCTGGCCGGACCGACGCGCTTGACAGCTTCCAAGATGCCCTGGGAGCAAGGCTCGCCGATACCTTCGCGCAAACAGAGTTTCTTTAGCATCTCGCACATGGCGAGGCCGTTACCCCAGGTCATCTCCAGACCGTCGGTATCGTCCTTGTCGATCATGCCATGTTCCCAGGCCTCCATAAGGAAGGAGATGATCCCGGCGGCTTCGATGGTGTCAACGCCGTAATCGTTGCACAATTCGTTACCCTTGCAGATAGCTTCAACATCGTCAACCAGGCAGTTGGAGCCAAGCAAGCCAAGGGTTTCGTACTCGGGACCGCCACCCTCCTTCATTTGGAATGCCCCCGCGGGGATCTCTACGGTACGGCCACACCCGATCAAACATCCGCCGCAATGGTAGCGTTTTTTGAGGACGGTTTTGGCCAACTCCTGGCCGGAAACCTTGCTGGCCTTGTCCCAGCTACCCCACAGCCAGTTTTTGATCGGCAAATCGCCGCAATCATTGAAGATCTGTACAGCGCAGGAGGTGCCATATTCGCCAAGCGGTCCGTCATGAACCTCCAGTGTCTTGGCGCGGATATCCTTGACCAGTTCTTCATAGGGTTCCGGTCTGGCGATGGCGACTTTCTTGGTGCCTTTACAGGCAATCGCTTTAAGATTTTTCGAGCCCATAACAGCACCGCCACCACCACGGCCTGCCGCACGGCCTTCGCGACCATCAGTCATGATTGAAGCAAATTTAACCAATTTTTCTCCGGCCTGACCGATAGAGATTGCCTGAGAACCTCTGCCCAACTCCTCTTTGAGAATTTCGTCGGTTTCAAAGGTACCTTTACCCCACAGATGGTCGGCTTTTTTAATCTCGATCTTGTCGTCTTCGATGGTGATATAAACCGGCTGTTTGGCCTTGCCCTTAACCATCAGGCCGTCAAGGCCGCAGGACTTGAGGGTTGCACCCCATTTACCACCGCAGTCAGCCTCAAGGTAAACCCCGGTCAGGGGCCCCTTTGTGATCAGCTCCCAACGACCCGATTGAGCTACCTTGGTCCCAACATAAGGACCAGTCATGCAGATCAGGACATTTTCCGGGCCCAGAGGGTCAATGCCTGGCTTAGTGTTTTCATACAGAAGCTTGGCACCCAAGCCGCTCCCGCCTATGAATTTTTTAAGATCGTCTTCACTGGGCTTGATGTAATCCACCTTTTCCGTGGTCAAATCGATTACAGCGATTTTCTGCCAATACCCACCTAACATGTATTTTCTCCCTTCCTCCGATGAGGTTACGCGTAGTCAACGAATCTCCTTTCCGAAGGGGAGGCTCCGCCGTTTCCAACGAAACCCTGCTGGCCTGACTTCCTTGAGGGTTATCCTTTTAGGTTGTCAGGCTCGGAGACAGCAGACTGTAATTCTATGCTTGGGGGGGGGAACAAAAGCAGGACAAAGGGCGTCCTTGCTAAGAGTTTTATACGAGTCTTTTTTTTATTGCAAGATAATTTTTATATTGTTTGGCTATTTATTTCTAGGTAACTGATTTTATAGACTTTAATCTTTTTTGGAAGATCTAAACCTCGCAATTACGGCAAAACTGGAAAGCCTTGATTATCCTTACCTAGATTCAATTCGTAAGTGCAACTTTGCACGGTTGGTTTAAATGAGCAAGCTGCGGTAGCATCTGTGCCACTTAGACTGGCCGGTCAAAGGAGCACAGATGAGACGCTACACACAGCTTGCCCGAGAGCAAAGATACCAGATTTACGCTCTCAAGAAAGCAGGACATTCGCAAACTAAAATTGCCGAAGTGCTCGGAGTAC
>DKEW01000032.1 GCA_002452265.1 Pelobacter sp. UBA6812 | reverse complement strand
CTTCCAGGAAGTTGATGGCGGTGATAACACCGCGGCCGGCACAACCAACGCCCGGCTCAGGGCCACCGGATTCAACACATTTTACGCCTGCGTAACCGACTCTAAGTACGTCGTCCAGTTCGAGGTCCTCAACGGTGCCGAGCTCACGAACTTTGTCCATGACGGTATCCTGAGCTTTGGCGTGCAGCATCAGGCGAGTGGAGTCGGCCTTGGGGTCACAACCGACGATCATGATTTTCTTGCCCAGGGATGCCAGGCCGGCAACAGTGTTCTGGGTGGTAGTAGATTTACCGATGCCGCCCTTGCCGTAGATTGCGAGTTGTCTAAGTTTCTTTGCCATGGTGGAGCCTCCATTCAGTTTGGGTTGTGGCAGATGCGGGGCGGGTATGACTGCCGGCGTAACCCTTGGACGTCGGATAGACCGTCCCGCTTAATAGCCTGTTAATGTCCTGAAAAATAAAAAACCCACGATGACAGGGAATCTTCTGTCGTCGTGGGCATCGTTGCCGTAAGCCGGACACGCCATTGTGTCATGTGCTTTCGGTTATCCTTGTTGCAGGGGGCGTGCCAATGTTGAATTGCCTAAAATAGCGGCTTTTGACGTGTAGTGAGGGGAGGAATTGCTGCCTTTTTGAGGATGGTGGTTAATCCTTGTGCAAAATAGGTATTGACCAGGTTATAAAAAAAAACCGTGTTTGTATGAGGTTGTGAAGGGTACACAAGTAAATAGCTCAATTTAGAACAGACTGGCTATTTGTCCTTGGTCACTTGTCATTTGTGACTTCGCGTTGTGGGGGGCGGGGGACAGGACGAATGACAAAGGACGGGGTAAAGACAAAGCCCCGTCCGTGCATGCACGGGCGGGGCTTTGTCATATATTTGGGGTCAGATGCTGCCCAGGTAGGTGTAGGACACCAGCGCCTTGTCAAGCAGTTCCAGGAAATGGCTGGTTTCCTCAAAGGAGATTTTGCGCGATGCGACGCCTTTCTCCAGGGTGTCGCGGACGTGCTTGAGAATTTCCGGGCCCTTGTACTGTACGTATTTGAGGCTTTCCCAGGTGGCGTCACCGTTGATCANNTGTCGCCGAACAGGTTGTGCAGATCACCGAGGATCTCCTGATAGGCACCGATCAGGAAAAAGCCTATATAATAGTCTTCGCCGGCTTCGATTTTATGAATGGGCAAAAATTCGGTACGGCCGTTTTCACCAACGAAACTTGTGATCTCGCCGTCGGAATCGCAGGTGATGTCGGCGATGGAGGCCATGACCTCCGGTTTTTGCTGGAGTCGCTGGATCGGCACGATAGGAAACAGCTGATCGATGGCCCAGGAGTCGGGCAGCGACTGAAACAGCGAGAAATTTGCAAAATAAGTCTGGCGCAGGCTCAGGTTGAACTCCTGCAACTCGTCGGGAACCGTTTTGAGGCGTTCCACAATGCTGGTAATCTTGATAAAAATCTTGCTGCACAGCCATTCCGCCAGGGCCCTGTCCTGCAGGTTCAGGTACCCGAGGTTGAACAGACTGACCGCTTCCTGAATCAACTGGATAGTATCGTGGTAGTCGACGCGCAACGAATGGCGATCGAGACTCTGATAGATATCGACCAGTTTTTTTACCGTCGGCGAAAGGTTTTCGGTACTTTCCAGAACCTGGTCGAAGTCGGGCAGGGCGTTCTGAGTATTGGTGTTAAGAATATTGGTGACCAGCACCGAGTAATGGGCGACGGTGGCACGTCCCGATTCGGAGATGATATTCGGGCAGGCAACCCCGGCCTCGTCGCAAATATTCTTCACCTGGTAGACCACGTCGTTGGCATATTCGTCGATGGTGTAGTTGGCGCTGGAAAAATCACTCGATTTGGAGCCGTCATAATCGACCCCCATGCCACCGCCGATATCGAGGAATTCCAGATCGACACCCATCTTGCGCATTTCAACGTAAATGCGCGTACCTTCGATAAGGGCATTTTTGATCTTGTCGATTTTGGTGATCTGGCTGCCTATATGAAAGTGCAGCAGCTTGAGCGTGTCGAGCATGTCATGTTCTTTAAGGATCTCTACGGCCGCCAGCAGTTCCGAAATTTTGAGACCGAACTTGGCGTCATCGCCGCCAGAGGTCGCCCACTTGCCGGTACCCTTGGAGGAGAGTTTGACCCGGATGCCGAGCTTGGGCACGATGCCCGCCTGTCTGGACAGGGAAATGACTTTTTCCAGCTCGAACAGTTTTTCGACGACGATGGTAATGTCGTAGCCGATGCGGGTGGCGTAGAGGACCATTTCGATAAAATCGTTGTCCTTGTAGCCGTTGCAGATGATCGGAATATTCTCGCCGGTAGCAAAAGAGATGGCCGCCACCAGTTCCGGTTTGGAACCGACCTCCAGGCCCATATTATGCTTTTTGCCGAAATGAGCGATCGCCTCGACCACCTGGCGTTGCTGGTTGACCTTGATGGGAAAAAAGGTCTGGTAGTTGGCCGGATAATCGTACTCGGTAATGGCGTTTTTAAATGCGCGATTGATGCCGGCAATACGTCCCTGCAGGACGTCCATGAAGCGCAACAGGATCGGCGGTTTGATATTGCGCTTGATCAGGTCGTCCACCAGTGCCCGCAGGTCGATGGAGTATTTGGAACTCGGCGAGGGGTGGACACACATATTCCCCTTCTTGTTGATGGAGAAGAAATCGTCCCCCCAGTTCGGCAGGTTGTAGATTTTGGCGGAGTCCTTGATCGACCAGCGTTTCATAGGCGTCACCCGTTGGGTTATTGATTGGTGTCTCGGAAGGGTTTGGTACCATTCCGCAAAAAAATATCGAATCACCGACCGCATATCAGGCCAGACGATTTTTAAAATCCTCGTAGCCAAAGCTGCGCACGATCGTTAATTCCTCCGTATCCGGCTCAAAGGTGCAGATATGCGGGTGCTGAATACCGTTAAAGGTGGTGGTCTTGACCATGGTGTAATGCGACATGTCAAGAAACGCCAACCGTTTTCCGGGGTAAAGGGGCTGATCGAAAGACCAGTCACCGATCACGTCTCCGGCCAGGCACGAAGGCCCTCCCAGACGATAGGTACAGGCTTTTTCACCGGCGTCGAAACCGTCGTAGACCCCGGGACGATAAGGCATTTCGAGCACATCCGGCATATGGCAGGTGG
>DKEW01000056.1 GCA_002452265.1 Pelobacter sp. UBA6812 | reverse complement strand
TACCCACTTGAAACAGCGACGAGCCTTTTCAGAGCCGTGAACTTCATCGCCACTCCTCCAGCATAGAGATGATTTCCCGAACTGATGGCCGACGGTCAGGATTTATGGATAATATCCTACTCAACGCCACTCCTTGCTCCTCCGTCAATCCGCACTGAATACTGACCTTCTCCCAAAAACCCGTTTTTTTGGCCACCATAGGTTGCTCCTCGAAGGTTCGAAAAGGTAATTCCCCTGAAAGCACTAGGCAAGCTATCTTGCCAAAACTATAAATATCGGCTGACGACGTTATATGGCGCCCTAGTGCATGAACTTCCTTAGCCACATATTGAAGATCAAAAAGACGCCGCCCGCTGAGTGGCAAAGTTGCAACAACATCCATTTGACAAAGCTCAAAATTTACAAGAACCACTTGGCCATTTGTGGCCCTGATTCGAATGGAACGAGGCGACAACCCACGATGAACGATTTGTTCCTGCTCCAAAAGGCCAAGTATTTTTGTTATCTGCCTGAGAATATTTAAACGTTCTTCACGAGTAGGATTACTCGCCAACCACTCATCCAATCTCGGTCCGTCTATATATTCCAGGGCAACGAACAATCCATCTTCTTCAGTAACATGACCTAAATATTTTTGAATGGCTCCTTCACTTGAGAACTGAAGAAGTGCTTCAATTTCGCGTAAACGACTTTCTTCAACTTGACTCTGTTTTCCTCGTGCCAATTGAACTCGAGGAAACTTTTTAACCCAAACTTTTTTGTCTCGATTACAAAACGTCCCTTCAAAAACATCGTAATAGCTGGTTGATTCGTCTTTGTTTGGTTCAGTTGCAAGAATAAATTTTCCGACCTTTCTTCGACTGGAAGAAGTTTCCAGGTTCGGAATAGTTAAGCCACCTAATTTTTTACATATTGTTTCAATCTGTTCAATATCTAGCGGTGGATTGCTCCGTTTACCAACAAATTTTTTAACATATTGTTTCAGTACCTGAGGGAAATCAGATGGTTTTGTCACGATGACTTCGGCCGTGGTGAGAGGTGGTGACTGGGCAGACCCATCATGGGACATGCAAAGGACTTGTGCTTCTGGATGGGTAAAAATAACAGCACCAATATTCCGAATTTCTGTGCGAACATCACAGCCAAAATCAAAGTTTGAAAAAGGACGTAAAGCTTCTGTTAATTTTGTTACTGGATTTGTCTCCACATGATGAGTTGGCCCATCGTAAACAACCATTTCTCTCCCCTGTGATAATGGGAGTAGAACCTGTCCATCATGGTCCTTCAGTTCTAGGCATACTACCCCCCAGGGACAAACCAAAATGCCATCCAGCAACCTCGATGAATTGGATCTCGCAAACCGTGTACCACCAACAATGCGAAACCCATCAAAATCAGCTTGAGAGAACAAGACGTCAGCAAGTTGAGCTAACCCTTTTTTTTCATGCTCACAGTCTTCTTGGTGCCCAACAAAAGGGTTATATGGCCAGCAACTTTTTTCAAAATTAAAACTCTGTTCAATTGGGAAAACGACAAGAGACCAATCTTCATCGATAGCAGTCTCTTCACCTATGTCATACCAATCTCGATTTTTATGCGCATTTTGAATTTCCGACTTCTTTTTCAGCAGCGCCTCATGCCCTAACCCATCGGAGGTCAACAGACAAATTCCTCCGGAAGGTATGACAAAAGTTTTGGTCATTGGGTCAATTACGCCTTCCATTCCCAAAACTTGAGTTGGTTGACTCAAGGGATCCCCCAACAACGACTCGATGCTTTTGTCTGTAGTGAGGTAAAGCCTTGGATTTCCAACCCAAGAACAACAGACGTGGTCATTTTCAAAATGAACACAGGCAGCAACTGACATTTGCCCTAAATTGGAAATGATATTGTTATGCAAATCCAACAACAATTGTCTGGGTTCAACAAGATCTAATTCTGAGTCTAATTGAGTCAAATAACTGATACATGTCTCAGCTGCTCCAACAGGGTCAGCACACCCAGACACCCCATCTAATAGTACAACGGTTTTCCCCTTAGGATGGATCCATACACGGTCTGCAAACTTTCGAATATTTCTATTTATTGGAAGAAATTCTCTAAAAATTAATTGTCTATCCACTTTCAATTCTCCTTTACTCAATATTCATAAATTCAAATACTAGAGCTGCTCCAAGCTTTGAAGTGATTAGACAATTGGGATAAAGACTGTCCAAAGCAGAGTTGAATACCAATTTCATCAGCCCGCATCCGAATCGACTCTCCAAGAGTCCTGTAACTCACCAGCATGGCCCGAGCTTCATCGCCGCCGAAATGACTGCGCAGGGTATCGAGCTTGTACAGGGTAGATGCCGCGTCGGCCTCCGGTGATCCGCCGCCATCGAAGCGTTTGGTTTTGCATTCAATGAGATAGAGCCGGTTATTGGCCAGGAAGGCCACGTCGATTTCATTCTTGACCGGGCTACCCTGGTCGTCCCACTCAACGATCAGGCTCCGGCCCACATCCTGAATGGTCGGAAGCTCCTGACGCAGTTGCCGAATCACGGCGAAAACATGTTCTTCCAGCCAGCCGCCGTTAACATAAAACCGCGCCGCCTCATCCTTGAAAACCAACCGTTGCCGCGCATCGACTTCCAGCAGGCCATGGCTGGAAAACAATTGGATCATCTCGGCCACTTTCGCATCCCGCAGATGCGAGGTCTTGACCGGGGGCGAGACAAATTTGCCGGAATTGCTGGTCATCGAGGCGTACCAGTTCAGTATCGACAGGGAACCGGCGAGGACATCGGCTTTCCCAACCAGGGTGGAGGTCAGATCGCGCAGCCGCTCGGCGATACCTTGCTTGACCACACTGACAAGGCGCAGATCGTGGGCGGACAGAAAGGCGGGAAGCCGGATGCGGTCGGCCAGATCGAAAGGCTCCCGCGCATGCGGGTGCAACCAAACGACCTGATCGCTCTCGGGATGAATGTAGTAAACCGGACGGTCGATTTCCCGAAACACCTCGTAAGCGGCCAGCCCCATCGGCCGGGTGCCGCCGGTGGCGTTGAGGGCGATATCCCGGTCTTCGCGGCCGACAACAAAAGCGCGAACGCGCTCGCGAACATGGTCGATATCCCAGGGATCGGAAAGTGCCCATTCGCTCACGCGAATGCCGCTGTCGCGCAGCAGGCGCCGGAGTCTTCCGGCTTCATCGAGCATTTGCGGCGCCACCAGCAGGCAGACTTCGGACGGGCGAAACCGGGGATCCAAGGCGGGTGTGATGTTCGGAATCAGTTCATCGTGAACCAGAAACAGGTGGGTGGATATCTGCAAAACGGCCTCCGCCTCCCTCAAAAAATGATCCGTATCCGTTTTTTGTTCAGACGGATGCCGAATTTCAGCGCCAAGCGCTGGCCATGGCTTTCGATTTTCAATTTGCGGCTTTCGTACTCACCAAACCGGAAGGCGATCTCCCGGTTGATTTTCGAACGATAGGAGTTGAATTCGGTTGCTTCGAGATTGACGATACCGCTGTCCCCCAGTTCCCTGGTGGTCATCCGCTGGTAGATCCGGGTCAGCTCCGCTTGCCGTTCACTGATCTGCTCGAAGGAGAGATAGCAGGCTTCGCATTCCTGACAGCTGTTTCTTGTGCATTTCGCTTCCTTTTTCACCTGGGCGAGGAAAGCATACAAGGCGAGCTTGGCGGCCCCCATGTCGAGCTCGACATCCTTCCAAGCCAGCTTGCGTTGCACCAGATCGATCGTCAATTCATGCCTGGTTTCCCGAATCAGCGAAAGCATCAGGGACGATGGCGTTTCCGGGTGCTGTAACATCCGCGTGGTCAAATGCCCGCGCAGCGGGAAAAAGGGTAAGGGAACCAGGACAACCTGCGCTTCTTCGGTGGATACCTGACAGGGCAGACCATCGTGGGTACGAACCTCGACCAGCCTGGCTTCTTTGGGGGGATAGAAAAAATCCCGGCAGCTCTCGAACATGGCCGGGGTCAGCAGTACCTGGTAGATTCGATCCTGAGGGCGGGCGTAACACTGGGCGGCCAACGACAGACATGTCCCCATCGTTCTTCGCCCACCGGCGATGGAAAACAATACGCGGGTATCCGGCTGACTGGTCAGCGCGAAGGTTTGCTCCATACAGAGTTGCAGAAAACGCTCATTCTCCTCCTCGGTATCGATTTCCTGGATTTCCGTGCCATCCTCGTGCAGCACCGCGATAATGTGCCGCGCCGAGAAATCGATTTTTGCGGGGTCATGACCGTATTCTTCGAGATAGCGGTAATACTCGCCATCCTCGGCGCGGAGCAACTGGCCGATGCAGGCATCCTTCCCACCCCGGGTCGTCAGAATACGAATGGCATCCACCGTCACCCCTTGCTGATGCAGAGCATAGAGGGTTTCGGTGATGACCTGAGGGGACCAACCACAGACAGCGACAAGATAGGTTTTCATCAACGACTCATTGAATGTGGTTATTTCGGACGATAAACACGGTCAGGGTAACCGGCCCGCTTCCACAATGCCAAGGTGGCAACATTGTCGGTCAAACGACCATGGCTTCCCGTGAATGTCTCATCGGTCATAGCATCCACGAATGATCGGACACTACCGGGAAGAGCCGGTATCGGCATCGGTTCTCACTCACGCAGTCCGTCAAAACTTCGACAACGTGGTCAAAACACCAGGTTGAAAATAAAATTGCCGGACATGCTAAAAAGCAATGCCGGCAGGAATTAAACATCTAATTTTCATAGAGTTTTCTTCAACACCATCTTCACCCCCCCCCGGGATAAGCTATCAGCTTTTCATCGCCTTTCAGCCTAAGCCGAACGAGAATGCAGGAGCCAAGCCAAATCTCATACGCACTCCCTTCGAAAAGCGCCTGAATGAGGATATGAGAGGCTGGATTTCCGTTCATCAACGGGGGAAATGCGTCACATGCCAATCCTCCGTAATGCAGAGAGAGGTCGGCTATCCACCAAACGCTCTCAGCGCATCTCGATGGCGATCAGGGCATGCAGCCAGCAGGCGAAGTCGCCCATGGTCTTGCGCTCGTCGGTCAGCAGGGCGCGCCAGGCGTTGTCCTCCCCGGCCTTTGCCATGTTGCGGCTGAGGATGTTGCAGGCGTCGATGAAGGCATTGTGGGCGAGGGTACGGCCTCGGTCTTTTTCGAGCCGTTCCTCGGGCGAAAGCAAGACCCAGGTCGCCCGGATATGGGCGTANNTAGTCCAGCGCCTTGCGGTAGAGATAACCCGCCAGAGAGGTTTCATCAATGGCGGCCTTGACCCGTTGGGCGGTATGCAGATCCATCTCGCGGTTTCTTTCCTAGTATTGTGTTGAAAATAGCGACATTCAGACATATGCGGATTCCGGAGCCATCCGGCCACCGATTCCGTTGCAAAGTGGGCCACCCGTTCCGGAGGAGACTGGGCCAGTCATTCCGCTGTAATCTGGGCCACTGATTCCGATCCAAACTGGGCCACTTTTTCCTGATTAACGGAATCGGTGGACCAGTTTCCGCCGGAATTGAAAGCGACGCTGGATAACCTGGTGTACAACCATGGGAATTTAATTTTCCAGGAGGTGCACCGTTGGCAAATACGAGGTTATCCATGCGCAAAATCAGAGAAACTCTTCGTCTTCATTTCGACAGTAGGCTGGGTCAACGCCCGATTGCCCGCTGTCTGAACATATCCCGTACCACGGTCGGCGATTATCTGCACCGGGCGAAAATGGCCGGACTGGGTTGGCCGCTGCCCGAGGACCTTTCCGATCAGCAGCTCTACAACCTGCTGTTTCCACCCGCCGCTCCTGTTTTGACCTCCGACCGACCCCTGCCGGATTGTTCTTATCTCCACACGGAACTGAAACGCAAAGGGGTAACCTTGATGCTGCTCTGGGAGGAATATCAGAGCGAACATCCGCAGGGGTACCGTTACAGCCATTTTTGCGAACTCTACCGACAGTGGGCGCGCAAGCTGAAGATCTCCATGCGGCAGATCCACAAGGCCGGCGAGAAACTGTTCGTCGATTACGCCGGTCACACTCTGCCGATCGTTGATCCGCACACCGGGGAGATCACCGAGGCCCAGATCTTCGTGGCGGTGCTGGGCGCCAGCAGCTACACCTTTGCCGAAGCCACTCTGAGCCAGAATCTGCCGGACTGGCTTGGATCCCACCGCCGCGCCTTTGAGTTTTTGGGCGGTGTTCCGGAACTTGTCATCCCGGACAATCTCAAGAGTGCGGTCAGCAAACCCTGCCGATACGAACCGGACCTTAATCCCAGCTATCAGGATCTGGCCGAGCATTACGGTACGGCGGTGATTCCAGCCCGGGTCCGCAAGCCGAAAGACAAGGCCAAAGCGGAAGTCGGTGTGCAAATCGTCGAACGCTGGATTCTGGCGCGGTTGCGCAAGCAGACCTTCTTCAGTCTGGCCGACGCCAATGCCACCATCCGTGTGCTCTTAACCGACCTGAACAGTCGTCCCTTCAAGAAACTTCCCGGCTCCCGTAAAGAGGTCTTCGAGACCCTTGATCGCCCGGTCCTGAAACCGTTGCCGGCGGAGGCCTACACCTTCTCGCAGTGGAAAAAGGTGCGGGCCGGGATCGATTATCATGTCGAGATCGATGGCCACTACTACTCGGTTCCTTATCAACTGCGGGGCCGACAGCTTGAAGCCCGTATTACTGCGACCAGCGTCGAATGTTTTGTGCAGCGCAAGCGGGTTGCCTCGCATGTCCGGTCCTTCCAGCCAGGGCGTCACACCACCGTTCACGACCACATGCCCAAAGGTCAGCAGGAGTATGCCGACTGGACTCCGCAACGCCTGATCCGCTGGGCGGCCAAAACCGGCCCGCGAACGGCGACCATGGCCGAGGCGATCCTCGCCTCCCGTCAGCATGCCCAACAGGCGTTCCGCAGTGCCATGGGCCTGATCAGTCTGGCCAAAGCCTATACGCCGGAAAGGCTTGAAGCGGCCTGCGACCTGGCCTTGGAGGGTCAGGCCACCAGCTATAAAAGCGTCAAGTCGATTCTGAAAACCGGTCTTGATCAGCAACCCCGGCAACAGACCCTGCCGATGGCTGCCCCGATTGTCCATGACAATATCCGTGGCGGCCACTACTACCACTAGGAGAGAAGAAAGTTGACTCACCCCACACTGGAAAAACTGCACACCCTGCACCTGACCGGCATGCTCAAGGCTTTGGGCGAACAGCAGCAGATGGCTGAGATAAGCTGCCTCGGCTTCGAGGAACGACTCGGCTTGCTGATCGACCGGGAACTGACGGAAAGGGAAAACCGTCGTCTGGAAACCCGGCTGAAAAAGGCCAAGCTCAGGCACTGTTGCTGCGTCGAGGATCTCGACTTCAAGGCATCGCGGGGATTGGACAAAGCCTTGATCATAAGCCTGGCTGCCTGCATCTGGATTGCTCGCGGCCTCAATCTGCTGATCTGCGGGCCGACTGGGATCGGCAAAAGTTATCTGGCCTGCGCTTTAGGACACAAAGCCTGCCTGGAAGGCTACTCTGCCCTCTATCAGCGATTGCCACGCCTGTTCGAAGAATTGCGCCTGGCCAAAGCCGACGGCCGCTACGGCAAGTTGATGCTCGGCTACGCCAAGACGGATTTGCTGATTCTGGACGACTGGGGCCTGACGCCGATGAGCGACCCGCAGCGCCGGGATCTGCTGGAACTGCTGGAGGATCGCTACGGAAAAAGATCGACGATTGTTACCAGCCAACTCCCCGTCACCGCTTGGCACGAGGCGATTGGCGATCCGACTCTGGCCGATGCCATTCTCGACCGGCTTGTCCACAACGCTTACAAAATTGAACTGAAAGGAAATTCGATGCGAAAACACGCCATCAGCCTTGACCAAAACTGACAGTCGATTTACAAAAAGACTCCAGCGTCGCTTCGCTCCGACAGGTGGCCCACTTATCCCCGGAATCGGTGGCCCAGTTTAAAGCAGAACCACTGGCCCACTTTCACCGGAATCCGCAGACATACCCGCTTTTTCATCCACTAGCGGATTGTTGGACCATCATTGTCACCACCACAGATGCTGATGACGGAACTACAAAGCTGCTGAAAGCCGAAAAATATGAAATCTACAGAGGGAGAAAAAGTCTACCTGGTGATTGAAACGCGGCATTCCCGGCCGCTCTACGAGGATCCGGATACCCTGGATATCTCCTACTGCCTTGACCGGGGCGATGACAGAAAATCCCGGCTAGACGCGAAGGAGTATCGGTAAAAATCACGACTGGAAAAACCTGCCCCCCCCCAAATAAGAAAGGCCCCGACACCATGCCAAGGCCTTTGTCTTGAAGGGCATCAAGACGAACGAGTGTTCAGCATAGCCGAATTCGCCACTTCCGCGCAAACCCAAAGGATGGGGGGGCGAGGCCGAATAAGTCCATGCTATGCTCGTTATGGATCCCCCCCACACCCCGGAGAGTTTCCATGTGCGGCCGCTTTTCCATCATCCTCAGCTGCGACGAACTGCTCGCCTATTTCAACCTGATGACGGGCAAGATCGAACCGCGCTACAACGTCGCCCCCTCCCAGGAGATCCCGGCGGTGCGGCTGGAGGAGGGAACGCGAAAGCTCGCCTCCCTGCGTTGGGGTCTGGTGCCTTCCTGGTCGAAGGAGCCCGCCCCCGGTTTCAGCACCATAAACGCCCGGTCCGAAACGGCCCACACCTCCCCGGCCTTCCGCTCCGCCTTCCGCCACCGCCGCTGCCTGATCCCGGCCAGCGGCTTTTTCGAGTGGAAGCGCGATGGCAAGCAGAAACAGCCCTGGTACATCCACCGCAAGGACGGTCGGCCCCTGGCCTTCGCCGGTCTATGGGAGCACTGGAGCAACCGGGACGGCTCGCAAACGCTCGAATCCTGCGCCATCCTCACCACCAACGCCAACGCCACCGTGGCCGCCCTGCATGATCGGATGCCGGTGATCCTGGAACCGGGCGATTTCGATCTCTGGCTCGACTCGGCGGAGCAAAACCACGACCGGCTTGCCCCGCTCCTGCGCCCCGCCGGCAACGATCTGCTCGCCATGTACCCGGTTTCCCACTACGTCAACAAGCCTGCCAACGAGGGGCCGGAGTGCATCGCGCCGCTGGACCCTCTATTGTTTGGACAAGAAAACAGTGAACCCCGATAGCACAAAGGAAATGATTTCCGGCTCAGAACCATCCACGGGGATAGGTCGATATCAACAATCCCGCCCTCTGCTGACTGCTCCGTCAATCCGACACTCCTTGTCGCTTTCCCTGCTTATTCTGTCCCGAGACACCGGGGTCAAACCGCCGTGGTTGACTCGGAAGACCGGAGAAGAGCCGCCATGATGCCACACCGCCGAACCCTGGACCCCGCCGAATGTGCCGGGTTGATCAAAGACGCCGGATCCGTCGTGGCTCTGACCGGAGCCGGGATTTCCACCGCCGCGGGGATTCCCGACTTTCGCGGTCCCCAGGGGCTGTATGTGACCCGTCGTTACGACCCGGAAAAGGTTTTCGACATCGACTGGTTCCGGCACTCGCCCGGGGACTTTTACTAATTTTCGCGGGATCTCGTCGAGGTGGTGAAGGATGTTCGCCCGACCTTCAGCCATCACTTCCTGGCCGAACTGGAAAAGGCCGGCTCCCTGACGGCGGTCATCACCCAGAATATCGACATGCTTCACCAGATGGCCGGCAGTCGCCGGGTCGTGGAAATGCACGGCTCCTATCACTCCGCCACCTGCCTGGCCTGCGGCCGGCAACATCTGGAGCTCTCCTACCACTGGTGGCGACAGGCCATGACACTCGCCTCACAGGCACCGGTCGTGTCCTGCCCGGACTGCGGCGGCATTCTCAGTTCAGCCTCTCATTTCAGGAACTCCAACGATGGCGGAAACGATCCGTGTATGGATGGGTCGAGAGCAAGGAATTCTCGAAAAAGCACCTACTATTCGTTCTGATGAAATCNNGATTGGTTTTGAGATCTCTGCGAATATCGCGCAGACGCAGCGGTTTGAATCGCCGTCTTTGGGCTAGCTTCTCATACCATGTTTCGCGGATCAGATCGAGCCATGCCTCTGCTACAGCATCAAGGTCAGGGCGCTCCTGCTCGTATGCCGGAACTTCCTGTAATTCTAGAGCCGCCCTGAGTATCTTCTTTCTGTCTTGATCGCCAGTTTGCTCCGCCTGTTTGAGATAGTGCCCCAGGACAAGTTTCATCTCCTCTAACGCCCTCTGTTTTTTCCGGGGAAGAAGCAAAACTTCAGCCTCCAAAACATGGTTGAGAAACTTGTCAATCAGCTCCGAGGATTGCTTATCCATCGGCTGGTCTTCCGGAAAGTCTGTCAGCAATTCACGAAGTTTAATCGCGACATCTTCCAAATGGGTCACAGGCCGGCCATGCAGTCGCTCCATCAGAACCCACTTGGGCGCCCCATGCTCCGCCCCCGCAATCGCCATGAAGGCCCATGGGTGCATGGATCGAACTAGGCTGACAGTCGAAACAACCCTCGCCGTGGAATAGCGGACATCCGCATATGCTTCCGCAGGAACAAGGCCAGTCTCCGGGGCAACCAGCTCCCGAACAGGTTGAAAAGCATCGCGCAGCCCGTCCCAACCCTGCCCTCTCTTTTCCAACTCGCTCAGCTGTTGGATCATCTCCTCCACTGTGGAAGGGGCATCGGCCTGTAACTCCTCTGGGATGAGGTTCTCGGGCAATGGGAGATTCGAGCCGAGAATCTCCTTGACCTCTTTGTATCTCTGAAAAAATTTACGGTCGCCCCCTGTGTCAGGATAGATGT
>DKEW01000023.1 GCA_002452265.1 Pelobacter sp. UBA6812 | reverse complement strand
GCCTTCCTATTTTCAAGATGTAACGACAGAGTAACCGTCTTCCCCACCCATATTGCTTCTGATTGGCAACTGCGATACGCTCCAACAGCCAGCGGAAAATATCGGTGTTGCTCTTTGAAAATTTAAAGGTATAAAGGTACGTTCATTTGTTTGTCTGGATATTTTTCAGTTGCGAACATTATCGCCAGCTATCGAGCCAGCGGCTTCCACTGATCGGGCAGCAGTTCTCTGAGGCGATTGACCGGATGCCCCATGATCCGGCGGAGTATGTCGTTGAGGTATTCCCAGGGATTGACATCGCAGTTTTTGCAGGATTGGATCAGACTCATGTAGAGCGCCGCCGCGTGCCCGCCACGCTCACTGCCGACAAAGAGCCAATTCTTTCGTCCCAGGGCGACCGGCCGCATGGCGTTTTCCGCGGTATTGTTGTCCGGTTTGAGAAGGCCATTGTCCAGATACCGGTAAAGCGCCGCTTTCTGATTCAGGCTGTAGTCAATGGCCTTTCTCAGCGGTTCCGATGGAATCGTCTGATCTTTGAGGTTTTCCAGAGTTGCAAAAATATTATCCAGAATCGGTTTGGCCTTCTCCTGCCTTAACTGATAAAGTTCTTCGGGCTTCAGAACCTTCCCTGGCGTTTCCACATCGTGATAGAGCCTTGCAATCCTGGCCAGAATGTCTGTTGCTTCCTTTGGACGGGACGACGACGCTTCATCGAACTTCCTTCGGGCATGCGCCCAGCAGGCGACTTCGAGAATCCAGACTATTTTGAAAAGTTCATCATATCCCCCATAAGCGTCGGCATGGACATACCCCCGGTAGCCCTCCAGAAAATCCAGAGGCCGTTTCTTGCCGCGATCCATGGAAAAATCATACATCGTCAAAGGCGGTCCCGTTCCACCCCGGACATACACCCATAACCGGGCTTTCTTAAACTTCCCGGGATTGTTTTGATGGTCCTGAAGCGCCACCGGGGTGTCATCGGTAAATATAACCCCGTTTTCCAAAACGGCTTGTCTAAAAACCGGCTTGAGAATCTTGATGCTTTCATACATCTGCATCAGCCATCCCGATTGCGTCGCCCGGGGAATCTCTACCTTCTCCCGCTGAAAGATGACATCCTGACGGTACAGAGGCAGATGATCGGCAAACTTGCTGACAATCACATGGGCCAAAAGCCCCACATCCGCCTTGCATTTGGCAATGGGCAAATCCGGCATGGCGGCACAAACCACACCTTCATTGTCGGGTAGAGCATATTGGGGGCGCTTATAGACTTTGACAAACAGTTTGCCGGGACGATATTCCAGTTTTTCAGAGACTTCCACGGCAATCACTTTCAGCGGTTCGCCCGTCAGGGGAGATACTTTCTTATCTTCCGGAATATCGATGACAATCTCCACCCGTTCCAGGTGTTCGGGAATAGGCAGGCGGCCATGCTGAACTCTTTCTTTTCTTTCTTTTCTTTCTTTGCCCGGTTTGGATGAGGCAACCGGCGCATCGGCTTCAACTTGAGCGGAAATTGCGGCGCTTTGTGCGACGGATTCTTGGATAATGGAATCGAACATCATCTGGTTCGGGTCAATTTTTTCGGACTTTCGCCCGTAGACGCGACGAATCAACTGTTCGATCTGGTGTTGAAGGGTGGATATTTGCCGCTGATTGGCTTCACATTTAAGGGTGAGTTGTTCAATGTGCGCTTCCTTTTGCGCGATGAGATTCGCCTGATAAGCGATGATCTCGTCTTGCGATTGGGCGGCATATGGGGCCTGTGCTTTTGCGGTTATCATGGATAAACGTGTAGCACATAATATTAATAATGTCAAGCACTTATATTAAATTTATTTACTTTTTTCTCGCTTTTTTTCATGTTTTTTCAATGGATTTTTCGTCTGACAAATGGGCCCCAACATAGCGTTTTTCGATCCGCTTCGGCACGATGCCTTCCAGTAGTAAGGTCAGGTCGCGCCGGTCGATACAACCGCTTCGGTCGGGTACAATGAACTTCCCTTCTTCCAGGCGTTTATACCACAGCGCCAGACCGTCCTGATCCCAATACAGAAGTTTGACCATTTTACGGTTGCCGTTGACGAACACAAACAAGGAACCGGACAGAGGATCCATCTCCAGTTCGGAACGGATGATGCCGCAAAGGCCGTCGAAAGATTTGCGCATGTCGCAGGCGCCTCGGTAAAGATAGATGCGCGTGGCGGTGGTCAGGGAAATCATCGGGATGTCAGGCAGGCTACAACGGATCGCAACGTTGTGGGGTCGAAATTCCGCTGAACTTCAATGCAAAGATTTCCGGATACAATGCGGATGCCGGTGTCCATGCCTGAAACTGAGGATCGAAGCTCGATGAATCCCTGCTGGTCCATTTGACGTTTTTGAATCCGGCGTCGCCATGCGTAAAATACATTTGTTCGCATATCCCGACTCCGGCAATAATCGGCTATGCTTAAACCGCTGGTCTTTTGTGTTTCGAGCACTTCCCGCCAATGGGCATGTCGCTCTTCGATGGTCATCGTCCCGCCTCCAGTAAGAAGTTTTTCTCATTGCTGGTGGAACTCATACCCCGGCTGGTGAAAAATGG
>DKEW01000070.1:4344-4654 GCA_002452265.1 Pelobacter sp. UBA6812 | reverse complement strand
TCTGCTATTTCCTTCAGGTCAATCTCTGACAAAGCGGCCGGATTCGGTTTGCCGGCAATTATTGCAGCCATTTCGGTCTGGGTAACGCTTTCGTAGGGATCCAGATAAATCGGTTTCACTTCATCAAGACGCAACTTAGGATGATAAATATGATCTACCCGGATAATGTTGGGCCATGTGATTTTAAATTCCTGTTTTTTCGGAATAGGCTCAATTTCTGTCTTGGACTTGGGCGGAGGAGGCGGTGCTCCTTCTCCGCCTTCATGCGGTAGAAAGGTAAAAGGAACGCCGAATATATTGACATATTCCG
>DKEW01000070.1:0-4190 GCA_002452265.1 Pelobacter sp. UBA6812 | reverse complement strand
AAAAGTTTACAAAGCAAAAAGCTTCGCAGGAGTTCGGCTTGCTGTTTTTTGGTCAGTTTAATCTCACCCGATTCATCGAGAGTAAAATCGATTGGAGTGCCTTCATCGGAACTTTCAGCATCTTTCAAAACCTTGCTATCGATCTGGAGCGTCTTTTCCGGGTTGCACAGTTCGTCAATCAGAATCTGTTTGTGATCAAAACTGTACCTGATCCTTGCCGATGTTTCCGTCCGGTTGGCAACGGTAATCATCGCCGGCGGAACGGTTTGTCCTGCCTGCTCCCAATCCTGCTTTGTTTCCAGCCAGTCTTTTCCCAGCAGGTAATAGGCATTGGAAATCAGGTCGGGCAGCGGTTCTGTCTCCTCTGCCTTGCGGTTGATATCGTCCTTAACATCCGGGTCCATGTAAATATGATAAAGACGGGATTTCAACTCCCGGGTCCTTTTGCTGTCATCCCGGATAACAACCCTCGGTGTTTTAACCAGCCCGGATTCAATGGAGTCGTTCAAGCCAAAATCGCTGACAATCCATCCATACAGCGATTCTTCTTCCGCCTTTTTACCTGACGGCGCAAAAGGTGTCGCTGAAAGATCAAAACAGCGTAGAATTCCTCTGCTTTTGTGCAGTCTGTCCAATCCCCCGATCCAAACGGTGGCTTCTTCCGCGCTGTCCTCCATGTCCCGCTGACGCAGGTATTTCCCCCTGGCTTCCACGTTGACTCGCCAGGCATGATGCGCTTCATCGTTAATAACTATCAGGTTGCGACTGTTTGCCATATCACCCAGCACCTGGCGGGTATAGGCCTCATCGCTTAACACGCCGCGTTTATCCACGCTCTTTTTCTTTTGGACCTGCTCCTCGTTTTCCCACGACAGTTTATGCCAGTTGATCACCTTGATGCGTCCCTGCCTCAATCGTTCCATTAAGCCCTGGGGAACAATATTGAATCCCTCATAGTAATTCTCAGGATCATTGGGATATAGCACCGACAAGCGGTTTTTCACGGTCAGGCCCGGGGTCACAACAAGAACATCTTTGGCAAAGCGGGTATCCTGTCGGTTCGTGATCTTGTTCAGCACCTGCCAGGCAATCAACATGGTCATGATAACCGTTTTGCCGGTGCCGGTGGCCATCTTGTTGCAGAGCCGCTGCCACGCCCCTCCATCGCCGGGCAGGTTAATCCCCTGGCGGTGCTCAGCAGAGGCTTCGGCCCACCAGATAAGTGTCTCCATCGCCTCAAGCTGGCAGAAGTAGAAGGGAAACTGCCGGGCGTCGCGGTCGTGCCAATGTTCCAAAAGTCGTCGCGTAACGCTCGTCACCCCTGGATACCCGGCAGCACGCCACTCGTCTAGGCGGCTACGGATCTGGTTTACCAGCCCCAGTTCTTCGGTGCGCTTGGTGTTGTGGCGGGCATCGAAAATCTCGTATCCTGCCGGACGGCGTTCTGCCACCAAGGCGAGCGAACCGTCGCGTTCCTGTCGCCAGTGTTGGCGAGGAACGTCATAAGGGGAGTTGATGATGAGGGAGGCGGGCTGGGTCATTAGGAGGCGCCTTGTAAGAATGCTGAAATGCGGATAATGTTTCTGGCCAAACTAGGAGCATTTTCGACAGCGCTTTCAATATGCCAGTGGTTTAATACAAAGTCACACAATCGCTCATTATATAGTGGTCCGATATGAGCACCAGTCTGCGGCACGATCTCTTCGATTAATCGATGTTTGCGTGATTTTCTAACCACGCTGAACATTGCTTGTTTAGGATCATTAATAGACTCTGGAAAAGAGGGAACCTTTTCTATCGCAGTATGTAAAAACGATGCAATTCTTGCCCGGTCAGAAAGCAGCCACGCCTCAACTTCATGAACAGCAATTCTCAGAAGCATTGTCGGTGGTAGTTCACCAACATTCCAGCTTTCAAGTAATTCAGGCGGGCAAGGGTGTCTATCAAGATCTGTCAATATGATATGAGGAACAACCCTGCTTGCTCCTTTGAATTTTTCGACGTTTTTTTTAATCTGGCCATTGCCACGCGTTATTCTGAAAATATGCGTGCCTGTATAACCAACATGAGTGAGTAAACGTCTCATGACTGCTTCACTTAAAACATCTTCTACTATGACATTCAGATGTTTCATGCTCATGGCTTGAATAGGGAAAGTTGATTTACCTGTGTAGGTTTTGTTTTAGGTAGCAGCACTTCGGCTACTGTGTAACCTGATGTGATTAAAGCAATGTCTTCTTTTGTTGTTTCGTGTGCTAAAGTTCCATCTTTTGTTGGTTCTAGTCGGATCACTTCACGAGCATCTATACTTTGATCTTGAAGAAGTGCTTCACTGTGTGTCGTTACAAATACCTGACGGCGGTATTTGGCTTGTCGTTGCATATTCCAGATTAGTTTGTGTATTTGTCTTACGATGTCCTCGTTTAGAGACAATTCAGGCTCTTCAAGTAACAGCAATGAATCGCCTTCGAACAATGTCCACATGATACCTAACAAGCGTAACGTTCCATCTGAAAATTGATCTTCGCGTTGCCACCCGGCATCAGGTCGCCAGTGTTCATAAAGCGCTTCAAGATGAGGCGTCCCAGTTATTTTGTCCCTGATGAATTTAAGGTTACACATATTGGGTACACAAACCTTGAGAACTTCACCAATTTTGGCGAGTCTTGCGTTTTGCGTTTTCTCTGGTGTCTTGGCAATTCGCTCAAGAAAGGCTTGGCCGAAAGGATCGTCTTCTAATCGATATCCTCCTAATAGGTCGGCATGTTTTAGTAGTTGAGGCACGAGATGCAAATACGTCACATTGGAAAAAAACTCTGAAACAGCTCTAAAATCCTTATTTGCGCTGATTTGCTCTAAAAAAGTTTGCGTGAGCCTTTCGGTGTCACGTTTGTCTTCGTCGTCTGGACGAGTAAACAACGCCTTACCACTTATTAGATCGATGACTTCTTCCTTTTTTACCACGACTCTCTGACGACCAGTTCCTTCACTGCTGAACGCAAGTATGTACCGCCATAACGGAGCAGTATCTACTCGCTCTGCTATTTCGACCTCAATAGAAACCTCAGGATCTTTACGTGCCAGCAGACAACGCAGCTTTGTAATGCCGCCTCTATCCTTAACAGCTTTTTGTAACCCCCCGCCCTCAGGTTTTGCTATGTCGCGCAGAAAACGTAGAATATCCAGAAAATTAGATTTCCCGGAAGCATTCGGTCCGATGATATACACGCGATCACGTAGTGCAACATCAACCTTCTTAAAATTCCTCCAGTTTTTCAGCTTCAATCGCGTAATCAGCATCGCCTAACCCTCCAACGGAATAATCTTCAAGCTCTCGATACCCCGGTCATCAACAATCTTCACTGCCACCTTGCGATTATCGCCCGCCTCGAAGGGCAGCGAAACCGTGCCGTGGAACTGGTGCAACAGTTCTTCGTCAAGTTCGGCACGGATGTCCTTTTTCAGCTTTTGCCATCCTTCGCCCTTGCCGGCCATGGGGAAGAACACCTGCCGAGGGAACAGGGAGCGTTCGTCGTAGTCGGTATCTAAGAGCCACATGGCGATCTTGCCCTTGCCGCCGGAGACCAGCTCACCCTTGACGGTATCGAAGTAATCGAAGCCGTGGACTTCGACCTGGTACGTGCCGTCTTTCTGTATGTGTACTTCCACATCCGGCTGTCCCATCAGCCAGAAGCTCTGGTTGCTGGAGCGGGCCTTTTTCAGGTCAGAGGTCAAGAGGTCGGTATTCATCTGAGCCTTCAGGGCGGTGATCCCTTTCAGCTGGTCAATATCCTTGGCTGCTTCGGGATCGAAGGTAAAGGCGCAAAAGACGATCATCTTGGGGAGCGGGAACAGTTCGCCTGCTTCGCGCAGGGCCAGTTCCACCTGACGCTGTTCCAGGGCTGCGTGCTCAGGGCCGAAGGAGACCACCACCCGTTCGCCGGTGTCAAGGTTGCCGCTGGCGTGCAGATAGCGGGTGCCGGGCAGGGTTTCCAGTTCGGCAAACTTCAGCATCTGTCCACCCTTGCCGCGAATGCCGGTCTTGAGCAGTTCGTCGCGCCACTGGTGCTGCCGGGACGACTCGCCGGAGCGGGCAATGGTCACATCCGCTTCCTGCTGGTGCTCGCTTTCATCCAGTGAAAGCACCGTGGGGAACGGCACCGCCTCCACCGAAAACGGCCCGGTAATGC
>DKEW01000061.1 GCA_002452265.1 Pelobacter sp. UBA6812 | reverse complement strand
AAAGGAGACATTCCAGATGTCTATGATGAATATAACCATCGACGGTAAAACTACTCAGGTACCGGCGGGTAGCACGATACTGGACGCTGCCAAAAAACTGGACGTCCATATCCCCACCCTGTGTTTCCTGCAGATGGACGAAATGAAGTTCAACAACATGGTCGCTTCTTGCCGTATTTGTGTTGTTGAAGTTGAAAAGCGCCGTAACCTGGCTCCCGCATGTGCCACTCCGGTTATGGACGGCATGGTTGTTAAGACCAACACCATTCGCGTACTCAATGCTCGTCGCACGGTACTCGAACTGATGTTGTCCGACCATCCTAAAGACTGCTTGATCTGCGCCAAGTCCGGTAACTGCGAACTGCAGGACCTGACCGAATACTTTGGTATTCGCGAAGTGGCCTACTCCGGCCAGATGTCCACTTATCGCCAGGACGTTTCTCCGTCCATCATTCGCGATATGGACAAATGTATTCTCTGCCGTCGCTGCGAAACCATGTGTAACAATGTTCAAACCTGTGGCGTTCTGTCCGGCGTAAACCGCGGTTTTGATGCCGTTGTTTCTCCTGCGTTCGAAATGAACCTGTATGACACCACCTGCACCAACTGCGGTCAGTGTACTGCAGTTTGTCCTGTTGGCGCCCTGGTTGAAAACGATCACACCTGGAAAGTTATCGACGCTATCGCCGATCCTGACAAGGTGACCGTTGTTCAGACCGCTCCCGCTGTTCGCGCTGCCCTTGGCGAAGCCTGTGGCATGGAGCCCGGTCAGAGCGTTACCGGCAAAATGGCTGCCGCCCTGCGTCGCCTTGGTTTCGACCACGTGTTCGATACCGACTTCGCCGCTGACCTTACCATCATGGAAGAAGGCTCCGAGTTCCTCGACCGTCTGCAGAAATTCCTCGATGGCGACAAGAACGTCAAATTGCCTATCATGACCTCTTGCTGCCCCGGTTGGGTTAAGTTCTTCGAGCATCAGTTCCCCGAGATGATCGACGTTCCTTCTACGGCCAAATCTCCGCAGCAGATGTTCGGTGCTATCGCTAAGAGCTACTATGCTGAAGTTCTCGGCATTCCTCGGGAAAAGATGGTTGTCGTTTCGGTCATGCCTTGCCTCGCCAAGAAATACGAAGCTTCCCGTCCTGAATTTGCTGTTAATGGCAATCCTGACGTTGACATCGTTATTTCTACCCGCGAACTGGGTCGTTTGGTTAAGCGCATGAACATCGACTTCGCTAAACTGCCCGATGAAGATTTTGATAATCCTCTTGGCGCTTCGACCGGTGCTGCTCCGATCTTTGGTAACAGCGGCGGCGTTATGGAAGCTGCTCTGCGTACCGCTTACGAACTGGCTACTGGCGAAACTCTGCCCGCAGTTGAGTTTGAAGCAGTTCGTACTCTTACCGGCGTGAAGACTGCTGAAATTCAGGTTGGTCCTCACACTCTGAACGTTGGCGTAGCCAGCGGTCTGGGTAACGCTCGCAAGCTGCTCGAAATGGTTGCTAGCGGTGAAAAACAGTTCCATGTCATCGAAATTATGGCCTGCCCCGGCGGCTGTATCGGTGGTGGCGGTCAGCCTTACCACCACGGTGATATGGAAATTCTTGCCAAGCGTAATCAGGTTCTGTATAACGAAGACGCAGGCAAAGAACTCCGTAAATCCCATGAAAACCCGTACATCATTGAATTGTACGAAAAATACTTGGGCAAGCCGCTTAGCGAAAAAGCCCATCACCTGCTTCATACGCACTACTTCAAACGCCACAAGCTGTAAGAAGGATTTATCCTTCCAGGTAAACCAAAAAGCCGGATGCTCTGCATCCGGCTTTTTCATTTTCCATATTTTTAATGTTACTAAATTTGATCTAAATCAAAGAATAAAATGGTTTTATTCCTTAATATCCTTCCTGAGGCTTGACAAAGTTTTGTAGCTATCTTGGGAGTAAATAAACATATGGATCATAAAGAGATTGTTCAGTGGCTTAAATGCCCACCAGGCGCCGCACTTGATTTACTGAAAGATCAGGCAGACAAAATTCGCCAAGATAATGTTGGTGATGCCGTTCATCTGAGGGGACTTGTAGAGCTCTCCAATATTTGTAATCGCAATTGCCTGTACTGCGGCATTCGGCGGGATAATCATTCCATTACTCGTTATCGCATCACAGCCGAGGAAGTATTGGAATGTGCCCGGAAGGCGGCTGATTTTGGTTTTGGGTCATTAGTTTTGCAAGGTGGGGAAGACCCCGGCCTGACCAAAGAATTTATTTCTGAATTGATCACTCTCATAAAGTCTCAGACCGATTTAGCTATTACCTTGAGTCTTGGAGAGCGTGAAACTTCTGAGTGGATCGCTTGGCGTGAAGCAGGAGCTGATCGCTACTTACTGCGTTTCGAAACATCCAATCGAGTGTTGTTTGATCGCATTCATCCTCCGATGAATGGGCACACAGGCTGTGATCGGATTGCTATGTTGAAAACATTGCAATCTATTGGATATGAAACAGGGAGTGGTGTCATGATCGGCATTCCCGGTCAAACTTACGATGATTTGGCCCGAGACATCGCACTGTTTGCGGAGCTTGATCTGTCTATGATAGGTGTTGGTCCGTATATTCCACATCCGCAGACGCCTTTAGGAGCGGAGCAGGGGGGGGGGGCCATACCGGAGCAGGTACCCAATACCCTTGAAATGGGTCTACGCGTACTCGCCCTGGCACGCCTTGTCTGTCCAGGCGCCAATATTCCAAGCACCACCGCCCTGGCTACCTTGGACCGTCAGTCTGGTCGTGAAATGGGACTTTGTTGGGGTGCAAACGTTGTCATGCCGAACCTGACACCCCTTAAATATAGACAATTATACGAAATTTACCCAAGCAAAGCAGCTTCAACTGAAACTGCAGAGCAAAGCCGGGATGCTGCATTCAGGCAGATTGAACACCTGGGAAGAAGTCTTGGCCAGGGACGTGGCGATTCCCCTCATCATCTTCAACAACACATATCATCTAATCGGAAAGAAGGTTGATATCATGTGCGCATTGCCATCTATGGATTTGAGCAGCAAAGCAGTCGATTTTATCGATGAAAACCATTTGAACGGACTTCTCGCCGGGACAAAACCCGATGCGGCCCGCATTCGTGAGATTGTCGCTAAAAGTCTGGCTAAGGAAGCTTTGTCTGTAGAAGAAACAGCTGAGCTTGTTTTAACTGACGATCCTGTGTTGCTTGAAGAAATTTTTGATGCGGCCAGGCAGCTTAAGAAAAACGTATATGGCAATCGGATTGTACTGTTTGCCCCTTTGTATATCGGTAATGACTGTATTAACGATTGTACCTACTGTGCTTTTAAACGCTCCAATTTTGAGGCGGTAAGGCGTACTCTTACGCCTGACGAAATTGGCCAGCAGGTCGTCGCGCTTGAGGATAAAGGACATAAACGACTGATCCTTGTTTTTGGTGAGCATCCTAAATACGATGCCGATTTTATTGCGGATACGGTGCGCAATGTTTACAGCGTAAGGTCAGGTCATGGTGAAATCCGTCGGGTCAACATTAATGCTGCTCCTCTTGATCACGAAGGCTACAAGAAGGTTAAGGATTCAGGTATTGGCACTTACCAGATTTTCATGGAAACCTATCACCATGAAACCTACGCCAATATGCACCCGGGCAATACCAGAAAAGGGGATTATCTCTACCGTCTTGATGGTTTAAGCCGCGCCTTTGAAGCGGGCGTTGATGATGTCGGTCTTGGCGTTTTATTCGGCCTTTACGACTGGCGTTTCGAAGTACTCGCCATGGTTCGTCATGCATTACATCTTCAGGAGCGCTATAACGTAGGCCCTCATACCTTGAGTTTTCCACGCCTGCGGCCGGCATCCGGAGTTGACTTCGATGAACGTTATTTTGTGGAAGATGAAGAATTCAAGCGGGTTATCGCTATCTTAAGATTGGCTGTTCCTTATACAGGATTGATTCTTACCGCTCGTGAAAAACCTGAGTTGCGCAAGGAACTGATGTCGTTTGGTGTTTCGCAGATCGATGCAGGAAGCCGTATTGAATTAGGCGGTTATACCGAAGCCGGTGATGCCCAGGTAATGGAGCGTGAGCAATTCAGTCTGGGAGATATTCGCTCTCTGGATGAGGTCATGTGTCAGCTTATGAGCGACGGCTACGTGCCCAGCTTTTGCACATCCTGTTATCGCAGCGGTCGTACAGGTGAGCATTTTATGGAATTCAGTATCCCAGGTTTTATTAAGCGCTACTGTACCCCCAATGCACTTTTGACCCTTGAGGAGTATTTGGTCGATTACGCATCAGAGGAAACACGGGCAGTTGGTGAAAAACTGATCGCTGAAGAACTCGCCAAGATGGACGAGGGGGAAATGAAGAATCGAACCATCCAGCAGTTAGAAGAAATCAAAGAGCGTGACGCACGCGATATATACTTTTGATATGAGTGATTTTCGTACTGAAAAAGACTTTCTTGGCGAGTCGGAAGTTCCGGAGCATGCGTTGTACGGCATCCACACCGTCAGGGCTCTTGAAAACTTCCCTCTGGCCGGGCGCACTGTCAACAAGGCTTTGGTACATGCATTTGGAGCGGTTAAACTTGCATGTGCCCAAACCAATCGTGAGCTTGGATGCTGGTCCGAGGATAAAGCCCAAGCTATCGGACGCGCTTGCCAGGAATTGATGGAAGGGCAACTCGATGCCCATATCCTTGTAGATGCATTGCAAGGTGGCGCTGGAACTTCGACCAATATGAACGTGAACGAGGTTCTTGCAAATCGCGCCCTGCAGTTGATGGAGAAACCTCTCGGGGATTACGCTACAATAAGCCCGCTGGAGGATATCAACCGGCATCAATCTACCAATGATACTTATCCGACGGCTCTCAAAGTTGCCGCCATTCAGCAACTTCGACAACTCGAAAGAGACGTCGTCGCTCTACTTGAAGCTTTTCAGGCTCAAGAAAAAAAATTGGCTCATGTCGTCAAGATCGGTCGAACTCAGTTGCAGGACGCAGCCCTGACCACGCTGGGACGGGAAATGTCCGCGTATGCCGATGCTTTTGCTAGGGATCGCTGGCGGATCTACAAATGTGAGGAACGACTGAGGGTTGTAAATTTGGGGGGGACCGCTATCGGTACCGGGCTTGCGGCCCCCCGACAATACATCTTTAAGGTGGTGGAAAAACTGCGGGCCATCACCGGTCTCGGCCTTGCCAGAGCTGAAAACCTGATCGATGCTACGCAAAATGTTGATGTTTTTGTTGAGGTTAGCGGGATTCTTAAAGCTTTGGCGATCAATCTTCTCAAAGTATCAGGGGACTTACGGTTTTTATCCTCTGGTCCCGATGCGGGCATCGGTGAGATTCGATTACCGCACCGCCAGGCAGGTTCTTCCATTATGCCCGGCAAGGTTAATCCGGTTATCCCGGAAGCGGTTTCTCAAGCGGCCATGGTGGTCATGGCCAATGATCAGACCATCGCTCAAGCTTGTGCCATGGGCCATCTGGAACTCAATCCTTTCCTGCCTCTGGTGGCGGATGCCCTGCTTGGCAGTCTGGATCTCTTAAGCGGTGCTTGTCGCATATTCCGCCGCTTCTGTGTTGAACAATTGGAAGCCAATGAAGCACGCTGTCGGCAGCATGTCGTTAATTCCACAGCCAGCGTCACGGCTCTGGTCAGCGTCATTGGTTATGAAAAAGCGACCGAACTTGCAAAACAAGTTGGTGAAACGGGCCGAGGTCTTCGCGACCTGGCTATTGAAAGTGGTCTAATCACCGAAGATACATTTGATGAACTTATCTCCCCCGAAAGCGTTACCCGTTTGGGTACGCCTACGAATAAGGTGCCTCGATGAAATCGACTCCTAAAGGAATGCGTCTACATATCGGCCTGTTTGGTCGTCGTAATGTGGGCAAATCTTCATTGCTTAATGCCCTGACCCGGCAGAACGTTTCTATTGTTTCCAATGTGGCGGGTACAACGACCGACGCCGTTGAAAAACCCATGGAAATGCTCCCGATTGGGCCGTGTCTTTTTATCGATACCGCCGGGATCGATGATGTTGGTGCCTTGGGCGAAATGCGCGTTCAGAAGACCCGCCAGGTCTTTGACCGCACCGATATCGGCCTCATTGTGACCGAAGCAGGAATGTGGGGCGACTTTGAAGAAGCTATCCTTACAGAGTTGCAGCGGCGCGAGACACCCGTAATCGTGGTCTTTAACAAAACGGATATCGGCCAGCCAGACCCAAAACATCTTGAACGGTTTTCTCAACTCAAGGTACCGTCCGTGTCTACCGCAGCCGAAAAAGGCGAAGGCATTCTGGACTTACGCGAAGCTCTGGTCCAAACTGTACCCGAGGAATTTATCAATCCGCCTTCGATTGTCGGTGACTTGGTACCTTCAGGCGAAATGGCCGTACTGGTCGTACCCATCGATATGGAAGCGCCTAAAGGTCGCCTTATTCTGCCTCAGGTCCAGGCGATTCGCGATATTCTGGATAACGACGCCTATTGCTTGGTCGTTAAAGAGCGTGAACTACGCGATGCACTTGATCGCCTTAATCGACCTCCGGCTTTGGTTGTTACCGATTCTCAGGCATTTTTAAAAGTCGCCGGCGACACTCCAGATCATATCCTGATGACTTCCTTTTCAATTCTGTTCGCCAGGTTCAAAGGGGATTTGTCAGCCTATGTACGTGGTACCATGGCCATAGAAAATCTGGTTCCGGGTGACAAGGTGCTGATAGCTGAGTCATGCAGTCACCATCCCATAGGAGAGGATATCGGTCGGATCAAGATTCCACGCTGGTTGCAGCAATACGTAGGCGGGAAACTTGATTTTGTACACGTTCAAGGCCATGATTTTCCGGAGGATATTTCCTCCTATAAATTCGTCATCAATTGTGGTTCATGTATGTGGAACAGGCGCGAGGTTCTCTCTCGCATCATGCGCTGCCAGGAGGCTGGAGTACCTTGCAGTAATTACGGTCTCACCATTGCCTATTCCCTTGGTATATTCGAGCGTGCTCTCAAGCCTTTTCCGGCGGCGGAGGATATTTATCGCGAAATGGCTCCGGGATTTCTCAATCCGGCGAATTAGCTCTGCTGAAATATTGTTCTTCCAAGTTGTCTTGGCTTCACTAATGAAGGCCTTCCTGATTTCGGGGAGGCCTTCTCCGGTAATAAGTACGGTTATTTTTTATGGCATCCGGAGCACTCTATCGGCCCTTGCTGCCTTTTGCGATGACATTCCAGACAAAGTCCATGCCCTTGCGATTGATCAATAACGGGTCGTCTTGAGGCCCCATAATGGCAGGTATTGCATTCTATGATCGAGGCATGAGGCCCATGTGGGAAATAAACCTTTTTATCACCCGACAGAGCTGGAGAGACGGCCTTAACGGTCTGTTTATCCGTTTCGGATGGTAAATTTAGAGTTTTTTCTTTCCCCGGAGTGTTTTGGTTGCAGGAAATAACGCAATACCCCAAAAAAAAGATGATCAGGACTTTTTGCATAGAATCCCCATTTTAATGATTGTGATCATAGGCATTTTATCCCCCTGAATATGGGGAAAACTATTGCCTGTTGGCAGGCAATCACTATTGAAGCTATAATGGCACCTCAAACAACATTTTTCCAGGAGTGTTACACATTTAGCCTTATGGAGTCAGCAATGTTTAGAAATATAAGATTTATCCTACCTCTTACCATGATTTTATTAAGTGTTGCTGTGTTCAACCTTTCCTGTGAATTGCGCTCAGCATGGGCCGATGAGGCCGGAGCTGAATTCAATATTAAAAATGAAGGCATCAAAAAGGATAACATCTTTAATCTGTTTTTTGGTGGTGCGCCCCTTATGCCAACTGAAAACGGTACAGTTATTATCGATGCATATCTTGATTTAAATGACAACCAGTTATGGGATACCGGTGAAAAGCCACTTGATAAGGTGGTGATATGCGTCCTTGATGGTGTTGAGTATCCTGTGCCGGCTTTTATTCCAGGACTTGAAAACGGTACCAATTATTCATTGAAATGCACGAGTTCAGAATACGAACCCTCCGTGAAGAACAAAAACATTTTCATAAAAAAAAGGGGGGAAATCATCAAGATAGAAGTGCCTTGCAGTTTGCCTGCTTCTCGTACCGCAATGCATGCTGGTGAAATAAAACCCCAGTAACATCGAATTTGATTCTGAATAGTCTTCCATGGGCTAACCCAATCTATTTCGATGGAATTGATTTTATAGAAGGTTATGTCTCGAGTTGATCTTTTCAGATCCATCTTATTTGTGCCAAGCAACCCTTGTTTATTCACAAACACGCCTTTGGTTTTCAGATTTCCGTTTTATATTTCTCTTGTACTTCAAGAAAATCGCCCATATGACATGTAATGAAAATACTCTACATAAAGGATGTCTTTTTATGGAAAAACAGCTGTATAGCGATATCTTCCAAGCAACGCTTGACAAGTGGGGCGAAGAAGCCCAATACGACCAGACCATCGAAGAGTGTGCTGAATTGATTGCTGCGCTTAAACATTTTAAGCGGGGCAGGGTAACGGAAGACCATATTATCGAAGAACTGGCAGATGTTATTCTCATGGCTGAACAACTTATGTATATGTTTGGTGAGGGGCGCGTGTCGCAGGCAATCGATAAAAAAATTCACAAACTTCGCTCTCTTCTTCAGACTCCATAAAATCGGCGGCTATGGCTATCTACCAATATTATCCTACAGCCTCTTTTGCTGTAAAATTATCTAAAATAAGGAAAAAAGATCCGCCGGGGTATAAACGTATCCTAAAGGTTATAGCGCGTCTTTTGGATAACCCGTCCGATGCCGATGGTGTAATGCATGGCAAACATCACGGACGATTTAAAAAATATGTGGGACGCCGCGACTACCGGATCATTTACCATTGGTGTGAGATTTGCCGAAAGGAACGTGAGAAACTTGTCCGCCTGTGCAATCATTGTGATCAAATAACAGACAGGAGTGTCGTGTTTTTTGATCTGTATCATAAGAACGAAATCACTATTCTGAAACATCATACTTCTGATTTCTGTTAAACCTGCCTCTTTCGTACCAATCCCTTGTATTCTTGTCCATCACCTGTTAATGTTTAGAAGTAATTGAAAATATAAGGTTTTTAGGAGGTCTTCGGTATGTTTATCGATTTGTTGCGACAACGCCGCAGCATCCGCAGCTTCGATCATCGTCAGATAGAAGAGGATAAGGTAGAGCTTCTGACCGAGGCTCTTTTGCGTTCTCCCACATCTAAAGGACGCCATCCTTGGGAATTCATACTTGTTACCGATCCCCAAATTGCCGCCCTGTTGGCTACGGCCAAACCCAAAGGGGCAACATTTTTAGCCAAGGCACCTTTAAGTGTTGTGATATGTGGCGACCCCACGGTTAGTGACGTCTGGATAGAAGATTGTGCCGTTGCGGCTACCATAGTTCAACTTGCTGCAGAAGATCTTGGCCTGGGCAGTTGTTGGTCACAGATTAGAAGTCGTCCCCATGAATCCGGGGGGATGGCCACCACGGTATTGAGAAAGCTTCTGCACTTACCGACTCACCTTGAGGTTGCTTCCATAATCGGCATAGGTTATCCATTGGCCGCCGTAGCAGGGCATTCCCGTGATTCACTGCCAATGCACAAAATTCATAAAAACCTTTATATGCGTCAATAAACGGCCGGGGGGCCCTGCTTTTATATAGGGAACAAAAAGCCTGGATGATATCTCTTACAGGAGGAAAAACCATGCTACTATCTTTACTGAAAAAGCGCCGCAGCATAAGGAAATACCAACCCCGCCCCATAGAAAAAGAAAAAATCGAAACGCTTATTGAAGCCTTATTGCGTTCCCCATCTTCTCGAAACCTTAATCCCTGGCAATTTGTACTTGTGAGTGAACCAGGATTGCTTGGTAAGCTTGGCCGCAGCAAAGAACATGGTTCCGGTTTTTTAAAAGGCGCGGCATTGGCTGTGGTGTTGCTGGCTGATCCTGCGCGTTGCGATGTCTGGGTGGAGGATTGTGCTGTCGCAGCCACGATCCTTCAACTTACGGCTGAGGAGATGGGGCTTGGCAGTTGCTGGGTGCAGATACGATTGCGCCAACATAGCAGCACCATTTCAGCCCAACATTATATTAAAGAGTTACTGCAGATCCCGGATAACCTTGAAGTCGCATCGATTATCAGCCTTGGATATCCTGATGAGACCAAGCGTCCTCATACACAGGAATCGCTTAATTACGATAAGGTTTTCTATAATGTTTACGGACAAAGCTGAAGTATCTGCTTTTTGAATGATCCAATTGGAGTAATATAGCTTGGATTAACTCTGCATCAGCATGACTTCGTAGACGCACTAAGGTACATTGATTGATATGAATCTGTTGATTATTTTCGTTTCGATAGCCAGTGGCAGTGTTCTCGGTGTTCTGATGGCAGTATTTATCATGAAGCGCCGTGCGGAACTCGGCATAATTGCATTGCAACAGCAAGCATCGGCTACACAAATAGTCCTGGAAGAACGCTTAGAGGCCCGTGGACTGGAGATGGCTGCGTTATATGCGCGACTGCGGGATACTGAGCATGAACTCAGGGATATTTCTCAGGCCCTTTCGACGGCTACGGTGCGCAATGCAGAGTTAGAAACCCGACTTAGCGAAGAACGTAAGCAGGCCTCTGAAAAACTGACGCTTCTGCAGGAGGCCAGGGAGCAGTTGCGTCTCGAATTTCAGAATCTGGCGCACCGGATTTTTGAGGATAAAAGTCGCCGATTTGCCGACCAGAGTCGTACAAATCTCGACCAGCTGTTAACTCCATTTCGGGAGCAACTCAAAGATTTTGAAAAGAAGGTCGATGATACGTACCAAAAGGAAGCCCGTGAACGTTTTTCCCTACGTCAGGAAGTAGTAAGACTGCAGGATCTCAATCAGCAGATTCAGACAGACGCCGTCAATCTTACCAATGCATTAAAGGGGCAATCCAAGACACAAGGCAACTGGGGTGAGGTTATCCTTGAGCGTGTTCTGGAGCAGTCTGGCTTGCATAAAGGGCGCGAGTACGAAGCCCAAGGCAGTTATCGCGATATGCAAGGCCGCCAATTACGCCCCGATATCATTGTGCATTTGCCTGAGAATAAAGACATTATTATTGACTCCAAAGTGTCTTTGACGGCGTATGAAAAGTACGTGAATGCTAGCGACGAAGATCTGAAAAAACAGGCTCTACGTCAACACCTGGTTTCCCTGTATTCACACATCAAGGAATTGCAGGGCAAACAATACGAAGCGCTACCTGAAATCACCAGTCTCGATTTTGTGCTTATGTTTATACCTGTCGAAGGCGCTTTTATGTTGGCCCTTGAGGAGGATGGAAATCTTTTTCGCAAGTGCTTCGAGCATAACATTATGATTGTTTCTCCTTCGACATTGTTGGTCACACTGCGAACCATCCAGAACATATGGCGATATGAATATCAGAATCGCAACGCCATGGAAATTGCACGACAGGCTGGAAACCTCTACGACCATTTTGTACGGTTTGTGGCTGATCTTGAAAAGGTAGGAGATCATCTGGACAAGGCGCGTCAGTCCTATGATCAGGCACATAAGCGTCTGTCCACCGGGCGGGGGAATCTGGTTCGTCGCGCAGAAGGTCTTCGCGAGCTGGGCATCCAAAATACGAAATCTTTATCATCGTCCATGCAGGAAAACGCACACATTGACTTACACTGCGAGATACGTCCCACGCAAGGATCGATAGACGGGAGCGACATTTAGAATTAAACTGTATATCATATAGATAGCCGCATATTACAAGAAAACACTTTATGTTTAAGGAGGGTGATATCATGAATAACGACAATACCCATAGCCTGCTCATCGGTTACCTTTTATGGATTTTCGGTTTTATCGGTGCGCATCGCTTTTATTACGGAAAGCCCATCAGCGGCACCATCTATTTTTTCACCCTGGGGCTGTTCTTTATCGGCTGGATTATTGACCTTTTCCTCATCCCTGGCATGGATCGGCAAGCGAGTCAGCGATTTAGTCCCGGACGAATTGACTATAACATCGCCTGGCTGTTGCTTGGCTTTCTTGGCGTGCTGGGTGTACACCGCTTTTATCTTGGCAAATGGGTCACAGGTTTAATTTATCTTTTGACTGCAGGCATTTTCGGACTCGGAATTCTTTATGATTTCTGGACCCTTAACAGTCAGGTTTCTGAAATCAACCGGGGAGTAGCCTAGCTCATGCAACTTAGCAAAACAGAGAATTGCTTTGTATGCGGTGATGACAATCGCCATGGACTGCAGGCTAGGTTTCAATCCAATGGCGAATTGATGTGTTCATTTGGCTCGGTCCTGATTGGGAAGACCTTCCAGGGCTGGGGGATGATCGTGCATGGTGGTATTCTTGCAGCACTTCTTGATGAAGCTTGTATTTACGCCGCCATGCCCTTGGGGCAGCAGGCCGTTACGGCTGAACTGCAGGTTCGTTATCGCAAACCAGTGCCATGTGGTCAGGTAGTAACTCTTTTTGGCGAAGTTCTGACGCATCGCAGACAAGTTGTGACAGCCCGCTCGCGTCTGGTTTTGACCGGCGAAGTATATGCCGAAGCGGAGGCGCGTCTTTTTCTTACTAAGCCCCCTGATTGAATAGGACAGGTCAGTTGATAGACTGCGAACAGAGGATCAAAGCCCACCTCGTTAAATTTTTAATCTTTTACTAGGAGCCTGTCGGACTATTCGGGGTGAAGCGAAAATTTGGATGTTTGAGAACAGATTTCAGGTCGTTTGAAGGTTCATAGCTGTAACTATGGGCTAAAAAGGACCTGAAGTATGGGCCAAACAGACGAATTTGCAGCCGGTCCATGGATAGTCCGACAGACTCCTAGGTGTAACCATTGCTATCGGTCGCTCTTTTGTGGCGTGTTTCACCCGCTGAGGTGACCACGATTGCACTATGACCCGGCAGGGGACACTTGTTTTCGCAGATTCCGCAACCGATGCATAGTTTATCGACCACATAAGGTTGCTTCACTCTCACCACTTGCCCCATTTCGTTTAATATCGATACTTCACGAAGGCGAATAGCTTTTTCAGGCGTAGGACAATGCTCTTCGCATACGATGCATGGTACCCCTTTCGCGTAAGGTAAACACCGGTTGCGGTCAATAGAGGCCAAGCCGATGACGACAGTCTGTTTTTTTATCGGTGGCAGTTGCTTTAAGGCGCCGGTAGGACAGACCTGGCCACATAATGTGCATTGGTACTCGCAATAGCCAATGCGAGGAATCAGCCTTGGTGTGAAAATTCCCTCTGCGCCAGCTTCCATAAAGGTAGGATGAAGAGCATTGCCGATACATACTTGCATGCATTCACCGCACCTTACACAGCGACCCAGAAACTCCTCTTCCGGGAGCGCACCGGGCGGCCTGATCAAGGAAGGCTCCGGATAACGCTTGAGAGGACGTACTGCAAACAAAAATGGCAAAGCGATAGCACTAACAGTTGTGCCCATAAAAGCGCGGCGGCTAAGCCCCTCAGCAAGGAGCACTGCACGTTCATGCTGGCGACTGAATACAAATTGATGCTGGGGACAACCGGTTAAACAGTCCAGGCATAGGATGCACCTTTCACTGTTTACCTGGCCCTGTTTATCTATGGCCCCCGTCCGGCACAGAACGTTGCATTTTCCGCAAACGGTGCAGGCTGGTTGCCGGTTGCTGATCTTCCAGGGGGCCATTCGTGCCGCGAGAGCGAGCAGAGCCCCCAAAGGGCATACATACCGGCAAAAAAACCGCCGTTGAAATATTTCCAATAAAAATAGTGTCCCCAGCATCAAGGCTGCAGGAAGGGCCAGTGTGAATATTTTTTGCTCGAAGGGTAGTACCGTCGCTCGCAAAAACTGATATGCAGGCTCGGTAAGCATGTTAAGCCATGCCGGCCCATGGTTATAGGTGAGGGTGAAAAATTTTTCGATCGCCATGCTAAAGGCAGGGTAGAGGGCCATCGATAGGCCGCGCACAAGAATGGCAAAAGGATCAAAAAATCCAACCAAAGGTAAACCGAACAAAGCGCCAACAAGGATAATAAGCAACAGCATATAGCGCAGCTTTGGCAGCTCTGCAGGGATGGTAGCTGGTTTTTTGCCAAGCAACGGCCTGACATAATCCAGCAAAGTGCCCATGGGGCAGGCCCAACCACAGAACCAGCGCCCCAGGATAAGGCATGACAGGAGTAAAAATATAGCAGGTAAGACCAGGGTAATAACGGTGCGCGTGGCGAGGGACGACGCCAAGGCAATCAGGGGGTCAACGCGAAACAGCAAGTTGACCGCTCCGGAAATCTCATCCTGACCCTGATAGTCGGTGTGCAGAAACAAAACGATAAAAATACACAGAAAAAGCCCCTGACTAAAACGCCGCAAAAATACAGGTGTGGGGTAAATATTCATGGCCGTTCGATTCTGTTGATCCGGTTCAATCGCATGATGCCAAGCCCCATATCTGCCGCAGCAACCGTGGCACCTATTTCATCCGGCGAACGTCCGAAAAGCATGGTTGCGCAGGCGTCAACAGCAACCGGATCAGAAGAGGCAAGAATAGTGTCGTTCGTTTGAACATCTCTAAGGCTGCCTCCTTGTGGACCGTTGCGAAGCAGCATGCGCGTGGCATCGACCACGTTAAGGGTGGGGCGGATAATGGTAGCCAAATCGGCTAAGTTCTGATCGAGCTTGCGGTGTAATTGACCACGATTGCCACCAAGGATTCCCATGTTGTTTTTAAGGCTGAGAGACAAGCCGGCGAGGCCATGTTGCTTGGCGACGGGAACATTAATGTAGCAGTCAGCCTCCAAGGCGTCGCGATAGATATCCCAGCCTTTCAATACCCGCCCCTCTGGTATGGGGACGGTGACAAACTTTCTGCGGTCGATATAGTCACAGCGCACCTTGCGGTTATCCATGCCTTGGATTGCCGGTAAAATGCCACTATTATGATAACACCGACGTGCTTCATTACAGGTCCGATCAAATATTCTCACTTGACTGGCTCCTGCTTCCAAGGCCATTTCTGCCAAGGTTCTAACCACGAGCGGATGTGTGGTCGCTCCCATTTCCGGGGGTCTGTCAAACGACATGTTCGGTTTGATTACAACGCGGGCTCCAGGTTTGACAAAGGCCCCCATTCCTCCGATGAGAGCAATTACCTGACGTACCAGTTTCCGATAATCTTTGTCTTTGCCTATGCCTACCTTGGAAAGGGCCATTCCGGATTGTGGCGTTTGCGCTTGAGCAGAAGTGGTGAGTGTAGGGAAGGGCCAGTGCAACAACAGAAAGCAGGACAGGGACCAATAGGTCACATCATGCAAAAAGCGTCTCCGCTCCATGATGCCTCCTTTACGGTTGGTGACATGCTTTACAATGCATTTTGTTAGGCTGGTTATGTGTAGATAATATCACAAGAAAACTTTTTGCATTGTTTGACGCATAAAGGGATTGCTAGTTGCTCGCAAACCTTTTAAAGTAAAACGCTGTTATTTAATTATTTAAGACGCCGATATTGTTACCTCTTTCATGGGTTGACACTGTACTGCCTATCTTTTGTAATGATCCATGCAAGGGTATCGCAATTTTTCAGAATGAGAAATATGACTGATCCTCTTAAGTCACACACAAACCCTCGAAGCCTTGATGTTCGTGCGGTTGGACGATTCATGTTGCTTAGCGCCATGGTTGGCCTTGTTGCCGGACTTGGAGCCGTGGCATTTTATTTTGCAACCGACGCGGCTACGGAGTGGATACTCGTGCATTGGGGTGGGCTTTTCTACCCCGGTCATGGGAATTCGATGCAATCCGGCGAGGTTATAACGACTTTGCAGATGAAACATCGATGGTTTCTATTTTTGATTCCATCTCTTGGCGGATTGTTGTCCGGCTGGCTGGTTTTCACCTTTGCTCCTGAAGCTGAAGGGCACGGAACAGACGCCGTCATAGAGGCATTCCATAAGAAAAAAGGATTCATACGAGGTCGGGTTCCCATCGTGAAAGCCATCGCTTCTATCGCTACCATAAGTACCGGCGGATCGGCAGGCAGGGAAGGGCCCATCGCTCAGATCGGAGCCGGATTTGGTTCCTTTCTGGCTGATCGGTTGAAACTCTCCGTGTCCGATCGCCGCATATTGCTGTTGGCCGGCATGGCAGGAGGGATTGGCGCCACCTTCAGAGCGCCCCTTGGGGGAGCGCTTTTTGCGGTTGAAGTACTATATCAGGATCCCGAATTTGAACATGAAGGGCTGATCCCCTGCATTATTTCATCGATTGTAGCGTACTCATTATTTGGCGCTGCAACCGGTTGGAGTCCCTTGCTGGCGACTCCGGCATTTCGTTTTGAACATCCGATTGAGCTTGGATTGTACCTTCTGCTGAGTATCGCATGCGCGCTTATGGGGACTGGGTACGTGCGCACTTTTTATTATGTTCGGGATCGTTTTAAGGCAATGAACATCCCCATATTTTTGAAACCAGCTCTGGGGGGGCTTCTCCTTGGGATCATGGCGATGTTTGTGCCTCAGGTGCTGGGATCGGGATACGGTTGGGTTCAAGCGGCACTTTACGGAAAGATAGCATTGTGGATAATGGTTTTGCTGGCGTTCGGCAAAATTATAGCTACCAGCCTGACGATCTCATCGGGTGGGTCCGGCGGAGTCTTTGCCCCGAGCCTGGTTATCGGTGCCATGCTTGGAGGTAGCTTTGGCGCCATCGTGAACGCTCTGATGCCCACCCTTATGGCTGACCCGCGTGCCTGCGTGATTATCGGTATGGCAGGCTTTTTTGCCGGAGTTGCCAATACTCCTATCGCTACCCTTATCATGGTCAGCGAGTTGACAGGAAACTATGCTTTATTGGCTCCACTGATGCTGGTTTGCGTTGTAGCCATGGTCTTGTTCCGACGCAGTTCCATTTACAAACAGCAGGTACCTGGACGCATCGATTCTCCAGCCCATTTGGGGGACCTGGTAGTCAATGTTCTGGCAGGTATCTCGGTTGGCGAATTGTCTGAATTTGGGCGAGAACCTACGCTTATACCTGAAGACATGCCGCTGAATAAAATTATCGAGAAGATGGCCGGCAGTAATACGAGTTATTTTCCTGTGATTAACAGGGAAGGGCAAATGGTAGGCATTTTTTCCATTAATGATTTACGGCGTATTCTTCACGACGATGTGCCCCCGGCGCTGATTCTTGCAAAGGATGTCGCGGTGTCCAAGGTCATAACAACGACTCCGCAGGAGTCATTGACGCTGGCTTTGCACAAATTCACCCGGCGCGGCATCGAAGAAATTCCAGTGGTCGATCAGGCCCAACCCGGAAAAGTTTTATTCATGCTTTCGCGCCGGGCTGTATTGACACGTTATGCAAGCGAATTGGAAAAGAAAAAAGGCGTTTTTGCGGAAACTTGAGGCATATTTATCTGGCAGCCAGGATATCCGCCTCCACCACATAGCGTTTAATTTTTCGGGTTGTTGTTTTGGGGAATTCATCATCACGCAGGGTGAAACGTTTCACCCTTTTGTAGTCGGCCAGGCGTTTGCCCGCTTCAAGCACTTCACGACGGATCAGTTCCTCTACATCGGTTTCGCTCATCGATTGTTTATCGGTATCCTTGACGTAAGCATCCAGCGCCTCCTGGTCCGGATAGATGATAGCATGAACCTCCTCGGCGGTATCTGAAAGTTTGTGCCCGTAAACCATAACTTCTGCAATAAACGGACATTTCAAGAGTTCATTTTCCACTTCTTCAGGATAAACATTTTTGCCGTTCGGGGTCACGATCAGATTCTTCATGCGACCGCGAATCGACAGGAAGCCATCATCGTCGAGGTGGCCAAGGTCGCCCGTGTGGTACCATCCATCGACGATGGCTTCGGCCGTTGCCTTCGGACGATTGTAGTATCCCTGCATCACATTCGGGCCTTTAACCAGAATTTCGCCGACACCTTCCTGGTTCGGATGGTCAATGCGTACCTCGACTCCCGGGATGACCTGTCCAACGGTACCGAGTTTGCGCTTTGTGGGACATTCCGCAGCAATAATGGGTGAGGTTTCAGTGATGCCGTATCCCTGCACAATGGTAAATCCAAGCTTGGTCATACCTTTTGCAATGTCAGGATCCAGGGCTGCGCCGCCACTTACGAACGTAATGTTTTTACCAAGTGCTTTTCTGACTTTGGCCGTGACGAGAGGCCGCGTGAAAGGCAGGGCGAACAGGGTTCTCGATAGAGGTTTTTCCTCAATATTACGGGTTATGCGACCTAGTAAAACCCGATAGACTGCCGGTACGCCCATAACGTGACTCGGATGTTCCTCAACCAGGTTCTGGCCAATTTTTTTAAGCGATTCCGCGATGGAGATCGTGCCGCTCAAGGACAAAGGGGCAAGAATGCCGGCAACTTGCTCAAAAACGTGGTTGATGGGCAAAAATGAAAGGGTGTGCATCCCCTCATGGACATCAAGATGTCGGACTGCTGATTCTATGTTGGTAACGATATTGGCGTGGCTCAACATGGCTCCCTTGGAGCGCCCTGTTGTACCGGAAGTATAGAGTATGACCGCCGTATCGTGAGGACTGCGGTCTATGGGAGGGGGTGGACCGTCTTGCGCAAATTCTGCCAGGCAGGCAAGGTTGAATCGCCGATTGAAAATTCGTTTATCTTCAGCTAGTTCGTTAAACACACTCGGATAATGATTATGTTTTGTGTCTGATACTTCGATTTTCGCATCCTTCTGTCGCAGCAGTTTCTCCAGATTGAGCCCCAATGTTTCTACATGGTTTTTGGCCTCAGTAGGAATCTGGTACCGTTGAACGAGGTCGCGCCAGGCATCCACGACCTCTTCCATGGCCTGGCTGAGCTGTGAAGGTAGCGCTCTCTCAGCGGGATTTTCAAAGACAACGATTTTTTCAAGGGCCGCCAGGTCCTTCCCTATGTCGTAAAGTGATTCAAGGTAAGCTTGTTCAGTCATCAGCAACCGGGCGCCGCAATCGCCAAGCACATGACGTAATTCGCCGGTTTTGAGTTCTTTGTCGACAGGAACCACAATTCCGCCACTTTGCAGGATCGCAAGATAGGCGGCAATCCATGAAGGCGTTGTTGCACCGAGCAAAGCCACGCGATCACCTTTTTTTACTCCCCATCCGCGCAAACCGCCACCTATGTCAGTAACATCTTGCCATAATTGCTGATAGGTGGTTGTTTGCCAGACCCCGGCCACCTTCACGCGCAAGGCCGGCTTTTCCGGTGATTTATTTACCGACAGTTTTATCAGGTCGTCTATAGTTTTCAAAAAAAACTCCTCTGACGGATCAAGTGGGTCTTAAAGGTTTTCCCCGAATTACGGTTAATTATAGCAAGGTCGGGCAATACAATTGTAGCTGTTTTAAAACATAATAATTTTATTCACGACTTGGCGAATGGTATCCAGCAAAAGACAAAGAATCAACGTTAAAATATCCGGATCAATGAAAACAGCAAGCACCTAATTCCCGGGACCTCGTCATGTCTTTTCGCTTTACAAAGACAGGGGGGTTTTGTACATTACTCCATTCGCATATCTATTAAAAACTACACGGAAAAGAGCCTCATGGACCGCAGCAGGATTCGAAATTTTTCCATTATTGCGCATATTGATCACGGCAAATCCACTCTGGCGGATCGTCTTCTCGAGACGACCGGAGCCCTTACCGATCGCGAGAAAACTAACCAGTTTCTTGACAAGCTAGACCTGGAAAGAGAACGTGGCATTACGATTAAAGCCCAGGCTGTGCGTCTAAAATACCGCGCGGATGACGGCAAGGATTACGTCCTTAATCTTATCGACACCCCTGGACACGTAGATTTCAGCTATGAAGTGAGTCGTTCGCTGGCGGCCTGCGAAGGAGGGTTGCTGGTCGTTGACGCATCTCAAGGTGTTGAGGCCCAGACTTTGGCCAATGTGTATCTGGCCATAGATCAGAACCTGGAAGTGTTTCCGGTGCTCAACAAGATCGACCTTCCCGGTGCCGAACCTGAGCGGATCAAGCAGGAGATCGAGGAAATTATCGGCTTGGACGCTTCTGATGCCGTTGAGGCCAGCGCCAAAGAAGGCATCGGAATTCACGAAATTCTCGAAGCCATCGTCGCCAAGGTGCCGCCTCCTGCTGGCGACGCTCAGGCTCCATTGAAAGCACTGATTTTCGACTCGTGGTACGACTCTTATCAGGGCGTCATCATGCTGGTTCGGATTTTCGAGGGCACCCTTAAAAAAGGCGACAAGATCAAGCTAATGGCGAGCGGGCGTAGCCATGAAGTATTGAAGTTAGGGGCCTTCAGTCCCCACCCGGTCGAGTTTCAGGAAATGGCGGCAGGGGAGGTAGGTTTTGTTATTGCCGGCATAAAAGTGCTGCAAGATGCCAAGGTAGGCGATACGGTTACCCATTTTCACAAACCCGCAGAAACACCGCTGGAAGGTTTCAAAGAAGTTAAGCCCATGGTCTATTCCGGCCTGTATCCTATTGACAGTGGGGAATACGACGCTTTACGCGATGCCATGGAAAAATTGCGCCTGAATGACTCTTCCTTTTCATTCGAACCGGAAAACTCTTTGGCATTGGGCTTCGGCTTCCGCTGTGGTTTTCTCGGACTGCTTCACATGGAGATTATACAGGAGCGGCTAGAGCGCGAATTCAACATGGAGTTGATTACCACCGCGCCCACCGTTCGCTACCGAGTCATCACGACCAAGGGCGAAGAGTTGATCGTCGATAGCGCCAACAAATTACCCGAGGTGCAACACATCGACCGCATCCTTGAACCGTTCATTGTGGCAGCAGTCCATGTTCCGAATGAATATGTCGGTGGCGTGCTTGCCTTGTGCGAAGAAAAGCGCGGCATACAGCGTGAGATCAAATACCTGACTTCTAATCGGGTGATGGTCGTTTACGAATTGCCACTTAACGAAATCGTTCTCGATTTTTACGATCGTCTCAAAACCGTCAGTCGAGGATATGCCTCTTTGGATTACGACTTCCTTGATTATCGGCCCAGCGATCTCGTTCGACTTAACCTCCTTATTAACGGTGAAGTTGTCGACGCTCTGTCCCTTATTGTGCATCGGGATAAATCTCAACCACGAGGACGTGATCTGGTTGAGAAAATGAAGGACTTTATTCCAAGGCAGCAATTCGAAGTTGCTATTCAAGCTGCCATAGGTACCAAGATTGTGGCTCGCGCCACCGTCAAGGCTTTGCGTAAAGACGTAACTGCCAAATGCTACGGTGGAGACATCACTCGCAAGCGCAAACTTCTAGAGAAGCAAAAAGAAGGCAAGAAGCGCATGAAGCAGGTTGGTAACGTTGAATTGCCGCAAGAAGCTTTTCTTGCCATCCTAAAAGTAAAGGAATGACATTCATGTCCAAACATGATTCAGCCAGAGCTTTGCTCGAAAAAACCAGCGGAAAACCTTGGTATCGAGAATGGGGTGAAGCAATCGGCGTTGCCTTGATTTTGGCTCTGATTATCAGAACTTTTCTGTTTCAGGCGTTTAAAATCCCTTCGGGGTCAATGGAAGATACGCTACTGATTGGCGACCACCTGCTGGTCAATAAATTTATTTATGGCTCGCATCTGCCCTGGTCCGATGATCGATTCCTGGTGTTGCGTAGTCCGCAGCGCGGAGATGTTATCGTTTTTGAGTTTCCCATGGATGCCGAGTTGCCGTTTTACAAGCGTCGCGATTTCATCAAGCGCGTTATCGGCGTTCCCGGTGATGTCGTTGAAGTCCGCAACAAGGTGGTTTATATTAACAACGAAGCGGTGGTTCTGCCGCAAGAAGTTCATAAAGGGCCGACCTTTTCTGACGATGAGAGACGTGACAACCTGTCACCGGTAAAGGTCCCACAGGGGCACTATTTTGTCATGGGAGACAATCGGGATCGATCTTTCGATAGCCGTTTCTGGGGATTTGTCGATAAATCAAAAATCAAAGGTCTTGCCTTCATTAAATATTGGTCTTGGGATAGCACAAACAATCGCCCGAGGTGGAGTCGCATAGGGCGGACCATCAAATAAACACACTATGTTTGCCTGATTTATGTTTGACAAGAATGTCTTCCCTCTGTATAATTTTGCGGATTTATCGACAGCGGTCATGAGGCCTTTTAAGTTAATCCGGAGAGGTTAGCAAGGGTGATCATAAGAATTGAACAAAAATGCAGATTAGTCACGTCCGGGTATCTTCTCCCGAAAGAGAGGATACCTTTTTTTTATCTAGAATCCGGGGGGTTGTCGAATGGGAAAAAGTGAAACCATCATTCTGGATGAAGCGGCCATAAGCAGGGCTCTGACGCGTATCGCCCATGAAATTCTGGAGCACAATCACGGAACCGAAAATGTGGTTTTGGTTGGAATTCGCACCGGTGGAGATCATTTGGCCCTGTACCTACAAAAACGATTGCAGGATATTGAAGGGGTCACCATCCCCCTTGGGACCGTTGATATCACCATGTACCGCGATGACCTCGCTTCACGTGGCAGCCTGCCAGTGGGCAAGACAGATATTCCGTTTCCCCTCGATGGCAAGCGCATCATTCTGGTGGATGATGTACTTTATACCGGGCGCACCATACGTGCTGCCATGGATGCCTTGATGGACATCGGCCGCCCCAGAAATATCCAGTTGGCTGTCCTGATTGACCGGGGACACAGGGAACTTCCTATCCGACCTGATTTTGTCGGACGCAACGTTCCCACTGCTGCAAGTGAACAGGTCATGGTGCACTTCGATGATAAGCAACTGCCTGTCGAAGTTGTTCTTAGCAAACCTTGACGGCCAGTCAAACCTGCGTATCAAGGTTACCTTTTTAGTCTTAACTATTTGAATCAGTGGTATTTTACCAAAATCGGGAGATGCGGCATGGCGTTTAATCACAAGCATATTCTTGGTATCGAGCAGTTGTCCGCAGAGGATATAACCCTTATTCTGGACACCGCCGAAAGTTTCAAGGAAATCAGCCTGCGGCCTATTAAAAAGGTACCGACGCTACGAGGGAAGACCGTCATCAATGTTTTCTTCGAAGCAAGTACGCGTACCCGTACATCTTTTGAAATAGCGGGTAAGCGACTTTCCGCCGATACGGTGAATATCAGTGCATCGACTTCTGCCGTAGTCAAGGGTGAAACCCTTGAAGATACAGCCAGAAATCTTGAAGCCATGAAACCCGATATTATCGTTATGCGACATTCTTGCTCAGGCGCTCCCCACTATCTTGCCGAGCGCTGTGACTTTTCTGTCATTAATGCCGGCGACGGTGCGCATGAGCACCCCAGTCAAGCATTGTTAGACCTCCTGACCATGCGTCAGGCAAAGGGTCGCATAGATGGCCTTATCGTCGCCATTATCGGTGATATCACGCATAGCAGGGTGGCTCGCTCGAACGTCTATGCTCTTGTCAAGCTTGGTGCCGAAGTTCGGTTATGCGGTCCCGGAACCATGTTGCCCCCCGGCATCGAACGTCTAGGGGCAAAGGTTTTCAACAGTGTCGATGATGCTGTAACAGGTGCGGATGTTGTTATGACGCTGCGTATTCAACAGGAACGGCAGGGTAAAACCATGCTTCCGTCGCTGCGGGAATATGCCATGTTTTATGGCATCAACCCCGAAAGGCTCAAGTTGGCAAAACCGGATGCTATCGTCATGCACCCCGGGCCCATGAATCGTGGAGTGGAGATTTCTTCGGTCGTTGCGGACGGACCTCAAAATGTCATTCTGGACCAAGTCGAAAACGGTGTTGCGGTTCGCATGGCACTGCTTTATCTCGTTTCCGGCGGCGACAAACTTGATCAATCGGCCCAGTAAGCACTCTTGCTCAAAGAGGGGGAACAATGAAAATTCTGATTACGAATGGACGGGTTCTTGACCCGGCGCATGGCATAGACGGAAATTTTGATGTTTTGATCGAAAATGATCGCATCAGCAAAATCGCGGCTGGTATTGAGGCAAACGATGCTGAACGCATCGATGCAAAAGGATGTCTGGTTGTTCCGGGACTCATCGATATCCATGTGCACCTGCGCGATCCTGGATTCGAATACAAGGAAGATATCGAATCCGGTACCAGGGCTGCGGCAGCCGGCGGCTTTACCGCTGTTGCATGCATGCCCAATACTTCGCCGGTCAACGACAATAAAGTAACCACGCAATATATCAAGCAAAAAGCCGCGGAAGTCGGACACACAAAAGTCTATCCGGTCGGGGCTATTACCAAGGGGTTAAAGGGCGAGTCCCTCGCTGAAATGGGGGACATGAAATGTGCCGGCTGCGTAGCGGCAACCGACGATGGTCATCCCGTGGCCAATGGCGAGATCATGCGCCGCGCCCTGGAGTACGCCAAATCATTCGATCTGCCGCTTATCAGCCACGCAGAAGACCTTTCCCTCGTTGGCGACGGTGTAATGAACGATGGTTTTGTCGCTACCGAACTTGGACTTCGCGGCATTCCCTGGGTCGCCGAAGTAGCTGCTGTGGCCCGCGATGTCATGCTCGCCGAATATACCGGCGCACGCTTGCACGTGGCTCATGTTTCAACGCGCGGTGCGGTTGAGTTTATCCGCGCGGCCAAGGCAAGGGGGGTCCGCGTCACCGCCGAAACGGCCCCGCATTATTTTACGCTTACGGAAGATGCCGTGCGCGGATACAACACCCAGGCCAAAATGAATCCACCGTTGCGAACAAGCGATGATCTCGCTGCCATTCGCGACGGTCTTGCCGATGGCACCCTGAGCGTTATTGCTACTGATCATGCCCCTCATCATCCCGATGAGAAAAATGTAGAATTCAATCTTGCGTACAACGGTATCATCGGCCTCGAAACTGCGCTGCCGCTGACCTTGCGTCTGGTTGAGGAGGGGGTGATGCCCCTGTCTGACGCTATTGCCTGTCTGACTATCGGTCCCGCCAGAGCCTTAAGCTTACCTGGAGGTACCTTGGAGGTCGGCCGACCGGCTGACGTAACCATTATTGATCCCGAGGCCAAATGGACCATGGATCCTGAAGCGGGGCAATCGCGCAGTAAAAATACGCCTTTTGAGGGATGGAAACTCAAAGGCCTGGCTGCCTTTACCATCGTTGATGGCCGCATAACCCATCGGCGATCATAAATAGAGTGAAACATGGCGGCGCAACCGCAAGACCGCGCCGTCGACTGCATGAAGATTTGACAGAGTTGAAAGTATCTTAGAACTGTAAGGAGTAAGGCCCCATGAAAGCAATTCTAGCCCTTGCCGATGGCAGGGTTTTTATCGGCAAAGCATTCGGCGCCCGAGGGGAAGTTACCGGCGAGGTGGTTTTTAATACCAGCATGACCGGCTATCAGGAAATTCTGACTGATCCCTCCTATTGTGGCGAGATCGTGACCATGACCTATCCCTTGATAGGTAACTGTGGAATCAATCCGGAGGATGTTGAATCCGGCCGTCCGCATCTGTCCGGATTCATTGTCAAAGAGGCCTGTCCTTACCCCAGCAACTGGCGCAGCACGATGACCCTCGACGACTATCTGAAACAAAATAACATCGTCGGCATTCAGGGCATTGACACCCGCTCCCTGGTGCGCCACATCCGTGATAACGGCGCCCAGACCGGCATTATTTCGTCCATCGATCTCGACCCGGCATCCTTAGTTCAAAAAGCACGCAAGGCACCATCGATAGTGGGCCACGACCTGGTACAGGAAGTTACCTGCAAAGAAGCTTACCATTGGACCGAAGGGCCCTGGAAGCTCGGTGAAGGTTATCAGCAAGCCGGCGAAATGCGCTATAAGGTGATAGCCTACGATTTCGGCATCAAGCGCAATATTCTGCGAAACTTGGTGTCCATCGGTTGCGATGTTACCGTGGTGCCCGCCTCCACACCCGCTTCAGAGGTTCTGGCTATGAAACCTGATGGCGTATTCCTCAGCAACGGCCCCGGCGACCCGGAACCGGTTGTATACGCACAGGAAAACATTCGACAACTGCTTGGCAAGGTGCCTATCTTTGGTATCTGCCTAGGCCATCAACTTCTGGCGCTTGCCCTTGGCGGCCGGACCTACAAACTGAAATTCGGCCATCGAGGCGGAAACCAGCCTGTGCAGCGCAAAAGTGAAGGGCAGGTTGAAATCACCTCTCAGAACCACGGTTTCGCCGTTGATGGCGATGCCATCAAGGACGCAGCCGTACTGACTCATATCAACCTCAATGACAATACGATTGAAGGGTTGGAACATTGCCAGGTTCCGGCGTTTTCCGTGCAGTACCATCCGGAAGCTTCTCCCGGACCGCACGATGCACGCTATCTGTTCGACCGCTTTGCCGCTTTAATGGACAAACATCGCAAAAGCCTGGTCTGACAGGGCCAGTTGAAGGATTGCTTAAGCCTGTAAAATATTGCCGCCCTGCGGGGCTTCAGGATCAGTGAAGGAAAAACAATGCCCAAAAGAACAGATATTCAGAAAATTCTGATTATTGGCGCCGGACCCATCATCATCGGGCAGGCCTGCGAATTCGACTATTCCGGAACCCAGGCCTGTAAGGCACTCAAGGAAGAAGGGTACACCGTCATCCTGCTGAACTCCAACCCGGCCACCATCATGACCGATCCGGAGACTGCAGACCGGACCTATGTCGAACCGGTTACTCCGGAAGTTCTTGAAAAAATCATAGAAAAAGAGCGCCCGGACGCTATCCTTCCCACCCTTGGCGGTCAGACAGCTCTTAATACCGCTGTCGCGGTAGCCAAAAACGGGGTACTGGAACGCTATGGTGTCGAACTGATCGGCGCCAGCCTCGATGCGATCGAAAAGGCCGAAGACCGTACCTTGTTTAAGCAAGCTATGGCCAAGATTGGTGTTGATGTGCCGCGCTCCGGATTGGCCCACAGTTACGAAGAGGCGATGGAGATTATCGAATCGGTAGGGTTCCCCGCCATTATCAGGCCGTCCTTCACCATGGGCGGAAGCGGCGGCGGTATCGCCTACAACCGCGAAGAATACGAGGCCATGGCTTTGGCCGGCATCGACGCATCTCCTACCAATGAAATCCTGATCGAAGAATCGATTATCGGCTGGAAAGAGTTCGAACTCGAGGTCATGCGCGACACGGCCGATAATGTGGTGATCATCTGTTCCATCGAAAACTTTGATGCCATGGGCGTGCATACCGGCGACTCCATTACCGTTGCCCCGGCTCAGACCCTGACCGATAAGGAATACCAGATCCTGCGAGATGCCTCTATAAAGATCATCCGTGAAATCGGTGTTGACACCGGGGGTTCCAATATCCAGTTCGGCATTAATCCTATCGACGGCCGTCTGGCGGTCATCGAAATGAACCCTCGAGTGTCGCGTTCTTCGGCTCTGGCCTCGAAGGCCACAGGTTTCCCTATCGCCAAAATTGCAGCCAAACTGTCGATTGGTTACACTCTCGATGAAATCCCGAACGATATCACCCGGGAGACTTTCGCATCCTTTGAACCAACGATCGACTACGTGGTTACCAAAATCCCGCGTTTCACCTTTGAAAAATTTCCTCAGGCTGACAGCACCCTTACCACCCAGATGAAATCCGTGGGCGAAGCCATGTCCATTGGCCGGACCTTCAAGGAAAGTCTGCAAAAGGGCCTTCGTTCCATGGAAATCGGTTCTTACGGTTTCGAAAGCCGCCTGTTCAGCTCACCGCAGGAGTGGGGTCGGCCGCTTAGCGATGCCGAGCAGGAATTACTCAATACCAAGCTGCATGTGCCTAACTGGGAGCGTATCTGGTTTATCGCCGATGCCTTCCGCGCCAATATGGACATTGCCCAGATTCACTCAGTGACCCGCATCGATCCTTGGTTTCTGTTCCAGATTCAACAGATTGTTGAGATGGAAGAGGGCCTGGTTAAGCTTGCTGATTTGCCTTTGGACGACGCCGAATGGCCCGCTTTGCTGCGCGATGCCAAACAGAACGGTTTTTCCGACCGACGCCTTGCGCAACTGTTTGGGAAAACCGAAGATGAAGTACGTCAACTGCGTCATAGTTTCGGTATCCGGCCGGTTTATAAACGCGTCGATACCTGCGGTGCCGAATTCGTTGCCCACACCCCATATCTCTACTCGACCTATGAAACCGAATGCGAAGCCATGCCCACCGATCGTAAAAAGATCATGATCCTGGGTGGCGGTCCTAATCGCATAGGTCAAGGTATCGAATTCGACTACTGTTGTGTACACGGAGTCATGGCGTTAGCAGCCGACGGGTATGAAACCATTATGGTCAACTGCAACCCTGAAACGGTTTCTACCGACTATGACACATCGGATCGTCTCTACTTTGAACCGCTGACGTTTGAAGATGTTCTCGAGATCGTGCATATCGAGAAGCCGCTCGGAGTCATTGTTCAGTTCGGTGGGCAGACCCCTCTGAAGCTGGCCGTAGCACTTGAACAGGCCGGCGTACCTATCCTCGGCACGACCCCCGATGCCATCGACCGAGCCGAAGACCGCGAGCGTTTTCAGGCATTGCTATTCAAGCTCAACCTGTTACAGCCTGACAATGGCTTGGCACGGTCTTTTGATGAAGCTGAAAAAATTGCCGAGAGGATCGGTTATCCGGTTGTCGTCCGCCCGTCATATGTTCTCGGTGGCCGTGCCATGGAAATTGTTTATCACGTCGATGCACTGCGTAGTTATATGCAAAACGCAGTACAGGCTTCGCCTGATCACCCGATCCTGGTCGACAAATTCCTTGTGCATGCCATTGAGGTTGACGTCGATGCACTGAGTGATGGCCGCGATGTTGTGATTGGTGGCATTATGCAGCATATTGAAGAAGCCGGTATTCATTCAGGCGATTCTGCTTGTGCACTGCCCCCGTTTTCTCTTAAGCCCACAATCGTCGATGAAATCCGTCGTCAGACCCGCGAACTAGCACTGGAGCTTGGTGTCGTCGGGTTGATGAATATCCAGTTTGCGGTCAAGGACGACACCATTTATCTGCTGGAGGTTAACCCCCGAGCCAGCCGCACGGTACCTTTTGTTTCCAAAGCCACCAACCGGCAACTGGCGAAATTGGCGGCACAAGTGATGGCGGGCAAGACCCTGGACGAACTCGGTATTCGCGACGAAATTATTCCGTCCTACGTTTCCGTCAAAGAAGCAGTCTTTCCTTTCGTCAAATTCCCCGGTGTTGATACGCTGCTCGGACCCGAAATGAAATCGACCGGCGAGGTCATGGGTATCGACACCAACTTTTACCAGGCTTTTGCCAAGTCACAGTTGGCTGCTGGTGTTCATTTGCCTGTCAAAGGCAATGTGTTTGTCAGCCTTAAAGATGGGGACAAGCAAACCTTCATCGAACCTGCGCGGCGTCTTGTCGCAGGAGGTTTCAATCTTGTCGCGACCCGCGGCACCGCAGCCTTTCTGGAATCCAACGGTCTGCCGGTTACCGCCATCAACAAAGTCAAGGAAGGTCGCCCTCACTGCGTTGATGCACTTAAGAGCAAAGAAATCGCCATGGTATTCAACACGACATTCGGACCACACTCCGTGGCCGATTCGTATTCCATTCGTCGTACGGCCCTCATGAACAACATTGCCTATTACACAACTCTGGAAGGTATCATCGCTGCAGTAGACGCTGTTTTATCCCTCGGGCGAGAAAAACTTGACGTGGTTCCTCTTCAGGAGTATTATGCGAGGCAATAGCCGCCGCTTTTTTGGCGGCATTTTGAGTATATACAAATCGGAAATAACAGGTTAACAAGTCGGGCGGGTTTACCCGCCCGCTGATTTTTACAGAAAAGGGTTAGATCGAATCATGTCCCAAAGCATTCCAATGACTGAAGAAGGTTACCGTAGCCTCCAAGAGGAATTAAAACGTCTCATCCGCGTTGAGCGCCCCAAGGTTGTTCAGGACATTGCCGAAGCTCGCGGGCATGGAGACCTTTCGGAAAATGCCGAGTATGATGCCGCAAAGAACCGTCAGGGTTTTATTGAAGGTCGCATCAAGGAACTCAATGACAAAATTGCACGGGCCGAAGTTATTAAACCCGGCTCCGTCATTACCGATAAAATTGTCTTTGGAGCCAACGTCACCCTGTTTGACGTGGACACCGAGAGCGAAGTAACCTATCGTATCGTCGGAGAAGACGAGGCAGATCTTAAACTGGGCAAGATTTCTGTAACCTCACCGGTAGGCAGAGCTCTTATCGGCCATCGCATGGATGATGAAGTCCGTATCAAGGTGCCATCCGGTTTGAAGATTTACGAAGTCGTCAATATTCAATACATGTAAATGTAAATACCGGGTATCTGTAACAATACACAGGAGAGTTGCCATCATGAGCCAGAAGATTACCAAGGATATGAAGTTCAACGAAATTCTTGCCCACGGTCAAACTGTGGTTCAGGTTTTCATGAAGTATAAAATGGGTTGCCTGGGCTGTGCAGCCGCCAAGTTTGAAACTCTTGAGCAGGGTGCCAATGCCCACGGCGTTAACGTCGACGATCTTCTTAAAGATCTCAACGCCGCGCTCGACAAATAAAAGGAGGGCAGGGGACATGTCCCTTAAGCCCACCTATGCACAAAGCCATACCTATCTGACAACCCCCCTGGAGACAATCCGGGGGGTTGGACCGCGTTTGGCGGAGAAACTCTCTAAAATGGGTCTTTCCACCGTCGAACACGCACTCTATACCCTGCCATTCCGCTACGAAGACCGTCGTCAACTTATCCCCATCGCCAAAGTAAAACCGGATTCGAGGGAGCTTTTTTTCGGAGAGGTTCTCACCTCGGGTGAAAAAACTACCTCCCGCTCACGCCGTAAGCTGTATGAGGTAATTGTCGGAGACGGAAGCGGCAGCATCAGTCTTAAGTGGTTTCATTATAGAAAAAACTGGATTGAGAAACAGTATCCCGTCGGCAGAAGAGCCATATTTTGTGGAGAAGTAAAACGTTTTGGAGGTGTAACCGAAGTTCACCACCCTGATGTTGAGTTCCTGGCTGACGGACAAGAACCATTAGCACTTTTACAGTCCGATCCTCTCACTTTTGGTCACATTCTACCGGTTTATCCTCTTACAGAGGGGCTGACTCAAAAAACCGCCCGAAAAATCTGGAAACAGATTGTCGATCGTTTTGCCGAATTTGCTGTATCACCGCTGCCTGATGAAGTCTTAAAAAGACAGCCACTTCTGCCTTTGGCCGATGCACTGCGCCAGGTACACTTTCCTGACACAGATTCCTCATTAAATGAATTGGAAGAGGGCCGAAGTCCGGCTAAATACACCCTTATTTTCGATGAGCTGTTCTATCTGGAACTTGGTATGGCCCTTAAACATCGAGGTGTACTGCTCGAAGAGGGTCATGCGTTCCAGGTCGAACACTTATATACAAAACCATTAGCAAAGATGTTGCCTTTCAGGCTAACCGAAGCACAACGCAGGGTCCTTGGCGAAATTAAACGGGACATGATGGCGCCGCACCCTATGAATCGTCTTTTACAGGGTGATGTCGGCAGCGGAAAGACCGTGGTCGCACTTATGGCCGCGCTGGTTGCTATAGAAAACAATACTCAGGTTGCGGTTGTCGCTCCTACAGAAATTTTGGCAGAACAGCACTTTCTACAATTTCACCAATGGATGGAAGACCTTGGCTTAACCGTTGTCTTTTTAACCGGATCCATCACGGTGGCTCAACGGCGTGAAATTCTACAACAACTGCGTGATGGAACAGCTCACATGGTTGTGGGTACCCATGCGGTTCTCCAGGATGACGTCCAGTTCGCACAACTTGGATTGGGCATTATCGATGAACAACATCGCTTTGGGGTTCTACAGCGAGCCTCTCTCAGGCACAAGGGCAAACACCCCGACTTATTGGTAATGACTGCAACACCTATCCCTCGAACTCTTGCTCTTACCGTATACGGCGACCTCTCTTTGTCTGTCATTGACGAATTACCACCCGGGCGTAGTCCAGTTCAAACCAAAATAGTCTCTGAAAACCAACGCCGAAGTGCATATCAGAAAATTTCGGACGAACTTGCCAAAGGTCGGCAAGCCTATATAGTTTACCCCTTGGTGGAAGAAACCGAAAAAAGTGACCTCATGGCAGCGACCGAGGGCGCTGCGTACCTGCAGGAGCATGTATACCCAGACCTGCACATTGGCGTGCTCCATGGCAAAATGCGTTCAGACGAAAAAGAAGGTATCATGCGTTTGTTTAAATCCGGCGCCTTGGATATCCTTGTCTCCACAACAGTTATCGAAGTAGGTATAGATGTACCCAATGCCACGGTTATGATGATCGAACATGCGGAACGCTTCGGTCTGGCGCAATTGCATCAATTACGAGGCAGGGTCGGTCGTGGTGACCATCAGAGTTATTGCCTGTTGGTAAAATCTCAACGATGCAGTGAAGATGGTCAAAAAAGACTCGATGTCATGGCTTCAACAACAGACGGCTTTAAAATCGCTGAAGCCGATCTGGAAATCAGAGGTCCAGGCGAGGTTTTGGGAACCCGACAGTCCGGATTGCCCGATTTTCGTGTTGCAAACTTATTGCGTGACGGACGCATCCTGGAACAGGCGCGCCAGGAAGCCTTTACCATTGCAGATGACCCCGCGTTCCTATCGTCGGACCGCTATGCAGAATTACGGCAAGCCCTTAAAGATCGATGGGGCGATCGACTTGAACTGGCAAGTCTCGGGTGAAAGGTATCTATTTCTCCATTGAGTCCGTAAATAACTTATATACATATGCTGGTTTACATAATATATCTTATCCGACTCAAGGTTTAATCCTCTGCGGGGAGGTCTTCAATGACTTCCCCCGGCCAACGTAAAAACGCCCAAGTTACCGCCCGTCTCGAAAAGCTCCAATTCTACGTCGACAGTCTGACCAACGTTGAACGCTCCAAGCTCGCCGCCCGTTACCTGCGCAAAGTTCCCAAGAAACACCGCGCCTTTCTGCTGCGTACCCGTACCATTGCCCAGCTGGCTTTCTGCGAAGTCTTCTCCAAGGAGACTTACGGGATGGTAAGCCTTGCGAACTTTGTCGAAAGTATGGCGTATGAATCCAAATACTTCTAACCTAACAACGGATGCGAGGCCAGTGTCAGTCCTGAGGTCCACTGGCAATTTCGTAGACACTCCTGAGTTATAAAAAACAAGGGTCATGACTAGTTTAGAGGGTGATTCCGTAGAATCTGGATGATCAAACGGCTGAGATCCTGACCTCTATGGTTAAACCTAAACTCGCATTCTTTAAGATGCAAGTTGAAGGTACTTGGGGCCATGCCACGGAAACGCACAAGTCGTGTTTTTGCATGTCCCCAGCTACTTTGCCGCGTATAACCGCTTGTAGCGTGGCTTTAGAGCAATTTGGAACGATTTCCGTGTAAACGTGACCGTTCCTTTGAAAGATGCCGAAGACGATGGTTTTGCCATATGCGCCACGGCCTCTTTTGCCTTTGATGCGGCGTGCACCAAAGAACGATTCGTCGACTTCAACCTCTCCCGAAAAGGGAGATTGAGCCTCACAATATTCAACAAGGCACTGCCGAATTTTTGTGAGATATCGATTGACTGTATTGCGATTTAAGCTAGTCAATCGAGCGATCTGTGAGGCATCCAGATCGGTAGAAAACAGGCGGACAAGTTGCTGAAATTTACGCTCAGAAATGTGCGCCCTTTTTGCGTACTTGTTTTTCATAGTCATGACAACAGTTTAGCACCTCTAAGGCATAGCTAAACTAGTCATGACCCTTTATCATTTGTAATGTCCTTCTCAAGCATGTTTCGAGATATTTTTAGTAGGTCTGCCTTCTATGGGGATGCTTCGGAAACAGCTGTCGGAGTTCATCCTAATGCAAAGTTGTCAGCTTCACCTCCACGCTGGAGACTCCGGGATATTGCTAATCACCCCCCCTGACCTCTTCTACCATGGCCTCTTTTTAGGGCACTTTGATGTCGTAAGCGCCAGGGGTAACCGAACCCGGCCTTTTTGCACGTGAATGTCACGAATCATTCCAAGCTCCACTAGACTCTTTTGAAGCTCCGGATCCTGCACGACCTTGATCGCTTCAAGAATTCTTTGCTCATCAAGCATAGCGAGGCTCCCTTTGCGATTTAAGGCGTTACTGCTCTGACGATAATTGTACCCTTAACGATCCAGACCTCGTTCAGAACTCATATGTCATCCCTGCAGTACCGTACGACACCCGGTCACCCAACACCTCGCGGAGTAGAGTCACAGCGACGTCTCCAGTACAGTGACAAGGAATTACACTATCCGATTCAAATACATGCAGTGCGATAATGGTTTCATCGAGACGTTGACGACTGGCGTTGAGCAGATGAAATCCTCCAATGATCCCCCGTATCCGGAGTCCCGGGTTCAGGTACCTAATGTGTTTAAGGGTGTTTACCAGACCCGAATGGGCACAGCCGACACAAACAATGAGTCCGTCGTCCTTTCGTATCCAGAGCGCGAGATCATCGTCGATAAAGTCAGCGTTCTTACCCCTTGGATCGAGATAAAACGGCCCTCCCGGATCTTCAAAACTTGTCTCGCGGGGTATCGGACCGGTTATGCCGATTGTATTGGACAGCAAAACAGGTTGTCTAACCCAGTGAAGTTGTTCTCGAGGTAATTTATCAATGGCCACCATCGATTCTCGTGGCATTTTAATGGATTTTACCTCCTCGTTGCTCATACTGTAGCGAGGCTGAATAATTCCGGGATGACCGTATAGTTTGACATTACGCGCCATTTGCAGAACGTCAGGAATACCGCCTGTGTGATCATAGTGACCATGACTCAGGACGAGCATATCGGTCTTGCCCAGATCGATGTCAAGTGCGTGAGCGTTGTTCTTAAGGGCCCCACCCTGCCCTGTATCGAAAAGGATGTGTTTGTCTTCGGTCTCTATCCAAAACGACAGGCCATGCTCGGAAACAAGTCCGTCACCTGCAAAATTATCAACAAGAATCGTGATTTTTACTTTACTATTTTGCATCAAAACTCCCGAAGTTTCATAAATTTTGCCTCGGCCCAAGCCATAACCTGTTCGTCAAGAACTATTTCCGCTTTGAGACGATACAGGGGTGAGCTACCAGAAAGTAGCCAAGCTTTTATTTCAAGAGAAACATTCAAAGGGACAGGTCTAACAAACCGAACATGCAGATCCCCCGTAACGGCCTGAATACCGCGATGAAACAGGCAGTGTGTCATTGCCGCATCAAGCAACGAGGCAATGATCCCTCCGTGAAGGATTCCATCATATCCCTGTAGTTCTTAATGGGGTTTGAACCATGTTGTGACGCCATCATTTGGCGCTGCACGAAAAGAAAGATTAAACGATCTTGGGTTCAGGTTTCCGCACAGCAAACATTGGCTGTGACCGTTGCGGTTATTGATAGTTTGGAGATCTTCAGTGATCACAGAGGTTCTCTCCCTGTTGTAACGTTCCGTCCAAGAGTTCCGCCACCAGATTCTCCGGATTATCAGCCATGGCTCCAACCAATACAGCAATGCCCTGTGCACTGAACATGTCCTGAGCACGCTGCCCCATTCCTCCCGCAATAATTATGGTGATGCCACGCTCTGCCAACCATGGTGGTAACAGGCCAGGTTCATGTGGCGGGGCTTCAACGTCTTCGCGCTTCAGAATTTTTTTGTCTGTTTCATCGATGTCAAGGAGAGCAAACTGTGAGCAGTGACCGAAGTGCATAGAGAGTTTGCCATTCGCAAGTGGAATCGCGATCCTCATTTTATGATCTCCTTTTCCATGGTTATTATTGTTTTCCATTGAAATCAGACGGCATCTATCAGTATTTTACCGACACTATCGTGGTTTCTAATCCCGGATGATTCCGTATCATGATTCACAAAAACCAAACCTTTACAGAAGGTCACCTCAATCATGAGAATCCGAGTTCATTCCAAATGGCTTTAATATCCTCGACACAGGGAGCTGCTGTTTCTACTACCGCTTTTTCTACCATCTGAGCTTGGGTTATTGAGCGATCATAGCGGATACGGCCCACGATACGTGCGCCTGCCTGACGTGCCTTATCCTCGATGCGGACCGTCATCTCAGGATTGATGTCCCATTTATTCACACAGATCGCGGTCGGAATCTGGAAGTGCCGGGTCAGGGAGAGAACCCGTTCCAAGTCGTGCTCCCCGGATACCGTGGGTTCCGTGACGGCCAGTACCAGCGTTGCCCCGGTAACCGAGGCGATGACCGGACATCCAATTCCGGGCGGACCATCTACAATGACCAAAGGGTGATTCCCCTCGTTTGCTATTCGACGGGCTTCCTCACGAACCGTAGAGACCAGTTTTCCGGAATTTTCAGCAGCTACACCCAGTCGGGCGTGAACCATGGGGCCGCAGCGGGTATCCGAAATCATCCACTCTCCACAAAATCTCTGAGGAAAATCGATGGCCTGCTCAGGGCAGACTCGAACACAAACACCACACCCCTCGCATGCAACCGGATCGATGGAAAAAGTCGTTTTCCCTGCGTCTATGGAATTCATTCTAACCGCGCCAAAACGGCAATGAGATAGACATGCACCACAATGACTGCATTTCTCTTTACGGATAATGGCCTCATGCCCTGCCCGGAATGAATGGCGATCTTTTATTTGGGGTGAAAGGATCAAGTGCAAATCCGCCGCGTCCACATCACAATCGACGATGACAGGGCGATCGGCTAGAACTGCGAAGGACGCTGTTATGCTGGTCTTACCTGTACCGCCTTTGCCGCTGATGATTACCAATTCCTGCATATCTGTCGCTCCCTATAACTGTGCGTTCTTGATGCCGCTCGATACATTCAACCTCATAACTCAGACATTCTGCCGCTGCATGGTTTTGTCGATCAAACTCTGGAACAGTCGCCGATATTCCGGCAAAGCATCCACGATCAATTCCCCTCGAGAATAGGCCTCTGCAATCCGTCGGTCATCGGGTATTTCCAAAAGAAGGGGGATGTTAAATTCACTGCAAAACACATGCACCCGATCGTCACCAACCCCGAACCGATTGACCACCACCCCAAACGGAATGCCGATTTCCTGCATCATATCCACGGCAAGCTTGAGATCATGCAGACCGAAGGGTGTGGGCTCCGTGACTAGTACAACGAAATCGGTATCCCGTAAGGTGGCGATCACCGGACACGAGGTTCCGGGCGGAGCATCCAGAATTGCCGGCATGCCTTCTCTCAGGCGAGTTTTTACCGCACGAATCAAGGGTGGTGCCATGGCCACCCCTACGTCAAGCCGACCCTGGATCAGGGTGATATTCTGCGCCAGCGCAGTCTCGACCATGCCGATACGCTTGTCGATCTCGCTAATCGCTTTTTTTGGGCAAACTATGGCGCAGCCGCCGCACCCGTGGCACATCTCAGGAAAAATAAGGGGCGTAGTACCGAAACAAACAATGGCATTGTATTCGCAGAAGTTAGCGCACTCACCGCAACCGTCGCAAAGACTCTCATCCACTTGCGGAACGGGAATCGTAACCACGGCCTGTTCTTTCGGTTCAGCCTGCAAAAAAAGATGGGCATTGGGCTCTTCCACATCGCAGTCCAAAAGCTGCACGTTAGATTCGAGCATGCGGGCCAAGTTGACGGACACGGTCGTCTTGCCGGTCCCCCCCTTACCCGAAGCCACAGCAATAATCATAGAGCCCCTCCTTTTCTGCATTCCTTTATTCCGGTCGCAACCGTAAGTTCAAGCCCGTTAGCATGAGCGAAGCAAAGTGCGTTCGTGACAGATTTCATTCCCAGTGTCCATCAACGTCGGCAGTGTTGGATTCGATAAGTTTTCCCTGCCGGTATGCATCGAGCGCATCGGCCACAGTCGGCACATCAGAATAAAAAACCTTGATTCCGGCCGCCAGCAGAACACTAAAGGCTTTCGGACCGCAATGACCGGAAACCAGAGCCTGGGCCCCTGCTCTGGCCACGTTACCTGCCGACTGGATGCCCGCACCTTGGGCTGCGTTCAGGTTTTGCTTATTGTCGACCATCTCGAAGGTCTCATTTTCCAGGTCATAGATTAGGAATTTACTAGCTCGACCGAAACGGGTATCCAGAGGAGCATTGAGTTCATTTCCTGATGTTGAGAATGCGATTTTCATTTTTTCATCCTTGTTGTTTGCGTTAATTGTATGATTCCATAATGTCGCGCTCTTCCGTCATGAGCTGGCCTGCTACTTCCTGCATGGCTGCCTGTTCCCAAAAGGGCATCTTATTGTGGGATTCCAGATACTTCAAAGGGATGGGATGGGTCCCAACGACCACCGGCAATCCGTAATGTTTCTCGATAAACTCCTTAAACTGCCGGATATGAGGACAAGGTGGGTATCCCACTACCAACCCGGTAGCCAGGTGTACAACGTCACACCCGTTCTTCAAAAACTCGGCGGGAGCGTATTCCACGTTTCCACCCGGGCAGCCGCCGCAACTTGTATATCCGACTATCTCGATTGCTTCATCGGCGGCATACAGAGAAAAACCGCCGTGCCGCTCGCGCAGAGCCCGAAAACATTTCCCCCCACCGCAATCCCGGTAGCGGGCACAGATAATAATGCCAATTTTTATCATTTCGGACCCTCGCATCTTAAGTCACACTGCTGCGCCGGCTCGATGTCCAGCGCAGCAGACGTCGTCAGCTTATCTCAAACGTGAATCATTCCGGTGCCGTTTTGGTTTCAACTTCAGCAAGGCGTTTCTTGACCAAATCAAGCTCCGCCTGCAGGTCCTCAGCCTGCCTTTGGAGAAGCTGCTTTTGAAAATCAGGATCGGGGCGGTCCGGTGCACCATAAGGCACTCCATAACCTCCCAAGCGCGCCCTTCCCGGACGACCGGTAGCATAAAACATATTCCGCCATCCGTGCCCTCTGCCGCCACCCATCGTGAAACCACATCCGGGGACAGGATTGTTATAACCAGGCATGTCAAACCCTGCGCAGAATCCAACCGCGCGACCGGTCCTTGCTCCCATTCCACTTGGTCCTGTTCCATCTCCTCTTGGCATAATTGGCTCCTTTTTTAAGGTTGTAGGTTATTGCCTTGCCATGTTCGCTCCACACTTCGAGCATTTGCGCTCAAGGCAAGGTACACCACGCTCGTGTGGTTCCTTCTGACCGCACTGCGGACAAACACAGTAACCACTGGGTCCAGCGGTCTTCGGTCCTCCCATACGACCTGGACTGCCGGGGTTCTGGCCACCCTGACCTTGCCCCCTGCCACCGCCTGCGCCCATGCCACGTCCTCTTTGATTCATACTGTTCTCCTTCACGAGTCTCTCTTGCATTAACCTGATGCGCCGCCCTCCCCGTCCGCCACATCCCGGCATGGTAAAGGTCTCGCTATCAAGATTGCCACTAAGCCAGACTCGAATAACCTCGTCGAGATCACCTGCTACAAAGGGAACCACATGAATCCCGTAAGCGCTTACCAATTCGTACGTCGACCTGGAAATGGCACCACACACAACAGTGTCTATGCCCAATTCAACCAGTCGAAGAATTTTCCTGACAAGCAGGTCGTCTGTAAGGTCTTCTTCCGCCTCCCGGACAATATGCCCGGATTCGGCGTCGATGACGTAGATCTGCCTGCTGGTGTCGAACACGGGTGCGATGCGGTTATCCCAGAATGCAAAAGCTATCTTCATCGTCTAAACCTTTGATGGGTGGTCATTGTTCACGCTATGATATAGAGCAAGCACAATGCCAACTGTCATCAAAAGATAAAAGGCGTTTTAAACGATGGTTTTTTCAGGGTTTTTAAGACAGGTAAGACAAAATAGAAAAGAATCTGAGTAGCATTAGCGCTACTCTATGGAGGGTGGGACAGACGCAGAAAGGCTACTGTAATTTTTTGCGAGTGGCGCGTCCATCTTTTTCCGGAAGAGGAATACCAAGCTTTTTCATTTTTCTAAAAAGTGTCGTTTTGTGGATGCCTAGATCGTTTGCGGCAGCCAAGCGGTTATACGCATTTCGTTCAAGCGCTGCGAGAATGGCCTTTGCATCAAGAATCTCATGCGCGGAGCGTATATCCGTATCGGAACCTGCTGCAGTTCCATGGCCAGTCAACTCCCTGGGCAAATGTTCGATACCTATATCGCCGTCGCTACAGAGGATAAAGCCTCGCTCGACCACATTTTCCAACTCACGGATGTTACCAGGCCAATCGTGTGCCATGAGCAGGGATAATGCTTCGGCGGTGATTCCGCGTACGGATCTTTGCTGCAAGCGGTTAAACTGGCCGATAAATTGTTCTACGAGAAATGGAATGTCCTCTTTACGCCGACGCAACGGAGGCAATTCGATACGCACCACGTTGACCCGGTAGTAGAGGTCTTCCCGGAAAAGACCTTGGCGGACCTGGTTGGATAGGTCTTTGTTGGTCGCTACCACGACCCTGACATCAGCCTTTTCGGAACGAATACCGCCGAGAGGCTCATACGTACGTTCCTGAAGCACGCGCAGCAACCTCACCTGGAGGGCGGGGCTTATCTCGCCGATTTCATCAAGAAATAGAGTTCCACCTTTGGCCAATGCAAAACGACCAAGCTTGTCCTTATTTGCACCTGTGAACGCCCCGGCCTTGTAACCAAACAGTTCCGATTCCAAAAGCGTATCGGGCAAAGCGCCGCAGTTCACCGCGATAAAAGGCCCTTTGGCGCGAGGGCTTAGAGAATGGATTGTACGTGCCATCAATTCCTTGCCGGTTCCGGTATCTCCAAGGATCAGCACGGTGCTGGGGCTGGCGGCAATGGCTGGCAAGACCTCGAAGACACGCTGCATCAAGGGGCTTCGGCTGGTCAAATCCCCTACTCGGAACTTTTCTCCGAGTTCCTGACGCAACGCCTCGATTTCGGAAAGATCGCGAAAGGTTTCCGCACCACCGATGACATTGCCATCAACATCACGTAAAACAGCAGTGGAAATACTAATGGGAATCCGTACGCCATCAGCGTTGATGATATACCCGGATTTACCAATGACAGGTTCGTCTGCCTCCATGGTTTGCTTGAGTGCGCAGTCGGGCCCGCACATACTTGAACGGAAGACTTCCGAACAGCGGCGACCGATCGCCTCCTGCCGTGAAACACCTGTAATCTCTTCGGCGGCTCGGTTGAACGACGTAACACGCCAGTCCATATCCACCGTGAATACACCGTCAGAAATGCTCTCCAGGATAGCTTCGGTCATCGCATGAATTTTGGGAGTTTGATTCTTGTTATTATTCATCACAAAATACTCCAAAAAACGTGACTCTGAGGTTCCTGTGAGCGAAAAGACTGTTATCAACCATGATTTCCAACCCGCAGACTAGTCGCAAACGCCTTGACATAAAAGGATAATCCGATCTTTCATCATCCCACACTGTATGTTTAAGGGCAAGGTATGAGGATAAGGCAAAAACTGATCCTTGGCACCTTTTTTAAAAAAATTCGCAAAATAAAGAGCTTAAGAACCGCCCAATAAAAAACTCAACCCTTCATGGCAAGCATTGAAATAATTTGCTCCCACTCTGCTAAGAAAAAGGCTTGCGCAAGCATATCTACATATGATAGTCCATATATATAAATTACACATATGGAGGACGAATATGAACCAAAGAAAACGAATTGTGGTGATTGGCGGCTCAGCAGCCGGTCCCAAAACTGCGGCCAGGGCCAAGCGTCTCGATCAGAACGCCGAGGTAACTATCATTCAGATGGCACCCGAACTATCGATGGCGTCTTGCGGTTATCCCTATTTTGTCGGAGGTGTTTTCAATGACCGTAACCAGTTATTGAGTACGCCCTATGGCGAAGTGCGGGACCCGGATTTCTTTTTTAACACGAAAGGGATTACAGCACGCACCGGAACGGAAGTTACCGCTATTGAACGGGAAAACCGGTTGGTAACCTGTCGCAATATCGAAACGGGAGTGATTGATCAGGTGCCCTACGACAAACTGGTTATCGCTACCGGGGCCACAGCTCGTAAACCGCCTCTGCCAGGTATCGATCTGGAGGGGGTAACGACCCTGCAATCGATGAGGGATGCCGACTTTTTACGTAAGATCCGTGACGACAAATCTATCACCAAAGCAGTGGTTATCGGCGGTGGCCTGATCGGAATCGAAACCTGTGAAGCCCTGCAATTGTCAGGTATTGACATCACGGTTGTGGAACTGCTGCCGCAGATCCTCATGTTCCTCGACTGGGAACTGGCCAAGGTGCTTGAAAACCACGTCAAGAGCAAGGCGGCCAACGTGTTGACCGATATTGGCGTGGCCGAATTCGTCGGCAAGAACGGAAAACTGACAGCCGTCAAATTGGCCAATGGTACGGAATTGCCATGTGAGCTGGCGGTGATGGCCATTGGCGTGCAACCCAACACCCGATTAGCCGGGGAGGCCGGTATCAAGATCGGTGCGACCGGCGGCATTGAGGTCAATCAATTCATGCAGACCTCCGATCCTAATATTTATGCTGTAGGCGACTGCGTGGAGATCAACAACCGCATTACCGGTGCCCGTACCCGCGCCCCATTTGGCGATCTTGCGAATTTGCAAGGCCGGGTAGCCGGAGAAAACGTGGTACTCGGTAACACGGCGCAATTTCCTGGTACCATTCACACCGGTATCTGCAAAGTTTTCGATTTCTCCGCCGGTTCCACAGGGCTGTCCGAGGCCAAAGCAAAAGCAGCCGGGTATGAAAACATTGTCACCGTCATCAATGCGAGTCTTGACAAGCCCGAGTTCATGGGCGCGAAACTTCTGATCTCCAAGCTGGTCGCAGACGGTCGCACCGGCAAGATCCTCGGCGTGCAATGCGTCGGCCCCGGTGATGTCAGCAAGCAGATCGCCACCGCCGCGATGGCCATCCTTGGCAACCTCACCGTGCATGATCTGGTCAATGCCGATCTACCCTATGCGCCACCCTTCAGTTTGCCCATCGATCATTTCATCGCCTCGGCTCACCTGTTGGAGAACAAGCTGAAAAACAGGCTGAACGGCATCTCTTCTGTTGAGATGAAAAAGATGCTGGATAGCGAAAATCCGCCCTTTATTCTCGATGTAAGGACGCCGGACGAATACAACATGATGCGCATCGGTATTGGTGAAACCATGATTCCCATTTCAGAACTGCGCAATCGCCTGCAAGAACTTCCGCAGAATAAAGAGCGGGAAATTGTTTGCTACTGTAAGATTTCCCTTCGCGGCTACGAAGCCCAGAGGATCCTTGAGTTCCACGGTTGGACAAACGTCAAGGTCCTTGAAGGCGGCGTGATGGCCTGGCCTTTTGGCAGGGAGAAATAATCCAGAATATTGTTTAAAAAGTAAACGGACCGTTTTATACCTGATCGGATAAGAATGTAACGGACACCTGAAAAACACGGCCCTTACGGTAACGCGTTTTTCAGGTGTCATTACAGATGAATTTCCGCCCAACTGGTTTTTTCTTATTTGATGTCCTGACCAGGATTCAATATGCTTGGCATCGTCTTCGTTGCCATGGCTCTTAAGGCCGATCATATTCTTGAATAGCCGGGAACGTTGCTGATTTATCTTTTCCCGCTGGCCCTTCTATATATCATCAACTTTGCTCTTAGCACGCTGGTCGGTAAATTGTTTTTTACCCGTGGTGAGGGTATAGCCTTGATTTACGGAACGGTCATGCGCAATCTGTCCATCGCCCTGGCTATCGCGATGACCGTATTCAAGAAGAACGGGGCCGAGATCGCGATCATCATTGCTCTGGCCTATATCGTTCAGGTTCAGGCGGCGGCCTGGTACGTGAAATTCTCAGATCGTATTTTCGGCATGGCGCCAGAGTGGTAAAGCCGGGAAGTATGATGTAATAGGTGTTGAGTCGGAACGCCATTCAGTTTTCATCGCTTGACGATGTGCCGAAGGAGAACGAAGTCTGGCGGAAAAATCACAATGGTTTTCATTCGCAAATTTCACTGGTAATTTGCCCCTGTATCTGCTTCATGGGCAAGGCTTCCGACTGCATAACCCGCCCCTGTTGGTACGGGCGCGATTATGGTGGGCAATGTAACCATAACCTCACCGGGTCAAAAAATAACTGCAGACCAGGAATATACCTGCAAACAGTAAGAATAGCGTCCATGTCAGCAGATTCATCCGGGTTTTGTCGCGCCACCCAGCCTTTGTAGCCGTGTTGGTCGATCGTCTGAACAGGCTTCTGCCGGTCAGGATAAAGATAACAACACCAACTCCTGCCAACAGAAGTGGGAGCAGAATGGTGTCAGCCGATCTTTCCGGAGTTCGGGACACGATCCAAATTGCGGTCGTAAATCCCAATACCGCTGCAATCCCACCCAGTGCTTTGCCGATTATCAGCGGCAACTTTTTGAAATCCTCACCGATTCGCTGCTTCAACGGTCCCATGGTTGTCCCCGATACAATTGAAATGCCCAGGACTTACTGGAGTGCATGAAAGGTTGCTGTAACCTGCTCAAAATCAGGTAGAAACTCCTCAAATTTCTCTGCAGGGGCGGAGTAACGCAGTGCATAAAATCCGCAAACGGCAGAGATCACCACGAACTTCTCTCTGACGGGAGCCGAACGTGCCATCATTTCACGGCGCTCGTAAACCCTGACGTCATCGGGAGGCAGTTCAATGCCTTCAAGAGGGGAATACGGCACGAATTCATTCTTCTGTCGCTCAAAAACCCAAGCATTCCTTCCCGCAATGTCAGCCTCAGTAACCGGGCCGTAGCTGTCGCCCTCCTTCACTACGAAAAGCGGATGAGCGTGGCGCCGGATATAAGTCTCAAGGTAGTCCTCCATCAGGTTTCCTTTGGCGTAAAAGGTGATGGAGATGTTAACCGGAACACCCCCCGGATACGGCCCATGCAGAATGATGCCGTAAACTTTTTTATCTTGCTGGGAACGCCCCAATGATCGATCGCCTTCTTCCCTTCCCCAGTTTGCGGGAATATCACAGGAAAAATATGGTTCAAAAGAAAAAGACTGATAAACATGAGCCTCCTCACCTTTGAGGCTGCCACTGGCAAAGGCTGGCATTGCAGAAAACAGTACCAATCCCAGGAGAAACAGCCACTCCGGAGTCTTCATTATCGTTCTCATTGGAAATTCCCTCACCATTTTTCTGCCATGATCTGCGCCCGTTTGTCTCGATATTCCGCTTCGGTGATCAGCCCTTCCCGCTTCAGCTCTTCCAGGTGGCGCAGGCGCTTAGCGAAATCATTATCAAGGCCTGAGGTATCTGCTACGCCTGAGGCTTCATACTGAAAATCCACCAGCGACTGATCCTCGGGATTTTTCGATTTCGAAAGAATCCGCACGTAAAATATGATCATTGAGCTACAAGCTACCACCCAAAGGAGAAAGAACGCTCCCATCAGAATTTTTAATCCACCTTCGGAATCGGGGGTTTCCTGCAGAACGACAAAACCAAAAACCAGACCGAACAGCAGAAACATTGCGGCGATGACGATACCGATTTTTGCCTGGGCTCTACCCGGAGTAATGTGCACCTTATGTGTCATGACAATCCCTTTCAAAAATTAGCCCGGCAATCTGCGTAGTCCGCAGTAATACTCTCAAAAAATGGCATTCTTGCGCCACATATTTCTGTGGTGATTTTTTCTAAATCGGATATTATTTGGACGGTGTTATTTCATTACATGGGGAGGCAATCATGCTGAGACCTTTGGCAGGCTTTTTGGTTTTATTATCAACCCTGGTTTTCTCTTTTTCACCAGATGATTTGGCTTACGCTGGCATCGCGGGGAAAGATCCTGCTTGCGTGAGAGACTGTGGTACCGAACTGGCAAGTTGTCTTGGCCCTTGCCGTTCTGGCAGAAATTGTCCCAGGGAATGTTTATCAGATCCTACCAACTATGCTTCCTGCATAAGTGCGTGTGAGGATGAAATTCAACTCTGTGAAGGGCTTTGCCAAGAGTATAATGACAGCTGTATCGACAGCTGCCCTGAAATACAACAAAACTAACCAAATTCTTTCGCCAAGGACCGTTCTGCAATGGGTGTTTACGGGCTGTCCCTGGTAATTTACGTTTTGCTTTAGCTACTGGCTCTTGTGGATGCTACCATGGGAAGGTTCCCTCATTGGTATGATCCATTGACCTGATTGCTGGTGATATTTCTGGTGCCATTAGGCAACCTCGTCTATCTATGGTTTGGGCATCGCAAGGTTTCTCATGGCGGTATCAATATGCTTCGCAAACGGCAAGACACCTTTAATCCTGGAGGAAACTAAGATGAAAAAGTTGCTGCTCGGCACGGTTTTAATAATGGCTACCCTTGGTGCGGTTGCACCGGTACTTGCTGACTGTGGAGCTGATTGTGCAAACAGTTGTTCGTCAAGCACAGGCAAAGCCTATGAGGACTGCATGCTTAACTGCTTGAATGATTGTCTGGATAACGATCCGCCTCAGGTCCCCGACGTTCCTGCCCCTACCCCGGTAGAAACAAAGTAAAGTTTCCATAGACTAAAAAGTTTTTATGATTCGGCCCGTTGTGGAACCTCTTTCAGGCGCAACAACGGGCTGAAACATGTAATCTCGATTTATCTTCTTAAAAGAAAAAACAGTCCCCTATCCCCAGCCTCCACAGAGCCAAAAACCAGGAATGAACGGTTGACCTTGGTGGTACCCAGACGATAATATGTTGCATTCATTTATATCTATATAAACCAATATCGTCCCGGAACCTTAAGATTATGCATATTCAAGATATCTTCGCCCGATACGCCACCACGTTTTCTTTCGAGTTTTTCCCCCCGAAAACGGATAAAGCCGCCGAGCGTTTGTACGAAACCATTCGCCAATTGGAAACCCTCAATCCGCACTTCACCTCGGTCACCTACGGTGCCGGCGGCACGACCCGCGAGCGAACCCACGACCTGGTCATGCGCATTAAGGAGCATAGTTCCCTCGATCCTACGCCGCACCTCACCTGCGTCTGCAGCCCCGAGCAGGAAATTCGCCAGATCCTCGAGCGTTACGCGGAAGCCGGCATCAGCAATATCCTGGCTCTGGCCGGCGACCCGCCGCCCGATATCCCGCATTACAATCGGGCCCAGGATGCTTTTCCCCACGCTGCCGATCTGGTACGTTTCATCCGCAAGTTCAATGACGAGGGGCTTCATCCTGATCGACGCGGTTTTGGTATCGGCGTCGCCGGTTTCCCCGAAGGGCATCCCGCTACACCCAACCGCCTGCTGGAGATGGATTATCTCAAGGCCAAGGTCGATGAAGGTGCCGACTACATCTGCACCCAGTTGTTTTTCGACAACCGCGACTTCTACGATTTTCGCGAGCGATGTGAACTGGCCGGCATCGAAGTACCGATCATTGCCGGCATCATGCCGATCGCCTCGATCGAAGGCATGAAACGCATGGCCGACCTGGCAGCCGGTGCACGCTTCCCTGCCCCCTTGCTGCGTGCCGTCGAGCGTTGCCAGGATGACCCGGAATCGGTGCGTCGCATCGGCATCCACTGGGCTACCGAGCAATGTCGCGACCTTCTCGACAACGGCGTACGCGGCATCCATTTCTATACCCTCAACAACTCTGACGCTACCCGGCAAATCTTTCTTTGCCTTGGGCTCAACAATCATCAGAAATAAAGTCGAATTGTGCGATAGGGATGGAGCTGTAAACTCCCCCCATCGCACAGACTTTCAACTTTTCATCTACGTTACAACAATTCTATTCAAAAAAGATTGTCACTCCTTGTTACAGCTTCTCTTTGTAGCACCTTTTCAATCAGTGAATTTTTTCATTTCACGATTTTTGGCGATGTGCGCTTGGAACCAGACAGATTTTTGATATATTTTCCCGGTGTCTGAATCACCCAAAACCCGCATCGGAACAAGGAGAGTCAAATTGGCAGAGGGAACAGTCAAATGGTTTAATGAGGCAAAGGGGTTCGGTTTTATCGAGCAGGACAGCGGGCCGGACGTGTTTGTTCACTTTTCCGCCATTCAAGGTGAGGGGTTCAAAACCCTTAACGAAGGGGACCGCGTCAGCTTTGACGTCGTCAAGGGTCCAAAGGGACCTCAGGCGGAAAACGTGCGAAAAATCTAGCAGGGTGTTGATCCTCAGTCACCCAAAAGCCCTCCGGTACGCCTGGGGGCTTTTTTGTATCTAAACCGAAACAGCATGGTTCTCTGCATTATCAAAGCATAGAAAAAATCTTTACCTGCCGGCCTCTGGGGTTACAACTCCAGCTCAATCAACATCCCATTCCATAGTACAGACAGGCGCTCATGACCCTTTTGTCTGACGAACTTCGTGTAACAGATGCAGGGCAAGACCTAAAAGCACCGCAACAAATACGGTAATACCTACCCAAAACAAAATTTTTGTCGTTGGCACCTTGGAAGGCTGTGGCGACAGATGTTTTGGACCAGATTAGGGACGTTCTTGGGACCAGATTAGGGACGTTCTTGATAAATATAAATTCCTATGCTATCCTCCTCACCATGCCTAGACAAGCCCGCATAGATTTCCCCGGCCTTCTACATCATGTCATTGTCAGAGGGATTGAGAAACGTTCGATTTTCCTAGATGATCAGGATCGCGAAGAGTTCCTTTCCCGCTTTACCCGCCTGCTTGCCGAAACCGAGACGGAGTGTTTCGCCTGGGCTCTGCTGGATACCCATTTCCATCTGTTGATACGGCCCAATCTTGCCAAGCTTTCGCATTTCATGCGTCGCCTGCTTACCGGTTACGCCGTAGTTTTCAATCTACGACACAATCGTGTCGGGCACCTGTTTCAAAATCGCTATAAATCCATTGTCTGCGACGGCGATGCCTACCTGCTGGAACTGGTGAGGTATATCCACCTGAATCCCCTGCGTGCTGAAATTGTTGATGACGTTGAATCTCTCGCGAATTATCCCTGGTGCGGACATCGGGAACTACTGGGTCGCACCTCCCGGACAATCATTCCCGAGAGCAAGGTTCTGCCGCTTTTCGCCAAACGGCGCAGGGCCGCCAGACAGATGTACCACCGCTTTATCGTTGACGGTAGCGACTCTACCCCCGCCAATCTCTCATCAGGAGGGAAACGGGCAAGCCTGAATCTCGATCCTGACCTTGACGAGGAGTCCCTTTTCGACGATCGCATACTGGGTGGCGCGGACTTTGTCGAGCGAACATTGAGACACTCCGACCAGTTCTCTACTGAGAAGAAAGGTTCGCTGACCGATCTCATCAACTTGGTAGCAAATCATTTCGGTATCGAGAAATCACTCTTGAGCCAGCCGAGCAAAAAGCGAAGCCTGACCCAGGCAAAAGCGATTATTTGTTATGTTGCGATGAGACAGATGGGAATAAAAGGAGTCGACATTGCCCCAACGCTTGTTTACACCCCCGCCGCGGTTTCTCATGCAGCTAACAGAGGGGAGCAGATTTTCCTGAAAGAAGCGGGATTGATGACCAAGCTAGAAACGATTTTATAATTTTCAAGGACGTCCCCTACAACACTATAACCCACCTGATGAATCACCCTGTTGCAGCGATCGGCCCTTACCCCTTTGGTAACTCAAAGCCGATATGTGCATTGGAATTTCGTCACTCGTCGGGATTTTTCGACAGAGCCCGATGACTTTCCTCCAGCATATCGATAATGGGGATGTGCTGGGGGCAGTGCTTTTCGCACAGGCCGCAGCGGGTGCAGTTGCTGCCAAGTTCGGCGGCATTCATGGTGATGGTGTACATGCGGTGGGGAAAGGCTGGATCGCCGTAGATGAAACGATCGTTATAGAGATTGAAGATGCGTGGGATGTTGACCCCGGCCGGGCACGGCATGCAATAACCGCAGGCGGTGCAGGGTACTTTGATACGCTGGTGCAAGGTATCGCGAACCTGAGCGATTACGGTCTGCTCCTGCTCAGATAGCGAATGGGGAGCCGCCTGGTCGGCAATCCGGCAGTTTTCCTCGACCTGTGCGACTTCGTTCATGCCGCTCAGCACCGAGGTGACACCGGGGTGATCCCAGACCCAGCGCAACGCCCACTCCGCCGGGGTTCGACGGACCGGGGCATGATCCCAGATACTTTGGATGTCAGGTGCGCTTTCGCGGGCCAGATGACCGCCGCGCAACGGTTCCATGACCACCACGCCCAGGCCCCGATCGGCGGCATAATCGAGCCCTTCCCTACCGGCCTGGATATGCTCATCCATATAGTTGTATTGAATCTGGCAGAAACTCCAGTTATAGGCATCGACGATCTGTTTGAATAAAGGCAGTTCGTCGTGGAAGGAAAATCCTGCGGCGCCGATACGACCGTCACGAATTGCCCGGTCGAGAAATTCGAGTACCCCGAGATCCCGGAGTTTCACCCACCAGTCAGACTTGAGAGCGTGCAACAGGTAAACGTCGACGTGATCGGTCTGCAACCGCTCTAATTGCTCGTTGAGAAAACGGTCGAAATCAGCTGTTGTCTCAACCGCCCAGGATGGCATTTTGGTCGCAAGGTGGACCTTGTCGCGCAAACCTCCACGCAAAGCCCGCCCCAAGAACTTTTCGCTCTCGCCTTTATGATAGGGATAAGCCGTATCCAGGTAGTTGACACCCTTCTCGATGGCGATTTTTAGCATCCTGTCTGCCTTGGATTCATCGATCCGTGCTTCATCACCGCCGATAATCGGCAGGCGCATGCAACCAAGGCCAAGGATCGAAACCTCGCATCCGGAACGACCCAGCTTTCTATATTTCATGGGAAAAGCCCTTTTGATAGTAATTTTCAAAAAATGGGTTGAATTCTCAATCAGGATAAGAGCCTTCCGCTCAGGTGTCAAGGCAACGGATAAATGTAGCATTTCTCGTAGTTCGCAGGTCCGGTTACCTGTGTTTTCACCTCGACACTCAGTACCTCCCCCTCTTGACTTACGCAAAACTTACGCATAGACTTACGGCAAGCAGATTAACTCCACAGGTGAGGCCGTATGAGTCCCCTTACTCCCAAGCAAAAACAGGTTTACGACTACATCGCCCGTCATATAGAGGAACAGGGCTTTGCGCCATCCCAGCAAGAGATCGCACGGGCTTTCGGCTTTCGGTCTCTGGGGACAGTACAAAACTACCTGGTGCGTCTGGAGCGCGAGGGGTTGCTTGATCGTGACTGGAATGCCCGACGCAGCCTGCGTTTGACCGCCACCCCGGAGCGGGGGATAAAATTGCCGTTGGCCGGCACAGTAGCGGCCGGTAAGCCTATCGAAGCCATCGAAATCCCCGACACCCTTGAGGTGCCACCCTCCATGGTCGGTAGCGGCGAGCATTTCGTGCTGCGCGTGGCCGGCGACTCCATGATCGGCGACGGTATTATCGACGGCGATTATGTGGTTGTGCGCAAACAGGCCACAGCCGAGCACGGTCAGACGGTTGTCGCCCTGCTCGACAACGAAGCAACGGTCAAGCGTCTCTATCGCCGGGGGGATCGTGTCGAATTGCATCCGGCCAATCCGTCCATGCAACCCATCGTCGTCACCGACCTGGAATCTTTTCGCATCGAGGGAGTGGTGGTCGGAGTCATCCGCCATTACTAAAAGCAAAATCAATAGCACGCGGATGACGCGGAAACGGCTGGATTAAAATATGATTTAACCAAAAACCTGATCTTGGGTTAATCCGTGAAGATCCGCGCGCATCAGATGTTATCCGCGTACCATTCAGTCTTTAACCAGAGTAACCTGAGCATGACCCGCGACATCCTGCATGTAGCCGTACCCGATTTCGATGTTGCTTTGGCACGCGCCGTCGATCCGACCCTCAAAACCCGTCCTGTGGCTATTGCCACCGGAGTAAATGACCGTGCCCTGTTGCGTTGCGTTTCTGCCGAAGCGCGCAGCAATGGTGTGCAATCCGGCATGAGCGTGCATGTCGCCCGCAAATGCTGCCCTGCCCTGCATCTGTTGCCGCCGCAACCGGAATTGGCCGACCGTGCCATGCGGGTGTTCGCGGAACTGGCCTTGCGTTGCAGCCCTCTGTGGGAGCCCGCCAACGACGGACGGATGTTTCTCGACCTGACCGGCAGTTCCCGCCTGCTCGGAAGAGCGCCGGATGTGGCGGTCCGCATGGAGCGGGATATCGTCGAGCGGCTGCGGCTGCCGGCGACCTGCGGCGTGGCCGGCAACAAACTGGTGGCGCGCATCGCCGCCGACTATCTGGATCGGCCAGGCATCTGCGATGTGTTGCGCGGCAGCGAGAGCTGTTTCATCGGGCCTCTGACCGTATCGACTCTGCCAGGGGTCGGCAGCGTGCGCACCGGACGTCTGCTGGAAGATCTTAACCTGCGGCGCATCGAACAGGTCGCCGTTTTGTCGGTCGCCCAGCTTGAACCGGTCTGCGGTCCCTTTGCAGCGTTGTTGCACCAGCGGGCCTGCGGTATCGACCCCAGCCCGGTATGTCCTCCAAGGCGCTCTTCCACCATCGTTGAAGAGGCTGTTTTACCGCGCGCCGACAACGACGATACGGCGGGNNTCACTGGGACGCCTTGCCGAAAACTGCGGATTGCGTCTGCGAGCCCTTGCCCGAGGCACCACCCGCCTGCGCCTGACAGTGCGCTATGTCGACGGTCTCAGTGAGGAACGGACGGACAGCTTTGCCGCGCCGAAGTCTTTTGACCTGGAATTGATGGATGCGGCCGACCGCTTGCTGCAACGTACCTGGCAACGCCGTGTGCGCCTGCGCGCCTTGCGGCTTGACTGCGACCGCCTTGCCCCTCTGGCGCAACAGATGGATTTGTTCGCCGCACCAAAACAAAACATCGAAGAGACGGCGCTGCAAAACGCTCTGGATCGGTTGCGCGGACAGTTCGGTCACGAATCGGTGCAATGGGGACGGAATCGGTTGACGACGGTGACTGGTGATTAGTGATATGCAATGATTTATCTTCTTGTCACTTGCCACCAGCACTCAGCACTCAGCACCGAATTATGAATTTCACCCACCTCCACGTTCACTCATCCTTTTCTCCTAACTGGGGTATCCACTCTCCTGCGTCCTTGTGCGCGGCGGCCAAAGCAGCGGGCATGACGCGCTTGGCGCTGACCGACCGTAACGGTCTTTACGGCATTCCAAGGTTTATCGAAGAGGCGCAAAAAGCCGGGCTCGCCCCATTGATCGGCACCGAAGCAGTCAGTGGGGCGCACCGGGCCATTCTACTGGCAAAAGACCAGGATGGTTATGCCAACCTGTGCCACCTGGTGTCGGCGCTGCACGCAAAGCAGCACTTTAATCTTGTCGAGGCGCTTCAAACCTGGCGGAATGGTCTATTCATCCTCAGCGACGATGCTGTCCTGCTGGAGACCCTAACTCGACAAAGCCGCAACAGCCTGTTCGCCGAGCTATCCCCCGGGCATGCTATGGAACAGACCATGGCCCTGGTACGACGCCTGAATCTCCCCCCCGTCGCTACCAGCCGTGCCGTATTTCTGCAAGATGAAGATGTAAAAGTCCACAGGGTGCTGCGGGCGATTGCCGGCAACACCACCTTGCCCCGTCTGCGCGCTGACGATTGCACGAGACCGACCGACTTTCTGTTGTCGGAAAAAGCGCTGGCGGCGCATTTCCCCCATTGTCCGGAGGCTTTGCAAAACGCTGCAAACATCGCCGATGCATGCAGGACGGATTGGGCGTTTTCCACCACCATTTTTCCTCGTTTTCGGGGATGGGCCGACGGGCAGGCAGCAAACGAACTGAAACAACGCGCCCGGCAGGGAGCTATGTGGCGCTACGGGGCCATAAATGCCGAAATCGAAGCCCGCTTGGTCAAGGAATTGAGCATTATTCAAGATAAGGGTTTTGCCCATTATTTCCTGGTGGTACAGGAATTGGCCGAACAATCGCCGCGCACCTGCGGCCGTGGAAGTGCCGCCGCGTCACTGGTTGCTTACTGCCTCGGCATCACCCACGTCGATCCGCTACGCTACAACCTGTTTTTTGAGCGTTTTCTTAACGAAGGGCGTGCCGATCCCCCCGATATCGACATCGATTTCCCTTGGGACGAACGTGATGCTGTGCTCGATTTTGCCTTTCAGCGTTACGGGAGCAAATGCGCGGCCATGGTTGCCAATCAGGTGGGGTTCAAAAGCCGAGGAGCCCTGCGCGAGGTTGCTAAAGTGTTCGGGCTCCCGGCCGACGAGATCAAGACGATCACGCGCAGGCTGGCCAGCCAGTGGTCGGCGCAACGCGGCATCGAGGCCATGGAGGCCCATCCGCTGTTTCGCGGCGAAACCCTGAGTAGCGACTGGCAAAACATCCTGGCTCTCGCTTCACGCCTCAACGGCCAACTGCGCCATCTGGCCCAGCACTGCGGTGGGCTGGTGGTCGTTCCCGACGACATTCGCCATTACGTTCCGGTGGAGGTCTCCGCCAAAGGCCGTCCGTTGATCCAGTGGGAAAAAGACCAGACCGAAGCCGCCGGACTGGTCAAAATCGACATTCTGGGCAATCGCTCCCTGGCGGTAATCCGTGACGCCCTGGCGGCTGTGGCCCGCCATACGGGCACTGAGATCGACTATCGCGACTGGCAACCGTTGACCGATCGCAAAACCCGCGCCCTACTTTGCGCCGGCGATACTATCGGCTGTTTTTACATCGAATCGCCGGCAACCCGCCAGTTACTGAAAAAAATGTGGAGAGACTATCCGCTACCCGATGAGGACTCCCTGTTCGAGCACCTGGTCATGGCATCGTCCATCATCCGGCCGGCCGCCAATAACTTCATTCGCGAATTCGTCGCCCGCATGCACGACAAACCCTGGCGGCATCTGCATCCCCTACTGGAACCGATCCTCGGCGAAACTTACGGACTGGCCGTCTACCAGGAACAGATCACCCAGATCGCCATGGCCCTGGCCGGCTTCACCGCCAGCGAGGGGGACAAGCTGCGCAAGATCATCAGCAAAAAAGACAAAGGGCAAAAACTCGAAGACTTCCGGAATCGTTTTATCAGCGGCGGCCTTGGCAACGGCGTAACAACACAGGTACTGAATAAAGTCTGGCAGCAGGTATTATCCTTCGCCGGATATTCCTTCTGCAAACCCCATTCGGCTTCCTACGCGCTGGTCAGCTGCAAGGCCGCCTGGCTCAAAGCCAATTACCCGGCCGAATTCCTTGCAGCGGTCATCAGCAACGGTGGTGGATACTACACCACCCTCGGTTATCTGTCCGAAGCACGGCGTCTGGGAATAAAGATCCTGACGCCTGACATCAATGTCAGCGACTATGCCTACCACGGCAAGGGAGATGAACTGCGTATCGGTCTGATGCAGATTGCCTCCGTCCCCCATCAAACCATCCACTCGATTTTGGCAGAACGCTGCAACAACGGTCTTTTTACCGGACTGAATAACTTCCTCCAAAGGCTGCCGCACCTGCCCGTTGCCGACGTTAAACAACTCATCAAGGCCGGTTGTTTCGATATCCTTGAAGGCCGCCGGAACCGTCCCGGTTTGATCTGGCAGTTACTTAATCATCACAGGCGACCTGCGACCATCGGTCTCGGGGAGCTTTTTACTGCCAAACCCACTGAGGCTCCAAACCTCCCCACCTGCGACGATGCAACTCTGAGAGCCCACGAGTTAGAAACCCTGGGCCTGCCCGCCGGGCATCATCCTCTGGAACCGTATCGAAAAATCATCCAAGCCAGCGGCGCTGTTCCGGCAGCTGAGCTAAGTCGATGGACAGGCCGCCACGTGACGCTGGCCGGATGGTGGGTTACGGGGAAACCAGTGCGCACCTTAAACGGCAAGCCGATGGAGTTTGTCACCTTCGAAGATACGACAGCTCTTTTCGATGCGACATTCTTTCCGGCAGCCTATGCCCGTTTCTGCCAAAAGCTGGGAACACCCCGCCCCTATCTGATCAAGGGGCTGGTTGAAGAGGAATTTGGAGTTGCAACGGTCAATGTCATGTGGCTTGGTTTTTTAGATGATGAATTCGTGGACATCAATCGAACGCAGATAACTTCGGATAAAAGCGGATAAAAACTGATCACACCCAAGCTGATTGCGGAGCCATCGGCGATCTTACTTTACCTGGGATTGTTTCATCGCTTTATTGTGAGAAAGATGTCGGATTTAAACGACTTTAATTTTCTCAATGAATTTAATGTATTACGTCAAATGTCTCGAAACCCATGTTACCAACAGGAGACAGAACAATGCTTGAAAAGCGAAGGTTTTTCATAAAAGCCTTTCAACTAGCTGATTTATTGTAAGTTTCAGACATGGCACGATGGTTGCCATTAGTAGATAGAGATCGTCATGAGGCGATCACAACCCTACAAACGGTAAAAGGAGAAAACCATGAAAAAACTGACCGTAAACCTGTTGATGGTAGCTGCTGTTTTCATGCTGAGCAATGCAGCATTTGCCGCCGAGCAAACCAACGTCCCGACCTTCGAATATCTTGATGCGGACCAAAACGGTTTCATCACCAGTGAAGAAGCGGCTTCCTGTGAAACCTTGATAACGGATTTTGCAACCGTCGATGCCAATCAGGACGGTAAACTTGATCAGGCAGAATACGCAGCATTCAGCGATAAAGCCCTACAAAAAGGCTGATAGTAATTCACTGCCCACCAATAAATCTCCGAACAAAAAAGAGGGGGTGGCTGTAAGCCACCCCCTCTTTTCTATATTGAAAGCTTCTTAAGTCCGAATAGACAAAGCAGATCTGCCATTGCGAACATTTTCAATCGTTTCAGCCTCCGAGGGATAAAATTTAAACACAAAGGCACGGTAACTACAAAAATTCCAAACCATACTGGCGACCGTGGCTAAAAGTTTGGCCACATTGAGATTAACGAAAAATGACCACTGAGGGTTAATGGATGCATGGGAAAGAAAAAATATCACGCTGCAGTTGATAGCCAGTCCCCCTAACGAACAAAGAAGAAAAACCAGATATTCTTTTTTAGACCAAAGTCCCCGGTCCTTAAAGGTCCATCTTTTGTTCATAAAGTAACTATTGACATTCGCCCCCAAGAAAGACAATACGTTGCAGGCAACAAGGCCCACAGGGTTTAAAATGCTTAAGAAAAAGACGACCAGGTTAAGTATGGCATAGTCTACAAACGTGTTGACAATGCCAACCAGCCCGAATCTCAAAATTTTGCTACGGTTTCTAAGCATCAACATATCCAGTCCATTAAAAATGCAGAAGACTTAATGCGGCGACAGGTAACTTTCTAATACTATAACCGCAAATGAGAAGATGGACAGTACAGCCTCTCCATTATTATCTGGACCCAGCATTTCATTTCAAAAGGCAAAACGCCGCTGATCCACCCCCATCCACTCGAACTGGAGCATCACTTCCATGCCTCAGATTTCCCTGCCTTGACATCATTAGATTACACGCTAATATTTCTCGAAACATTCCGATTATGCTGGCTGAATTTAAACAGCGAGCTTTTTTGACATGAACATTCAGAATAAAAAAAGAAGGAGGGATTCCAATGCCTGAAATTCTTACCAAGTGTATGGAACTGGCAAGAGATGAGGACGGCGCAACGGCCACGGAATATGCTGTCATGATCGCACTGATCATCATTGTGGCGATTGCGGCGGTTACGTTTCTCGGTAAAAAAGTCAATAACACGTTTAATAACATGGCAGAAAAACTACCGGACAATTAAACAGTAATCGTCTTATTTCTGGTGTTTTTTCAAAAGTATGCATCAGCCTGATAACCGAATTTTTTTCGAGATTCTTTTATTGAATGCTTCCTACGTCAACACTTTCACGTATTCAGCAAGTAAAGAAAGAATACTCAAAAGACCAAATGGCGGATTTTCTCATAACATATGAAAATCCGCCTTTGTTGCATTTGGAATTTTGCTACAACACAATTGAAACCAAGTCCACAGACCAGTATTTCACAAAAAGCCTTTATGAAATAAGCACATAGGCCGGAACATGCAATGTGGATCACCCAATAGACTACGCTTTTTATCGACAAACTGGCCAAGACCTTTTGAAAAGCATTCATTTCAATGTTTTACTTGCCTTGACACGGCTCAAATACAAGCTAATCTCAAACTAAAAGGGAGATGGCTCTAAAGCCAAGCAACCAATACTCTTGGCCTTTCTTTAGACACATCAGGAGGAAAAAAACAATGTCGGCATAGTAAATTCGCCGATTGGTAGAAGCTGATTTTTCAGTTAAAACACTGAGAATCAACAGACCCAAACAACGAAGGAGGAAAACATGAAAAAAGCGCTCATGAAATGCAGAGAACTGGTATGCAGTGAAGAAGGAGCAACCGCCACCGAATACGCCGTAATGCTTGCTCTGATCATTATCGTGGCCATTGGGGCCATCACCTTCCTGGGCAAAAAGGTAAACAATACGTTCCAAAACATTGCTGAAAGTTTGCCTGACCCAACTTAACGAAAACTATGAAACGACTTGAAACTATGCATTAATATGGATTTAGAGGCAGCCAGAATGAAAAGTATCCCTGTATTAAATATGACACGCTATGCTCTTGGCCTACTGGCTATGATCTTAGCCATGTTATTCATTTATAAATTCTCAACTAATGTTTTCATTCTGGCTGCTTCAGGTTATTTGTTCCTTATATGCGCAACAGACACCCTTTATTCCAAAATTCCCAATGTGTTTACAGTGGCCCTTATCCTTATCGGGCTTATTACAAATATTGGCATCTCAGGTTTGTCTGGCATCTTTTTTTCGACAGCAGGGCTTTTGGTTGGACTTGCTCTCCTTTTGATACCCTTCTTTTTAGGTGGGATGGGAGCAGGCGATGTCAAGGCATTGGCGGCACTAGGTGCCCTGCTCGGCCCAGCCAAGACCTTTCAGATATTTCTTTACATGGGACTCATCGGTGGACTTTTGGGTCTGATATTTCACCTACTGGCTACGGATACCAAAAAAGAGTTTAGGCACTATTCCGAGGTCTTTAAAAACATTTATCTCACCATGGATTTTAAATCATTTAAAAACCCTGAAAATCGAACGACATACAGATTTCCTTATGCTTCAGCCATAGCATTCGGTTTTTTTGCCTTCACCTGTTGGGGAGACATTTTATAAACGGCATTGTCATCATAAACAACGGATGGATTTTATCGGAGAATTTGCAAGGGGTGGATAACCCGACATTACCTTTCCGTTTCACAGGAGGCCCAGTATGAAAAAATATGGCACGATCATCGCTCTGGCACTGGCCGTAATTTTCGGCGTCATAGCGGTCATTCTGGTCAACAAATGGCTATCAACCAAGGCATCGCAGACTGCTGTAACTCGGGATTCATCCATGTCAGTAACTCAAATAGTTGTTGCAGCTACGGATGTCAACATCGGCACCCGCCTTGACAAGACACAATTGGCCCTTGCTCAATGGCCCAAGGCCAGTGTCCCCAAAGGGGCCTTTGAGGACGTGGAGCAAGTGATAGGCCGCGTGTCGGTCACCAAGATGCTCACCGGAACTCCAATCCTCGCAGCAGAGTTGGCTGCTCCAAACTCCGGTGCAGGTATGGTGGCCCTTATTAAACCTGGAATGCGTGCCATGGCAATACGAGTCGATGAAGTCGTCGGAGTTGGCGGTTTTATCCTACCAAACACTTTTGTCGATATCATTTCCATAGACGAAAAATCAACACGCAACAAAGTCGCGGAAACCTTCCTGCGTAAGGTTGAAGTTCTTGCGATAGCCCAGGAAACATTCATCGAAGAAGGTAAACCTAAAGTGGTTCGTACCGTAACCATGGAATTGTCGCCTGAAGATGCGGAATTGCTCGCAGAAAAAACTCATGAAGGCCCCATCCGGCTTGTGCTTCGCAACCCTCTTGATGAAAAAGAAACTCCCCCGCCGGTCAAAAAGGTGGTACAAAGAGCACCTGTTCGCAGAGTAAAACCAAGGGTTTACACCCCGCCACCGGCGACATTTGAAGTCGAGGTTATTCGAGGGGAAAAACCCGCCGAAAATTATCAGTTCAAAGCGAAATAAATGGGGTTTATTAAAAGGGAGGTCATCATGACAATGCGCCGAGCCATTTTTCCGGCAATATGCTTCTTGGGCCTGTTATTTACGGCTCTATTCACAGGGCCTGCCGCTGCAGACGACATCGAACACCTGACTCTCGATGTCAATATCGGCGGTTCAGAATTGGTTGAAATCCGCGAACCAAGCCAGAGAATGAAAATTCTTATCTCTAATGGGGACATCATTGGAGCCAGACCGTTGCGACCCAATCTTGTAAATATCTACAATCTGGGCAAAAAAGTTGGTTTTTCCCGTGTCACAGTGTGGGACGATGCTTCCAGACAAGTTCGAGCCATCATCGATGTCAGCGTCAATCTGGATCTGACACCCCTTAAGCAGAAAATCAGCCAGCTTTACCCTCTTGAGGACATCAAGGTGCATGCTTCCGAAACGGGTGTTGTTCTTTCCGGTACGGTATCCGGCCCAGAGGTCGTTGAACAGGTTGTCCGCCTGACGGAAACGTTCCTGCCCAAAAAAGCTGAGGCCTCGACCGGTGGCACAGGTACCGGTGAATCAGGGACCGGCATCACCAACCTGTTAACCGTAGGCGGTATTCAGCAAGTCATGCTGGAGGTGAAATTCGCTGAAGTCACCCGCTCCTCTGGACGAGGCTGGCAGGCAGCGCTTGGGTTTACCGGCTTGGGAGACAATTCCGGAGTTATTGCCGGGACTGGTGGAATCTCAGGGGATCTTTCTAGTGGGGAGTTTTCCGGCACACTTGGCAGCGTACTGTTGAACTTCGCCAATTTTTCCACCGCCAACCCCGCGAACATTTTCCTGCAATTGGGCGACTTCACCTCCGCTCTGCGCTTTTTGGAAGATGAAGGACTGGCTCGCATTCTGGCCGAACCGAGACTTGTAACCCTGAGTGGGCAGGAAGCCAGCTTTCTGGCCGGCGGGGAATTCCCCATACCCGTCCCCAATGAAGACGGCATCACTATTGAGTTTCGCGAGTTCGGTGTAGCTTTACGCTTTACGCCGGTTGTTATGAGTGATGGCAAGATCAGCTTGCGTGTTGCTCCCAGCGTCAGCGACATAGCCTCGACCAGCACCATACCCTCAGCCATCGCCAGCGAAAACCTGATCGTACCCAATTTGACGACCCGCAAACTGGAAACCACAGTTCAACTGCGTGACGGGCAGACCCTGGCCCTTGCCGGTCTGTTGCAAGACAACCTGCGTGAAACTGTCAGCAAAATACCCGGACTCGGTGACCTGCCCATTATTGGTGCCCTGTTCCGCAGTACCAGTTATTCCCAGGATAAAACCGACCTGCTCATCGCAGTCACACCGCACTTGGTGAAACCGGTCAAGGAAGGTTCCATAACCTTCCCCGGTGAATATATGCAAGTGCCGAACAGCCTGGAATTTTACCTGGAAGGTCGTCTCGAAGGTCGCCGGTTCCCGGATGACCCATCAAGCATGAGTCGTCACAGTTTCACTTCTCCATCCCAGGCCACAGAAACATCAGGCGGTCTCGAAGGTGAGTTTGGCCACGAGCCGATGACGGCACAATAATTAGCAAAGGGGGTCACAACAATGAAAAAACTGAGCTTTACTATCGCGACAGTCCTCCTGCTGACCGGATGTGCCTCAATGCAGGAAGCCTATTATGTCGATCGTGATTTCGGCCAACAGAGCCAGGCAGCCTGGGACCAGCAGGTCGCTTATCCCGATTATCGATATGCTGCAAAAACGCCTGAAAACCTGGAAGGTATCACGGCTGAAGAAGTCATGAAGGTCTACAACAAAACATTTGCCGAGAAACCGGAAAAGGTCAATATCATTAATTTCGGATTGAATGATTGACGCAACCATTAGGCTGCGATGCCTTTTGGTGTCGCAGCCTTCTACACAATGTTCTACGACCAAAAGAATCTTTTTGCAAAGGAGTGGCCTTATGAAATTGCAATCCCAGAAAGGAGCGGCAGTTGTTGAATTCGCTGTCATCCTCCCCCTGCTGCTCCTGATTATTTTCGGCATTGTCGAGTTCGGATTTATTTTTTACAACCAGGCAATTCTTACAAATGCAAGCCGGGAAGGTGCACGCAGAGCGATTGTTTTCCAAACCGATAGCGACGATAACCGTATTTATTCAGGTACCGCGGTAGAGGATGCTGTCAATCAATACCTTTACACTGACTATCCTGCCAACACGGACCTGAGACTGGTAACTTTCGGTACCGACAACCTCACGATTGATCCGAACAGCTCCGATGGTGACGTATCGATTACACAGGGCGACTATATCCTTGTAAAAGTGCAATATGATTATAATTTCCTTCTTTTGCCCTCCTTTGCCGGTTTGCCCGAAACTATTAAGCTTACTGGCAAAACCAGCATGCGAGCCGAGTAACACTCAAAAGGGAGGCAATCCATGAAACGATCTATCCGGACTCTTAAAGACAACCAAAATGGAGCAGTCATCGTACTGGTGGCTATCCTTACGGTCCTGTTTCTGGGCATAGCGGCACTTGCCATTGATGTGTATCACGTCTATGTCGTTCGCAATGAACTACAAAATGCGGCAGATGCCGGGGCCTTATACGGTGCACGGGTACTCTACCTGGACGATGGTGAATCGGTAAATCCGGGCGCTAACGATGAAGCCTATAATACCGCTGTTGCAAATCTCAGTGAAAAAGTTCCCGTCGAGTTGATCTATAATGCCGCAGGCAATTCAGGAGACGTCCAACGGGGACATTGGAGTTTTGCCACCAGGCAGTTCACACCGAACAGTTCCTTGGCGGCCATCGATATCGGAAGCTACACGCAGGAGGAACTGGATGACCCCGACCCCAATATCAATGGTGGCTTCATCAACGCGGTAAAAGTAATAGTAAGACGGCAAGATAAGCCGGCAGCCTCCTACTTCGCCCAGATTTTCGGTTTTGAAAATTTTGGTATCACTGCTGAAGCCATAGCTTACCGTGGTTTCGCAGGCTCCATCAATCCTGGAGAAGCTGACCAACCCATTGCCATATGCGAAGAATCGATCCTTGATGAGGATGGTGATTACAGTTGTAACATGGGCAGAATGCTCAACAGCGGGTCAAACCTCAATACTGCCAATACCGGCGGCTGGACCAACTTTTCCCAGCCATGCGACACGGCCGACGCCAACGAAATGAAAGCTCTGGTCTGCGGTGATGGCAACCCTGGGCCATTACAATTCGGTGCAGGTATGGGTGCTGTGGGAGGTGTTCAAGATGTGGTTTTCAAGAAACTCGCCGATTGCTGGGAAGCAGCGACTAACAAGACCAGTCTCTGGAACATGACTCTACCAGTCATTGAATGTCCCAGCAATAACGTGAGTAATTGTTCAAAACTGGTAGGCGCGGTAAATGTCAATATTGTCTGGATTATGCGTGACAATGATGAAAAAAAATATGACAAAGTCCCAAGAGAAATGGAAGATTGGACATGCCCCGCGAGCACACCAGGATTTGATTGTTGGAAAAGCTTCGTAGATCATTTCAACCTGGCAAACGTTAATGGACCCCCTCAGTCAGATGCAGATTATGAGGAAATGTATCAGAAAAAAAACATCTACTTCCTGCCTACTTGCGAAAAAATTACTCCTACCGGTGTAACCGGCGGACCAAACTTTGGTGTGCTGGCAGAAATACCGGTGTTGGTAGACTAGGAATGTTCGTAAAATCTTGCATCATCAACTTAAAGGTGCTTCATGCCACGTAAACTTCTCGTAGCCATTGAAATAGCGGACAGTCGCCTTGTCCACATGCTCCAGGAGAAACTTCAGGAAATTCCTCACCTGGAAATGACCCAGTGGTTCGATTCGGCTGGAGAAAAAGGCCCTCTTGCCGTTAAGGGGGCACCGGATATCATTATCCTCGATGATCCGACTGACGGACCTTCTATTTTTCATCGACTCAAGCCGATTCGACAGAATTTTCCCCATGCTGCGGTGTTTGTCGTATCGGGCAATCAATTTCCGCAACATATCGTTGAAGTTATGAAAGCCGGGGTCTCCGAATACCTGGTTACTCCGATCAACGATAAAATATTCAAAAACGCTGTCGAAGACGTACGCACAAACCTTGCTACTGCGGGGCAGATTTCCCGAGGCACCATATACAGTTTCATAAGCGCCAAAGGCGGCCTCGGTTCGACCGTGCTCGCAGTAAACAGCGCTTGTGCCCTCGCCAAACATAAACAGTCGCGAGTTGCCCTGTTCGACATGAGTTTTCAGTCCGGCGATGCTACAGTCCTTTTAGACCTTTATCCGCAGACAACGATGAGTGACGTGGTTCGAAATTATCATCGTCTCGACAGTTCTTTTTTACTGGCAGCCATGACCAAGCATTCTTCTGGTCTTGAATTTATGGCGGCCCCCAACAACCCTGAAGATTGCGAATCCATCAAGGGAACGCATGTCTCGCATGTACTGGACCTTGCACGAAAAATATATGATCAGGTTATCGTCGATTGCACATCCATGTCGATCAATGAATGTAACATCGAAATTTTCAATGCCTCAGAGACTATATTTTTGGTTACGGACATGTCGGTACCTGCAATCCGTAACTGCTCGCGATTAATCAAACTGATGCAAAAAATCGGCATCGATCCAATACATATTGAAGTGGTTGTCAATCGGGTCATCAAGGGTGGTGCTCTGAGTCTTGATGATGTCGAAAAGAATCTCGATAAAAAGGCTTATTGGTTGGTTCCCAATGATTTCAAAGGTGTTGTTTCATCAATCAATAAAGGGGAACCCCTCCTTATTGGGAATTCGGGCCTGCCGCTGGCTAAAAACATCACCCAATTTGTCGAAAAAATGAAATCACCCGATAGTTCACAGGGATTCAGGGGGATAAGGGGCACCTTTGGTAAAGCCATTTAACTGGGAAAAATACCAGCCTGAAGCGAATAACATGATATAGGAGGACGATGTGGCCATAAAAGATATGTTTTCATCGGGCAAGCCCGTTTCGCCAGCCACCGAGGACACTCACCGCCCAAATGGTGAGCGTGATACCTTCTTTTATGAAATCAAACACAAAATTCATAACCGGTTCGTTGAAGAGGCCAATCTAGCAGCTCTGGATGATCTGGATCAAACAGAAGTCAAGGGAGAAATAGGGAAGATCGTCGACTATTTCCTGCGGGAAGAACAGCTTCTTTTAAATGAAGAGGAGCACAATGCCCTGATCCTCGAAATACTCGATGAATTGACCGGCCTTGGGCCTATCGAGCCATTTTTCAAGGACCCTACTGTTTCCGATATTCTGTGCAATACGTACAAAGACATTTATGTGGAACGTCGGGGTTTGCTGGAAAAGACCCAAGCCCGATTCATCGATAACGCCCACTTGATGAATATTATCGACCGTATTATATCAAGGGTCGGGCGGCGTATCGATGAGTCATCGCCCATGGTCGATGCCCGACTTGCAGACGGTTCCCGTGTCAATGCCATCATCCCTCCCCTTGCTCTTGACGGCCCGATTCTGTCTATCCGGCGATTCTCCGTTAATCCGCTTAAAATGGACGATCTGGTCAACTTCAAAACCCTCACACCCGACATCGCCACCCTGCTTGCAGGCAGCGTCAAGGCAAAGCTGAACATCATGATTTCCGGTGGTACCGGCGCGGGGAAAACAACCCTTCTGAATATCATGTCGGGCTATATACCCGGCAATGAGCGGATTATCACCATCGAAGATTCCGCCGAATTACAGATGCAACAGGAGCATGTGGTGCGACTGGAGACGCGTCCGGCCAGCATTGAAGGTTCAGGCATGGTGACTCAGCGTGATCTGGTTCGCAACAGTCTTCGTATGCGCCCAGATCGAATCATCGTCGGCGAGGTCCGCGGGTCGGAAGCCTTTGACATGCTTCAAGCCATGAATACGGGTCATGAAGGTTCGTTGACCACTATTCACTCCAACTCCCCCCGGGACTCTCTCACACGGCTGGAGTCGATGATCCTTATGACCGGCGTTAATCTGCCTGAGCATGCCATGCGCTTCATGATCTCATCGGCTATCGATATGATCGTACAGGTATCGCGTCTGGCAGACGGAACTCGAAAGGTAACATCCATTGCCGAAGTGGTTGGCATGGAAGGTGAGATTATTACCCTGCAAGACATCTTTGTTTTCGAACGCCAGGGGATAGATTCAAATGGCAAGGTAGTAGGGCGATTCCATGCTACGGGCATTCGTCCCAAATTTGCAGATAAGTTGGAGATTGCCGGCATCGAAATCGCTGAAGATCTGTTTTTTGCCCATAAATATTTTGAATAAGGAGGCAGCATGGATCTTCTTGACACACTCATAATGATCACAGTCTTCCTGTTCGCCGCCTCACTAGTCGCATTACTAGTCATGGCATGGACAGAAAGTCGTTTTGTCGAAAAAAAAGCGATCAAAAAACGCTTATTGTACATCTCTGCAGGCGGCAAGCACGGACGAGACAAGTTGCTCAATTATCGTGACAAAGTCTTGCGCGACGCGGGAGGAATGCAAAAGTTAGCCTTGAAAATGCCCCGCGTAAGCATTCTGGATCGAATGTTGGTTAAGTCGAACCTGCCGTTTAATGCCAGCGTTTTCATTCTATTGAGTCTATCGTTAGGACTGATCGCCCTGTTACTGGGGCTAAAGTTTTCACCTTTCCTTTTACTGACAATTATTCTCGCCATACTCGTGTCTTGCCTGCCCTTTGGCTATCTAAAACTTGCCGAAAAAGCCTATATCAGCAAGTTTCAGGATCAACTCCCCGAGGCACTGGATCTTTTGGCGCGGGCTCTTCGCTCCGGCCATGCCATGACCTCTGGTCTGGAGATGGTTTCCAGTGAAATGGAACCTCCCATAAGTGTGGAATTTGGTGCGGCAGTCGATGAAATCAACCTGGGATTGACATTTGAGGAAGCCTTTGAAAATCTTTGCGAACGTGTTCCCAGTACTGACCTCCGCTTTTTTGCCATCTCGGTCATTATTCAACGTGAGACGGGCGGTAATGTAGCCGAAATCCTCGATAATATCAGTCGCCTTATCCGGGAACGCATCCAGTTCAAGCGCCAGGTTAAGGCGCTGACCGCCGAGGGGCGTCTATCTGCCATGGTTCTTATTGGGCTGCCCATTGCCTTATTCGCATACATATTCTTCATAAACCATAGTTACCTATCTCTTTTATGGTCGGATCAAATAGGTCAATATATGCTGGCAGGAGCCATCGTGCTCCAGATTTTAGGTGCCTTCATCATTAAAAAGATCGTTACCATCGAGCTGTAAGGAGGCGCTTTATGAATAATGTTTTGAATATTTATTACAGGCTTCTTGATAATGCCGGATATTGGGCTGTACTCATCCTGACATTTTTAACCGTTGCCTTTGTGGTTTTGGCGATTTACCTCCTGCTTACTCGCAAATCAAGAGAAGAGCAACGCCTGGAAAAACTGCTGCCCAACGCCAAACCCACCGTTCAGCGTAAACCTAAGCTCCTTGAAGGGAGTGAAAATAGTTTTGTAACCCGGTTTGCAAAACCGATTGACAATATTGTTGCCAGCAAACCAGGAGCAATGAACAAGTCCATCCGGTTGCGCCTCATTCAAGCCGGGTGGCGGTCGAATACAGCCTACTACAACTTTATTGGCGCCAAGGTTCTCTTAGGGGTATTACTACCTCTTTCTTATCTGATATCACGCTTTTTCTTCACGTTCTCCCTGCAGTTTGTATTGTTATGCCTGCTGCTGGTCATCATTGGGTTCGGTCTTCCGGACACCATTTTAGGTTTTGCTGTTCGAGCCCGGCAAAATCGCATTCTGCGTGCCCTCCCCGATGCTCTTGACCTGATGGTTGTTTGCGTCGAAGCCGGACTTGGCCTGGATATGACTTTTCGCCGGGTTGGAGAGGAAATTCGACCTTTAGGCCGTGACCTGAGTGATGAATTCCACCTGACGAACCTGGAGATACGCGCGGGCAAACCGCGTAATGAGTGCTTCAAAAATATGACCTTGCGAACCGGGGTATCCGAAGTCAGCAACCTGATGACCATCCTTATTCAGACCAGCCGCTTCGGCACCAGCCTGGCCAAGGCATTGCGCGTACACTCGGATGCGATGCGCATCAAGCGTCGCCAGGTCGCTGAAGAAAAAGCGGCAAAATCGACAGTTAAACTTATATTTCCCCTGGTATTCTTTATATTCCCTGCAATCTTCGTTGTTCTGGTCGGACCGGGTGTGATAAGAATTATAAGGGTATTGTTCCCTGCTATGGGATGACGACCTAGCAAGATTAGTTGGCGGAGGCAATTGTCCGCGGCAGTGACATGAAATGCCTACGATTTTGAATATAAAATGACTGTTAGCAGTATCCTATGCCATTGGATGTCCAAGGAGAGACACATTGAAAAAACCGATCACTGCATCTTGCCCTAGCCTTTTTTTGAAAAGCGCCGTGGGTGCACTGGCTATGTTTTTGATTTTATTAAACTCTGCCTGTACACCGGTGGCAGATCCATACCACCAGAAAATTGCTAAATTGACTGTTCTGGAAAAAGGGGATGAGAACACTCTCGGTGAAAGGATCGCCGATTTACCGCCAGAGGAATTAACCGAGAAAGGTAACATTTATTTAGGCCAGGGCAATCTGGAGTTGGCCAGATTGCATTTCTCTGCTGCGCTTCAAAAAAAACCTGATGCGATAGTGCCTCTAGCAGGAATGGGACAGGTCTTCTTGGCTCGCGGAAATGCAACCAGAGCCAGGGAAGTATTCAATACGGTCCTTGAAAAGGATCCGGTAAATAGGGTGGCCATACTCGGGCTTGCCCAAATTGCACGAAATCAAGGGGATTACACAGATGCCGAGTCTCTCTTGGAAAGACTTTACGCTTTGCATCCTGAAGATACGATCATCATAAGTGAACTGGCTATCACCTATGATAGTATCGGTCAGGAAAAACTTATGAAAGCGGAACCCTTGCATCAGAAAGTTCTGGCTCTGGAACCTAATAAACCGTCAGGATATAACAACCTCGGATTCAACTACCTGCTTCAGGGGCGTTATAGCGAAGCAATCCCGCTTTTTTCCAAAGCCTTGTCGATCGATCCTACCAACATTCGTACCAAAAACAACCTGGCTACAGCATTTCTTCTTAACAACGAAGAGTTACGTGCACTACAACTGTTTGAAACGACACTTGGAAAACCTGCCGCTTACAACAATATCGGCTATCTCTACATGACCCAGGGAAGCTGGGACAAGTCAGAAAAAGCCTTCCGAAAAGCCCTGGAACTCAGCCCTGTTTTCTATATGCGAGCTCAACAGAATCTCGAACGGCTCAACAGTCTGCGCTCGCAGTCCGGGGACTGACGAAAGGGGTTTTCAAAATGACCACCAACTCAAGATCATTTGGCAAATTGACTTTTTTGCCGGATATCGCAGGGTTATATGGTTTTGTCACCTTTACTCTACTCTTTATATTTGACCATGGCAAAAGCCTTATCGATGGCGATACATTCTGGCACATAGCCGCCGGCGAAAGGATGCTGAAAACCGGTACCATCCTGACTAAGGACATCTATTCCCACACAGCCCTGGATAAGCCGTGGACCGCCCATGAGTGGTTATCCGAGATCGTGATGGCCTGGCTTCATCAATATACGGGTATCACTGGAACCGCTATCTTTTTTTTCCTAATTTCAGCGCTCAGCTTCTGGCTTTTGTTTCGCATTGTTTCGGCAATGACCGGAAATTGGACTGCCATCGTCGCCACATCTATCGCCCTGGCTTTTTCCATGACCCACATGCTGGTGCGTCCTCATGTTTTTTCATGGCTGTTTGGCATTATCACACTCTATGCTTTACAAAGACAGGGTCGATGGTTCTGGCTACTTCCACCTTTAACCGCTCTATGGGCAAATCTTCATGGCGGATTTATTCTTGGCCTTGCTCTTCAGGGCCTCACCATGGCCGGAACCTTTCTGGATGAACTCTTTTCAAAAGGCAAAGCCGATTATTCCTACCTTTTTCAAAAAATAAAACATCCTGCAGGTTTCTTCGGATTGTCTGTTTTGGCTGCGGGAATCAATCCTTTTGGATTCAAACTGTATCTTTTCCCATTCGAGGTAACCAAAGGAATTTTTGCAAGCAGCATTACCGAATGGTTGCCACCAAATCTGCAACAGGAATGGCTTTTCCGTATATTTTTTCTACTTATTCTGCTGCTAATGTCACTTAAATCGTCCCAGACCAATTGGACCGACCGACTCTTCGTATTATTTTTTTTCAACGCTTCATTAACTCATCAGCGTTACATAGGCATGGCTTCTGTTTTTCTATGCCCTTATTTAGCCCGGTCACTCAAATCCTTGCCATGGCCTGAGATAAAAACATCAACTATGCCTACTGACAAAAACCACGTAAAAACCTCGAACGTCAGTGGTCCCATCATGACAATTTTTCTCGCTCTTGGTCTTATCATCCTCGCAGGGGCGGGGTCTCCTGGCAGCCGCGCCGTTCTTAATACATTTCTCCCCTTGCCCACAGCTAATCATCCAGTTGAAGCCACAAAGTACCTGAATCAAATACAACTCTCAGGACATATGTTTAATAAGTATTCATGGGGGGGATACCTGATATACGCATTGAATCCAGCACAGAAGGTTTTTATCGACGGGCGAGCCGACATGTATGGGGAGGGAATTTTTGAAGATTACCAAAAGATCGTATCACTGGATGCTGAAATAGAAGATTTATTAAAACGTTATGAAATAGATTGGGTAATCTTCTCAACCGATACAGCATTAATCAGGTACCTTAAAGCGACGGGGAAATGGGAAGAAACCTATGCGGATGAGGTTGCTACAGTTCTTGTTCGTCGAAACCAACTATCTAATTCTTACGACATAAAACAAACAGACTAAGTCCAAAAAACTTATTTAACCTGAATAAAGTATGACGCTCCAAATCGTGCATAGCAATTAAGGTGCGATTCAACCACGATGGATATATTTTCAATTCACTTTTTGGTTTCAATATGCCACAACCCAATAAAGTTTTCTTTATCAGCCTAATTATAGCAACAAGAGGAAATAGGATTCCAAAATAATACCGGCTTTTGACAGGAGTCAGGCCAGCCTTTACGACTAATTCCTCTATCGTTTTCATTGTGTAACGTCTATAATGATCCAAAAACACGTCATGGCTAGACCACAAAAACTGAAATGCTGGGACGGTAATTAAAACTAAACTATCACGTTCCAAGTCTTGTACGTATTTATTAAGCATGTTTGAATCATCGGGAACATGTTCTAAAACATCCATCATCAAGATGAGTTTTTGTGACGCACATTCAATGGACTTAACAAAAAAAATCTGTTTACCGTTATACTGCTCAATTTTTTCACTACAATAATTTGTATCGAGGCAGACCGCACTGTCGCAATACCCTGCGTCTAATAGTTGTCGTGAGAATATGCCAGATCCTGCACCTACATCCAAGATTTCAGAAACTTTCAGATTACCCAACATTTTGCGCATAGCCCTACCCTTGGATATGTAGTACCAATGATCTTTAATTGAATCTTTCAGGATATCGGCTTCTTTTAGATCCATTTTTAACCCTATCAAACTGCGGCAACAAGAAGGAAAGCTATACCCAACCATTACATGAAAGTTATTCAGAGGATGCCGTATTAATTTCAGGTCGTTGGCCTGAAAGGTCTCCGTAATACCCAAGCAATGCGTTTCGACGAATAATAAATAGATCCCTCAACATGCGTGCTGAATCGGTTATTGGATTTACCCTACTATCAGAATCATTAATCCAGTCAACCCCAACCTCCTGTATCAAAAAGCCTCTTTTACGAGCAAGAAATAAAACCTCCACATCAAATCCAAAACCATTGACCTGACAGTCATTAAAAATATTAAGTGCCGCAGTCTTAGTAAAAAGCTTGAACCCGCATTGGGAATCAAAAATACCCGGGGTCGCCAAAAATTGTACAAATTTATTGAACGTTTTGCCCATCAACATTCGATAGAGAGGCTGCCTTTTTACAAGAACCGATTCCTTAACTGCTCGTGAACCGATAGCTACATCAGCACCGCATTCCAATGCAGATAGCAGCTTTTTAATTTCCGTAAAAGGGGTTGAAAGATCAGCATCACTGAACAAGACAAGGTCACCTTTTGAAGCCAGCATACCAGTACGAACGGCATATCCTTTGCCCCGATTTTTTTCATAACGGATCAAGCGAATACAAGAGTGTTGCCTAGCATAAGATAGAACAAGATCAGTGGTTTTATCAGAGCTACCATCATCAACAACAATGATCTCGAATTTAGGAAAAAAGCTTGCAGCAAGATCGCAAAATGCCGGTAACGATACGCGTAAGCGAACTTCTTCATTGAACGCAGGCACAACAACCGACAACATTTTTTGATTATTTCCCACGGCTCCCCCCTCAGATATTTGAAATATTATCTTTCGCCGCTATAGTTGAGGTGAGAATACTGTACTTCTAGTCTTTTTGAATCAATATCAATCTTAGAAATAGTAAATTTAACTCACCCAAAGAACTTGTTTTCAATGAATTATTCGAGGGAATGTTCATTACTATGAAAAATTATATAGCAGAAATTCTTAAAGGCAACCGGTCCTGTTGGGACAAAGAAATCTCCGCAAAGGTCCTATCCTTCCTTAAATTATCACAAAACTTCTTTCATCAATTTAAATTTTCACTATTTGATAATAGGTATTTAATTTACATATGTCTAACATATTACATGTCAACATTTATCGTTGGCTTATGGTTGAATGTAAAAATAACTGGAGATTTGAATTTTTATTATATGTTGTTTTATGGTTATTTATTTGCATTTTTCTTTTTGATATGGTCTCTCTTTACAATTATTCATCTCATAAAAAACTTCAAGCAAGGTTTCAATGGGATACCTGTGGTATGGTCTCTTTTGAGGCAAAGATTTCTTTGTTCAGAAACTATCTCAAGATTTATAATAATTTTCTCAATTATTCCATTGTTTATATGTTCTTACAGTAGTTTTAAGCAAGCAATTCCTTTAGTTCACGGGTTCTCTTCGGACGCACTACTGTTTCATTTTGACAAAATACTTCATTTCAACGTATCACCATGGGAAATACTCCACCCAATCATAGGATATCCTGCAATTACACGATTCATTGATTTTTGTTATGTAGCTTGGGGCTCTATCTTTGCTTATTCATTATTATACATGGCTTGCCATTGCGACAGACGATTGCGCTTGGGGTTTTTCATATCCCTGGCTTGTTGCTGGATAGTGATAGGCAATATTTTGGCTATGATCTTTTCATCAGCTGGCCCCTGCTATTTTTCTCAAGCAACCGGTTCAGCCATAAACCCTTACATGCCACTATTTGACTATTTAAGGAGCATACCCGATCTTCAGGCAATAAATATTCAAGATCTGCTATGGAAAGCTTTTCAGACTGGGCACTTCATGCCGTTGGGTGGGATCTCAGCCATGCCCAGCATGCATGTCTCGGTAGCTGTGTTATTGGCTTTGCTATATAGAAAAATCAATAAATGGCTCGGATGGACAATGATTGGTTTCGCGATAATTATACAGGTGGGATCAGTGCACCTTGGCTGGCATTACGCTGCCGATGGATACATTAGCGCAACTCTTACAATTTTGATCTGGAAAATCACAGAAAGGAATTTGGCTCAAAAACCGATAGTGGAGGGTAGTGTTCAAGTGGAAGAAACAATCAGGATAGGCTTTTGAGTATTCCAAGACCTAAATAGGTTAGAATATCCCGATATCTGAAGCACCAGCATTCTCCAGAGATCGGGATTCATTGACACGGGCAAAAGCAAATCGGAAGATGTTCCATCAGTAATGATAGGAACGATGAAACCTGCGTTCAACGCCCCGGTATTGCGAGGCATTATATTTCCCGCGAACAGGGTCGCGGCCTACAACCACAGGCCCGGATGTTCGCCAGAAAACGTCGATTTTGTTCGCACCGATAAGTTGATCGAGATAGATATCTTTGACCCGATCGTAGGTCCCGTCTTTATACTGCACTGAAATCATCATGACTGGGGTTCCTTTCTCAAACAGTTGCTAACAAAATATCTGGCAGACCTCCTTTAGCAATCATCGCTCCTTATATTTTATATCAAAAACTATCAATTTTCGACGACTACAACACCCGGTTCGGTTTTAGGCATACCGAGCCCAAGGCAGACCTTTACCAGGCAGTTGGTTTCCAGGGTAGCCCCGCAAGCGTCCCGTAACTCACGAAATGTGGGTCCATCAAAAATATCGCCATTGGGTAATTGGAAGACGGGGTATCCGAAGGAAGTTGCACAATATTCCTCGTTGCAAAACAGTTCGGTTACCGTTTCCAGACCATGTTTTTCGGCTATTGCAGCATCGGGTATAATAAGCGTTGTTTTCATGTTGATCTCCATAGCCTCATCAAATTGAAAATATGTAACGATATATAACGAAAAAACAGAGATGATCAGTCGAGCTTGATATGATCGCCAGGATTTTTAAGTTCTTTAAGTTCAGGACACATCTCTTCCATATTCTTCAGAAATTTTTCGGTATTTTTGAAAACCGCCTTGATTTCATGATGCCAGGCGATAGCCACCTGATGGCCGCAGTGGGTACAGGTATCGAGGGCTTTGTCACCAGCCGGAATCGCACGGTATACCGTGTAGAATTCGCATGCCGGACATTTTTGCCGATGAAGAATCGGTTCAACTTGTTTGGTTTTTTGCATCAGTTCACCCAGGAACCAGGTAATAGCCCGGTTTTCCTCTCATGTTTTTGATAGTCGACACGGTCATCAGGCCGAACCGAGAACAAACGGTCCGTTAAAACCTGCCTGTAACGGCTACTGTCTTTAAAATTTCACATGGTCACCATGATTTTTCAGCTTTGACAATGCCGGAAAATGCCCTTCCAAAGCTTTTACATCGTTTTCACCATCACGAATGCTGATTTCAAGACGTCCGTCATTGGCCACCTCGGTCTGGTCCATGCAATGGGTGCAAATTTTAAGGGCGCTATCGCCTTCTGTTTTCAACTCAAAAATCGTCCAAAAGTCACAGGCCGAGCATTTGTTGCGAAACAGCATACCAAATTACCTCCCCGCATGAAGATTTATAAAACACTATCTCTATAAAATACCAGAGCATGGAGTCTTTATGCAACGCATACCTTAAGAGCATGAAAGATCCAAGCAAAAGCCCCGCTGCCCTGTGACAGGATAAATACAGGGCAGCGGACCGCATCCGTTAATTGAGTGACCCGAATTTACAGAGAATCCGATTACTACGCTCCAGAAACGCCGCCATGCGATCCTTATCAAAAGCGCAGTGTGGCAACATCGACAGGTCATAGATCTGCTCCATAAGCATGGAGGCATCCTCTTCCCGCCCCTGATCTTTCAGACCCAGAATGGTTTCAACGACGGGGGACTTGGCGTTAAGACACAGGGTGTGGCCACCGAACATATTTTCATCCCCCTTGCCCATCATTTTGGTCATTTCCTGCAAGCGACGCGTATGCTCAGAAAGAATCACCATCCCGGGAACGCTATCGTCCTTGAGGTTTTCAACTCTGACCGACAGACCGTCAACCTTCAGAGATTCTTCAAATGCCTTTTGAATAAGCTCTGCCCTTTCCTTACGTTGATCCTTGCCGGGCAGCTGAATTTTCGAGTCTTCCTCAATAAGGTTTTCGGTCAGGTCACTGTCGACCCTTTGAAAACTCACCTTATCGTTTTTCATCTCCTGGAACTGGAGGAAATGGCTGTCAATAAGGCTGTCAAGCACCAGAACTTCCAATCCCTGATTGGCAAAAAGTTTCAGATAGGTGCTTTGAGCCGCTTCGTTATTGGTATAGAAAACCTTGTCGGCATGCTTGGTAGCAGCTCTCTCCAGATATTCAGGCAGAGTGGTGTAATCGCCCTTGCCGGCCATGCGATAGATGACCTGATCCTTGAGTTTGTCGTAAAACTTGTCATCGCGCATCATGCCATACTTAACAAACGTATGAATATTGTCCCAAACGGGGATGAACTTTTCACGATCTCCTTTGCCAAGTTCGGCAATTTTGGCTGCTACGCGACTGCTTATAACTTCGCGGATCTTGCGAACCTGTGGTTCGTTCTGCAAATAACTGCGGGAGACGTTAAGAGGTAGATCAGGAGCATCCAGACATCCTTGCAGAGGATTGAGGAATTCGGGTATCAGCTCGGGACAGTTATCCGAAACAAAAACCTGGTTGCAGAATAGATTAATGTAACTCTTGGCCACATCGAATTCGGTCGTCAGCTTGGGAAAATAAAGCACCCCTTTAAGGTTGAACGGATAATCAATGTTCAAGTGGATCCAAAACAGAGGATCTTCTGCCATCGGATAGAGTTTTTTATAGAACCCCAGATAGTCTTCGTCCGATAAATCTGACGCAGACCGTGCCCACAGGGGGTTTTGGTCATTCACCACATCCCCGGCCAGACGGATAGGTAACGGCAAGAAGTTGCAAAATCTTTTTAGAACCTCCCGAATTCGGGCAGGTTCAAGGAATTCTTTTTCATCGGCAGCCATGTGCAGAACCACCTCGGTGCCGCGCTTTTCCTTATCACACTCTTCAAGATAATAATCGGTCGAACCTTCGCAGACCCAGTGAACGGCGCTGGCATCGCTTTGATAGGAACGGGTATAAATCTCAACCTTTTCCGCAACCATAAAGGCCGAGTAAAAGCCCAAACCGAAATGCCCGATAATCTGATTTTTATCTTCAAGATCCTTGAACTTTTCGACAAATTCTTCCGCGGAGGAAAACGCTACCTGGTTGATATACTTACGTACTTCATCACCGGTCATGCCGATTCCGTTATCTTTGATGGTAACAGTTCCGGCGTCCTTATCTACGGTAATATCGATGGCATATTCATCAGCCAGCTGCAGGCCTTCTATCAGATTTATGTGCTGAAGTTTATGGATGGCATCGACGGCATTGGAGACCAGTTCTCGCAGGAAGATCTCCTTTTCGCTGTAAAGCCATTTTTTGATAATCGGGAAGATGTTTTCAGTATGGATGGAAATGTTGCCTTTTTCCACCTTGGCGTTTTCCTTCATAGGTCGTAAAGCCTCCTTTTAATATGCATAATTATTTGCCAGTCAATGTAGTTACCGCCAGGGTATTTGTCAAGGTATGGCCCCCTACTTACGCCTGAGATTAAGGAAGATTCCTCTACGTTTTGGTTGAAGCAGCCAAGGCTCCTTAAAACATTCCGGATGTAAACTGTTTTCAAGATATTTTTTTGTAAAATAATATCTTTGAATAGCTTCATAGTTTCCATATTTATCCTTTAATACCGGATAGTTATGATTCGTTTTTTTTAGAGTTGACAGGTAAAATAGACAGGAGTATATAGCAAAGAAACATAGCCGTTTCAGGCCGGGAATAGCAGGACGACCGACATAAAAAGCAACCCCTTTTTATCGCCGCCCGCCGCCAGGCACCCCGCTCTGAATAACGGCAACCCCTACGGGGGTCAATTCGTACGTGGCTTTTAAAAAGGGGTTCAAACATGCACATCGCACTCGCCTTCAATCTGAAGGGGGATTCCCCCGTATTATCTATTTCCGACGAAGCTCCCTGCAACGAGGATGATCTTTACGCCGAATGGGACGATATCCATACCATTGAAGCGGTGAAGTCAGCCCTGGCAAGCAAACATCAGGTTTCTCTGGTGGAAGCAAACCTCGATGCGTTTGAAACGCTGCGACAGTTGAAACCGGACCTGGTCTTTAATATATCCGAAGGACTACTCGGGGCAAGTCGCGAGGCGCAGATACCTGCCATACTGGACATGTTGGGGCTTGCCTACACCGGCAGCGATCCCGTAACCCTCGGCATCTGCCTCGACAAACGTCGCACCAAGGAAATTCTTGCCTACCATGGTGTGGCAACGCCACGGTTTGTGACGGTAACCTCCGTAGACCAGATCCCCTCGCGGTTGCGTTATCCGCAGATGGTCAAACCGATATTGGAGGGATCCAGCAAAGGTGTGCCTGACGCATCCCTGGTGCATAACCGCAAGGCCCTGGTGCGCCAGGTAAAAAAGGTGCTGGATAAATACCGGCAACCTGCTCTAATCGAAGAGTTTCTGCCCGGCCGTGAGTTCACCGTGGCCGTACTCGGCAACGGTATCGGTATGCGCATCCTGCCTATCGTAGAAATCAATTTTGATGCACTGCCGGAAGGGGTCAACCCTATCTATTCCTATGAAGCCAAATGGATATGGGACAGCGAAGAGAACCCATTACAAATTTTCACCTGCCCCGCAGTGCTTGACACCTCGCTGCAAAACGCTATTCAAGATCTGTGTCGGCGCGCCTTCACGGTATTAGGGTGTCGCGACTGGTGCCGCATCGACGTGCGTCTCGATAGCAGTGGAGCACCCCATATCATTGAATTAAATCCTCTGCCGGGCATATTGCCACGCCCGGAACAGAACAGCTGCTTTCCCAAAGCTGCTCGCGCCGCAGGTCTGTCTTATGATGAACTGATCTTATCCGTCGTCGAAGCTGCCGCCGAACGTTTAAACCTCATGGGGACTCATCATGAAAGTAGCTGTCTGTTTCAATCGCGCTCCGTCGCAATCGTTTAAAGGGTCACAAAACGATCTGATCTCCGAGCAAGGAGCTGAAAAAGAAGCTATAGAGGTGCGTCAAGCCCTTGAAAAGCGTGGGTATGCTGCACGTCTGGTGCCCCTTGGCTCGGATCTGGGCATCTTCATAAGCGAAATGCAGCACCTTGCGCCTGCGGTGGCTTTTAACTTGTGCGAAGGTTTTTGGGGCGAGAGTAGCCAGGAAATGAACGTCGCCTCGTTGTTTGAACTGATGCGTATACCCTACACCGGTGCAACGCCCTTGTGCCTGGGGTTGACGCAAGATAAGGCGCGAACCAAAGATCTGCTGGTCCGCTATCACCTGCCTACGCCTAAATATACCGTAGCTAAACCGGGCCAGCACATGCTGCGCACGCATGATATGACATTTCCGCTTATCGTTAAACCACGTGCGGAGGATGCTTCTCTCGGAATAACCGCCGATAGCATCGTCACCTCGGACAAGGCTCTTCGGGAGCGGGTGCATTACATCCATGAAATGTACCGGCAGGAAGCATTGGTCGAGGAATTTATCGAGGGACGTGAACTCAATGTTGCCGTGTTGGGTGACAGGCGTTTCGAAGTGTTGCCGATCTCCGAAATCGTTTTCGAGCAAGGCCTGGTACGCCCAATCGTCAGTTATGATGGTAAATGGCTGGAAACTTCAGAGGAATTTGAACGTACCCGCCCTGTTTGTCCAGCTCCTCTACGGAGCAAGGAGGATATGTTGATCAGGGACGTCGCTTTACGGGCCTGTAAAATTCTCGAATGCCGGGATTACGCCAGGGTGGACATTCGCTTACGCGACGGGATTCCTTACATCCTGGAGGTCAACGCCAACCCTGATATTTCACAGGATGCCGGATTAGCACGGGCTGCACGAGCCGGAGGTCTGACCTACCCGGCTCTGATCGAGCGCATCCTGGATATGGCGAGACAGCGCAAGGAGATCTCCCATGCGTGACTTGAAACTCTCTGATCTGCCTCATCTGGATCGTATTTTACGTGATACCGGCGCCTTCAACGAAGAGGAAGTCGCCTGTGCCATGGAATTGCTCGACATTGTTCTGGACAACCCCGATCAACGGGACTACCTGGTGGCGGTAGCGGATGTTGCCGGAGAAGTGGCAGGGTATGTACTTTACGGCCCCACCCCGTTAGCCAGCGGCAATGTCACCCTGTACTGGATTGCCGTGTGCCCACAGACTCAGGGGCAAGGGGTCGGCCAGCGACTCATGGATCAAGTAGAACGTTATTGCCAGAGTCTGCAAGGTCGCCTGATATGCCTGGAGACTTCCTCTCAGGGAAGTTACGACCGAACCCGGAGCTTTTATCGCAAAGCCGGGTACCTGGAAGAATCGTGCATCAGTGATTTCTATCGAATCGGTGACAACCGGATCACATTTGTCAAAAGGTTGTAAAAATGGCGAGAAGCCCAGCTGTAAGCTAAAGGCGTCAAGTTCAACCTTTAAAAGACACGTGATTAAGTTTACTACTCTGCCCTCAATGAGGCTATCCATGGAAATCTGGCAAAAACTTTTGCAGGCAAGCACGACCCGCCCCGGCGACCTGATGCGTCGTTACGGTATCGACCCGGCTCCTCTCGATGACGTCGTCGAGCGCTATCCGATGCGCGTTAATCCGTACTATCTTGGCTTGATTCAGTCTGCGGGCGATCCCATCTGGAGGCAGGCTATTCCATCCGTCGAAGAGATCGAAGACAACCTCTGTTGTCCCGATCCCCTAGACGAGGAACAGCAGAGTCCGGTTCCCAACCTGGTACATCGCTATCCGGATCGGGTTTTATTTCTGGTCTCTTCCGAGTGCGCCATGTACTGTCGTTTCTGTACTCGCAAGCGCAAAGTGGGCGGCGAAAACATGGTCATAAACCGCCAGACCATACAAGCGGGTATCGACTATATTCGGGCCCATCCCGAGATCCGCGACGTCATTTTGTCAGGAGGTGACCCGCTGCTGCTTTCCGATGAACAACTGGGTTGGATCCTGCAGCAACTACGGGACATACCGAGCCTGGAAATCATACGGATCGGCTCGCGCGTGCCGGTGGTGCTGCCGCAACGTATCACCGCCAACCTGGTACGGTTGCTGCGGCGTTTCCACCCGCTGTATATCAATACCCACTTCAATCACCCGGATGAGATCACCCCCACATCGACCAAGGCCTGTGCGCGCCTGGCCGATGCCGGCATCCCGCTTGGCAACCAGACCGTTTTGATGCGCGGCATTAATGACAACCCCGAGGTCATGAAACGTCTGATGCAAAAACTGCTAAGCATACGGGTGCGACCTTATTACATTTATCAGGCCGACCTTGTACAGGGAACGGAGCATTTCCGCACGACTGTCGAAGAAGGCCTGGAGGTCATACGGGCCCTGCGTGGACACACCTCCGGCATGGCGGTACCAGCTTACGTCATTGACGCACCCGGTGGTGGTGGCAAGATTCCGCTACTACCAAACTACCTGCAGTCATTGGGTGAAAATGTCTCCCTTAAAAATTACCAGGGGGATAGCTATTTTTATCGCAATGCGCTACCCGCCGAGGAAGAGGCCGATGCACTGATAGCGCATGCCGGTTAACCTCTATTCTCTTTACAAATGCACCGAATGCTTGTCCCTGGCCCCGTGGAATCCCTCTTCCGCGGGGCATTTTTTTCTTTTATACCTTTTACAGGCTACCTGAGGTAATAATAACCATTACCTGGTTATGTGCTTGTCTCCAGTGATTTGTTTTGCCCCTCGATCTTTTTACACTTTTGTGGTCCTTTGGGTCCCTGAGGCAAAAAACGCAGAATCTAAAAGCTTGAACCACAGAGATCACGAAGGAAACGAAGGGGAAAATAAGGACAAGAGAAAACCATAAGGGCCTTTTTTATAAATATCTCTTCGTGCTCTTCGTGTCCTTCGCGGTAAATATTGAATTTGGTTTTCCACTTCACGTTGGCGGTGCATCGACTTTCGAAGATTTAGGATAACTTGAGAATTAGTGCATCACCAGAAACCTTAATATTGAAGTTCACGGAATTCTGACTATTTGCGTATTCATTTCTTTACTGGTAAGCTGAACGAAAACTGTTTTCTCTTTATTCATACAAGGAGTCTTCATGACGAATTCGCAGGATAGAGAAACTCTCGTAAGTCGTCTGTCCGAAATCGATACCAGCCTGCTACCTCCGGATGGTGGCGATCAATACAACCGACTTATTTTTGAAAGCAGCCCTTACCTTCTGCAACATGCGACCAACCCTGTTGATTGGCACCCCTGGGGACAGGAAGCTTTTGATAAAGCACGCCAGCTGAATAAGCCGGTTCTGGTTTCCATTGGATACTCAACCTGCCACTGGTGTCATGTCATGGAACAAGAATCGTTCGAGGACCCGGAAGTTGCAGAGGTAATCAACAAGCTTTTCGTTGCCATCAAAGTCGATCGGGAGGAACGTCCCGACATCGACAACCTTTACATGGCGGCTTGCCAAATGGTCACAGGCGGCGGCGGTTGGCCACTCAACGTGTTTTTAACCCCAGATAAAGCACCGTTTCATGCGGCCACCTACATGCCTCGGCAGACGCGTGGCGAGATGTCGGGCATCATCACTATTCTGACTAAACTTGGCGCCATGTGGCAAACCGATCGCGACAAATTGCTTGCCACCGGCAAAGAGCTTGGCGACGCCCTGGTACGCCTCGAAAACAGTCCGTCTACAGCGGCTGAAGCTCTATCGGAGCAACCTCTAAAAGACGCTTATGACCGGTTCATGGAAACCTTTGACCATAAGCGCGGGGGGTTCGGCAGCGCACCAAAGTTTCCCATGCCCCACAACCTGTCACTGCTTTTTCACATTGCCCGTCGTTTCAATCTTGAAGCAGCCAGCACTATGGCTATCAAAACCCTCCAGCATATCCGACTCGGTGGCATGTATGACCATATCGGTTTCGGCATGCATCGCTACTCGGTCGATGCCTTCTGGCGCGTGCCCCATTTTGAAAAAATGCTCTACGACCAAGCCTTGGTGGTACTTGCAGCCCTTGATGCTTATCAGTCAACCAAGGATGCTTTCTTCGCCAGCCTTGCCGATCAGACCCTGAGCTACGTGTTACGTGATCTCACACTACCTGCTGGAGGATTTGCCTCAGGTGAAGATGCGGATACGGAAGGTGCCGAAGGGATATTTTATCTCTGGACCCCGCAACAAGTCGAAGAAGTCCTCGGGCACCAGCACGCAACTATCTTCTGCAATTGCTACGAGATCTCCGAAGAAGGTAATTTTGAAGGGAGCAATATCCCTCGCCTTGAGATGGACCTGAAAGAATGGGCCCAGTGGTTCGGCACGACAACGGAAGAATTGGGTCCGGTACTGGAAGACGGCCGGCGCAAACTGTTTGAAGCACGCAAAACGCGCATTCAACCCCACCGAGACGACAAAGTACTGGTGGCCTGGAACGGACTGACCATCGCCGCCATGGCGCGAACTTTCAGCTTGCTTGGACATGCAGAATATTTGACGGCTGCTATAAGGGCTGCAGATTTCATCTTATCCGCGATGCGTGATAACCAGGGAAGATTACTAAGGCGCTGGCGCAGAGGCCAGGCCGGGATTCCCGCCTTTCTGGAAGACTATGCAGCCCTGATTCTCGGCCTTATCGAACTTTATCAGGCCTGTTTCGATAGTCGTTATCTGGCAGAAGCTCTACAGTTGAGCAAAGACATGCAAAAGCTTTTCGGCAGTTCCGATGGCATTTATTACGATACCGGAACCGATGCCGAGAAAGTATTGGTACGCAAGCGGACGTTGCATGACGGCGCCATGGTTTCGGGCAATGCAATGGCAGCCCTGGGGCTTTTACGGATTGGTAGCCTGACCGGCGATATGGCCCTGGTAGACCACGTCGAGAAGATTTTGCTGGCATCGTCCAATCAATGGACAAAGGTTCCAACAGGCAGCAGTCAATTACTTATAGCCCTCGATATGGCCCTTTCAGATCGGCAAATTCTGGTCATAACAGCGCCAAAGAACGACCCCGCGGCCCTGCGCATGGTCACGGCAGCCCGCGACGCGTTTCGACCTAACCTGATGATTCTGTGGCAAACGCCGAACGATACAACACTCGCCGAACTGACCCCCCTGGTCGCTGGCAAGGTCATGCAAAATGGCAGGGCAACCGCCTACCTTTGCCGGGGTCGAACCTGCCTGGCACCGGTCACGACTGAGGACCAACTGGTAGAGCAACTGAACAGTTGATAAAAAAGCCGGGCTGGTAATCCAGCCCGGCTTTCGGATCGATAATCTTTACATGTTTAAGAGATGGTTGCTTGTTCAAGGTCGAAGGGCCTCACAAGGTCCCCAACCCGATGTTGCCACCTGACCAGCCGCCGTGTTTGCCCCTCAAGCATATAAAAAACCACCGCGGGCATGCCCGGTGCCTGTCCCAGACACTCTTTGACACGCTCGATACGCGCCAACTCCTGGGGTATTTTCAAGCAGAACTGCCGCTGATAATCCTCAACAATGTAAGAACAACCCAATTCCTCCCTGAACAAATCTCTCAAATCCTCATAGCGCGGCATCATACCCGTCGGACCGGCCACAGCCCCGACATCTCCATGAATGCGACGCTCCATCCATTTGATCCATACGGCCTTATCATGTTTGGCATTGAGAAAAACGCCCTTATCATCACGCAGCCAGTAGTTTGTCGAAAAAATGCGTGGAGGGTTAGCCACCCTGCCGCCAAAAGCCAGATGATTACCTACGTACCGATCCAAAGGGATGGATAAAAAATCAAGATTGGCCATGGGGTTGAAAGTGCGCACACCCTCGGCGCCCATGGAAGCGGCCGTAGTCTCGCTCTCCAGCGATGCACCCATGGTGACCACTCCATGGGTCCAGTCGAAACTTTCCAGCACCGGAACCGAGGTCTGACTATCACGTCCCCCGTAGATAACACCGGAAACCGGAACCCCTTCGGGATCGTCCGACCTGGGATCAAGATTGCGCAACTCTTCAAGCCGCACTGCAAAACGGGCATTGCCACGATAAGACGGTGCGATAATCTGTCCGCAACTATCGGCTTTGCCTTCACACCAGTTACCGGCGTAATTCACCCCGGTCTTCGGCAAAGCTTGCCCCATCCCCAACCAGTATGGTTGATCATCATGGACCAGCACGTTGGAGAATATGGCTTCTTTGGCCTCATGCAATACGCGAAACAGTTCCGGATCGTCTGTGGGATTGACGTTTTCAATGATACCGAAGATCCCATGCTCGACATTGACGGCCCGAATTTCGTTTTCACAGACACGCAAGTAGGCAAGATCATCCCCCACAACGCTTTCACCAGGTAACATCGACGTTGATGTCTTGCCACAAGCACTGGGGTACGCACCGGTAAACCAGGATTTTCGTCCATGCGGACCATGGACCCCCATCACGAACATATGTTCGGCCAACCAACCTTCCTGGTCTGCCTTGCGGATAGCCAGGCGCAACGCGAGTTTTTTAAGGCCGACGCTGTTGCCCGCATACTGGGTATTGACGCTATAAACAAGGTCTTCTTCCAGATCGATATAAATTCGCCGACGCACCAGGTCGGCACATACATGGTGTTCCAAGCGACCGGCGGCATGCAACATGCGGAAAAACCTGCCTGAAGACCCCAACCGCTTAAATTCTTCATAACCCGGTCTGAACAACAAGTCTTCGCTATGCGCCACGTAGGCCGAATCGGTAATTTGCACGCAGGGGATGCTGAAAGCGGATTTTGTAGGTCCGAGACAGAAAAAGCGCACCAACATGGTCTTGCCGATCATGATCCCATCAAGCAGACCGCTCATTTCGGTCAGGCCCTCTTCCCTGTCCAGGGTTGCGATGCCTGGGCCGAGATTTTGTCCCGAAGCCATGAGATAGCGAGTATGCGCCTTATCCCGGGATTGATCATGCAAGCGGCAGTCTTTAAACGCATCAAAATGAACGGTATGGCCTGGGTGCGCGAGAGCCCTCTCTTCACCCTCCTGCAAAGCGAGCTGCCGGATCTCTTCCCGGTCTTCAAAGCTGTCATCGCACACCAAAATACGGTCCGGACGGCAAAGACCTGCGGCCTTGGCAACAAAAGCATGTAAAGTTTGATTTTTAAGAGCCTGCAATTTGCCCAGGCTCCCTTTATTCATCAACGGAGAAACGATATCCATGTAGGATTTATTCATCATACCCTCCCATGCAGTAAATTTGATTTAATCGATCATTCTTTCTTTTAATTTTAATGCTTTTCCATCATTTAGCCACCCACTAATTAATGTACAGTGCAGACATATAATACTTCTAGTAAAACACGATCTACAATATCGTTAATATATGTTCTATCGTCACTTTTACACACTTTTTTGTTTAATATTCAGGTCTCTATCGATTAACCAAGTTTTTCAACACAGCGTACCAGCAACTGCTTACAGGCCGACAGTGAACTGACGCACAAAAACAAAGCCCCCTGGGCCGTCAAGCCAGGGGGCTTATTATCTTCAAAGAAATATTACTTACCTATCCTTGAATCCGTTAACGTCAAAAATAGACAGAGATAAACTCCAACTGCATATCAGAGCCAAGCTTTGCCCATAGGCAGCACCGGCTTGCCAAAGACCTGATAAAATACAATGCCAGCCATCATATACCAGGCCGAAAGGGCACACAAAATCAGGTCGATAGCCGTCAGCGTCATCACGACCTTGAAATCAAGCAAAAACACAAGGTCCAGACCTATAAAACCGAGCAACAATGTGGTGAACGTAAAGGCCATGGCTCCGTGGATTTTTAATGATGCGCACCACATAATTGCCGTATACAGGGTAAATCCCAACAAAAAGAACCCGATATCCAGGTGCGTAACTTTTAGATGAGGACCGATGAAAGTATCGACCCCACTCTGCAGATCGAGTACCAACCAGATCAGACCAAGAGCAATCCAAAAAGCCCCATAGACGGTAAACGCACTGTACCCGAAATTATTGCCGCACCTGAATTCCTGAAGCCCCGCAATCAACTGCGCAGCGCCACCCAAAACCAATGCCGCGCAAAATACCACGCCGGTTCCACACCAGCCAAGGTTGTGAAACTGCAACAAAAGGGTTGTCATTCCAAATCCTGCCAACCCCACCACGGCGGGATTACCCTGTTTAATCTCTGTCATGCCAAACTCCTGCATTGCAAATAGTTTGTTTACCTATCATTGCCCTAACGCCAAAACCTCATAGTTCCATTATCTTCAAGGCTTTCGTAAATCTTGTAACATTCCCTCAAAAGATGTGGTTGATGGTGTCCGCCCGTGGAACAGATGGCCCGGTCAAGATAATCATGCAAGTAGCTGCGGTATTCCGGATGCGCACATTTGTCGATGATGACTCGGGCCCTATTCCACGGAGAAAGACCGCGTAAATCAGCCAACCCCTGCTCCGTTACAAGCACGTCAAGATCATGCTCCGTATGATCACAATGAGGTACCTTGGGCACCACTCCAGATATACCCAGGGGATCGGTAGCTGTGCCGCGTACCGAGGGACAGTGCATGATCGACAGATAGGCATTGCGTTCAAAGTCACCGGATCCACCGATACCATTGAGCATCTTTGTGCCGCCGACATGGGTCGAATTGGCATGCCCGTAAATGTCGAATTCGACCGGTGTATTCATGGCAATCACGCCCAAACGTCTTATGACTTCAGGATTGTTTGAAATTTGTTGGGGGCGCAGTAAAACTTTATCTTTGTAAAAGTCGAAACGTTCCCACCATTGAGAAAAACCCTCATTTGACAGGGTCAACGAGGTGCAGTTGATGTATTCACATTTCCCTGAATCGATAAACGGCAGAAAACTATCCTGCAACACTTCGGTAAAAACAGTCAGGTTTTTAAACGGCGATGACACCAGCCCCGCCACTACCGCATTCGCGATACCGCCAACTCCCGACTGCAAAGGAAGCAAGTTGTCCGGCAACCGACCGGCCCTGACTTCCTCGGAGAAAAAATCGATGATGTGCCCGGCAATGGTTTTGGAAACCGAATCGGCTTCCGGCAGAGAAGCGCCATTATCCTTATGACGGGATTCAACAATCGCAATGATTTTTTCTTGGTCGACAGAAACATACGATGTCCCGACCTTTTGGCGCACATTCGTAATAGGAATAACTTGGCGAGATGGTGGCAGATCGGTTGGCAAAATATCGTGCATACCTTCAAAAGATGGCAACGCGGTATTGATTTCCACAATGACCTGATCCGCTATATCGATTATTTCAGGGGCGGCTCCAACCGCGCCGGAAAGGATGATATTGCCGTATTCATCTATGGCCGAGGCCTCAATGATCGCAAGATCGAGACGCCCACGGTTTTCTTTCGTGTAGAAACCGTATTTGAGGTCCTGGGCAAACATGGACAGATGTTTGTCGCCCATGCGTATTTTTCCGTCGTTAACACCCTTCCGCAACGCAGGTCCGGAAGCATAAGGCCACCTACGGTCGATCATGTTATTGCGAGCCCACCGGTCTTCAGTTTCGGTGCCGGCAGATGCACCGACAAATAGATTGAACTTGAATTGCCCCTGAAGACTTTTTTCCTCAACGAATTCTGCCAAAGCAATGGGCACAGCCTTGGGATAACCTACAGTGGTAAAACCGGACCAACCCAGACTCTGACCATTTTTGAAAAACTTGATACAATCTGCAGGAGCCATGATCCTTTCATATAAATTTTCATTGCGAATCCGGGCCATCAAATCTTCATTCATAAAAATAGAACTCCTTTTTATTGTCATTTAATGGCAGTGATTATCTATTTTTTTAATTTTTTGTAAATCACTAGAACTAGCTATTTTTTGTCCCTCAAAAGAATCTCCACCTAACCACAACATTATTTTATAAAACAAGACGGACAGAAGATTTGTCCTCTTCAAACATACAGGCCAACTAAACGACAAAACGCCTCCCTTCATTAGTGAAGGGAGGCGCCTTGTCGCGTGCAATCTCGAGACCTGTTCAGGTTTTTATTTGAATACCGTGACTATCCAAATTCTGCGACAGTTTTAAGAAGTTCATCTAGGTTCAGTTTTTCACGAAGGGGCTTGCCAAAGCCCTTACCAGATCGCTTGTAGAGGTCGTAGAGTGCCTCTTTTTTATCGCTGCCTTTGCGCACCCCAATGATCCCGAAATCGGCCAGTTGCGGTTGAGAGCAACTGTTGGGACATCCAGAAATAGCCCAACTCAGAGCACGACTGCTATCGCCCAGTATCGCATCGAGTTGACGGGCAACATCGCGTGTCGGCACCAACCCCTTGGTACAGAGGTGACTGCCCGGACAGACTCGGCACTGCAAGGTTTCTTCCTGTTTAAGCAATCCAGCTACCCGCAGCGCCTCTTTCAACGGCTCAGGATTAATGCCGACACCAAGGGATACAAGCACGTTCTGATCGCGACTGATGGCAAGAAAACCGTCACCCAGATCTTGGACAACACCTGCAATTCGACGGAGTTCGGCGGCCGGTAGCTGCCCCGCAAAAACAGCTAACTCAATCCAACCGCAAGCTCCAGCTGCGGATGCTCCGTCTAAAGCATCCTCCAAGGGAGTGGAAACGGGACAAACCTGCGCACCGCTGGTTTCCTTTGAAAGCAAGGCTCGAAATTCAGCCTCCCCGATATCCGCAAGCAGATATTTGAGACGCTTACCTGCAGGAGTATTCTTTTTATAGACCTTTACCACGCCTTCAATCAGAGGTATGAGGCGTTCAAAGGACACCCTCCCGGCTAAAAGAAAACCTTCTTGCGGTTGTCGCCCCAGGCCGCCGGCTACCCACACATCACACAGATCACGACCGTCTTCCTGCCCGAGATAAACCATCACCAGGTCCTGACAGAGATGCCGCGCACCCAGATAACCGTTTTCGATACCCAGCTTAAATTTTTTCGGTAGCCCCTCAAAGTGCGGATTGCCTGTGAAATGATCGTGCAGGCACCGCGCCAGCAACTGAATCCTTGAGAAGCCATCGCCTTCTGCGGTAGCGCAAATGACACTGCGAACGGCCCCGCCGCAAGCGCCACGGGTGGTCAACCCTACAGCATTGTAACGCCGGAAAACCTGCGGCAAAGTGTCCCCGCGCAAACCATGTATTTCGACATTGCCCCGGCAAGTGAGATGCAATATGCCGTTGGAATATTTTTCAGACACATCACAAATCGCTTCAGCCTGAACCACAGAAAGCACGCCAGCTGGAAGTTTAGCTCTTACCATAAGGTCAGCGGCATCGTTGTACTGATAGATTCCGTTGATTTTGAAGTTTCGGTAATCGATATTTGCACCATCGTTCATCAGGAAAATTCCTTGGTTGGAGGGATGAAAAAGTGCTGCCGGTCAGCCATTGTCAGCCGACCGGAGACCCTCAATATGCCCTCAACATAAATACACGTCAATAGTGTCAGAGCCATTCATAGATACAATTTTTGTATCAGCTCAGACAAAAATCTCCTCGACCAGTTGTTCAATGACTTTATCAGGATCAAGATCGTTCCTATCGGTTAGCGCTCCATGACCGAGTTCGAGCCACTCATCTGTCAACAATTCAGCCGGGATTTTGAACGGTTCTGTCAAAGACGTTGCGTCAACCAGAACAATAAGCCCTGCATCGGCAAGAATCCTGGACATTTCCAACAGTCTATGAAATACCGACTGATTATTAGTGACATCATTCGCAGGGTTGCTATTAAGAACGGCGCTATCCAGCAGATAAGTATGCCTCCCGAGACTGTGAAGTTTTTTCTCCAACAACTCAGGTATGTTTTCTGGATTTTCACCCATCTGCGCACTGAACCATAATATTTTGGGCTGCTGCCCTTTGATGACAGCCCTGGCGGTTTTATCAATGGCAAGGGTCTGCCATTCAACCTCTGATCCGCCAGTCAGTGTCCGTTCGATCATGCCTGCCGCAACCGTAGCATTGGTCAACCTATCGATAAGGATAAAACTGCCGGTAGCCCTGTTCTCACGATAAGGATCGAAGGCGATTTTTTTGCTGACGATAATCTGACAAATACCGACTTCATTCAGCGTCAGACTGCCGCCTCCCTCCTGATGAAGGGAATTGACGTTAACCTTGAATTTCACTTCTCGAACCTGCGCCGGCGCGCTACCGGAGGAGGTCTTGAGCAGATAACTGCGTCCGGTAGTCAAAGCTTGCTCGTGCAACCACACGAGTTTTGCTTCAAGCTGATCACTGTGCTGAGGACGTTTATCCTGTGCGGCCAGCAGGTCACCCCGGCTGATATCGATCTCATCGGTCAGTGTGAGGGTTACGGCCTGGCCGGCGACAGCTTCCTCCAGGTCGCCATTCATAGTGACAATGCGCGCTACGCGGCTGGTTTTACCGGATGACGTTACCACGAGCTCGTCGCCCGTGTGGATAGTTCCGGAAGTGATTGTCCCGCAAAATCCGCGAAAATCGAGATTAGGACGATTGACCCACTGCACAGGCAACCGGAATGGCTGTGATGCTGCGGAATCCTCGACCTGCACCGATTCCAGATGTTCCATCAGGGACGGTCCCGCGTACCATGGGGTACGATCGCTGGCACCCAGAATATTGTCCCCTTCAAGAGCCGAAATCGGAATGGCAGTGATATCATCAAACCCTAGGCTCGATGCAAATAATTGGTACTCACGGCAAATAGTCTCGAAGCGCTTGGCACTGTAATCAACAAGATCCATTTTATTGATCGCCAGAACCACGTGACGGATGCCCACCAACGACACAAGGTAACTATGACGTCGAGTCTGGGTCAATACCCCCTTACGGGCATCGATGAGGATAACCGCAACCTGTGCCGTTGAAGCGCCGGTAACCATGTTGCGGGTATATTGCTCATGACCAGGCGTGTCTGCCACGATAAACTTACGCTTATCGGTGGAGAAATAACGATAAGCGACATCGATGGTGATACCTTGCTCGCGTTCAGCCTGCAGGCCATCGAGGAGCAGCGCGTAATCGATATTCTCCCCCTGGGTGCCAACTCTCTTGCTGTCAGCGGTCAAGGCCGCGAGTTGGTCCTCGAAAACCATCTTGGAGTCCCACAACAGGCGCCCTATAAGAGTGCTTTTGCCGTCGTCGACGCTGCCGCAGGTGATAAAACGCAGCAAACTTTTTTCTTCCTGGCTTTTAAGGTATGCATGAATGTCTTCAGCAATAAGTTCCGATTGATGGGACATGTAAAAATCTCCGATTTTTATAGCTTTAAGCTCGAAGCTATAAGCTGTAAGTAACAACAAATCCTCGAATATCATTAAGCTATTTTTGATACAAAAACAGGCTTTAACTTACAGCTTGCGGCTAATACCTCACAGCTGATTTCTGCGCTCGATCAGAAATACCCTTCCTGCTTTTTCTTTTCCATCGATCCGCTCTGGTCGTGATCGATGAGCCGACCCTGACGCTCGGAGGTACGGGTCAAAAGCATCTCCTGGATAATGTCTGGCAAGGTTGCCGCCGTCGACTCCACGGCACCGGTCAAGGGGTAACAACCAAGTGTACGAAAGCGTACCGACTTGATTTGAATCTCTTCTCCCGACCTCAGCTGCAAACGGTCATCGTCAACCAGTATCAGCATGCCATCACGTTCCACCACCGGCCTCTCCTTTGCGAAATAGAGGGGGACAATGGGAATATTCTCCAGATAAATGTATTGCCATACGTCAAGTTCGGTCCAATTGGAGAGAGGGAAAGCACGGATACTTTCTCCAGGCTGAACCTTGGCGTTATAGATATTCCACAGTTCGGGTCGCTGACTTTTCGGATCCCAGCGGTGGCTGGCGGTACGAAACGAGAAAATTCTCTCCTTGGCGCGTGATTTTTCCTCGTCACGCCGGGCGCCTCCGAAAGCCGCATCAAATTTATACTTGCCCAGAGCCTGCTTCAAACCTTCGGTCTTCATCACGTCGGTGTGCACGGCCGAACCGTGGACAAACGGGTTAATCCCCTGTTGAACACCCTCCTCATTGATATGTACCAATAGATCGAAACCGCATTCAGCTGCCATCTGGTCGCGAAATGTGATCATCTCCCGAAACTTCCAGGTCGTATCGACATGCATTAACGGAAACGGTGGTCGCGCAGGAAAAAAGGCCTTGCGGGCCAGGTGCAGCATCACTGCTGAATCCTTACCGATGGAATAAAGCATCACCGGATTTTCGAACTCTGCAGCAACCTCACGAATAATGTGAATACTTTCCGCTTCCAACTGTTCCAGATGTGTCATGACGTTCTCCATCGGGGTTTTATCCCGGGTTCCAGACCGAAGCCTGTCGATATTCGGACTATTGCCTTATTCTTAGGCGATTTCCGTTTTTTCCGGATCGGCCTTATTTATGTAAACCACATTCCTTATGCTCTGGATTCTCCCACCACCAGCGACCCGCCCTTAAATCTTCCCCAGGCTCGATGGCTCGTGTACAGGGAGCGCAGCCTATAGAGGGATACCCCATGCGATGCAAGCGGTTGATGGGCAACGCATGTTTTTCCGCATACTCCCATACGTCCTTTTCGGTCCAATTAACCAATGGGGAAATTTTGATAATCCCGCCATGGGCCTGATCAACTTCAAGGGCTTGAAGATTAGCACGCGTCACACTTTGCTCACGCCGTAATCCGACAACCCACCCGCCGAGACCTTTTAGCGCCCTCTGGAGAGGTTCGACTTTGCGGATACGGCAACATTCATGGCGGTTTTCAAGGGTTTCGCGAAAAGAGAAAAGCCCTTTACCCCTTTCAAGACTTTCCACCGCCTGACGCTCAGGG
>DKEW01000039.1 GCA_002452265.1 Pelobacter sp. UBA6812 | reverse complement strand
CTCGAGATAGGAACAGGGTCAGGATATCAGGCTGCGGTACTTTCTCGCATTGTTTCGCGGGTCTATTCCGTTGAAAGGCACCCCGCCTTGGCTCGCAGGGCACGAAGAGTTCTCGATAGTACGGGCTGCAACAATGTTCATATTAAAGTCACGGACGGCACTTTCGGATGGGAGGAGCAGGCTCCCTTTGACGCCATCATTGTCACGGCGGGGTCCCCTTCCATCCCCGAAAAATACCTTGACCAGTTAACCAGTAATGGTCGTCTGGTGATTCCTGTCGGCGAGAAGGGCAGTCAGATATTGAAACGGGTTATCCGAAACGGAAACCAATTTTCAGAAGAAAATATCCTTGATTGCCGTTTCGTGCCTCTTGTTGGACGATACGGATGGTCGGAAAAGGAAATCTAAAGTGTATCTTGTCAGAAGGCTATACGATTGGGTGCTACATTGGGCTTCGACGCCCTATGGAACACCTGCACTGTTTCTGCTGGCTTTTGCAGAGTCTTCTTTTTTTCCTATCCCGCCCGATGTTCTTTTGCTTGCCCTGTGCATTTCCGTTCCGACGCGTTCTTTTCGTTTCGCCTTGATTTGTTCGTTGGGTTCTGTTTCTGGCGGCATGGTCGGTTATGCCATCGGCATGACCTTGTGGGATGTTGTTTCCGGGTATTTCTATGACTATGTTCCCGGATTTACCCCGCATGTATTTCAGCAAGTCCAGAGTCTTTTTTCAACGTACGATTTCTGGTCCATTTTCGCTGCAGGCTTTACACCCATACCTTATAAGGTTTTCACTATCGGCGCCGGTGTGTTTGAGATAAATTTCCCCGTTTTCGTTTTAGCTTCCGCTGTCGGGCGTAGTCTGCGGTTTTTTCTCGTTGCCTGGCTTATTTTCCGATTTGGTCCCATGATGAGAGATTTCATTGAGAAGTATTTCAATCTGCTGACCATCGTTTTCGTTGTTCTGCTGTTGGGTGGTTTTATCGTAATCCGCCATGTCGTTTAGTAGGGAATCGAAATGGATAGGTTGCCGGATTGACTGCAGCTAAATATTTAGGCTAATTTGGGGAACAGAAGGGGAGGCTCAACCATCGATCCGCCAATGGGAACGGGATGCTTTTGCGTATTTATATCATACTGTTTTTCTTGATATCCCTGGCAGGCTGTGCTTCAACCAATGGTGTGTATCATCAGGTTGAGGAGGGCCAGACTCTCTATCGCATTAGCCGGGTCTACGGTGTCAATGAACAGTATCTGGCCAGAGTCAATGGGATAAGTGACCCCAGTCGCCTCCAGGCCGGCAAAAAGCTTTTTGTCCCTGGCGCCTCCCAACAACGCAAAGTTCCGTCAACCGTTACTGCCAGCAGTCGGTCCACCACACCCGTAAAAACTTCAAATTCTGTCGTCCGAAGTACGGCGGCAAAATCCCCAACTTCAACGTCTGCTACACCCCCTCAGAGCACGAGTCGTCCACCAGTTACAGCCACACCCGCCAAATCAACCGTACAGCCTCCCCGAAAAGGTCAGTTTGTCTGGCCGGTAAAAGGTCGGGTTGTAAAGAATTTCGGCAACAACAAGGATGGGCCTAGCAAAGGACTGGAGATCGCCGTTCAGAGGGGAACCGCCGTGGTTGCGGCTGGGGCAGGGCGGGTCATTTATAGCGGCAACGGGATTCGTGGTTACGGTAATCTTATTATTCTCAAGCACGACAATTCGTATTTTACGGTCTACGGATTTAACGATAAGAATCTCGTCGCTGTCGATACTTTTGTCAGTAAGGGAGACAAAATAGCCCTCTCGGGTGTCCCCCCTGGAGGGGGAGATCCACGCATCCACTTTGAGATCAGGCAGGGCAAGGAAGCCGTCAATCCGAGTTTGTACTTGCCTTAAAAAGGGCAATCCCTTAGAATTCTAGCGCTGTTTACGCATGCTTTTTTCATGAGAGGTTTCTGTAATGGATGAGTTGCTTGCCGATTTCGATGATTCAGAGAACCATGGAGATGAGGATATTGATGAGGCGGAAATATCCCAGGAGGCCGAAGAGGGTGAAGAGGACGAAGTCGAAGCGGAAGAAGACGACAGCCATTCTGATGATGCCATAAAGCTCTATCTTAAGGAGATTCAGAAAACGACCCTGTTAACCGCCCAGGATGAACGGGATTTGGCTAGACGAATATCCCAGGGTGACATGGCTGCCAGAGACCGCATGATCGAATCCAATCTTCGCCTCGTTGTGAAGATTGCCAAGCGTTACATGAATCGTGGCCTGCCTTTCCTCGATTTGATCGAGGAAGGAAACATGGGACTGATCAAGGCCGTTGAGCGATTCAAACTCAGTAAAGAATGTCGCTTTTCCACCTATGCGACCTGGTGGATCCGGCAATCCATTGAAAGGGCGCTGGTCAACCAGAGCCGAACCATCCGACTGCCGGTTCACGTTTCCGATGATATCAATAAATTCATCAAAATAAGCCGGGAACTCTTGCAGAAACTTAATCGGGATCCCAAGATTGCTGAAATTGCCGAAGCCATGGGCGTCGACCCTCAGTATATTAACCGCCTTATGGTTCTGGTGAAAAAGACCTATTCTATAGAGCATCCCATGGGGGAGAACAACGATTATAGTCTGATTGACACCATTGAGGACCCATCAGCTGCCGATCCCGCTGTGCTTATCGAGGAACTCAACAAGTTCAACCGCGTTTCTGAATGGCTGGACACACTGAGCGAGAACGAAAGAGATATTTTGACCTTGCGGTTCGGCCTGGAGGATCGCGAGCCCCAGACCCTGGACACCATCGGAAAGCGTTTTGGCGTTACCCGAGAACGTATTCGTCAGATTGAAGCCAAGAGTTTGGAAAAATTAAGAAAAATCATGGAAGAGAGTCAGGGCTCCTTTTAGGTGGCCATGACCTTGGGGTGCCGATAGCGTCTTTTAAGAGGGAGTCTTTATTTTGGACGAATTGAAAAATATTATTAGAGATGTTCAGGATTTTCCGAAAAAAGGGATTGTTTTTAAAGACATAACAACCCTTCTATCGGATGGGAGGAGTTTCCACCGCATGGTGGATCTGATCGCCCATCGGTATATCGGGCAGCGAATCGACAAGGTCGTTGGTGTCGAGGCGCGCGGCTTTGTTCTCGGCTCCGCTTTGGCTTATAAGCTGGGAGCAGGCGTTACCCTGGTCCGTAAGCCTGGCAAGCTCCCCTATAAAACACGGGGCAAGACTTACCAGCTGGAATATGGCTCCGACACTCTGGAAATCCATGAGGATGCTTTCAGTAAAGGGGATAGGGTCATTATTGCCGATGACCTGCTCGCCACGGGCGGTACCATGGTGGCTGTCTATGACCTGGTGACCGAGCTGGGTGCCGAGGTCATAGAGTGTACTTTTATGGCAGAATTAGCTTTTCTGCAGGGGCGCAAGAAATTGCCCGAGGATAAGGTGTTCAGTCTCCTGACCTTTTAGGGGAAAAAAACCTTGTCATCCCTGCCCCTCTGAAGTATAAAATAGGGCCTTTTAAAATCAGGCCCCGTAGCTCAGCCGGATAGAGCAACCGCCTCCTAAGCGGTAGGTCGTGCGTTCGAATCGCGCCGGGGCCGCCATTTTTGAAGACCTGCCAAATTAGGCGGGTCTTTTTCGTTGATGCGAATTTTGTGGGGGGAAAGTGCTTCTAAAGGGAACACTTGTCAATGTCGCCGCTGTTGTTTTGGGGTGTGCTATTGGACGTAGTATCGGACACTTGTTGTCTGAAAAAGTTCGCAATACCCTGATGTGCGCCCTCGGGCTGGCTGTTTTGCTCATCGGACTTCAGTTGGCCCTGCAGAGTCAGCAGCCGATGATCCCTATTGGCAGTTTGATCCTTGGTGGCCTGATTGGAGAATTGGCTCGGTTGGAATACCGGCTCGAACTCTTCGGTGAACAATTGCAGAAACGTTTTTCTGGCTCTGGCCGGATCGCCGAAGGTTTTGTTACGGCCAGTCTTTTGTATTGTGTCGGCGCTATGGCCATTATGGGCGCCATTCAGGATGGTTTCGGTGAAAAGCCCTCCATTCTTTACGCCAAGGCAGCGCTTGATGGAATTGCTTCGATTGCACTGACCTCCACCTTGGGTATCGGCGTTATTTTCTCGGTAATTCCTCTTCTTCTCTATCAGGGCGGCCTCACTCTGGTTGCCGGTCTCGCCAAAACCGTGCTGACGGCGCCTGTTATGACCGAAATGAATTCCGTCGGCGGTTTGCTTATTGTGGCTATCTCTATTGACCTTCTTGGCATTAAACGTCTTCCGGTCGGCAACATGTTGCCTTCTATTTTTATCGCCATTGCACTGATGTGGGCTTTCGGTCTTGCCTGATTCCGCTCCCTGGAAGAATTCGTGAAATTGCCACAAGCAGTGCCAAAAAAACGCCCATTTTATGGAAACCCCTCTTTTTCACAGGAGGCGTCAACGCGAAGCGATCACCCTTGTCCGGAATAAAACGGATACATGCACAACACAGGCAGTCGTGTGATTATAGTAACTTGCCTGGTTTTACGGGTCCTCTGGCCGCTGTAAGTCTCTCGCAGTTGCTGAATTGGTGTGGGTTTTGCTTTATGCGTAGGGCACAGGCAAGGTTTTGAAGGATCCAAACGTTTGGGAGAATGACAAGGCATGAACCAAGACAGAAATGAAAAAAGGCTTGATTTGTCACGGCGCACCTTTCTGGCGACGGGAGTTCTTTCTCTGGCGGCCCTGACGCTTCCAGGTCGTGCTCTGGCACAGTTTCAGAAGTTTTCAGCTACGGAGAAGACTATCTCTTTGCATAATATTCACACCGGGGAACGACTGAATAAAGCTGTTTTCTGGGCTAATGGAAAATATGTTCAGGAAACACTCGCGGACATCGACTATCTTCTTCGGGATTACCGAAATGGTGAAGTAAAACGGATCGATGTCCAGTTGCTTGATATGCTGTTTGAAGTGAGGCAGAAAGTGGGCGGTTTCCGATCCTACCAGGTTATATCCGGTTATCGTTCACCAGCGACCAACGAATTACTGGCCCGCAGCAGTTCAGGGGTAGCCCCGAAGAGTCTTCATCTTCAGGGGCAGGCCATAGATATCCGCCTTCCTGGAATTGAACTCCCCCGTCTTCGTAATGCCGCTCTTTCTCTCAGGGCTGGTGGCGTTGGCTATTACCCCAAGTCACAGTTCGTGCATATAGACACGGGGGTTCCCCGGTCCTGGTAGGCCTTTTTTCCGGGTTCGCCTGTTCAACGAATATACGCTTCCGTCACATAACGCCGCATCATGACATGCGTATTGAAATAATAGGCGTTTTTGCCTATGGCGTTTTTCATCACTCGGATCCATGTTTTACGATTATCATAAAACATGGGCATGATGACGTACTCCAATTTGTCATAGAGGTCGTTGGCATCCTCCTCCGAATGATTCTCCTGGCTGGGGGATTCCTCCGGTGGTGGGCCAATGGACCACCCCGTAACTCCCTCGATGTGCCCCTCAATCCACCATCCATCCAGAACGCTGAAATTCGGTACGCCATTAAGAGCCGCCTTCATGCCGCTGGTTCCTGATGCCTCAAGGGGGCGAATGGGATTATTGAGCCACAAATCGACGCCGGGAACGAGCCGATAGGCGACATCCATATTGTAGTTTTCCAGATAAGCCATTTTGATTTTTGGGTAGAGCGATTTTATCTGGCCGATGATTTTCTGGATAAGCTGCTTGCCGGGAATGTCCTTTGGATGGGCCTTGCCGCCAAAAACAAGTTGTAATTTGCCTTCTCCTATCCGACTAAGCCTCTCAATATCGCTAAATACGAGGTCGCCTCGTTTGTAAGTGGCAAACCGTCTTGCAAAGCCTATGGTCAGGACCTCCGGATCCATTTCAATTCCTGTCTTCTCCTGAATGTATTGAAAAAGATAGGCTTTCGCACCACAGTGAGCTTCCCATATTTCCTCGTCGGGAATATTGTCCACCCGAACAAGAAGTTCGGGTTCATGCGCCCAACTGGGGAGATATTTGTCAAAAACGCTGACAAGGTAGGGTGAGGCCCAGGTGAAGGGATGGACGCCGTTGGTAATGGCGTGGATTTCAAACCCGGGAAAGAGTGATTTGGAAACCTCTCCGTGCTTTTTGGCTACACCGTTTACATAGCGGCTGAGGTTGAGGGCCAGCATGGTCATATTTAACTCGTTCTTACCGGCAAGTTCTTTGAGCAATGAGAGGGGGACAGGCTCTCCAAGGATTTTTTGTACCAGTTCGTAGGGGAACCTGTCGTGGCCTGCCTCAACAGGCGTGTGGGTGGTGAAGACACATTGCTCAAGCACGCGATGGGTATCCCAGGCGGCTCGTTCATCCCAGGTATCCTCAATGGGTCGCCTGGTTCGGTTAAGAAGTTCAAGGGTCAGGAAGCTCGCATGTCCTTCATTCATATGGTATTTGCGGATGGCAAAACCCAGGGCGTTCAGGATGCGAGCTCCTCCGATGCCCAGGACGATCTCCTGTTTTAAGCGATAGGCGAGGTCGCCTCCGTAGAGATGATCTGTGATTCGCCTGTCCTGTTCGACATTGCCGGGAATGTCGGTATCGAGAAAAAGCACAGGGATCTCGCCTCCGGTAGGGCTTTTGACCCGGTAAAGCCAAGCCTGAACCTTGACATCACGCTCCTCAATGGTTACGAGAATTTTGGTGGGAAGAAGTTCCATGAAAGACTCGGGCTTCCAATCCACGGGAAGTTCCTTCTGCCACCCTTCCTGATCGATGACCTGGCGAAAGTAACCCTTACGACTGGCCAAGGTGACCGCCACCATGGGCAACTTAAGGTCCGCCGCGCTTTTTATGGTGTCGCCGGCAAGAATGCCCAGCCCGCCGCTATAGGTGGGAATATCCGCAGACAGTCCTATCTCCATAGAAAAGTAAGCGATTCGAGACTCTCTCGTATAGTTTTTCCAGTTCGTCATGTCGAATTATCCTCCTGGTATTCGTCAAAGCAAAGTCCCGCCAAGGACCCTCTATCGTTTTACAGTTTTTTGATTATACCATGCCAGAATAGTTCATGTTCCTTCTGGTTTTCTGTTCAAGGGGGTAAAACCTTCACCCAGGTGCGAGTGGGCGTGGAATATTCTTAAAAGGTTGTGGGATATTCTACGCCCTAGGGAGGCTGAAAGTCGGGCTGTTTTGTAAGTGTGCGGTATGGCGTCTTTTTCGCGCTGGCATAAATTATGAATTAAACTAGAATCATAACGATTTCTGAATTCTGCTCCGAAGAGGGCACCAACCAATGGAGGATTTAATGAAAGTATCCCTGTTTCTCCTGATGTCTGTTCTTTTATTTCCGGTCTTTTCCTTTGCTTCTTCAGGTATGGACCACAGCCAAATGAATCATGCCGGCATGGAAGCCAGCGGTCAGATGATCGAACTGGGGTCGGCTACCGAAAATGGCGTAGAGGCTCTGGCCGAAATGAAAGATATCTCCAAAGCCATGTCTCAGATGGGTATGGACGCCACGCACCATTTCATGGTCATGTTTGTGGATACCAAGAATTTTGAACCGATTGAAGAAGGCGTCGTGGCTTTGAAAATTACCTCGCCGTCTGGAGAGACGGGAGGGGCTATCAAACTCATGGGAATGCATGGTGGCTACGGTGCCGATATTTCCCTGAAAGAAAAAGGAATCTATAAATTTCAGGTTGGCACCAAATTGGCTGACGGCGAAAAGCGTCAGTTCGATTTCGAATACAACAATCATTGATGCAGAAAATCGCCCCCCAAAAACCATGCTAGGGTTTTGGGGGGCGATTTAATTGAGAACGGCATCTTGCATTTTTGCAAAAATAAAATGTTGTTTTTGGTAAAATGCAAAAGCCATTACGAATGGTTATAAGTACCCGAAAAAACAATATATTACGGCTAGATTCCTATGCTTTAATTTAGTGTCTGAGTGACCTCATGTTTTGCCCTTATGCGAAAAATCCCCCATTCCATCCAATCTGTTACAAAATAACACCCCTGTAAGTCGCTGTAATTAAACAGTAAAAAGAATAATTACTGAAAAGTAGAACGATGGTATATCTTTTGCTTTTGGTTGGACATCAAGAATTATTTGATCTCTTTACCATAAAGAAAGGATTGCCATGAAAGCGATTATTAACGGGAAAAAGATCAGCTACAGTGTAGCAGGGCAGGGCAAGGCCGTCGTTTTGTTGGGGGGCGTGAACCAGGCCATCGCGAAGGAAAGTCTTCTGGCCGAATCAGGCTACCGGGTGATTGTTCCCGACTTGTCCTCGTCGGACGAGACAAAGGATTGCAGTATGGCCTGCAAGGTGGTGGCCTTAATGAACTACCTGGGCACGGGGCGGG
>DKEW01000083.1 GCA_002452265.1 Pelobacter sp. UBA6812 | reverse complement strand
AGAAGATCTACAGCTGTTTCATCAAAGGGCGTCGAAAAAATAGTTAAACCAAGCTCTCTTGCACATTTAAACATAGCCTGGTGCCATTCATAGGGAGTCTCTGCCCATTTATACAGGTCATAAAGTTTATAACCGTCCCATAAGCCACCCTTTATTATGAATTCGTCCCTTTCACAATCAATTGTCATTGTGTCGGCAGTGTATGTTTGTATTTTAACTGCACTGGCGCCACATTTGTGCGCAGCCCTGATTGACTCCAGAGCCTTTTCCAAGGATCCGTTATGGTTAGCAGATATTTCGGCAATTATATAGGGGGGGTATTCCTGGCCAATTTTTCTACCATTAATTTCAACAACCATTATCCCCCTCCTCACCTTCTTTGAACGTTATACTCGCACTTGTGGATACAACGTTTCCGTGGATTTTTGCATCCTTGAATTCGATTCGCATATTTCCATATTCAATATAACTTCGGGGATAACTTTCAGCGTCTAACATTCTGACAAAATCATATATTTCCTTTGGGCTACCTTTTTCTGGCAAACAACTTTGCTCAGGTTTACGCCTTTTAAAAAAATGAGGCTCCCCGGTTTGCGGCACAGGATTGGGTTCGTTTTCGATTAACCACTGGATAATCTCAAAACTCATAGTTCCTGCACGCATGTATATATCTTGCGCAGCGCCATCAAGAGGCAAGTCACGTTTAATATAAACAGGCCCAGCATCCATCTCCTTTACCATTTTCAAGGCGGTCAACTTTGTTACAGCATGACCTTCAAGAATTAAATTCTGCAAAGGTGAACCCCCTCGGCCATATGGCACGTCTGTCATATGAAAACAGACGCACTCATATTTATCCCAAATTTCATTGGGCACATACCAATTCCAGTGAAGAAAAAAAATATACCTTGGCGTTACAGATTTAAGAACATCTAAAAGTTCTTGAGGTGTTTCAACCCAAATCCATTTACCAGAACTTTTTTTTGAAAAATCTATAAAACTTGGCTTATGCCAACTTTTACAACTAGCTACAATATATACTTTTTCAACCATAGCTTTTCACCTTAAAATCCCAACTCTGACCACTCACTAAAAAGAAGACCAAAACAGTGAACGGAATGATAATTTTGCCCATCGAAAAATTGTTCTCGCAAAACCCCTTCGTCAGAGAACCCCAGCCTTTTGTGAAAGTTAATTGACTTTTCATTATAGCTTAATACCTGTCCACATAGTTTGTGGGCTTGAAGATATGTAAAGACATGGTATAAAGCCGCTCGCCCTAGCTTTGAACCCGTTCCTCTAGGCGCATCTGGGGCTAAATGAAAACTCCAATCAAAAATTTTTCCACGGGCAATCTCATTGAAGTTAACAAAACCAAAAGGGGATTTATTGTATTCATAAATTAAAAGATGTTTTTTATTATCTTTTGCAGCATTGGAAAACCAGGTTCTATGCTCTTCCAAACTGATTTTATGCTGCGTATACATATATCGGCGCACATCTGGATGGTTCCGCCAATCTAGCACAAGACCCAAGTCCTCAGCCTTCATCGGGCGAACCTTAACATCCTCACCATATTGCATGTTATCGGCCATTGAAATCCTCCAGCTTGGCCACAACCTTTTGGGCCCCATGACCATCGGTTATCTGACTCGATCTGTTTCCAAGCTCACGGAAACCTTCACTGGACCAAAGTGCCTCAACACACTTTGGCAGTTCATGGGCGATATCTGTCAGGTCACCGACGAACAAACCCGCCCTTGCCTCATCCAGGGCCCTGGCTCCAGCCCACTGATTTTCAGCCACGACGACCAACAGGGTCGGCAGGCCCAGACAGCACCGTTCCCATGAGGTACCGCCTGCGGCCCCAACAGCCAAATCGGCATTGGCCATGCGCTGTGCCATGTCGCTGACATTTACCGCTACCTCTGTGGGCCATGGCATCTGGTCCGCCTGCTGTCGTACTTGCGCGAGCCATGGGGCCGAAGCTCCCATGATGACGCTGATCCGGCAATCGTCAGGCAATGCACATTCCTTAAGGGCTTTCAGCACCTCACCAGTGGCGTTACCCTTATCGACGCCTCCCATGCTGATCAGCAAGTGACGAAGCTTTACATTCTCGCGTCTCTTAAGGCTGTAGTGACGCAAACGGGCAAATTCGGGGCGGAGCAAAGCATATTGTGGCCCGACCAGCAATGCGCAGTGATCCGGTACAAGGTCATGGTAGTGCTGCTTGTTTCTGCCCAGATTCTGATCCAGCAACACATCACAGTCATGCGAACGGTCGGCCAGATCATCGATCACCATCAGATGACGGCAACAGGATCTAAGAGCCTTTTCCCATCGAACGTCAAGAGCGTAGTGGTCAACAATCAGCCAATCAGACCCGGAACAAGAGAGGATTTCGGCACTTTGCCGCGCATCCGTCTGCCAATCGCAACCAAGCCAGGCCGCATGCGCAGGCAAATTCTCGGTTTCTTCCGTTTTTGCAGGATCTTTTCCGTTACAAGCAGGTAGCCCAACGCCCTCAAATCCTCGCTGGCGCACAGTTGCCAAAAGATTACCTTCATGCTCACGGCAGATGAAAAGGGATTGCGCCCCTTTATCTCTCAAAGCCTCCGCCAAGGTCAGACAGCGCATGACATGGCCCGTGCCGATTTCTAGAGAGGCGTCGGTGCGAAAAGCAATTTTCATAATCTAGCCATTCTCACCGGCCTGCATAACCTTAAAAAGCCACTCCGCCCGTACCCAATCCTCAAGGGTGTCGATATCCTGCACCCGATGCCGGGGTAACACCACAGGAACAGAGTCGTGCCCGAAGATCATTTTTTCGTTGAGCCAGGCCGAGGACTTCCCCCAGTAGAATTGACCGGCATCGTGATAGGCTTCCTCCAGATCCTGGGAGCGGGTATTAAAATATTCGGGATAGAACATCTCTGCTCGCCCAGTTTCCGTTAGCCGAATGGCCCGCTGGATGGGAAAAGCATAACTGGTTACGGAAAAAGCGTAATCAACCTCGCCCTGACTAAGCTTTTTGAGCCCTTTCAGGATGTCTTCACCCCTCACAAAAGGGGCTGTCGCATACAAACAACAAACCCGCTCCGCAATCGAGCCCTGGCTGTTAAACCATTCAACGGCATGGCGGACAACGGGAAGAGTGCCAGTGTAATCATCGGACAATTTGGCCGGACGCATGAACGGCACCGAAGCCCCGTGTTGCTGTGCCACCTCAGCAATTTCACTATCATCCGTAGACACTAGAACCAGATCAAAGCAACCACTCTGTAGAGCGGCTTCAATAGACCAGGCAATCATTGGTTTACCGCAAAATTTTTTGACGTTCTTGCGAGGAATACGCTTACTCCCGCCACGCGCTGGAATAACACAGATATTCATACGAGAATCTCCGATAAAGCGCGAACCACTTCATCCTGTTGCTCCTCGGTCATGGTCGGGAACATTGGCAGACTGATCGCTTCGGTATAATAACGTTCCGCCTCGGGAAAATCACCTTCCTTGAAACCCATCTTCTGATAATAGGGTTGTGTATGCACGGGAATGTAATGCAGGTTGACACCTATCCCTTGTGCTCTCAGCTCTTCAAAAACCTGCCTGTGTGTCTTGCGAATCCCTTCGAGACAAAGACGAATCACATAGAGATGAAGACCAGAATACCCATCCGGGTGCTGCCAGGGAGTCACCACTGGCAACTCGGCAAGTAGGGTGTCGTATCGGCGGGCCAGCTGATGACGGCGGTCGACATATGCATCGAGCCGCTTCATCTGACTGACGCCAAGTGCCGCCTGCAAGTCCGTCATACGATAGTTAAAGCCAAGGTCGATCTGCTGATAATACCAAGGACCGTCCGCCTCCTGAGTCATTAAGGAGGGATCGCGGGTGATGCCATGACTGCGCAGCAGATTCATATGCGCGGCCAGACCGGCATCGTTGGTGAGGGCCATGCCCCCTTCGGCGGTCGTGATGATTTTAACGGGGTGAAAACTGAAAATAGTGATATCGCTGTAGCGTCCATCGCCGATAGGCTCATTCTGATAGCGGCCGCCAATGGCGTGGGAAGCGTCTTCAATAAGGCAAAAGCCATAACGCTGGCTGAGCCTGTGGATCGCCTTCATGTCACAGGGTTGGCCGCAAAGATGAACAGGAACAACCACTTTGGGAAGGCGCCCGATCTTTTGGGCCTGCTCCAGTTTGCGCTCCAGAGCAACTGGGCAGAGGTTGTAGGTGCGGGGATCAATATCGACAAAGTCGACCTGGGCTCCGCAATAGAGGCCACAGTTGGCGGAGGCAACAAAAGTAATGGGACTTGTCCAGAGCCAGTCCTCCGGCCCCAAGCCCAAAGCCAGACAGGCTATATGAAGGGCCGAGGTCGCGCTGTTCACCGCCAGGGCGTGACGGGCGCCGCAATAAGTAGCGACAGTTTTTTCGAAAAGAGGAACCTGGGGGCCCTGGGTCAGAAAGTCTGATCGAAGGGTTTCGACCACGGCCGCGATGTCGTCTTGCGTTATTTCCTGTTTGCCATATGGAATCATTTTGTGCGCACTTCCTATAGACTCGCCTCAACTGAAGAAGGCATTTTCTGGTTATTCTGCAACCTCATGTACAACCATAATTTGAGCCCCCCCATCCAGGAAAAACTGCCTGCCAAGGCCCAGGGAACTGCATACAACGGCCAGGCTCGGCCAAGAAGCACGACAATTCCACCAAAAACCGCTAAAGACGACACGTGGGAAAACATGATGGCGCGATCAGAGCCGCGGGCATAGAGACCATAATGCGGCACCATGCCGATGGCATAAACGATTGCCATGCCCAACAATACCCACAACAGGGGTAGCTGATTGACATAAATCGATTTACCCGTCCACTGCAAGACCCAGGGGGCCAGGATGAAACAACCTGTAGCCAACCCAAGACCGACCAGCGTGGCGGAAAGGCTGAGTTCCCGGTATACCTTCCGGTAGGTTTCATATTGACCCTGACGCCAAGCACTGACGAGACGTGGGTACAGAAATGAAAAAATCGCCGGTTCCATAAAATTGACGATTGCCGTTGCCATGCCGATATAAAGAACATAGACACCCAGCATTTCACTCCCGACAAAATACTCGACAACATAACGGTCAGCGGTGAAAAGGGCCCGGAAACACATGGTGGCAACAAGAAACATCGCTCCCTTTTTATAACCGATGCGAAGCCATTTCCAGTCTACCGACCACCATTGCCAAGCCCCTACCGCACGCCAGACGACAGCAAGGCCAATAATCCCGGCCAGAGCGCTGCCCATAAACCAGACGAAGAAAACCGTTTCGAGGGTCTGCATTGATGGCAACAGCCACATCAGAGGCAGAACAACCCATACCCAAAGACCGCTGCGCACAAAGAACACCCAACTGGCAGTCAGCGGCCGCTGCATCGCCACCAGCAGGCGGTTGAGTTCCTGCGACAGATGTTCACTGACCAAAAGAGCAAAAAACCAGAAAGCCAAATGGACTGGCAACAGGTCGAAAAAAAAGACCAGCCCTTGCAAGGGCAGCAGGACCACGTACAGCAGAACAGTTGCCAGCCCCTGATGTTGAAGCACGAAGCTCCACTGCTCACGCGGCCGCGACATCAGTTCACGCTGGCTGTAGGTATAATAATCACCGCCGATAACCAACATACTGAATACAATGGTGGCCGTCATCAGGCCGTACAGACCAAGCTCCCCCGGTGTCAGCAGACGCGCCAGCACAAAGAGCATGACAAAACGACTACCAAGGGTCAGAGCGCGCAAGCCGACGTTAAAAAATCGCCGTAATAACTCCTTCGACAAAATCAGACCGTGAAGTTGGCATCAACGTGGGAGACAATCAATTTTCTCAACTCCTCAACGGACAGCCATTGGCTGTTGCTACCACTGTTATAACAAAAACCTTCAGAGCATATGGAGCCATTGAATTCGGCCATGAATGCTTCAACATCCCAAAGAGGTGTGGAAGGCAAAATAACAAAATAATCCTTCATCTCCACCGTATTGAGCGCATCGGTCATGGTCACCATTTCCTCGTGAAGTTTTTCGCCAGGACGAATGCCGACAATTTCGGTTTTGCAGTCAGGTGCGACCGCCTGGGCCACATCGGTAATGCGATAGCTTGGGATTTTCGGCACAAAAATCTCGCCACCCCACATGACTTCCAATGCATTTAAGACAAGTTTGACACCATCTTCGAGAGTGATGTTAAAACGCGTCATGCGCTCGTCTGTTATCGGGATAAGACCGTCATTGCGCTTGCTCATAAAAAAAGGAATAACGCTACCTCGGCTGCCCATGACATTACCATACCGTACAACCGAGAATTTAAGGTCGCGCTTTCCTTTCATATTATTGGCAGCGACGAACAGTTTATCAGAGCAAAGTTTTGTAGCGCCATAGAGGTTGATAGGAGCCGCCGCTTTGTCAGTACTCAAAGCAACGACTTGTTTCACCTGACTGGATAAACATGCCTCGATGACATTTTGCGCACCCATGATATTGGTCTTGATGCATTCAAAAGGGTTGTATTCAGCCGCGGGCACCTGCTTGAGAGCAGCGGCATGAACCACGATATCGATTCCCTCCATAGCACGCGTCAGACGTGCGCCATCCCGAACATCCCCTATGAAATAACGGATTTGAGGATATTGGCTTGCTGGGAATTCCTGAGCCATTTCAAACTGTTTAAGCTCGTCTCGTGAAAAAACAACCACCCGTTCAATTTCTGGATACCTGGTAAGAATGATTTCCGTGAATTTTTTGCCAAACGAACCCGTGCCACCCGTAATAAGAATTGATTTGCCTTTAAGCATTGCTACGCCTTTCAATATATTTATAATGCTGGTTACTTTGACTTTCACGCCGATACAGCGTGATCACGTTTTCCTCTTATCCCTCCAGCCCTTTTGATTGCCTCCATCAAAAAGGCCAGGATTATCGCTCCAAATAATCCGACAGCACCGGCCAACACTACAACAAGGGCTCTGCGAGGCCCAACCGGTTTAATGGAAGAAACAGCCACCGACATGGCCTGAGTTGGCCTCAAATTACTAAGCCGGCTTCCTATTTCGGCAATCTTTTGTTTCTGTAGGCTTTGCTCCCGCTCATGGTCGACGTAAAGTTTATCGAGCTGCCCCTTGATTTCATCCACCACACTCCGGCGGCGCTCTGCTTCACGACTGTTGTCCGCCATCTGTTTTTCAATAGACTGCCGTTCATTCTCCAATTCAATATAAAGCCGCTCTTCCAACCGTGCCAAACGGGTTCGATTTTCTTCAATTTGATTACCGATCATCAGGAGTGTCATCGCCCTGGCCTCGTCGGTAACCTCGCTGACAGCCGCCTCTCGGTTTTTGTGAGCCACAGCCAAAGTACTTTTAACCTCTTGAATCTGTTCTTGAAGGAGTTTCTTAGTCTCCTCGATTCTTGCTAACCGGGACTTTAAAAGAGTCAAGGCATCTTTGTTATCCGCCATTGCCCGTTTCGATTGCTCCCACTGCGCCTTAAGCTCGTTTTCTCGAACCGCGAAAACCTTGGGGTCCTCCAGTCTTTTCAGTTCCAGTCTCTGTATTTCCTCCAGAGCCATATATTTTTGTCGGGTGGCATTGATAATTTGCTCATGATCGTCTAGAAGGCGATCAACTATCTTCTGTTGTATTACCGTGACCCGTGGTTCATCAATTTTAGCAGCCTTGCTCTTCAAAAGCAGAAGCTGACTGTCTTTCGGTGCCTTGACATTCACTTCAAGGTCATCCTGCTGGGTTTCTTGAAAGGCCCTGTTCAACTCGATGGGGATATACCCTTCTTCCAGCTTGGCCACCACTGTCTGGACATCCTGCAGGGGGACCACAGTCAACCCTTGGCTTCCCTCCACCAGGTTCTTGCCTATCTCGATGGTCGAGGTATATTCATATTTTTTAGGCAGCAGCAAAGCAAAGGCCACACCTCCCAGGACAAATAGCAAAGAAACGAGAATAATCATCACCTTGCGCTGCCACAAAACCCGCAGAATATCAATCAAATCAATTTCGTCGTCATGCATTTCTTGCATAGAAATTCTCCAAAAATTCAGTCTCTCGGCCTTCACGCGGGACCGACCGCATCTCAAACCAACCGCGTATTATAAGGATTGAAAAAAAAGATGCAATCGGGGATTTCCTGATAGGAAATACTTTTTCTTATTCTACGGCTTGTTGCCGAACATTTTAATTCTACATTTACAGGGACTTAGACAAGGTGGCTTTTGGCGCTTTTTCTTCAAAAAAATGTGGACCTTTTGCAGGCATGGAGACAACGGCTGCTCTCTTCAATGGCAAAACGGGGCAGGCTGAACAGAAAACGGTATCAACATATCATAGACTCCAATACTGCAACCCCTCCTCCTCAACGGCCTCCCGCGCCAATAACGATTTCACATCCACCACCACGCCGCAGCCTTCGTCGCCGCAGAGCCCCTTGAGAACAGCCGGGGTGAAGCGTTGACGGTAGGCGTCATGGACAACAGCCAAAATTACAGCATCGACTGCGCCGACAGTTTCCAGGTCAGCAAGTTCAATGCCATATTCATGCTTCGCTTCTTCCGGGGAGGCCACTGGATCATGGACGAGAACATCGATTCCGTATTCCAGCAGTTCGTTAACAACGTCAACAACTTTGCTGTTTCGAATATCCGGAACGTTCTCCTTGAAGGTCAATCCCAACACGAGCACACGGCAGCCCTTGACCGCCTTGTCGGCCTGTATCAGCTTTTTGACGGTCATCTCGGCCACATATTTGCCCATGCTGTCGTTAATGCGGCGACCGGCGAGAATCACCTGAGGGTTGTAGCCGATTTCTTCCGCTTTGAACGTCAGATAGTACGGGTCGACCCCGATACAGTGCCCGCCGACCAGGCCGGGAGTGAATTTCAAAAAATTCCACTTGGTGCCGGCTGCTTCCAGCACATCCCGCGTGGAGATTCCCATCTTGTTGAAAATAATCGCCAACTCGTTCATGAGGGCGATATTCAGATCACGCTGGGTATTTTCGATGACCTTGGCTGCCTCGGCGACTTTGATTGACGGGGCCCGATGGACGCCCGCCTGCACCACCATTTCGTAGACCCTGGCCACCGTTTCCAGAGTTTCCTCGTCCTGACCTGAGACGACTTTGGTGATTTTATCAATGGTGTGAACCTTATCGCCGGGATTGATGCGCTCGGGAGAATAGCCGACCTTAAAATCGACACCGCACCTGAGGCCCGATTCTTTTTCAAGGATGGGGACGCAGACATCCTCGGTCACCCCGGGGTAAACCGTTGACTCATAAACGATTATAGAGCCAGGGCTGAGGTTTTGACCGATAGTGCGACTGGCGGCGATGACGGGGGTGAGATCCGGAGAGTTGTGGCTGTCGATGGGGGTGGGAACGGTGACGATAAAAAATTGCGCCTCGCGCAGGCGGGCGGCATCCAGGGTGTAGTCGATTCTGGTGGCAGCCAAATCGGCGGCCGACATCTCTCCGGTCAAATCCCGTCCTTGTTTAAGTTCCGCAATCTTCTTTGCACTGATGTCGAACCCTAGAACCTCAACGGCCCTTCCAAAAGCCGCTGCCAGAGGCAAACCAACATAGCCCAGGCCGATAATGGCAATACGGGCCCTGCTTGATCTAATCGCTTCAAAAGTGACCATGACTTATCCTCCTCAGGCTTCACACCGCACTATCTCCGCGCCAAGACATAGCGAGCGGCAGCCAACAGATCTTCCGCCAAAAATCAGCCTCCATCCACCGACACCCCCATGGCTCGCCCCACTCTTTTGCATTCAGTGGACACCACGTCCACCAAAACAACCCAGAACGCCTCTTGCGCCAATGTTTCCGAAACAACAGTCGGCGGCAGAAACCGTTTCATTTCACCCAGAAAATATTTTTGACAGGATGGTTCAGACTGCAGGAACACTAGACGCTGTTGCAGTTTGTCCAGAAAATCGCGCCGTTCCAGTTGACGATCGGCAATCTTTTGCCATACCAGTTCTTGCTGCAGAGTGACTCCCTGCTGATGCAGCCAGACAATATCCCACAGATCACGATTTTTAAGGCGGTTGGGCCGCAGGGCGAAGGCGACGATCTTGTCGGCAAAAATCTCCTCACGGCTTTGGGCCTGCAAAATCAGACCGGAGGTTCCCATGTCGACTCCGTAGTGATTACGCAGCATCATGGGCCGCCGGTCATGGCTGGGCAGCGCACAGATGTCGATATTGATTCGCTGGGCCGGCAGATGCTTGCGATCAGGACGCGTCACCATGCGCAGTTTCCAGGTATCGACATTCCCCTCTTCGCGAACCGGGTCGCTGACAGCCACCGGCAACTCGTATTTGGCCATGAGTCGTTCCACCAGTACGGCGCCGAGCTCTAGCAAGGCGTCTTTGGCAAAATCAGCGCCGCCGGTAAAATCCAGATCTTCACTTAAACGCGGGGAACCATAGCAGGCACGCAAGCAAGTACCGTCAATAAACGTTAACTTATGCAGGAACCCGGCCCGACTCATCTCACGCAAAATGTCATGATGAAGCAACTCTTTTTCCACCACGACCCGCAAGGGCGCAAATTGGGGCAAGTTGCGTATCGCTTCGTCGACCAATTGATCAAACAAGCTCATCGGCAAGGCTCCAATCCACCAGTTCGGTGCTGCGGCGGGTCAGCTTCATATCCAGCAGGGCTAATGACACGGAGGCCCGCCAGAGACGACAGTCAGGATCATAATTTAGCTGGTCAGCTACCTCGGTCGGTTTACGCTTGGTGTGGATGAATTCGATATGCCCGAAATCTCCACAATCCACGATGTGGCTGCGCCCGGATGACATCAAGGTAATCCAGTTCAACGGAATCTGGGAAATAACCCCGGCATCGCTCAGCACCGTTTCAAGGCTCAGGTAATTAAAGGTATCAGCCCGCAGTTTCGCTGCGACATGAAACAGGACAAGCCCCGCGGGGTACCCGAAACGAGGATAAAGGTAGATGCCTTTGCAGACCCGTGTGAGCATGCCGGCCTTTTGCGCACGACTCAACAAAGCCTTGAACGCCCCGGACTCGGACTCCGGCAGCGCCCCACGCAGATCATCCAGGGAAAAGAGATAATTCTCCGCCCCGGCCAGGTTTTCCAGAATTCGGCTGAGTAGTTTTATCGGCTGCATAACATAGTCCACATAAAGTAACACTTTTCGTCACTTCATGTTTACCACCGTGGCGTAACAAATTCAACCTGTACTCTTCGCATTCAAAACATAACGGGCGGCAGCCGATAAATCATCCGCCACAGCATCCGCCATTTCTTCGCCCCCCTTTTGCAACTCCTCGTCGCCATACCCTGTACGCACCAGGATAGTATAGCAGCCGGCGGCGCGACCTGCTTCGAGATCGGCGCGCTTATCGCCGATCATGATGGAGGCTGAGAGGTCGATATTCCAGTCTTTCGCTGCCTGTAGCAACATCCCCGGCTTGCCCTTGCGACAATCGCAGTCGATTCCCCCCTCCCCCGTGCCGTAGTTGGGGTGGTGCGGGCACAGGTAGAAGGCATCGATACCGGTGCCATGGCGGGCCAGTTCTTGTTGCAGATGGGCATGCAGTCGGTCGACGTCGTCC
>DKEW01000081.1 GCA_002452265.1 Pelobacter sp. UBA6812 | reverse complement strand
GCCTTCCCCGGACGCGGCCTGTTCCCCCGCCGGGGCCTTCCGCCGCCACTTGTTCCAGTAGGCCTTTCTCCACCACAGGATCGCGTGAACCCAGAAGAAGAGGAAGACGGAAACGAGAAGGAGGATCATGAAGACGTTGGTCCAGAAAAGAACCGGATAGTTCGCCCGGTCGCCGTGATCGGGATGCGCCTCAAAGGATACGAATCGCTGATGAAATCCCTCGTGGCACTTCGCGCAGTCCTGTGCCAGATTGTCCGGGTGGACGGTCGATCGCGGATCGTCCGGCGGGAGAATATTGTGGCCGTCGTGACAGTCGGCGCAACCGGCCACACGCTCCGGGTAGCCGAGGCCGAAGACCTTTCCATGATATGTCTGCCGGTATCCCTCCGTTACGAACGGATTCAGATGATTGCGCTCCGCCAGTTCCCGATCGTCGTGGCAGGAGATGCAGGCAATGGTGAACATCTCACGTTTCTGTGCCCGCCCCTGCTCCGTATCGGCGTACATCGGAATATCGTGGAGGCCGTGGCAGTCGGAGCAGGCCGCAGCGTCCTCGTTCCCGCTCCGGACGGCGTTCCCGTGTCCCAGGAGAACGTGTTTTTCCTGATCGTGGCAGGCAGTGCAGCGTTCGATAACCGCTTTTTTCGATGCCCCCGCGTCCTTTGTGCGGACGTGGGCATCGCCATGGCAGTCGAGACAGGTCTTTCCCGCCTTCAGGGCATGGACATCCGTTTCATACCGCGAGGCAATCTCCCTGTGGCAGCTCGCGCAGTCCGTGAGCCCCGGTTTTTGCTCCTTTTTCATGTGGGCCGTGATGTCATCGATCCCGGTGTGGCAGGTGGTACAGGCGAGGACGCCATGCACCGACTGGGCAAACTTCTCGCCGTATTCGGGCTGGCCGTGGCAGGACTGGCAGGTTTGCGCCGCGGCGGCAGTCTTCGCTTCCGCCTGTCCGCCGCCCGCCGGAGCCCCGACCGCGACCTTCCGGGGCTCGGCTATGGGGGAGGGAATAATAAAATTGAACTCGTGGCATTGATTACAGAAATTCTCTGATTCGGCATGTGCGTGGTGACACAGGTCGCAGTCCAGCTCAGGGCCGTAGTGGGGCGAATTATGGGGATTTGCATCCTTGTTCTCTTTCGTAGCTTCTACCAGATCATCTGGTTTATGACATGTAATGCACTGATCTGTCTCCACAAATTCCGGGGGGTCAGTATCTTTGTGACACCCTGTGCAGGAAATACCGCTCAGTAAATGGGTGTGGCTCAGGGGAAGCGTATTGGTCAGCTTCGGATCGTCCTGCCCGTGGCACCCCAAGCATTGCTTGAGATCCATCCCTTTCGTATCCGTGTGGCCGGTGGGCAGTTTGCTGTCGGTCCCGTGGCAGGCGGCGCAATCGCCGCCGCTGGTGGTGGAAAGTCGCAGTGGCTCTGCTGCAGAGGCGATCTCAACACCAAAGCCAGAAATGAGAAAGAAAAGAGAAAAGGCACACACAAGAATAGCCACCATCTTCGAATAAATCAGAAGACGATTACAAATCAGGTTGTTTTTCATTGTTACTCCAGAACAGAACTGATAAATGCCGAGACAATATTTTGCAGAAATCTACCTGTAACGCGCATTGCGGCAGGAAAAAGACTTTTCCTGCCGCATTAGAGGAATTCTTCACTTACATACAGACAAAAGCATCGCAAAAAAGTTTTTACGATGCGGCAGCATTTTTACCGGCAATACGACCGAAGACAATGCAGTCTGTGGTGGCACAACTACCCAGACGACAGGCTCCATGAACACCGCCCGCTGCTTCACCTGCAGCGTACAGCCCTTTAATAGGCTTATGGTTTAGTCCTATAACCTGTGCTTTAGTGTTGATCTGCACCCCACCCATGCAGTGGTGTACCTTTGGCCATGAACGCATTGCATAGAACGGAGCAAGCGCTACAGGTCCAGAACCTTTCCGCAAGGGTTTCCCAAATTCTTTATCTTTGCCTGCTTCCACATAAGAGTTGTATTCTCTGACAGTTTCCTGTAACGGTGTTAATGGTATCTTATAGGCAGAAGCCAATTCTCCCAATGTATTGAATTTTTTCACGAGACCCTTCTCTAACATTTCATCCAGTTTCCCAACCTCTTGAACGGCCTGCTGATCAGCAATGCTGATACAGGGATGTCCCGTCTTGAGGATAGCATCGGCACGTGTCTTACGGTCAGCCAACTCATTGACAAAGCGTTTACCCGTATCCGGGTCGACCCATATTCCAGAGGGACAGGCAGCCAGAATATTGAACCAGACACCCATACCAAACCCCTTTTCATCCGGAGAGGTCCAAGGTCCTAACTGAATCCACGAAAGCTGTACAGGCGTGGCACCAACCTTCAGTGCCGCAATCAAGCCATCGGCAGTGGCGCCAGGCTGATTGGTAGACTCAACATCTTTCGTCAGTCTTGGGTCTTGGACTGTTCGGAAAGCAAAATCCATTCCAAATCCACCCGTTGCCATAATAACAGCCTTTTTGGCTTCGATATACTTTACTTTGCCACTATTACTTTCAGGAAACCGATAACCCTCTTGAATTTTTACTCCTTTGACTTGTCCCTCTTTGTCTCTAATAATTTCTTCAAGATATGTTTTTGTTCTGACTTCAACACCTAGCTTTTTCAGGTTCGTTAACATAGGTTTGATAATACCTGACCCACTTTTGTTCGGGGTTACGTAAGAACGAATCACGCTATGGCCGCCCAGCGGGATCAAAGCGTCCTTATATTCGACGCCAAGAGAGTTCATTGTCCATTGAACTGCTTCATTCGATTGTTCAGCCACCATACGTGCCAGTTCAGGATAGTTAAGGCCAAGCCCGGCCTCCAACATATCTTTATACATGAGATCTGCTGAATCTTTGATTCCTTGCCTGGTTTGCAATGGCGAACCTGCGGCTGCAATCGCACCGCCATTAATGCTGGAATTACCTCCAGTAACGCGCATTTTCTCGAGGACAACCACAGATGCACCAGCATTCTTTGCCTCAATCGCTGCAGCAAGACCAGCAAATCCGCTGCCGATGACCACTACATCAACTTTCTCATCCCATTTCGTTGGAAGCCCGGTTGCTCCTGCTTTCACGGGACTCGAAACAAGACCACTCGCTGCAATACCAGCTAATGCGGCTGCGCTTCCAGTTGACTTCAAAAAATTACGCCTTGATACCCTGGCAGACGCACCCTCTTCCATCTTAGATAAATCTTCAAACCTTTCCTCTTTCTTCTGTTTCATCGCCTATCTCCTTTCCGGTTTTTTATTGTGCATTCAGGCACAACTGTTAAAATCACCAACACAGAATGAGGCATTGATGCATTCGTTAAAAGTCGGAAAATGCACAATTTTGTCATTCCCATGAAGACGGGAACCCAATCTTTTCAAGTACTTATGGACTCCCGCCTTCGCGGGAGTGACTCGATTTCTGACTTTCGAAGTCGTCCTGTTTCGCTGTTTTTTCTTTCTCCATCACATACCTCCTTTCGTGCTGTAGCACAGAGTTGCCGTTCCCGCTTCGATCATACCAGATCAAAGCAGCGGATAATGCCGATGCCCAGGCATCGGCCCTTGAGAACCACAGGCAGATGAAAAACGGGCGGCGGGAATGTTTTGTCGAGGATAGTGGGCGCGTGGTGGTGGAGAGGAATCGTATCGCCGGAAGGAATCGCACATGCTTTATGAGGTGATTGCCTGTCACGCAGCTCCCAAGAGTGTGCAACAAAACAACCCTATCCCGTATCTGCCGGTAAAAGAGCAACCCTCCAAAGGCTGGTAATCACTATAGAGCATAGTCACGGAACAGTCAAGAACATTTTGGGAATCAATCGTCCCGCGTCATCCGGTCGATCTCTTCTTCCGTTTCCGCCCATCTATCGTACAGCGACGCGAGGCGGGACGTGACCTCGGGGTATTCGATGTGGAGCGCCTGGATCAGCGCCTCGTCCTGATAGGTGTCCTGGTTTGAAAACGCGCTTTCCATCTCCCCCCGCCGCTTCTCACACCCGTGGATCTCCCGTTCGATACGGGCGAGTTCGTCCTTCAGGGGTTTCAGGCGCCGATACCGATCCTGCCGTCGTTCGGCCTCTTTGCGTTTCTGATCCTTCTGCGAAGAGGTCGGAGCGGCTTTCTCCGGGAGTGATTCCCCCGCGACGGGTTGTTCCCGGTGGTTTCGTTCCAGGTATTCGTCCACGCTCCCGTGGTACAGGCGCAGGCTGTTCTCTCTGAGCGCCGCTACCTTGTTGATGAGCGGCGCGAGAAAATCTCTGTCGTGGGACACGATCACATAGGCGCCGGGAAACCGCATGAGGCTGTTCTGGAGGATTGCCTTGGACTGGGCGTCGAGATGGTTCGTCGGTTCATCGAGGATCAGGAGGTTTGCCGGTTGCAGCAACATCCGCGCGAGGGCGAGCCGGCTCTTCTCTCCCCCCGAGAGAACGGACACGGGCTTGAACGCGTCGTC
>DKEW01000046.1 GCA_002452265.1 Pelobacter sp. UBA6812 | reverse complement strand
CTTGAGCAGCGTCGCAGCATCGCGAAAACCGGAGAACGGGCGACCGTCGGGCATCACAAGGGTCGGTGTGGAATTAAAGCCGAGTTTGCGGGCCAGGGCGAGAGTCTGGTCGACGGCTTCCCCCCGGCACAATGGCGGCGGCACGGAGCGATCGGCGAAGCTTTCCTCCAGCATGGCCAGGGAACGGTTACAGACGATGCTTTTGGCGATCATGTAGGCTTCCGGATGAATATTGAGGGGCATCATCTTGATGTAAAAGGCGATGCTCGGATCCAGGGCCACCACTTTTTTCATCTCGGCGTGAAGTTTTTTACAATAACTGCACTGCGGGTCGGTAAAGACGATAACCTTTTTCGGTGCTTTGGCTTTGCCGAGGATCAAGGCATCGGCAAGAGGGATAGAGGCGACATCGACCCGGTTGAGGCTGGCGATGCGCTGGGTGGTGATATTCTCACCGTCCTTGAGGCGCAGGATCTCACCGCGCATGACGAAGCTCTTGGTAAAATCGACATAAACAGGGAAACGCTTGCCCTTTTTTTCAACCTCGACCACCCATAAAGCCTGCACTTCGGAAGGTTCGATATTCAGCACCTGGTCGGCTTGTTTGCCAAGCAGGTATTGGGCTTCTTCCTTCGTCAGGGTATGACAGTCGACGCAGCGCTGCTCACCGCAGCTTTCCTTTGGGAAGGCCCAACAGGGTGAAGCACAAAACAACATAACAACAAAAACAAGCAACGATTTCATGATATGTCCTCTCCAAATATTTTTTTTCGGAACCGCCCGGTAAGATCTGGGCAATGTTATAACGGAGTGCGTTGCAGTACAAGTCCCATTATATTTGTACTGCAACGCAGGTTGACATCTTTCGCGAAGACTGCTAAACCGCCCGTGTCACAACAAACATGCCGTACACTAGAGGATATTTTTTATGGATATGATTACCCTTTTCGGTCTGGCCCTCGCTTTGGCCATGGATGCCTTTGCAGTGGCGCTTGGCTGCGGGTTGACCCTTGAGCGCCTCACCGGACGCCATCTGTTTCGGCTCGGTTGGCATTTCGGCCTGTTTCAGGCGCTAATGCCTATTATCGGCTGGCTGGCCGGTCTGACCGTACAGCGCTGGATCGAAACCTACGATCACTGGGTGGCTTTCGGATTGCTGGCGTTTGTCGGCGGCAAGATGATCCATGAGGCGTTCCAGGATGAGGAAAGCCGCGAATCGCGGGATGACCCGACGCGCGGCATGTCGCTGGTGATGCTGTCCATCGCGACCAGCATCGATGCCCTGGCGGTGGGCCTGTCATTGGCGATTGTCGGCATCTCGGTATGGTTCCCGGCGTTGATCATCGGCCTGATTGCGGGGATCATGACGATTGTCGGCATGCTGCTCGGCCGCCGCGTCGGTTCGCGCTGGGGCCAGCGGGTGGAGATCGCGGGGGGGGTGATCCTGATCGGGATCGGACTCAAGATCCTCTGGGAACATACTTTGGGGATGTAGGATTTACCTGAATTCTAAGCCATAACAGAGGTAATTCTTTACTCATTTGAAGACACAAAGGCGCGAAGAAAAGCGGGAACAAAGACACGGCAAAAACGACGTCTGATTTTTCGCACGAAGCCACGGAGTCACGAAGAAGCCTTAACATTCTTCGGATTTATGGCTTTTTCGGGGTGTCATCCTTAGTGTCTTTGTGGCTTTGTGCGAGATAGATTTTGGTATGGTTTGCACGCACCCAAGTGCAACAGCAGAATTACTGCCCAGAGCGAGGAAACCCGTTCCCGTCAAACTGCCAGTCCTCAAACGCGAACATGAAGGGATGGTCGAGGCTGCGCAGATGCCACTGATTGCGGTGGTTGAAACCGACCAGCCTGCTCATGGAGGCAAAATCAAGCATCCAGCCCTCTTCCCCTTGCACCAGGAAATACGGCGCCGCGCCGCGCTCGGTAACCGGAAAGCGGATCACCGCCCGGCCATCACGTTGCAAGACCTGCCCCTGCCCGATATGGGTCTCCAGACTGCGCCGCTCGTTGTCCTGCTGGGCGTCGGTCACCAGCCATTTGCGGAAAAAATCACGGGTATCGGGGGTATAAACTTTCAGATTGGGATCTTTGATGTGTCCGCGCAGCACTTCAAGGTAAACGGCCAGAGCCTGCTGCGGGGATGGCTGGGCACCGAACTGGGATGCATCATCCAGCGTCGGTTTTGCCGGCGCACCGTCACCGATGCCAACGGCGCTGCGGGCCCCTGCCCCGCCGGAGAGATGTGCCAGACCGCCCGCTGTCTCGTCAGGAGCATAACTGCCTGCGTCGATGGCCCCGAGGGCCTTGCCAACTACCAGTTCGACAGTCGCCTCGATACCGGCAGCGACCCGCCCGGCGGCGAAAAAGGGCGCCATCTGGCGCTGCTCGATATAACCGACAAAAGCATCGGGGAAAATGCCCTCCAGGTCGTAGCCTATCTCCATGCGCACCTGCCGCCCGCTCGGGTCGATGAGCAGCAATGCCCCGCGCGCACCCTTGGTACGCTTACCTATGCCGCGCTCATCGAACAACTCCACCGCCGCCGTGTCGAGATCACCGGGGCTGGCATCGAGCACCACCACCTGCAGTTCGATATCTAGTTCCTGCAGCAGTTTCTTCTGAAAGACCTGCAGCCGTGACTGCTCATCCGCACTCATCAACCCGGCACGGTCGTCAATGTAGCGATCACCGCATGCTGTCAGCAGCAGCGATAACCCCAGCAACATGCAACAGAGAATGCGCTTCATGCCCTTCCCTTTCGCCTTAAACAACCAAGGCTAAAATCTAGAAACCCATCTTGCACCCGCTCCTTTCAGTCGCTCAAGACACAAAGACACAGAGAAACCCGGTTTAGTTGTCCTTTGTGTTCTTTGTGGCTTGAGTGAGCGAAGCGAACGAGCGCGAGTATGATTTTATTCTTTTACCCCGATGTCCACCCTCCCTACCGCCGCGTAATCCGCCAGCAGTTGTGAATCTTGGGGTTGCGCGCAAAATCGTGCGGGATGGTGCCGGCGGTGATGTCTTCGATCTCCAACTCCGGCAGGGCTTCATAATCCATGCGAAACTTGCGAAAGTTGTTGGAGAAGATCAACACCCCATCAGGCGTAAGCAGCTGCGCAGCAAGATGTATGAGTTGCACATGGTCGCGCTGGATATCGAGAGTCGTTTCCATCGACTTGGAGGTGGAGAAGGTCGGCGGATCGAGGAAGATCAGATCGTAATGGGACTGCTCCCGCTCGAGGTACTGCAGCACGTCGGCGCAGACGAAACGATGCTGCGGTCCGGACAACTGGTTGAGCCGCAGGTTGGCCTGCGCCCAATCGAGGTAGGTACGCGACATGTCCACGGTAACGCTGGTGGTCGCGCCGCCTTTGACGGCGTGCACGGTGGCGGCGCCGGTGTAAGCGAACAGGTTAAGAAAGCTTTTGCCCTCGGCCATGGCCTGCAACATGAAGCGGGTCGAGCGATGATCGAGGAACAGGCCGGTATCGAGGTAATCGGTCAGGTTGACCAGGAACCAGCAGTTGCCTTCGCGCACCTCGAAACGTTCGCCGGTACGGTCGAATTTCTGGTATTGGCTGGAGCCCTTTTGTTTCCGGCGCACCTTTAGAGTGATGACCTCAGGTGCGACTTCCAGTACCTCGGGCAGCACCCGCATCACCTCGCGCAGGCGGCGTTCGGCTTGACGGCTGTCGATAGAGGCAGGCGCCTGGTATTCCTGTACATGCACGCGGTCTTCGTAAATATCGACGGCCACCGAGTATTCGGGCATGTCGGCATCGTAAAGACGATAACAGGTGATATCCTCCTTTTTGAGCCAGCGCCGCAGCTGCTTCATGTTTTTGCGCAGGCGGTTGGCGAACATCTGCGCCCCTTCGCTCAGCGGGGCCTGGGGAGCATTGGCGCCGAAAAAGCGATCTTCGGCAATCTCGAAATTGAGCAGACGACACTCCAGGGCGCCGTTATAGAGTTTGTACAGCTTGTGCGCGCGGATACCGATATTTTTGGCCAGATCGGGGTTGCCGGTAAACACCGAGGCCTGCCAGCCGCCAAAATGGGCGCGTAGCTTTTCCCCCAGCGTCTCATACAAAAAGCGCAGTTCCGCAACCTCACCGAGGCGTTCGCCGTAAGGCGGGTTGGTCACCAGCAGGCCGCGCGTTTCGGAGGTACCCGGCACCTCCGCCAGATCGTCCAGCTCCCGCAACTCGAAACGCAGGTACTGGTCGAGACCGGCCATGCGGACGTTCTCCGCAGCGGCGCGGACAGCCTTGCGATCACGATCATAACCCACCATGACCGGCAGTTTTGGCAGACCCTCCTCGCGACGCTGGCGGGCCTCCTCCAACAATTCGTCCCACACGGCGGGCTGATGCTGCAGCCAGCCGCTAAAGCCCCAATAGGGCCGCGTCAGGCCCGGCGCACAATCGGCAGCTATCAGGGCCGCCTCGATCACCAGGGTTCCCGAACCGCACATCGGATCGACCAACGCGCCGCCGCGGGCCGCCACTTCCGGCCAACCGGCGCGGATCAAAATGGCGGCGGCTAGATTTTCCTTGAGGGGCGCCAACACTCCTTCGGCCCGGTAGCCACGCCGATGCAGGCTGTCGCCGGACAGGTCGAGGCTCAGGGTCGCCTGGTCGCGGTCAAGGTGCAGATTAAGGCGGATGTCGGGGCGTTCCAGATCGATGGAGGGCCGTTGGTCGAAGCGCTCACGGAAGCGGTCGACGACAGCGTCTTTGATCCGCAGAGCGGCGAACCGGGAATGGGTGATCACCGAACGACGCACCTGAGCATCGACTACGAGGGTGCCGCCGGGAGTCATGTGTTCCTCCCAAGGGAGTGCCGCGACCGCCGCGTACAAGTGGTCGGGATCGGTGGCACTGAACTCGGCCAGAGGCATCAGGATACGGCTGGCAAGTCGCGACCACAGACACACGCGGTAAGCGGTCTGCAGCGAGCCCTGAAAAGCGACTCCGGCGCGGGTCTCGGATATTTCAAGAGCGCCGAGCTGACGCAATTCATCCGCGAGGAGCGGTTCCACACCCTTGGGCGCGGTGGCGAAAAAACGAATAGGGGTATTCATATAATTAAGCTTTCAATGATGCAAAGAGAAGGCAACGGAAAACGGGCAGCATACACGTTGCCACCCTTGCAGGCAAGCCTATCCGCCCGCGCAACCAGTCCAGAGGGGCACCTGACCGTACACGATGCCGAACAGCGGCACCACCAGACTATAGGTCAGCAGAGTGATAAGCACAATGCCGATGATATTCAGCGCGAAACCGCTCTTGATCATCTGCATCATGGTCACGCGACCGGACCCGAACACGATGGCGTTGGGTGGCGTGGCGACGGGCAGCATGAAGGCACAGGATGCGGCCAGGGCCGCGGGTATCAGCAGCAACAGCGGGTTCTCGCCAAGGCCCAGAGCCACCGCGCAGAGCACCGGCATGGCCATGGCTGCAGTCGCGGTATTGGAGGTCAGTTCGGTCAAAAAGATGATCAGTGTGGTGACAGCCAGCACCAGGATCAGCAACGGTGCGCCGCTGAGCAGTTCGATATTCCCCGCCAACCAGGTTGAGAGACCGGTCTTTTCAAAGCCGCAGGCCAGAGACAGACCGCCGCCGAACAGAATCAGCATCCCAAAGGGGAGCTTGGTGGCCCATTCCCAGTTCATGACAAACCGGCCGCGCCGCCCGACCGGAATGACGAACAGCAGCAGACCGCCGGTCATGCCGATCACCGCATCGGTGATCATGGTGGGTTCCGGCCACAAACCGGCAAAGAGCTCACGCAGGATCCAGGCCAGGGCAGTCAAAACAAACACCACAGCCGTAATGATCTCCCCACATGAAAGTGGACCTAGGCGACGCAGTTCCGACTGGATCATATGCCGCCCGCCCGGCACCTGCGCAAGACGCATGGGATTGGCGATACGGGTCAACCAGAGCCAGCACAAACCGAGCATAGTTATCGACAGGGGCACGCCGATCTGCATCCAGCGGGCAAAAGTGATCTGGTATCCGTAGGTATGCTGCAGATAACCGGCCAGCACCGTATTGGGAGGAGTACCGATGAGGGTTGCGATCCCGCCGATGGAACAGGCATAGGCGATGCCGAGCATCAGGTTGGTGCCAAAGGCAAATTTTTCGACCGAAAAATCGATGTCATCATCGAGACCGGTACGACGCCCTTCTTCGATCACATGCTGAATAATGGCCATACCGATAGGCATCATCATCAAAGCTGTGACCGTATTCGAGACAAACGCGGACAGCGCGGCACTGGAGACCATAAAACCGAGCACCAGACGGTCAGGGGCAAAACCGAAGCAACGCACCACCAGCAAAGCGATACGCCGGTGCAGATTCCAGCGCTGCATGCTCAGAGCAATAAGAAAGCCGCCCATGAACAAAAAAATCAACTCGCTGGCGTAGGGCGTGGCCGCATCTTTCATGGGCAGCAGCCCACACAGAGGCATGAGGATCAGCGGCAACAGCGCGGTGGCGGGGATGGGGATCGCCTCGCACATCCACCAGGTAGCCATCAAAAACGCGATGGCCGCCATTTTACGGGCCTGCGGGGGCATGCTATGGGGCCACGGCAAAATCAGCATAAGCGCAAATAGCGCGGGACCGAGCCATAGCCCCCACAAGCGGCGTTTACTCCAGGGGGCTCCGCCGAATCCGTCAGAAGCAGAATTCGCTTCCGGCAGTCCCTCTGCCAGCTTCTCTGATGATAAGTCTGGATTACTCATGGCACGCCTCGAAGGCCTTCATAGCATCGGATTCCAATACATGTATAAACGCCATCAAGCGGGCTTCTGACCGGGCCGGAACGCAACGATGCGCCGTTCATCGGTGGTGAGATAGGGTCCGCCGATAAGATCAATGCACAACGGCACAGCTGCAAACACCGCATCGAGGCATTCTGCGATGGCCTTGGGCTGACCAGGCAGATTGATAACGAGGCTGCCACCGCGAATGCCGGCCGTCTGCCGCGAAAGTATAGCGGTCGGTACATGGGTCAGCGACACCTGCCGCATCAGTTCCCCGAAACCGGGCATCATTTTAGTGCAAACCGCTTCTGTCGCTTCTGGGGTGACATCGCGCAGTGCCGGCCCGGTGCCACCGGTGGTTATAACCAGGCAACACCCCGCCTGATCACACAGTTCGATAAGAGCTTCGGCAATGGTCGCCTGTTCATCGGGCACCATACGACTAATGCCTTCCCAGGGCGACGTCAGGACGCCTTCCAGATAGGTGCGGATTGCCGGACCGCCACGGTCTTCATAGACACCGCTGCTGGCGCGATCAGAAACTGTCAGGATACCGATACGGGCGGTACGATCTTTTGCCATGAATGAATCTCCCTGGAGAGGAAAAGAACGCATACGGGTATGTCGCAGGATTCCTCTTGAAGAAAAGCCGAAATAACCGAGCTGCGACCGATCTTTCGATAACACTGAACCGGCCGTAGTCCAACGATTGCAATAACGCCACGGGGCAACATTATAGCAGATCAATGACAGGAATGGTGAGGGAGGATAATGCCGTAAGAGGCATGTCTACCTGTTGATCAGACAAAAGTCCATGCAGCGGCTATTTGGACAGGGGAAAAACGGCCTCAAACAACCGGAAGGGATACAACCACATCTGAGAAGTCCTGCTTTTGCAAAAACTCCATCAAGGATTCCGGCGCCATCGGCCGACCGAAGAAAAAGCCCTGCGCTTGAAGACACCCGTGCCTCCACAAATACTCGACTTGTGCGCTGGTTTCCACGCCTTCGGCGATGATTTCAAGATACAGGCTGCGCGCCATACCGATAATCGCTTCAACCAGCGAGGCGCTGTCATGACATTCTGCGACATCCCGGATAAATTTACGATCTATTTTAAGCCGATCGATGGGGAAATGCCGCAGATAGCTCAAAGATGAATAGCCCGTACCGAAGTCGTCGATGGCCAATTGCACACGCCGCCGCTTGATTTCGCGGAAGGTGTGGATATTAGCTTCGACGTCATCCATGGCGACACTTTCAGTTATCTCAAGCTCCAGCATTTGAGGATCAAAGCCGGTGGTTCTCAATACGTCATCGATCATCGGAATAAAATCCGGATGCTTAATCTGTTGACCCGATATATTCACGGACAGGCGCACCGGTATGGAACTGACATTCCCCCAGGACAGATACTCGCGGCACGCCGTGCGCAATACCCACTCGCCAATGGGACGAATCAGACCGGTCTCTTCAGCCAGGGGGATAAAGTCAGCGGGCATGACCAGTCCAAGATCGCTATTTTTCCAGCGCAACAACGCCTCCACCCCGATAACCTGACCGCTGCGCAGGTCAACCTGGGGCTGATATTCAAGGAAAAACTCATCTTTCATCAGGGCACGCTGCAGGCGAGATTCCAGCTGATGACGGCGATGAAAACGTGCATTGATCCGTTCGGAAAACAGCTCGATAGCGTTGCGCCCGCGTTCTTTGGCCGCATACAGGGCGCGATCCGCGCGTTTGATCAGATTCGGAGCATCAACGCCATGCAGCGGATAGCAGGCAATGCCGATACTGGTGCCCACATAAATTTCATCCCCGTCGAGATCGAAGGGCTGGGCCATAAACCGTTGCACATTGGCGGCAAAGGCTATGACAGCTTCCGGATCGTCAATCTCCGTAAGCAGAAAAATAAATTCGTCGCCGTTCAATCGCGCCAGGGTATCCTCCTTACCCAGGCAATCCTGCAGTCGCTCGGCGATCCGCTGGAGCAGCAGATCGCCCTTGGCGTGACCCAGGGAATCGTTGACGCCTTTAAAATGGTCCAGATCAAGGAACATCAAAGCCAGACCGTGGTCCCTGCCGACAGCATCTTCAAGACGCCGGTCGAGTTCTTTCTGAAACAGCGCCCGATTGGGTAACCCGGTCAGGTGGTCGTAATACGCCATGCGATGAATGGCACGTTGCGCCTGTTTCTGTTCAGTGACATCCAGGCTGAAGCTGGCAAACCCGGTCACCCGCCCCTGCCCATCACGAAAAGGAAAGGCCCGAACCAGCCATATCTTCCCATCCGCAGTAACAACTTCGCCATGCTGTGGCAAACCGGTTTTGCCTGCACGAATGACAGGGCAACCGATGCACGGTTCTTCGAGGCCGTGCCACGCGGTATAGCAGTGCAACCCCGTAACGTCGCCATGTCTTATGGTATTCAGGTCCATCGATGGTCGATTCGCCCAACGGACACGCAGGTCTGCATCCAAATAAGCTATCAAATCCGAAGAACTGTTGAGAATAAGGGTCTTTTCCTGTTCAGACTCCCTGAGAGCGCGTGCCGCCTGATTACGTTCCAGAATCTCCATGCGCAATTGCCGGTTGGCACCGGAAAGATGTTCGGTACGTGCCTGCACTTCCGCCTCCAATTGGGAACGTACGTTTTCCAGAGAAGCATGTACGAGTTTGCGCTGTTTCATTATACGCAACAGCAAAAAAATCACCCCGAGCAGTACCAGAATCGCTGCCAGGCTTTCCAGAAGGACCATACGGTAGCGAACCGACAGGGGGTGTTCCTGATTGATAAAAGTACTGGGCGAAGGCAAACGATCTAAATCAATGCCGTACCGCTCAAGTTGCCTCATGTCGAAAGCATATTGCCCCTTGGTGACCGTTACCTGGGGCAATGAATCGGGAGGCACACCATGAAGAATTTTAAGTCCCAGGTGCGCCGCCTGCTGCCCTTGCATATAGCCGGTGAGCAACTTGCCACCCACCATCCCCTGACCGAGATTGAAATCCCAAACACCGTATATGGGGGCGGGACAATTTTTCACCAGCAGGGGGAGGACTTCATCGTATTCATAAAACTGCCCGGCGGCATCCCGGCTAAAAAGGCAAAAGAGCACCAGGCTGTGCGCTGGAAGTTGACGTAAACGTAGAGCCAGATCCGGCGCGGAAGTATCCGGCAAGATTTCAAAGGATACTTTATGCCTGTAAAGTGGTGGCAATTCTTGAATTTTTTTTAGAATTTTAAGTCCGGTCTGGGTCCGGTCGCTGACAACAAATATCTGTCTGGTAGCCGGATGCAGACTTAAAGCCAGATCGAGAGTATCGGTGATTTCCGCCTCTTCACTGATACCGACCATGCCCTGCTGCCCCTTCAAAAGCCCCCTATCGAGATAGTTGACCCCGCAAAAAACGACCGGCGTCGAACCGAACAATGCTTTGCGTGAATCCAGCAGGAAATTGAATGCGGCATCGTCGGAACACAGGATGAGGTCGAAAAAGTTCTGCGGATATTTCGCATGCAGAAATTGGCGCGCGTGGGCTACCGTAGTGTTGGTCAAGCGGCGTTTGGTGTCCAGATATTCCATGAATATACGGTGTTTGCCGTTCTCAGAATGAAACACCTGCTCGATGGCACGTGAGATATCATCGCTCCACCGGTAGCCCTGATGATAGGAATTCAGATACAGAATTTTTTTAGCGGGGGATTCTGAGGCGATTACCACAGAACTGGATACCCAAAACAGTATGGCTGTGACCAGACACACCGATAAAGCAAGGAAACGTAATTCTTTGGAAATCCTCAAGGAATTAAATCCAACCATAAAACTGTGTCCCAACAAATGAACAACATATAACACACTGAAATACTGATAGAAAATCTCCTAAAAACCCCTAACTACATACCACACATATTCTGTATACAAAAAGCTTAAACTTTTATGAGTACTTAAAGACGAATAGAGAGCAAAAACTGGGACAATTTATCTGTTCTCCATGTTCGCAGGATAAAAAAAGGGCCAGGAAAACCTGGCCCTGAGTATTTGGTATGTAGGGTGCCGATTAGTGCTGTCCGCATCCCTGGCACCCGTTGCTGCCATCACCGCAATGGGATTCCGGGGCATCGCCTTGCAGCCCTGTTTCGACGACTTCGATGTCGAAAACCAGTGTTTTGCCGGCCATGGCATGGTTAGCATCGAGGCGTACGGCCTCCTCCGTGATTTCAATAACCACGGCCGGCACCGGACGACCGGTCTGGTCGCGCAGGTGAAAGCGTTTACCGACTTCAACCGCCATATCCTCGGGCACATTGGCCTTGGGGATGTCGATGATCAGGTCTTCACGGTGCTCGCCATAACCGTCCGCGGGAGCAATGGTAACGGTGGTTTTGTCACCGAGTTTAAGACCGGTAACGGCATCGTCAAAGCCCTTGATGAGTTGGCCGGCGCCCACGGTGAATTTAAGAGGCTCGCGCCCTTCGGAAGAATCGAACACCTGGCCGTCTTCAAAACGCCCGGTGTAATTTACGCTGATAGTATCTCCAGCCTTGATGGTTTCTGCCATTTTTCCTCGTCTCCTTGGTCTGATGGTTGAGAAATGCCATCGCCGCATGCGACAACATTGTAACCCCCGTTGCTAGTTTGTTTCCATCCGGAAACGACTCGTTTCCTTTGTGGATACGAGTTTACTTTCAGCCCGAACGGAATGTCCAGAGCCAAAAAGTGTCCAATAAAGCTTGTTACCCTCCAAACAGGTCGGCAGGCTTCAATCCGGTTGCGACAATTTCAATATCGAAAACCAGAGTCTTGCCGGCCATAACATGATTGGCATCAAGACGTATATGCTCATCGGTAACGTCCACAACCGTCGCGGTTACCGCTTTTCCACCCTGCAGGGGCAATTTGAGTTGCATACCGGGAACCATATGCATCTGGGCAGGCATACTGCTGCGAGGGATGTCCACCACATGGGTTTCATCACGGGGTCCGTATGCTTTATCCGGCTCAATGGTCACCTGAGTACTCTGTCCGGCCTTCATACCGCGGACCGCCTCGTCAAACCCCTTGATTACCGCACCTGAACCGACCATAAAGGTGAAGGGGGCACGATCGTCGGTAGTATCAAACACCTGTCCATCCAGATAGCGTCCGGTATAAAGTACACGGATAACGTCTCCGTCCTTGATTTCCTGAGTCATACCTGTTCCTCCCCTCCATTGAAATCTACAGGTTTCAGGTGGCAGCAAACCTGCCAACCATATCGCAGAGCCCGCAATGCCCGGCTGAAGTCCCCCTGCATGCGCATCAGCACAGGTATGAGGGATGGTTGCTTAATCAGCGACCCGATCAGCTTAATGGGCCTGGGCCGTCCCATATCGTCCACCAAGTCAAAAAGAGCGGCAGGAACCGATCTTGCAGCTTCGTCACAAATAGCCCGCAGGGCAAAAAACGGCAGCCCGGCTGCGGATGCCACCTGCGCGACAGCAGCACTTTCCATATCGACCGCCAGAGCCTTGGTGCGCTCGAACCAGAGTTTTTTTTGCACATCGGTCAAGAGCGGTGCTGCAGTGGTCAGAATAGATCCGTTGCGAATTTTCCTACCGAAACAAGCAGTCATGATCCGCTTAAAAGCAGGGGCAACCTGCCAGCGTTTACCTCCCTCGTCAACGATCTCGCTGGCAAGCACCAGCTGACCACTGCCCAGATCAGGATCCAGACCACCCGATACACCGGCAATGCCGAGGTGGGTAACACCTTGCTCAACCAAAAATGCGGCAGCTCTGGAAGCCTTTTCAGTTCCCACACCGCAACGCACCCACAAAATATTGACGTCTTCCGAACCACCGCAGCTACATTGCGCGAGATCACCAGAGTGCAGCCATTGGCGTTTGCCTAGCATAGCCCTGGCTTCGCTCGGAAGAGCAACCACCATGCCCAATCGAATGGAGGGATTATTCTGGCAAGCGGGGTTCATCGAGGCCTCTGCCACGCCGAGAAGTCCCACGGCGTAAATTTAGTTACCAGCACCGCGCAAGAAAACCCGTAGCGCCTTGAGAGGATGTAAAGCCGCATCCACTACAGCACTCGGCTCGAACCCGCAGTGTACCATACAATGGGTACAGCGCGCATCCCTACCGGTTCCGTAGCTATCCCAATCCGTATTCTCCATCAATTCACGAAAACTTCCGGCATAGCCGTCGTTAAGCAGGTAACAGGGACGTTGCCAACCCAAGATATTGGCTGCAGGCGTACCCCAGGGCGAACAGGCATAGCTTTGTCCACCGGCCAGGAAATCCAGATAGAGGCTGCTGTGGTTAAAATGCCAGCCTCGCGCTTTGGCTTGCGGAAGCAGTGTTTTAAACAGCTTGTAACTCCCCTCTCGCCCCAGGAAATTGGCCTGTTCCTCGGCGCTTTCGTAGTTAAAAGCGGGTGCCACGGTCATGCCTTCGACACCGAGCGACATGAGAAAATCGAACAGGGCTGCAGCGCTTTCCGGGGTTTCATCCCCAAAAAAAGTGGTGTTGGTTGTAACGCGATAACCTTCGGACACCAGACGTCGGATGGCCTGCACAGCCTGATCAAAAACCCCTTTGCGATTGACCAGCGTATCGTGCTTGTCGCGCAAACCGTCAAGGTGCACGTTAAAAGTCAAGTACGGCGACGGCTCGAAATCATCCAGACGTTTTTCCACCAACAACGCATTGGTACACAAATAGACAAAGCGTTTGCGGGCGACAAGTTCGCTGGCAATGAGATGGATATCAGGGTGCATGAGAGGTTCGCCACCGGGCAGAGAAACCATAGGTGCTCCGCATTCTTCGGCCATGGCTACGCATTCCTCGACACTCAACCGACGATTCATGATCTCCGGCGGGTGGGAAATTTTCCCGCAACCTTTGCAGCGTAGATTGCACTGAAACAGAGGCTCAAGCATCAATACCAGGGGAAACCGACGGTTCCCCTTTACCAACTGCTTACAAATATAAGCACCAATACGGGCTTTCTGAATAAAGGGAACTCCCAAAACTATCTCCTTAAAACAGGCAATCAAATGGAAACGTTTTAGCCAGGCCAACCGGACCGACGATAAAAACATCCTCATCAGCGAAAAACAGCGACGCAGGGCGGCGTCCCTTTGCAGTCGGGTACCATCCTGCGTCAGCGATAGCTACGTACTTACCATGCCGGTACAAAACCGGAGAGAAAAAATTTAATTATCGTCCAAACCTTCGCACAGACGAAGCTGCAAATCCAGCCCTCGTTGCCAAACACTACCGGGGTCTTCCTCGGGAGCCAACCCTTGCCACAGATTTTGCAGTTGCCGGCAGGCATCCGCAGTCTGGTCTTCAACGAGCAAGGCCTCGATAAGCCCGAGGCGATTATCAGCCTGATCCGGAAACAATTCCACGGCCTGCCGGAAATATTCCACAGCCAGGGACGGGTCGCCGATGCTCACAGGAAATTCCGGTGCCCGCAGGTAAAGGTCTCCGAGCATACGCGCTGGGCCGGCCTGATCAAGGCTCGGGTTCAACTCAATCGCTACCAGTGCCTCACGTTCAATGACAGGCACCAGCGACAAGGCCCGCAAGGAGTTGCGTTGCGCCACCAGTCCTGCCAAGTAGCCGAGCAGATAATGGGCTTCGGCACTTTCCGGAAAAGCAACCACCGCCTTTTCAGCCAATTTGCGGCCATTTTCCGCGGCATCCAGATCGCCGCTGGCACGTTCCACCAGATAAGCATAACAAGCAGCTCCGCGCAGGGCCGCATTGGCATCCTGATCTGCGGCCTTGCGATAAGCTTCCGCCTGCGCACTGTCGCAAGACTCCCACAAATCAAAGCTTTCAGGAGCAGCAGGCACCCCGGCAACGGGGATACCCGTCTCTACCGACGGAGCCACACACCCGGAAAGGGTGCATATTACCCCAAAAAGAAAAAAAATCACAACCTTCATGCACTTTTTTCCTTCAATGCGTCAAGCCGTTTATCAACGGGGCCAAACCCCTCGGTTTGCAACAACTGCAGCAGATCAACGGCAGCCGGGTCGTTTCGCATTTCACGCAACACGGCACGCAAACGCTCGTGAATCTTCCCTAGGGGTCCGAACGCCACAACGGCTGAAGTCGGCAAAGCTGCAGAAGTTTTCAAAACTTTGAGACCTGATGCCATGGACAGAGACTGAACAGCATCGTATTGCGGTTTATCAAGTACCACGGCACCGCCCTTGCCTCGTAATACGGAACGCAAAGCGCGCAACGGACGAACCGTCCCTTCCAGAGTGAAGGGCAACTCTGCCACAGGTGTGTCAAACATCAATCCGGCGGCAACTCCAGGCTCAAACAACATGGTTCCCGAGACCGCGCCTTTTACAGATTGCCACTTGTCGGGACCGTCCTTGGCAACGACCAGTCGCCAGACATCGCTGTCTGCTCCTCCCGGCCGGGTTGACGCTAGCGGAGTCAAGCAAAGTGCACCGGCATGGCCCAGGTAATAACCAAGCCCGACAATGCCCCACTTGGGCCGGTTATCCGCCAGATATGCGGAAGCCTGCTCGATTTGGTTAAAATAGTGGCCGCGAATCGTAACATCGGCGCCTAGTTTATTTTGCAGATAAGTCGCAAGGGCATCCATGACCGGCTGTGCGTCTTCGGAAGTCCCCGGTTGTCCCGGTTGAATAATGACAAAATCGAAGCTTTCACTGCAAAATGCCGGACTGACCGTAGCGACCAGAAATAGCAGCACGATAAGCATGTTTCGCAACATGTCCTACTCCTTATCCGAAGTTTCCCCATAGCGAAAAAGCTTGAGAACCGCCGGCAGCACCAGCAGACAACTCAACATACCCGTCAGCGAACCGAGTACCATGACCCACCCCAGGCTGGCAAGTCCGCGATGGTGCGCAAACAGCAGCCCGCCAAAACCGATCATGGTGGTGGCAAAACTCAGGGCAACAGCCATCGGCGTGCTGGTTTCAAACAGGCAGCCGTTACGTAACTCCTTCCAGCGTGCAAGGAAATGCACCCCGCCATCAACCCCGATGGCGATGAGGATGGGAATGGCGAAAAAGTTGGCAAGATTAAAATTCAGCCCGAACCATCCCATCAGCGAAAGCAGCCAGATCATACCAACCGACAGAGGCAACATCGCAAGTAAAATGTACCGCAGAGAGCGGGAACTGGCCCACAACAACAGACTGACAAGTACAAGGGTCAGTATAGCGGAATACAAAAAGGTATGCTTCATCAGCCGCGCCGATTCAAATACACTGATTGGCACCCCGGTAACCTGCGGATCAACTCTCCTGATATCCTGCACAAAGGTCTTAAGATTTGCAGCCTTCCAAATATTTTGTTTGGGAATCAGTTTGAGCTGCATGCTGCCATCACGCCCCACGAACATCCCACGCAGAAATAACGGCAGGTCCCCAACCCCGATGGGCTTGGCACCAAGCCAGGTCTGAAGTTGCCGAAGACCGCCCATAACATCGGTCTGCAACTGGGACTGCAGCGGCAGGAGGCGAGTCGCCAGCGTCGGATCACCTTCAAGCCGGGCATAAGCTGAATCGAGCTTTTTAATAAGTGCATCTACGCGGGAGAGTTCCTCTCCGGCACCGGCAGCAAACAGTTTTTCAGCCAGGTTATCCAAGGCAACCGAAAGACGGTCCAGGGCATCCAGCATCTGTTGCGCATCGATGGGGCCAGCAACCACCGGCTGAAGCGGCAATGTTTCAAGATACGTTGCTGCCTTGCTAAACAGCGCGGCTTTGCTTTGCTGGTTTTGGGGCAGGTAATCGCTGAGGCTTTCCGTTTTACCCACGGTAGGCAACGCTTTGAACTGCGCCCGCAAAGCGTCAAGTTGCTCAAGGTCTTTTGCCACAGAAACCGCATACCAGGTCGATTCATCGGAATCCTCGATCATGCGTTTTTCGTAACGCACCGATTCCAGACCTTTGGCCTGAAGTTCAAGCAGATTGTAGTTGAATCGCACTTTGAACAGCCCCGGCAGAAGCGCCAGGGTCACCAAAGCGAGAATGGCCAGCAAACGGCCCGGGCGAGCCGACAATCTTCCAAATACCGGCAGAACGGTAGCCTGCGGCATCGACTTGGGAAAAAGGTTGCGGCGACCTGCCATCAGTAACAACGCCGGCAATACTGTAAGCATCACCGCCAGGCACAGCAAGATACCGGTGCCGCCGATCAACCCGAGCTCAGCCAGTCCGGTAAAATCGGACCATACAACGGCATAAAACGCGCATACCGATGTGGTGGCACCAAGAATAATGCCGGGTCCTGTCTGCATTAATGAAGTACGTACCGCTTCATCGACTTCTGCACCCGCCTTGCGTTCTTCCACGTAGCGCATGACGACATGCACTCCGAAGTCCACCCCGATACCGACAAGCACCAGAGCAAACACGATGGACAGAAGATTCAGTACACCGAGTGTTGCCGTGGTAAATCCAAAAGTCATGGCCATGCCCAGAACCAGGCAGAATATAACCAGCACCGGCCGTAACCAGCCGTGCATCACCAGCATGAACAGCAATCCCACCAGTATCACGGAAATGATCGAAGCACGCATCATATCAAGATTGGTGGTGGCCATTTCATCTGCCTGCAGCACCGGTCGACCGGTCAGACCGGCCTCGACCCCGGGAAATTCGGCGCGGGTTTTTGACAAAGCTTCACGGACCGTCGCCAAAGGACCGGCGATGACATCCATGGTGCCGTAGTCTTTGGCCGGCAACAAACGCATGACCAGCAAACGCTGGTTGGTGGTAAAGAAGTAATGCACGCCACGATCCGTCATATCAAACACCGGACCGGTCGGCGCTACGCCGGCCAGGGACTGATCGATACGGGCAACGAATCCGTCCAGTCCTTCTAAGGCCGGTCCAAGTAACGCGGGATCCGGAAGGGCACCATCACTGGCACCACCACCGAGCAGTCCGCTGACCCGCTCCACAAGCTCGGGCAACTTGCCACTGCGGAGCCAGTCGGTTGCCAAAGGCCCCATGGTTCCAACCATTTCGGTCAGGCCCTTCGCCTCATCCAAGGATGCGTAGTAAAGAGCACCGGGACCCAGATCCTGAGCAGCAAGGCGATAATGGATCTCCTGAATCTGCTCAGGAAAACCTTTGAGGCGGGTTGCCAAGGCCTCTGCGAACCTTTCGGCGCTACGCTTACCCGTGTCCCCTGCTTGAGCCTGAATAACGATGTACAGATATTCCTGGTCACCGAAATTTTTCAGCACCTCAAGATAACGTTGCTGATAGGGCAGATCCTGCGAAACCAGCTTATCCTGATCGCTGTCCAGGCGTAAGAACAGCACCGAAATAACGGCAGAAAGAGCCGCCAGCGCGACCGCACACCAAACGATGGTACGCGGCACGCGGGAAATCACCCGCCAGAGGCCGGACAAAAATATATCGAACATGCGAAAAATCATAGTCAGGAACTCTTCAATGTACGGACAGCCAGATCTTTGGTGATGGTCCAGGCCGCACCCGGAAAACGGTGAACATCTTTAAGAACCGCTTCCATGGCATCGAGAAACATATCCGCTTCTTTGCGGCCGATGACCAACGGCGGCAGGATTTTAACGGTATCAAGACCGTGTCCGGCTACCTGCGTCAGGATATTATGTTTTTCCATCAAAGGCATGGTAATCATCTGACCGAACAGATCGGCGTTCATTTTGTGTACAAGTTTCCAGCCCGCTTTAAGCGTCAGAGACTTGGGCTCACCGAACTGCATGCCGACCATCAGACCTTTGCCGCGTATTTCATGCAGCATTTCGTAACGCTCGGCCTTTTCCTTCAAGCCGGCGATGATGTAATCGCCAATTTCGGCTGCCTGTGCCACCAACTTTTCGCTTTCCAAAACCTCGATGGTAGCCAGCCCGGCTGCCATGGCAAGGTCGTTCTGCCCGAAGGTATTGGAATGGGCGAAGCAACGTTCCATGCTGTCGAATATTTTGGAATGGATGGCACGCTTTGTAATAACCGCCCCGATCGGAACGAAGCCTCCGGACAGCGCTTTGGAAACAGCCATGATATCCGGCACCACGCCCCAGTGGTCGACCGCGAACATCTTGCCGGTACGTCCAAAACCGGTCTGCACTTCGTCGGCTATCATCAACGTACCGTATTTATCGCATAATTGACGGGCACCCGGCAGATAATCATCATCCGGCACAAACACCCCTTTGCCCTGAATCGGCTCGACGATAAATGCCGCCACATCACCGCTGGACAGCGCACGCTCCAGAGCTTCCAGATCATTGAAAGGCACTTGAATACAACCTGGCAGCAGCGGCTCATTGTACTCACGGAATTCGCGATTGCCATTGACCGACAACGCCCCCAGCGTCAAACCGTGAAAAGCATGATGGCAATGAACCACCTTGTGACGGCGGGTCGCCTGGCGGGCAAATTTCAAAGCCCCTTCCACGCTTTCAGCACCGGAGTTAGTGAAAAACACCGCATCCAGATCCCCGGGAGTGATCCTTGCCAGGGTTTCAGCCAGCATGCCGGAAATGCCGCCAAGATCCATCTGCACCATATTGGCCGGATCGGAGTCGAGCATCTGATGCAACACCTGGGCAACCAGGGGATGGTTGCGGCCGATGTTAAATACGCCAAAGCCGGCCAGAAAATCGAGGACCTCGCGACCCTCGGCATCGATGAGCCGGGAACCTTTGCTGCTGACGTAGTTGCGATTAAACCCGATAACCTCCAGCACTCTGACGAACTGGGGGTTGATGTGCTGTTTGTGAAGATTATAGGTTTCTGCGTGACGCTCTCTTACCAATGAAAGAATATCCATGGTCCTGACTCGCTATTGTCTGAGGTTGTTATATGACATCCGCCCGGCCTGTTCGCTTTCGGTTTACTCCCAAAACACAGAACCGCCACGCGGGCGGGAAAAACCGTTGAGAATAAATACCGAGAAGACTTTATGCCGGAAAGATCTCTTGCAGATTATGAACGGATCATTTTAGGTCAGTAAGGCCGATCATGTCCATGGCAAAATTTTGAGAGGGAAAAGGAAAAACCGCGACATTCTCCAGCGAACAAAAAAAGCTCCGGTGCAAAGCGGATCATTGCACCGGAGCCTGAGCAAAAGCTTGTCGGTATTCTCTGGGGGTTACCTGCCTTACCGGATAAATAGTTATGGCCCTGTTTTGCCCGTCACGGATTCAGGCGCTTTATAGGAGCCAGAATCTTTTTCTCTGCACCGTAAAATTGCTTTTTTTCATTATTTCCGGAATCGGCATCCTCAAATTCTGGCAAACTGAGTTTCGAGACGACCTCCGTGTTATCAGCGACAGCGACATTGAAGGTATACTGAACTTTGCCGCCGGGGTTGCGAAGACGTCTGTCAGGATCCAATCCCGCCAGGGTAACGCCGCCCCAGCGTTTACCGTTCATCCAGAGCATCAGAGTAGCGGCCTGATTTCCCTTGCGGAAATATAATTCTTCCGGCAGCTCTCCTTCTCCGAGATTCTGCACTTCAACAGACACCTGGCCCGCCTTTACCTGCAATGCGCTGATACCGAGATCGCGCGGAAGCAAAAAGGCCTTATCCACCTGGCGCTGTTTCCCCGGGTAAGAAACCGTAATCTCAAGTTCGGGTGCGAGTTGGCTGAAATTTTCCAACACCAGGAAGTACATACCCTGGGTCTGCCCAAGCTCGGTAAAATCTATATCATGATGCATGCGACCAACCGTGATATGGTTTTCCGGAGTATGCGCAAATCTTACGGACTGGATATATCTGTGAAGATACACCGGAGCTTCTTTCTTTTTTTTCTTTCCGAATACATAATCCAGCGCCGCCTTGGCACCAGCGATAGCACCGCGGATCTGATCTCCGGCAAGATATTCACCCGGATTGTAGTTATTGACTTCCTGTATCCACTTCTGGAACTTGCCCGGCTGCATCGGTTTTTTCTGATCAAAAAAGCGGGAATCAACCAACGACCAACGGAACACAAAAGATTTCCCTGTTCTCTTCCGGTGGTTCTCCAAGGCCTTCAGGAAGCGTTCTTCATCAGGTTGCATCAACTTGAATTCGCATTCGACACGTCCCGGCTGAGTAATTTCGATGGGAAAAAGTAGAAGATACGAATCATTGACCTTGCCTGTGAAAAGCTTGATTTGCTGATGAAAAAGCCCCTGGTTGTCAGCAATCTCCGCGTGGGCAATACCACATGGGAGAAGGCAAAACAAAAATGCCCCCAGCAAAAACCCGATGATCTTGTTCATTTCCTATCTCCTGATTTTGGAAAACCGGCCTACCTTCCTGACGTTTGACAGACGGCCCCGAATACCATGCCGCGATCCCCCCTCAAACAAACCGCCAAATAAAATTTTTATAACTTAATGTGCTACAGAAACCAAACTTTTTAATTTATCAGGCAACGTATCATGCATGGCTTTGCTTGGCACAAAGGCCGGTTTGAAAGGCGGTTGGCCATAGCGCTGCAGAATTTCCTGGCCCCCATGGGGATCGCAGAGATAGACCAGAAAAGCCTCGGCTGCCTCCAGATTGGGGGCATCCTTAAGCATCGTTATACCATAAGCGACAAAACGTCCTTTACGGTCAATGAACGTTCCGGGCGTCTCCCCGGTCACCCGCACACTGACCTGACCGTAAAAATTATCATAGGCAATGTTGGCCAGGTTGACGTGCTCATTCAGGGTCACGAATTTGAGGTGATGCTGCAGGGCCAGTGAACGATAGGTCCAGGCATAGTCGAGATCGCCGTTTTGCACCAGAGAGGTCAGACTGACGGCCTTGTCGCGCAGGTTTTCCTTGGGACGGTTAGCCAGCAAGTGCTTGTAGAGATTGGGCTTTTTATAATACTTCTCCGCCAGTTGAATCGCCATCAGGCTGCGATAGCCACCGGGATCGATATTGGGATCGGAATGTCCCCAGAGCACACCCGGCCGACCGAGGATATCGAACCAGTTGCCGGTATTGATTTCCTTGGCAAACTTGCTTTTTTCTGAATAAGTCAGCACCAATTCGTTGGTGGCAAAGCGAATGTTGAAATCGGCCAATCCGGGAATGAGGCTTTTGTCGATGACCTGAAAGTCGGCCGAAGCCATAAGATCGGCAGGTTTACCAACTTCGGAGATCAGTCGCGCCATACGCGTACTGCCCCCGGATTCACGCTGCACATCAACCCCGGGATAACGTGCCTCAAAATCCTTTTCCATAGCCGCAAACGGTACCGTCAGACTGCCGGCATGGAAAATGATCAGTTTTCCCGTTGGAGCGGCAAACGCTACCCCTGCCTGTATCATGAACAGCAGTACCAACCCCGCCGTACGCACCATATAACCAACCCGATTCCGCATAAACACCCCCTACAAAGAAAAAACCATTGATCTGGCACCACAAATGTCGCAGGGAACGCAAAGGATACGTCCTGAAAGAGCTTTTCTCAGCGAACTCCGCGTTCTCAGCGGTAAATTTGGTCCATGATGGCAAATCAACCGAGCCATTGGACAAAAGACGAAGTTCAGAAAACCCTCACCGCCTCGGTCTGGAACCCAAGATAGACTGCATCGCCCTCGTTATAGCAGTGCGCCATCAGCGTTTTACGATCCATGATGGTCTTGAAGCAAGCCTCGCGGCAGCGGACACTAATCTCATGCCAGAGTCCGGCCGGCACGATCTGTTCGATAATTCCTGCATAACGCACATAATCGTCGGAAAAAACATCCTCGCGCTGCAACACGATATCTTCAGGACGCAACGCCAGAACTCCCTGCTTGCATGAGGCTGGTTCCGGCAACGGACAACTCAACCCGCCGAACTCAATCCTTTGATCGGCAACGCTGGCTGTAAAAAGATTTTTCATCCCTACAAATTCGGCCACAAACGGATTGGCCGGACGCAAAAAGATATCCTCGGTGGAACCGACCTGTTCCATACGCCCACTGCGAATCACGCCAACCCGGTCAGCCAGATAGAGAGCCTCGCTGAAATCGTGGGTTACCATCATGAAGGTGATACCGAGTTCGCCATGAAGTTTTTTGAGGACGCGGCGTATTTCTTCTCGAAAATTGGGATCGAGCGCCGACAACGGTTCATCGAGAAGCAGCACCGAAGGGTTAACACTGAGAGCCCGCGCCAGGCAGACCCGCTGCTTTTCGCCGCCACTGAGATGCAGCGGCCGCCGATGGATAATTTTTTGCAGACCTAGCAATTCAACAAGATGGTCTATCCTCTGGCGAGTCTGCGGCATATCCAGATCGAAATAACGCAACCCGTAACAGATATTTTCCATCACAGTCAGGTGTGGAAACAGCGCGTAATCCTGATACACAATGCCGATACGCCGCTGCTCCGGCGGCAACCGCGTGATATTCTTGCCCCCTACCCGGATGCTCCCTCCGGTGACGTGCACCAGACCGGCGATCGATTCCAGTATTACGGTTTTACCCGAACCGGTCGGACCCAGCAGCGCAAAGAACTCTCCCGGCGCCACCTGCAGCGAAATATCCTGCACGGCAAATCCCGGCAGTCTAACCGTCAATAGGTCAAGATTGATCATCGTTCCACCTTGCTCGGCAAAGACACCAGACGCAGCAACATGAACAGCGTCAGGCACACCAGAATAAGCCACACGCCGACGGGCTGGGAATACTTGAGCCCGTAGGCGGTAAAGCGCTCATACATCAGCACCGGCGCAATCATGGGATGATACGCGACGATAACCACCGCCCCGAATTCGCTCACCGCCCGGGCGGCACACATGATGACCCCACCGAGCATATGCCGCCAGCTGAGGGGAAAGGTAACACGAAAAAAAGTGGCTGCACGCCCGGCCCCGAGACTGCGGGATACCTTTTCAAGTCGCACAGGCACACTTTCGAAACCGGATTTAGCGGCATTGAGATAAAACGGCAGGCCGACAAAGGTCAGCACCACGATGATGCCGGTTACGCTGCCCATGATACGCAAACCGATCTTGCCCATCAGCTGGCCGAGAGGATGGCCGCGGCCCAGCAGGCTGAGAATGGCTATACCGACCACCGGATGCGGAATCATGATGGGAAGATCGATAATGCTCTCGATCAGTTTCTTGCCGAAAAAATCGTAGCGAGCCAACAGGTAAGCCAGCGGAGTACCAACCGCGAAAGCGATCAGTGCCGCAATCAAGGCGGTATAGACCGACAACCAGATGGATGACAGCACCTCCGGATCGCGAATGGTCTCCCACAACGAAGCCAGCGACGGCTGAGATACCATCTGGAACAAAGGCATGACGATAAACAGCAGCACCGCCGTACTGCAGAAAAAGGTTACATAAAGAAAGGGGCTGCCGAGAGACACCCGCCTCTTACCGGCAGATTCACCCGCAGCCCCTGATTTCTCTTGATTCGTCTGCATAACAGTGCAGGGTTACTCTTTAACTTCGACCAATGCTTGCAAGCTAGCCGGCAGCTTCTCCCGCATTTCAACGGTCGGTACCCGGGCGGGAATAAAGGGTGGCTGGCCCATTTCGTCCAGAATTTTCAGACCACCCTGAGGATCGAGCAGATAAGCCAAAAAGGCCACGGCAGCTTCCTGGTTGGGGGCATTGTTGATCAGGGTGACACCGTAGGTCACGGACTGTCCGGTTTGGGTCATGAAAGTACCGGGCTCCTTGCCAGTCACCTGAACAGTGGCCTGCTTGTAGAAATCATCCATCTGGTAATTGCCGAGGTTGATGTGATCATCCAAGGTGAGGAATTTAAGCCCATGCTGCACAGCCACGGAGCGGTATTCCCAGGCGTAGTCCATTTGGCCGTTTTTCAGCAAGGCAACCAGTTCTGCCGCTTTGGGACGCACATTGGCAACTGGGCGATTAGCGAGCAACTTTTCATACAATCCCGGCTGCTTGTAGAATTTTTCCGCCAGTTGTAAAACCATCAGGCTGCGATATCCGCAGGGATCGAGATTAGGCTCCGAATGTCCCCAGACAACATCCTTGCGCTGCAGGATTTCCGTCCAGTTGGCAGCACTGATCTCATCGGCATATTTACTCTTTTCGGTGTAGCAAAGTACCAGCTGATTGGTGGCAAAACGGATGTTCACCGCGGCATGAGCGGGAATAAGAGTCTTGTCGATAACCGTATAATCTGCCGACGCCATGATATCGGCAGGCTTGCCGGCATCGGAAATAAGGCGAGCCATTTTAGTGCTGCCACCGGCTTCGCGCACCACATCGACTTCCGGATACTTGGCTTCAAAAGCCTTCTCCATGGCCGCCAAAGGTACCGACAGGCTTCCGGCGTTAAAAATAATCAGCTTGCCGGACGGAACAGCGAACGCCATCATCGGCACCGACAACGCCAACAGCAGACAAACCATGAAGCTACTACGACCAATCAAATTCTTCACCATGCACTTTCTCCTTTTTTAACTCCCCAAGTAACCTAAGATCGCAATAAAATCCGCCTTCCATATGGACATGGCAATGGACTATCACATGCGATATATCACGAGGAATATAACGAACCAAGCGCGCAAATGTCAAACACGTTATATCTTTAAGAACCAAACGCTATCGTATGTCGTCAGAGAAAAAAGTTGGTGAGCTTGATTGACGCGGGGAAAACCAGTCCGCTGATGGTCAATTCCTTGGAAATGATTTTGCCGGTGAGAATCTAAGCCATAAAAGCGCAAATTATTTTTGCGAAAACTATACGGTAAATTCTTACGATAAGACTAAAAGGACCTGCTCAATCCTGCAAAAACACCTGTCCCCATTCGCACATTTTTTCAAGAATGGGATAGATACTTCTTCCCTTCACGGTCAGAGAGTATTCAACCTTGGGCGGCACCTGCGGGTAGACCTCACGGTGCACCAATCCGTCGGCTTCAAGTTCCCGTAGTTGCTGAGTCAGCATTTTGCGGGTAGTGTTTGAGAATTGCCGCTGCAACTCCGAAAACCGCATGACGTCCTGCGCCAAGTGCCAGAGAATCGATGCCTTGTATTTCCCTCCGACCACTGCCAGGGTGACGTCAATGCCACATTTGTATTCCTTGTCCCGATAAATCATAGGTTTCGCTGCCTTCTGATTGGCTTGCATCTCGACTCCTGATGTTTGCGTACCTAAAAAGATACTACGTACCCGAAAAGTACGTAATTGCTTTCTGCGATCGTATGAATAAATATAACGCAATTGATTTCAAAAAGAAACAGAGCCTTTTCCAACCCAGGCACAAAACACCCAACAGGAGAAACCAGCTATGAAAATGCTCGCATTTAACGGCAGTCCAAACAAAGAGGGCAACACCTTTCATGCCATAAACCTGGTTGCTGCGGAACTCGCAAAAGAGGGAATAGAAACTGAAATCATCCAGGTTGGAAATCAAAAGATCCAGGGATGTATAGCTTGCAACAAGTGCATAAAAAATAAAAATGAACAATGTGTACTGCCGGGCGATGAGGTCAATCAGTGGATTCAAAAAATGAAACAGGCGGATGGAATCCTTTTAGGCTCCCCGGTATATTTCTCGGCCATAGCTGGTGCCATGAAATCGTTTCTTGATCGGGCGTTCTATGTGACCAGCATGAATAATGGCATGCTGCGCCACAAGGTCGGCGCATCCGTTGTCGCAGTAAGGCGTTCGGGTGGCCTGCCCACATTCGATCAACTGAACAATTATTTATGCTATTCAGAGATGTTGATAGCGACTTCCAACTATTGGAATGTGATTCATGGAACCCGTCCGGGGGAAGCAACCCAAGACGCAGAGGGCGTACAGATCATGCGGGTGTTGGGGAAGAACATGGCGTGGATGATGAAACTGGTTGAAAACGGCAAAAACACGGTCGAAGCACCAGAGAGAGAAGCTAAAACCTTCATGAATTTCATTCATTGATGTATCAGCGATTCGCAGCAAAACATCCTGCGGTGCGTGTGCCTGAAAAAACCAGCGAGCGGCTGCTGTCAAGGTCGGAACAAACCTTCTCATCACCTGCTCGCTGGTTTCGCCAGAGACACAAAAAACAATTACCTACAGAAAAAAACCGGAAAATCTTTTCAAGATTGGTTCTATCCCCCTGGATATTGCCACTGATTGCATTTCAATCATGTCTGAACTTAAAAGGGATATACAGGATACCCAGGATTAAAAACAGAAGATTGGTCTACAGGATCTTATCCTGAACATCCTGATTATCCCTGTTTTTCATTTTTTTCAAGGATAACGGAGTACTCGGCGGCCCGCATGGCGCCATGCCATCGAAGGTCGTGCCCGAAAAGTCATTTAAATCGCTCGTCAGCAGTGGCCACAGCTGCCAACTCCATTTTGTCCGCCATCCAACCGATGCGCACCTCGGGTGCCTGGTCCAACTGAGGCACGTAGGGCTTGATGTCGAGCAAAGGTGTGCCGTCCAAAACATCGATATTTTCGATATGCAGCACCGAACCCTCGATGCGCAGCAATTTGACGACGGACAGGCCGATGGGGTTGGGGCGTTTGGGCGCTCGGGTCGCGAACAACCCGCGCGGTTGCGTGTCCATGAAGGGCAGAACTTCCAGGTTGTAACCACTGCTGCGATCAAAGTGGTAGATCAGAATCAGATGGGAGAAACCGTCCAGGTCGGAAAGCCCCGGGACGAGGTCTTCATTGAGTTCGATACGCCCGATGGTGCCGCGTGAAGCGGAGGGTTGCACCGGAGTTCCTTTAATTTCAGCAAAGGGGGTGCGAATGGTGCCGATGGGGCTAAAAGTTATGTCCATGGTTTTCTCCGGAATATGAAATGTGTCTTTTCAATCAAAAAGTTACGTATCTGCAAGGGGCAAAAAACAAACCCTGAAAACAGTAACAGCAAATCTAAACAAACAGGGACATTCAGGATCATCAGGATAAAGGCACAAACCAAAGGCCTTTGATTTTCATCCTATATATCCTTTGTATCCCTGTTCAATCATGGTTTAAGACTTTCCTTTATTTATTCTGTGCACTCCCCCGCCCCCTGCCCACCGGAGATCAGACGAAATTCCTTGAGCAGCGGGCAGCTTCTGCCGAGGCAACCATCTTTCTGCCGATGGGCCGGGCAGCCGATGGCCACGTCCGCACGCAGGGTTACGGGCAACAAATCCGCGGATATCCGGGCCGCTGCACGCAGCGCGAGTACGCTATCACGTCGACAGCAACGCGCTGCCTGCAGGTTGCTGATGTCGGCCAGCACCTGCTGTACCACGGTCTGCACCGCCTGGCGAGCTGTAGCTTTCATGGGATTGGCTTCGAGAAGCAGGCTGAAGGCCACCCCGACACCGGTTGCCCCGCCGCATACCCCCCAGAAGGCACAGCTGCCGCCAGATACCTGCGCCCCGCGTCGAATACCGGCCAGCAGGGTCTCGTTTGAGACCTGCAATCCAAGGTTGCGCGCAGTGGCCAATATCACACCGGGTACCAGGGCATGATATTCCGGTCCATTATCGGGAAACGTCGGATGTGCGGTAATCTCGGCGAACAGCTTCAACATATCCGTTTCACCGGTGGCAAGACAAACACGTTCAATGACTTGGCGCGCATCTTCGGCGTGACAAGCATCGCATACATAATGCCCATTGGTGCAGATGGCGCGGGTGGTCCCCGGCTCCCCACAGAAATGACACTCCTGTTGTTGATCCTGATCAAGATACTTCAGGGACGCCCCGCAGACCATGCAACCGGATAGAAATCGGGGGACGCTATGCGTCGACTCAGGTTGCCGGGATTCCGGAGGCAGGGTACAGCAGCAACTCTGCCCCAGATCAAGATTGGTGACGGCGCCTTGCGCATCGAGTTGAAAGCCCCCCTCCCCCATCAGATCGGCTTGCACCCGGTCCAGAGTGGCGATGCCACCAGGCACCAATACGGCACCATCGGGAGTGATGGCCGGCAAGGGGCCCCGCCAGAGTACCCTGACCGCCTTACTGGATGCCATTTTAACCGCCTGGTACGTCAGGGAGAAGAAGGGATGCCCCCCCACCACCCGATAGGGGAAACGCTTGAGGACCCGCACCGCGATAAACCCCACTTCTTCGAGAATCCCCACCAGATCGCGTTGAGTGAGAGCCCCGCCAATGCATTCTCCGCGAAGGATGTCGTCGTTGCGTATGGCCGCGCCCGGTTCTTCTTCGCAAACCACGTCAGAAATAACCAAACGACCGCCGGGTCGCAACACCCTCAGAATCTCGCGAAACGCCTGCCGCTTGTCAGGCGACAGGTTCATGACGCAGTTGGACAGCACCACGTCCACAGACTGATCGTCCAGCGGAAGTTGTTCCAGATAGCCGTGCCGGAACTCAAGGTTGCAAAAACCGAGGTTGGCAGCTACCGCTGCGGCACCGCGTTGCGCCGCAGCTAACATCGGTTCAAGCATGTCGACCCCGATCGCTTTGCCCCGGGCGCCAACCTGACGAGCGGCGATAAAACATTCGACGCCGCGCCCCGAACCGAGATCGACCACCGTCTCACCGGGTTGCAGTGCGGCATCGAGTACCGGGCTGCCGCAACCATAGCCTCGAAAACGGTATTTCTCCGGGATATGAGCAATGAGAGCTTCATCGTAGCAGACGGGGTTGAGGATTTCCTCGCGATCTTCGGTGGCCGCGCTGCGGTAATAGTTTTTGACCGCCGCATGGCTGTCTTGACCGGCCAGAGCCAGCAGACAGTTGGAATGCAGCAGTGCCACGGCTCCGTGAGCGCCACAACTTTCCAGAACATCCCCCATTTTAAGCCGCAATCCGGGTTGGTCGCCATCCGTTTGCAGAGCTGACTGCCGCTGTATCAACCAGCAGGCCATTTTTTCGTACAGGGGAAGATATGGGTCCCCACCGACAAAGCGCCCGCTGGATAAATAACTGTGATCGAGATCGCCGCCACCCAGCAAAAATCGCCAGGGTGAATTCAGTTCAGCGGCAGTAGCCTGACGGATCGACTCCAATACCGGACTGCTGCGCCAGGCAGTAGCCAGATCCAGGGTGATGTCGGTGGCCATTTCCGGCACACCAACCAGGGCTGCCGAGGGATAAATCCGACCGTCCGGCCCTACAGCAAGCGATTCCCACCCATTGTTGGAGCCATCATGTACGGTGCCCGGAGGTGCGAAAATCTGTGTTTTGAGGGCTTGCAGATTGTCGATGGTAATGCCGTGCTGCTCAGCAACTGCCTGTGCCCGCAGCAGATGAGAAAAGATGCGATCACTATCGACAAAACCTTCATCCCCACCGCGGCCGCGCACAAAGTACCACATGAAGTGTACATTTTTGCTGCCGTGCTCGGCGGCCAGGTCGATAATCCCAGGCATGTCGTCCACATTGGAGGCCGTCACGCACATGGACAGAGTAAATGGCATCTCATGACGGCGCAGCCAGCGCAACTGTTCCATCAATACGTCAAAACTGCCGTCACCCCGCAAACGGTCATGCCGCTCACGCAGTCCATCGACACTGATCTGCAGGTGCAAGCGTTCCCGACAAGTCAGAATCCGCGGCAAGACGCGGCTCAGCAGCATGCCATTGGTCATGAGCACCAGTCGGCTGTCCGGCAGTGCCAGAAGTTGTTCGGCAATATGCGCGAAGCGCCGATGAACCAGCGGTTCGCCACCGGTCAGGGCAAACACGCGACAACCAAGCGCCGACGCCTGCCGGGCAAGGTCGAGAATGCGATCGGCATCAAGTTCGGCTCCGTCGCATGGACCCGAACCGAACATGCAATGCCGACAACTCATATTGCAGTGATTGGTGACATGAAACCAGAGCTCCCGCAATGCCTCGGTTTGCAACATCTGGCCGCGACCGGGAAATTCAGCTACGTCAGCTGTGGGAAGACGCTGCAAAAGGCGCTGAATAGCGTAATCCGACTGAACGGACGGATCCCGGCGCAAGGCACATAACAAGCGGTCGCCAGAGGTATTGGGTACAAACCAGGACGGTTGGTCAGGCCGCAGATAAAGTGGCATCCCCTGCCATTCCAGACGCTGCCAGCGACGAAGCTCGAAGTCCATGCAGAACCCTTTCCAATATAAAACTTTATCGCCCGATCAAACTTTATCCCGCAGAGCCACCCGCGCTATATGGGTCACATACAAAGTCACCGCCACCGTAGCCACAAGTCCCACCAGATACAGGACCCATTCACCTGCGGTGCGGGTAGTCTCCCCACTGCCCAGACGCGCCAGGTCCCCGGCCAGAGACCCGATATAGACGTACATGGCGGTACCAGGCAACATGCCAAGCCACGAGGCCCAGAAATAATGCCGTAAGGAAACGCGCGTCAGACTAAAAGCGTAATTAAGGACATTAAAAGGAAACACCGGCGAAAGCCGGGTTAGCATCACAATTTTCCAGCCTTCGCGGGCCACGGCCCGATCAATGGCATCAACCCGGGGATTTTTGGCAATATGGGCCGCTACCCGATCCCTGACTGCTGACCTTCCCAGCAAAAAGGCACCGGTAGCGCCAAGAATGGAAGCAACGGAGACCAGGACGGTCCCCTGCCAAACCCCGAACAGCACCCCCGCCCCCAAGGTAAGGATCAAACCGGGGATCATGAAAACCGTCGCCAGCACATACAGAACGACAAACAACAGTGCTCCCCAGGCTCCCAAACCATCGATCAGTGAAAGGGCCTGTTGCAAAAACTGCTGCGGTCCAAGACGATGCAAAAATACCATCAACAGCACCATCAACAGCAGCAACAACCCGCCCTTCAACCAACGGGATACGGCCCGCCTGCGACTGGCAGGTTGCTCAGGCATAAACACTCCTTATCCGGGAAACAATCTATTTAGTCCCTGCGGAACCTTTAATTTTCAAACAGGTTCATACTTCCGGCATCTGGTCTATATTCATCCATGGTGAATTCGTACGGCACTTTTTCATGAAAGCATAAAAGGAATCCCGAATTCAAGAATTACCATGCCGGATACTTATGCAGCCAGTTGCCACTTGGTTCGAAGCCGACGAACAAATCCAAGGATATCTCGGTGATAAGGTCATACAATTCCAGCTGCAACAACCAACTCTTGGGTATGCTGCCACGCCCCAGGCAAGCCCCGAGCAACTGCCCGACCAGCGCGCCGCGACCGGCACTCGGGCCACCCATATTGACCGCCGCCAGAACCCCGCGGGAAAAATCTCCATTGGCGTCCAACGCACACCGGATGGCCTGCGCGAGGACATGGGAAGCCGTCATGTGATTTTGGTTATCAGGCATAGCGGTACCGTGCGCTCCCGTCATCACCTCTTCAAGACGGCTGCGGCAGGGTTCATGCCGGGGATGTTGAACCAGAACGGCCAAAGTGTTTTGGACGGCATCATAAAGTTCGTCACCCCGGATCAACCTGAAAATCAGCAACGCTTGACAGGCTGCCGTTAGGAAAGCATCGGGGTGACCATGAGTCAGGGCCGCTAGCTGACAGGCAGTTGTAAAGACCGTATCGTCGGCGGTTTTCGGGTCAAGAGCCCTGAAAATGCTTTCCGAGCAATAAAACAAGCCCAAAGGCGCCATGCGCACGGCTGCACCGCAACCTCTATTGTCATTTATCGGTGAGCCCGGTTGCCCCAGGCGTCCATCGCTCAAAGCATCGAGACAGCACGGCTCGGCATGGCGATCATGATACAATTCTGGCCAACGTATCAGGTGCCCCCCGCCAAAGCCTTTAAACAGAGTCGCATCGCAAATACCATCCTGGGTAGCCAGCCACCGTTGATAAGCATTGTACACCGGAGCAACAATCGCCAATGACGTTGAGGACTCCTCGGCCTTGACCTTGGCGCGCAGCACTCCTTCGGCAGTAAAAAGGGCCAGTTGAGTACACGCAGTAACGGCACCTTTGCGTCCGAAATTTTCCGTATAATCACGCAGACCGTCCGTTCCATAGAGTTCATGAATCTCCGTCAGATTCAGACCTTCCACAGATGCCCCAAGGGCATCGGCGACCGCGCCCCCCAAAAGACACCCACTGTAATATTCAGGAAGACAGCGCACATTGAATATTTTATCCCCCGAACGTTTGACCTTCTGATTTTTTTGTTCCATGGGCGACCTCCGCCTTGTATGTGAGAAGCGTCTGGTTTAAGCATACCAAAATCCGCTATACACAGTGGGCGATCATGATCGACGAAGCCATCTCCGAGACTTATCCATACAGATATTCATTATGGGCACCGATCATGCAGAAGATTAGAGTGGACAATTGATCCATATCACTATTCCCCTCTTGGAGGTTTACTCCGTGCAAAGCGTTCTGGTCGTTGACGACAAACCTGAAATTCGCCGCCGCGTGGCTGAAGCCCTGTTAAAATATGGGTTTACGGATATCCTGGAGGCAGCAAACGGGCAGCAGGCCATCGATATGGCCCAGGCTCACAAGCCACTGCTGATCGTTATGGACTATGTCATGCCGGTTATGGATGGCATCACTGCTGCTGAAAAAATAAGCAAAAAATGCCCAACCCCTATCGTATTGCTGACGACCCGTGCAGACCATGAGACTATAGAAAAAGCTCGCCTGGCCGGAATCAGCAATTATGTGGTGGAACCGTTCCGTGAAGACCAGTTGTTCCCCGCGGTCGATCTGGCGATTCACCATTTTATTGAAGTCACCAGTCTGCGCAAGGAAGTAGCCAAACTCAAAGACACCCTTGAGTCGCGAAAAATCATTGAAAGAGCTAAAGGCGTGCTCATAGAACAGGGCATGTCCGAACAGGATGCGTTCCGTAAGATCCAACGCATGGCTATGAACAAACGAAAAACTCTCAAAGAGGTGGCGGAAGCCATCCTGTTAACCATGGAGTGAGCTACCACGTGCAATCGTGCTGTACAAATTACTGTTCCCAGCCGCCCTGGGCCATCGCATCGCGCCATTTCAATCGGGATCCCAAGCCGTTGGAATTGCAAGGGGTGCGCCGAAGCCATCGGAGTTTTTTTGAGCTTCTGGAGGCGGAAGCTGACCCTGAGCGTCGTACAGCCACGTTTCATGATTACATGGATGTCACCTTCCAATTGCACCAGTGGGATCAACAGACCACCGTCGGCGGAAGAAAGAGTTTAAAAAATAGCTATTTACGATTCCTGAGGGGATGGATGTTCGACTCCAACGGTCGCGAGGGAGCGGTCCTAAAAGGCTGGGTTGAAAGCCGCTTCGGTCTGACCCCCACATATCACGGCCAGCCCATCTCCGATATCCATTCCAAAGCCTACCAGGGCTATCTGATCGATCGCATGCGTGGCAGTGCACGCACCAGTGCCATCCAGGCCCAGTTTGACCTGTTGTTCGAATTCGCCCAGTATGAGCTGCAGCGCCGTTTTCCAGGACAAACACATTTCGAACTGTTTCGGGGCATTTACGATTTCAACGAACATCCGCTGCTGGAGCAAATAGACCCTCATCACTGCGTAGTGCGCCTCAACAATCTCAACTCCTTTACCAGTGATTTCGAACGCGCCTGGGAATTCGGATCCAAAGTGCTGGCTGTGAAGGTTCCTACCAGCAAAATTCTGTTTTTTAACGGACTGTTTTCTTCCGCCTTGCTGCGTGGAGAAGAGGAGAACCTTGTGATCGGTGGTGAATATGAAGTTGAGGTCGTAACAGGGGGGTTCAGATGACTGCGACCCCGCCCTCACTGGATAAACTCATCCATCGTGCCCAGTCCGCCTTTTTAGGCCTGGCCATCGGTGATGCTCTGGGTGCCACGACCGAATTTCTCACCCCATCGGAAATCAAGTTTCGCCACAATGTCCATCGGCGCATCATCGGCGGCGGTTGGCTCAACCTCAAACCTGGCAAAGTCACCGACGATACGGAAATGAGCCTTTGCATTGCCCGCGCCATCGATGAAGCCAATGGCTGGAACCTGCGCGGCATCGCAGAACATTTCGCCGGATGGTTGCGCAGCAAACCGATCGATGTCGGAGCCACCTGCCGACGCGGCATCAGCGATTTCATCATGACAGGCCAGATGGAAAAACCCTTCAGCGACTGGGATGGCGGCAACGGCGCAGCCATGCGCATGTTGCCGGTGGCCCTTTATACCCTTGGCGACGAGGGTTTGCTCGAGAAGTGCACCCTGGAACAAGCCCATCTGACCCATAACCATCACCTCTCCGACGCCGGCTGCATTGCCGTGGGCAAACTGGTGCAGCAAGCCCTGCTCGGTGCCGACCGCCCACAGCTGCACAGCATTGTTCGAGAGCTTGTCAGCCAACAGCCGAAGTTCCGCTGCAGCCACTATCGCGGGGAAGCTTCCGCTTATGTGGTGGACACCCTGAAAACTGTTTTTCACTACTTTTTCAGTACCGCGCATTTTGAGGAGTGTCTTATCGGGGTGGTCAATCAAGGGGGCGACGCCGATACCACCGGCGCCATCGCCGGTATGATCGCCGGAGCTTCTTATGCGGATGAGCCGATGCCCAAACAATGGGTAAAAAAACTTGATCCCAAGGTTAAAGCCGAAGCGATGACCCTTGCTGAACGCCTGATACGCTTATCTCCATTGGGGAAACAACTCCAGACGAGATAAAAAACAGGTACAGACCCGCTGCCTAGTGTCCTGTTTGGTTAGTCGTGT
>DKEW01000063.1 GCA_002452265.1 Pelobacter sp. UBA6812 | reverse complement strand
AAAATACTGGATTCCGTGTCAAGCACGGAATGACGAAAGAGGGTCTTCCCGACTTTTTACGGGATTGTCAATTTTCACAAGATGGAAGATTATTCAAGGAAGTAAAAATGAAAACGATAATTGAGACGTTGTTCAATCAGAATAACAAGATCGCACACATGTTCGCCCTCTCGGAATCGATTGTCGTCTACCCTGGCGATTGTCTTGATCTATTGATGAGTATTCCGGGCCAAATCGGCCACTGATTCCGTTTTAATTCGGCCACCCATTCCGTTTGAAATCGGCCGGCGATTCCGGAGCAAATCGGCCATCCCCCCTGTCAGAGCAAAATAGACGCTGGATAATTCCATTGAGAGCCATTACAACTCCTTGCAAAAAAGGAGATTTGGAATGGCCAACAGGAGATTATCCATGCGAAAGATAAAAGAAGTATTGCGGCTTAAAGGGGAGAACAACCTCTCCGCCCGCCAGATTGCCATCAGCTGTGACATTGCCCGCAGCACCGTCCAGGATTATCTTAACCGTGCTCAGCTGGCGGGACTTACATGGCCCGTCCCCGAAGAACTTGATGACGCCGCCCTGGAGCATTTACTGTATCCTCCTGCATGTTCTGTATCTGTCGGGAGAAGACCTATGCCGTCCATGGAGGATATCCATCAGGACTTGAGAAAGAAGGGCGTCACCCTTCAACTCCTCTGGTATGAATACAAGCGGGCTCATCCCGACGGGTATCAATACAGCCAGTTCTGCTATCGTTACCACCGCTGGGCCGATAAGCTCGATGTCTGCCTCAGGCAAACTTACCGGGCCGGGGAAAAACTCTTTGTCGATTATGCCGGCCAGACCATGCCGGTTACCGACCCGGTCACCGGCGCGATCAGGGACGCCTATCTCTTTGTGGCCACCCTGGGCGCCAGCAGCTATACGTATGTCGAGGCAAGTTTTGCCCAGGATCTCCCTTCCTGGATTGCTTCCCATGTGAGAGCCTTTGCCTTTTTTGGCGGGGTAAGCGAGATCACTATCCCCGACAATCTCAAAGCCGGTGTTGCCAAACCCTGCCGGTATGAACCGGATATCAATCCCACCTATCACGACATGGCCAGACACTACGGGACGGTCGTCATCCCCGCCCGGATCGCCAAACCCCGGGACAAGGCCAAGGTCGAGTCGGCCGTTGGGGTCGCGGAAAGATGGATCGTTGCTGCCTTGAGGAACCACACCTTCTTCAGCCTGGAAGAGTTGAATAAGGCAATCCTCGAAAAACTTATCGAGTTCAACAACCGCAAGTTCCAGAAGATGGACACCACACGCAGAGAGTTGTTTGAGAAGATCGACAGGCCCGCTTTAAAACCCCTCCCCCTTGATCCGTATGAGTATGCCGAATGGAAAAAAGCCAGGGTCAATGTCGACTACCACGTTGAGATCGAAGGGCATTATTACAGTGTGCCCTATCAGCTTGTCAGAGAGCAGATGGATGTGCGCCTCACGTCAACCACGGTAGAAATCCTGTTCAAAAACCGCCGCGTCGCCAGCCATGTGCGCGACGGCCGCCGGGGCAGACACACAACTGTGGAAGAACATATGCCGAAAGCCCATCGGAAGTATCTGGAATGGACCCCTTCCCGGATCATCCATTGGGCTGGTCAAAACGGCCCCAATACACAAAACCTGGTGACCTGCATCATGGAAAGCAGAAAACATCCCGAGCAGGGCTTCCGTTCTTCCTTCGGCATCATGAGACTGGGGAAGCGTTACTCACCGGAGCGGCTGGAGGCGGCCTGCGGCAGGGCTCTCGCGCTCAAGGCCTACAGCTATAAAAACGTGGAATCGATCCTCAAGCAGGGACTTGACCGTCAGACCTTGGAAGTTCATACCGAGGTAAAACCGGTTTTGCATTACAACATCAGGGGAAGAGAGTACTATCACGAAAAGGAGGCAGACCATGCTTAATCAACAGACAATTGAAAAGCTCCATATCATGAAACTCACCGGCATGGCGGAGGCGTTTCAGGAACAATCGGCGCAGCCCGATATGGACAGGCTCTCCTTCGAAGAACGTTTTGGGCTTATCGTTGACCGCCAGTGGACATGGAAGGAAGACTGCCGCATGCAGCGCTACCTTAAGAACGCCAAACTGAAACTCAATGCCTGCGTCGAAGATATCGACTACAAGTCATCCAGGGGCCTTGAACAATCCGTCATGATGAAACTCATCGCCTGCGACTGGATCAGAAAGCATCAGAACATCATCATTACCGGACCCACCGGCGCCGGGAAAACCTTCATCGCCTGTGCGCTCGCCAACAAGGCCTGCCGGGAGGGATACCGCAGCCTCTACATCCGGAGCCCCAGGTTCTCCTATCAGATGTCCCTGGCCAGGGGTGACGGCAGCTACGGAAAGATCATCACCAAACTCTCCAAAGCGCATGTTCTGGTTATTGACGATCTCGGCCTTGCCCCCATGACAGACCAGGAAAGAAGGGACCTCCTGGAAGTTATCGAGGAAAGGCACGGCCATGCCTCAACGATTGTTGTCAGTCAGTTGCCCATGGAACACTGGCACGAGCAGATTGGCGATCCCACGATCGCTGATGCGATCCTCGACCGACTAATCCACAACGCCCATAAAATAAACCTGAAAGGAGGATCCATGAGAAAAAAATATGCAAACTTGACCTGAAAGATCGTTTATGAGAAAGAACTAAAAAACCAGCGTCGCTTCGCTCCGGCAGGGCGGCCGTTTTGAATCGGAACAGCCGGCCGGTTTGCTCCGGAACAGGTGGCCGATTTCAGCGGAATACGCAGTCTACAAGCGCATCGACCAGACACTTAGCCCAAGTTCATGGTCAAAGGAGCAGATCTGGGCTTATTTTGTCTCTTTTGCTGATCTGCCATAAACGATATCAACTACTTAGGGAAGCGGTTCTTTGGAATCTCGCTTGTAGTGCCAAAATAATAGGGATAGTCTTGACAGAACTGACCTGCTATGATAGCTCTTATCCATGTTCATCCGAAGGGTCACCCATATCGATAAAAAGAATCACCAAGAGTATCATACCTATAAATTAGTAGAATCTGTCCGTAGCGAAAGAGGACCAAGGCAACGGACACTCCTGAACTTGGGAGCAGACTTTAACTTCCCCGAAGAAAAGTGGAAAGACCTGGCAAATCGCATAGAAGAGATCATTACCGGTCAACAACGCCTCTTTGCCTATCCGGAAGAAGTTGAGAGCCTTGCCCACTCTTATGCCCGCAAGCTCATTCGTTATCAAGGGGAGCCTGTCCTGGAGAAGGCTGATGGTTCTTCAGGGGAAGGTGTGGATTATCAGCGGGTGGATATCAACACCCTGGAGAACGAGTATCCCCATCCTGTTGGTACGGAGTATGTGATTCATGAGACGATCAAAGAGTTGGAGCTGGATGAGAAGCTCGGTTCTCTCGGTTTCAATAAAGCTGCTGTCGATGTCACGGTGGGGGTAATTGCCGCCCGCCTGATCGCCCCCTCCTCGGAGAGAGCCGCCCATATATGGCTTCAGACAAGGACTGGCATAGATGATCTTCTGGAAACAGATTTCAGCACCCTTTCCCAGAATCGGGTCTACAAGGTCTCCGATATGCTCTTGCGGCATAAGGCAGAGATTGAGGAGCATCTGAGGGGCAAGGAATGCACCCTGTTCAATCTTGAGGAGACTGTCATTCTTTATGATTTGACCAACACCTTTTTTGAGGGGTCCGGCAAGTATAACAGCAAGGCCCATTTTGGTCATTCCAAGGAGAAACGTAGCGACTGCCCTTTGGTAACCCTGGGGCTGGTTGTCGATGCCAACGGCTTTCCCAAGAAGAGCGACTTCTTTGATGGGAACATAAGTGAGCCGGCTACTCTACAGGGCATGCTCAGTTCACTTTCTTACCCATCCATTTCCGGAGAGCCTCTGATCGTTTTAGATGCGGGTATTGCCACCGAGGCGAATCTCCGATGGTTGAAAGATCAGGGCTATGGCTACATCGTTGTTTCCCGCAGGAAAAAGACAGAACTGCCCCAGGGGCTTGAGATGGTCACGCTCAGGGAGGATAACCAAAGGCGTATTGAGGGAAAGCTCATCAATAATCCTGATACCCAGGAGATAGAGCTCTATTGCCATTCCACTGCTAAAGAGGTCAAGGAAGAAGGGATCAAGAGTCGCTTTGAGAAGCGTTTCGAGGATCATCTCAAGAAGGTGCAAGCAGGTCTCGACAAGAGACATGGGATCAAGCGCTACGAGAAAGTGCTGGAGAAGATCGGTCGTCTGAAAGAGCGATTCAGGCGGGTAGCTCACCGTTACACGATCAAGATCGACAAAGAAGAAGATACAGATCGGGTGAAGGCAATAAGCTGGGGATACAAGGGGAAGAACAATCAGCTTGGCTTCTATTGTCTACGTTCCAACCAACTGGATTTCAAAGAACAAGAATTGTTCAACATCTTCAGCATGCTTACCGATATTGAAGATGCCTTCAGGAGTATGAAATCCGACTTAGGTTTGCGCCCCGTTTATCATCAGAAGGAATACCGAACAGATGGCCATCTGTTCATTACCGTTCTGGCTTATCATGTGCTGCACAGCATCCGTCTGAAACTGAAACAACAGGGGATCACGTTCAGCTGGAGCACTATCAGGGATGGACTTTCTACTCACGTGCGTATCTCCACCACCATGAAACGAGACGACGGCAAAGTGATCCACATCCGAAAATCATCCCGTCCGGAGCCCTTCCATCTGCGGATTTATAACGCCCTAAGACTCCCACCTCGGCCTGGGAGAACGATCAAAACGATCCTGTAAGGACTTATCAACAAGTAGTGCCTAAATGCAGGCCTGGCGCCATGCAAATGCCTGATTATACACAACAAAATATTTTCGACCATGAACTTGGGGTAACGATCAGGCTGTGAGTTCGCC
>DKEW01000078.1 GCA_002452265.1 Pelobacter sp. UBA6812 | reverse complement strand
AATGTGCGGTATTTGAGGGGAATGGCGAAGTCGAAAGCGTTGTTTGCTGCCGCTGCGGCCTGATGGATCTTCAGGGTAATCATTGCTCCGATAATGTGTGTACGAAAATTATTGTCCGCCCTTGCAGAAAACGCCTAATTAGATTGGGGATAATTATCGGACAGGTAATTATCGGACAGGCACTTTGGCCTTGACCTTTGGTTTGTCTTGGGGGCGTGTGCCGTTGTAGTAATTGGTGGAGTTTCGTTTTGGCTCCGCCCGATACCTTTGCCCTGCAGTTGACCCAAGCCCTTCTGGTGTTTCGACCCTGAGGGGGGCTGTGCTTTTGTTCTTGATGACCAACCATTTTTTTGCTATTTCTGTGTTTATAGTTAACACATGGGGAGGTTGGATATGCCCAGAACGACAAGCGTGACCATTGGTTCTCAACTAGATAAGTTTATTGGAAAACTTATCAAAAGCGGACGCTACGGCTCGACCAGTGAGGTTGTGCGTACTGCCTTACGGTTGCTTGAACATCAGGAGCATCAGGTTGCGGCTTTGCGAAATGCTGTTGCTGCCGGGGAACGCAGTGGTGAAAGTGATCTGACTCTGCGCGACATTGCGGCCCAGGTGAAACAGAAACACAATGTATAGGCTTTCGAATCTTGCCGCCGAAGATTTTTCGGCCATTTACGAATACACTCTTCTTCATTTTGGTGTTCTGCAAGCAGATGTCTACACCGAACATTTAGAGAGCACTTTTCACCTGTTAGCCACTTCACCGTTCATGGGTTATGAATGCGACGAAATAGCTAAGGGACTGCGTCGGCACGATCACCATCAGCACGTCATCTTTTATCGTCCCCAAGAAAAGGATATTTTTATCATCAAGATACTTCATCAGCGTATGGATCCCGTCAGCCATGTCTTCGAGCCTGATGTATGATCTTATACATCTAGATGACCAGGGGGGACGTTTTTTAATTGTTAATAGAGCACCTTCTTCATTTAAGTATCCTTCTCTGCCATACCAACTTATCAATTTATAGACAGCCACGAAGGCTTCGCTATGGGTTCGGCAAGAATCCTCTGTTTGGTCTCAAATTTTTACTCGAGAAAGGTTCTTCATGTCTGAAATCCACCCCGTCAGTTTCCAACGTCACGGCAAAAAACGGTTGTTGCCGATTTCTTCCTGGTCGTTCGCGGCGACTCACCACTTGGCGCCGCTGTTGGTCGCCGAGTTTTCTCAGGCCGTTCGTCGTTTCCCGATTGTTTTTGTCCGGCAAGGGGAGGTGGCATTGCCCTTTGCCTTGTTGGGCTTTCACGAGGGCAAAAATCTGCTGATCGACCAAAAAAACCAATGGGTGGTCGATTACATTCCTGCGTACTTTCGTCGCGTTCCCTTTCTGATGGCTAGGCAGCGGCCAGAGGATACGGAGTATGTCCTTTGCGTGGATGAAGCCGCCGGTTTACTGTCGGATGTGGACGGGGCGTTGCTCTTCGATGAGGACGGCAACAAGTCCGAGGCCTTGGATCATGCCTTCAACTTCGCCGCGCAATATTTACGGCAATCCGCGGCGAGCGAAGTTCTTGCAGGGCTGTTGCAGGAGTTCGACTTGCTTGAGCCTTTCCCCATTCAGCTCAAGGATGAGAAGCAAACCCTGAAGATCGAAGGCCTGTTGCGGGTCTCTGAAGAAAAGCTCAATGTTCTGGCCGATGAGGCTTTTTTGCGTTTGCGTGCCGCGGGGGCTCTGGCACCGATCTACGCCCATCTCTACTCTTTAGGCAGCGTTGCGACGTTGGCCGGTCGTTTGCAGGTCGCGTCTCCACAACCGCCCACTGAAGCATTCACGTTGCCGGATAGCTTCAAGTTCTAGCGCAATATGACAGTATCCCCGGATCTGCCCCTGCCGCCTGATGCAGCTTTTGACGCCTGGTTTGACGGCTTGTCCGCGGACCAGCGCGAACGCTTGAGCGTGTTCTATCATTTTATGACCGGGAGCACGTTCGACGATTTTTTTCTCGCAGGCCCGGCGGCCTTACGGCGTTTTGAGCAGTTGCGCGCCGCCCCCGATTTCCCCTTGCGCCGGGTCGCCCGTCTGTTGCAGATTCGTTCGACCTTTTCGTTTATCCTCCTAGCGGCCCGGGAGTCCAAATATTTGCCGCAGCTCCCGCCCTCTCTGCTACCCCTCGCATCATCCCTTCAGGCCGACCCGCACTGGGCCCAGGCCGGGGTTTCCTGGCAACGCCTGTGCGATTCCGTCTTGAACGACGAGGTTTTGGCCGATTGGCTGGCGACCCTGCATGCCGATGGCTAGTCCCTTTGCTCCTTGGCGATTTTACCTCCGCTGCGATCCCTTGATGGTTCCATCCTTGGAGCGATTCCGGCGGGAGCAAAGTCTGTTGGCGTAAGGCTGGACAAAATATCCAAGATCGGATATTATTCCCAGTCTTTCGACTTCTCGCTTTTTCGCCAAACGTCCATTGTTGAAAAAGTCCCTTGTAATATGGGCGTAAGATTGGTTCTGCTTTCCGTCCTCTTCTTGGTTGTCTTTTTCTCTGCCTAGGTTGTACCTGAATCCGTGAGTCCTTCCC
>DKEW01000085.1 GCA_002452265.1 Pelobacter sp. UBA6812 | reverse complement strand
CAAAAACGCCTTTCATCCCCCACCTCTCGGAAGGGGACTTCCCGGCGGAGATGTTAAATAGCATTCAAGAATTCTTTTTTAATTTTTAGGAAAAAATATGGGCGACACCATTAAGATCATAACCGTGATGCAGCAAAAGGGCGGTGTCGGCAAAACCACTATTGCCGTGCATCTGGCTACCCAGATCAAGGAGTTGTTCCCCAAGCTCAAGGTGGCATTGGCCGATGCAGACCCCCAGAAGAGCGCAACGGTATGGTTGAATAACGGCGCGGCAGACAGTGGTGTCAGTGTGCACCAGGTAGCCAGTGACGTGGAAGGCAAGCGGTTAATGGATGAACTGTCATCGATCGATGCCGATCTGGTGGTCGTCGACCTGCCCCCGGCCATTGCCGCCATATCGATGCGGGCAGTACTGTATGCCGATCTGATACTGGTGCCGGTCGGCGCCAGCGCCTTGGATATCGAGGCTGCCCGCCATGCTGTGGATCTCTGCAAAGAGGCCATTGGGCTTGATCCGTCCAAAAAATTCCTGTTGATTCCCAACCGTGTACAGATGAACACGGCTGCCGGCCGAGAATTGCGAGATGTGCTCGATAAATGGGGGCCCGTTTCAAAGGCCACACTCTGTCTACGGGTCGCCTATGCCGATGCCGTCATGCATGGCATCGGCATTAACTCGTTTGCGCCTGGTTCGCCGGCCTATCAGGAAATCGGCCAACTCGCTGAAGAGGTAATTCAAATGCTCGACTTGAGGTTATAGACCATGGCCCTTAAACGTAAATCACTCGCTGAATTGCACCATGAAGACCAAACGGCCCTTCAGACGCCCGGCAGACCATTCATGCCGCCCCCGCCCCCGGCGCCTCAGCCACCGGCAGCCGCGATATCGGAAAAAAGAAATCCTAAATCAGATTTCGTAAAAATGTCGATTACCGTCGAGCCGGAACTGTTTGAAGCAATTCAGGCTGTTTCAAGAGGCCGCAGAAAACAGAAACAGGAATTTACCTTTTCGGCGATCATCCGCGACGCCCTGAAGCAGTATCTGCCCAAGGCTTGATGGAAAGCCTCTCCCATCCACCCTTCCTCAGCCCCAGCACCTTGAAGCTGGTTGAAGAAGCCATGGCCATCGAGGCGGAGGAAGCCAAGGCTGCGGGCGCCCTTGGCTTCATGGCCCGCATGCTGGTGCAGGCAACCATGCCCCACCGCGACCCAGGCTCCGTTGCGGCATGGGGGCGCAGAAACGGGGCCTTCAGCTTGGTGATACAGCCCGGAGTTACCATTGATGCGCGAACACACCTGCCGCTCAGCATCGGCCTCCCCTACGGCAGTTTACCTCGCCTGCTGCTCGCTTGGATATCCACCGAAGCGGTGCGCACCAGGGAGCCAATGGTTGTGCTTGGCGACACGCTTTCATCGTTCATGCGGCAATTGGATTTGATGCCGACCGGTGGACGGTGGGGGTCGATCACCCGACTACGGATGCAGATGAAACGGCTCTTCTCATCGTCTATCTCCTGCACCTACGAAGGAGAAGACCATTGGTCAAATGCCGGCTTCCGGATTGCCGACGAGACTCATCTGTGGTGGGATCCCAAAAACCCCGACCAGGCTGACCTTTGGCAGTCCACGGTGACTTTGGGGCACAAATTCTACCAAGAGTTGATCGATCACCCCGTGCCGGTTGACATGCGCGCTCTAAAGGCCTTGCGGCGCTCCCCTCTGGCCCTAGATCTCTATTGTTGGCTAACTTACCGCATGAGTTACCTACACAAAGACACCGTCATCCCCTGGGCCAGCCTGCAGGCCCAATTTGGAGCCGACTACAAGCGTGAGCGGGACTTTAAAAACAAGTTTAGCGAAACCCTGCGCAAGGTTCTGACCGTCTATCCCGCCGCTAAAGCTGCACCAGCCGGCAACGGCCTCCTGATCAAGCCGTCACGCACGCACATCAGCCCCTGACAAAAAACTCAGATACGCCAAAACGGCCCAGCCTGACTACACACAATTTGCAATGTGTATAGTCAGAAAAGATTCGCTTTCGCATCCTGAAGATCTAACCCCCAGATCTGTTGACAAACCTGTTGATAACTGCCGTTTTCCACGCATAAACGGTCGCAAGGTTACGCATAAACGGTCGCCCTTCCACGCATAAACGGTCGCAAGGTTACGCATAAACGGTCGCGAGACATCGTATAAACAACTAAAAAATACAAGCAGTTACATCAACCCCCTATATAGCCTTTAAAAAGCCTTTAAGACCTATAGTGAGCTACTATTAAGCCTATAAACAGGAAACATTCTGTGGAAAACAGCGGGGGAAACCAGGACTTAAACCATGAAAACTACCAAGAGGCAGGGGGAGGGAAACTCAAGCACTACCAACAAAAACTTAAATTCAAAAGCTGCATTGAGATGAAAACCAAACAAATAAAAACTATAAACCTTACGCATATTTACTGACGCTTTGCACATTAGATGAAATACGCAGTACAGCTAACGCCATACATTCAATATGGTGAAAGCAGTTTCTTGTCCGAAATGGCAGGCGGTGAGGGGTACAGAATGAGATGAGTGGGAGTATCTTCCACCTTGGCGTCACGATAAAATTCGAGAGCTTTAGCTAAGGCTTTACGAAAATGGAAACGAAAAACACGAGTTTCAAGATAACTACTGCCAAACTGTTCCTTCAATCCCAGCCAGGGAATGCGTGTCGGCTTTTTAAGGTAAAAGAGACGGTGAGCCAGCCAGCAGTAGATATCCAGTGCAAACAGGTTCTGACGCAAGGCGTGCACCACCCGTAAATCAAGCGGCACTGGCGTTTCCTTCAGCAATTCGTAAAATCCCTCCGAGAACTCGATTACCGACTTCCAATCGCCGGATTCCGGTTCAAAAAAAGCACCTCTCTTGGCAATCGAGATCTTTTCAAAAGCATAGCCCCGCTTAGCTGCATTAGTTCGCGTCTTTCCGTCCTCTTCTAAAGGTGCGTAGAGGACGGTAAAAGTCGAATGGGCCAGGCGAGTCAGCTGCTCCTTAACCTGCGTAATCGATCCCCGCTTTCCGCCGGTTACCTTCATCTGTAGGTGATCCCGCACATACTGCGAAATTCCCTTCCCGACTTTGACATACGGTTCGCCAGTACTTTTGACTGCTGTGGCGAAATCCAACAGAACCATGCGAGGGATGGTGCCAAAAGGGACGCCGCCAATATGCACTTCACCGCCGCCAGGCAGCGGATAGGCATCGGGTGTTTCAATAAACAGGGTGCTGGAGCCGTTGGTGCGGGAGTAACGGGTGATGGCGGAGCCGTCTTCGTTTTTAAGGGCTGAATGGGGTAGGGTGCACTGGATGAAGATCGGGGTGAGGTAGCCCACTTCTCCTTCTTCCCAGGCTGACTTTATGGCCACTTCGGCCACTGTTTCGGCCACCTTTTTCTGGCGACGTGTTTTGGAAGGAGGGGCGGCAGGATCTGCCACAGTATTGAAGAGTTCTTTTAGGGGAAGTTGAGATGTAGTTTCAGTCCCACTAATTTGTCGCTGCCGTTCTAACAGCTTACGTTGAGCGTTAGCGATGATGCGTGATTCAGTTTCCTGGTCGAGCAACGACAGCTGCGGGTCGTTTTTAGACATGGAGGATCCCCTTGGACAAGTTGTCGGATTGTAGCATATTGGGTGGGGGCGGCAAGGCGTTAGCGTTTCTGCGCAGTCACATAGCCACCCTCCTTGCTCGCGCCCCGTCTTTATCCCGTCATTTTTTGGAAGGGGTGTTCCTATACGCAAAAGCAACTAAAAGCACTTGACCCACTAGTCATTAAATAGTATTAAATAATTATTTAATAATATATAATAAAAAATAAATACTAAAAATTGGAGTCGCCATGGAAGAGTCTCGTGTGATCAGAAATGTAGAATTGGAAGACCAGGCTTCCCCAAGGTCTGCTCGGTATGCCATTCGTCTGCGTCAACTCGCTGAGGGGTATGTGGTGGAAACCGTCTGGGGGGGCGCCCTTGATCGAAAACACTTCGAAAGTTATTTTCGCCCCACTTTGGTAGCTGCTCAGGAAAAGTTTGAGAGGATTCTGACGGCTAAAACCAGCCCCAGCCGCTGTCGTTCAAGTCGGCGTCGTTACCGGTTGTCTGGGGATGGTGAACAGCTTGTGCTTACGGGGGTGATGGCGTGAGCGTTCCTCGGATTGACATTGTTTTGGTACCATATATAATACTATAATGATGCTTCAGATAATTCTCGACACCAACGTCCTTGTGACCGCTTTCAGATCATCACTTGGAGTATCGTATCGTCTGCTCGCCCTTGTTGAGAGCGGTAAGTTTCAGCTAAATGTCTCAACGCCGCTTGTTGCCGAATATGAAGAAGTATTGAGGCGTAACGTGCCGTCTGTTGATGCCCCCGCAGTGGTAGACTACCTCTGCGGAATCAGTAACAGACATAGGATTTTCTATTTGTGGCGACCGGTTCTGAAGGATCCGGATGACGACTTCATCCTTGAGTTGGCTGTAAAATGTGGTGCTATCATCGTTACGTGGAATACCAGGGATTTCAGGAAGGCGTCTCTTTTTGGGGTTGAGGTAATGACGCCGAGGGATTTCTTGAAGAAGATAGGAGAATTGCAATGACTGCAATTAACGTAAGATTGCCGGATTCACTGCATCAGATGGCAAAAAATGTTGCAACGCAGGATCATATATCCCTGAATCAGTTTATTGCCTCGGCCGTAGCAGAGAAATTGTCGGCACTAACTACGGAATGTTATCTTGAGGAACGCGCCCGGAGAGGTTCCAGGGAAACATTTTTGCTGGAGCTTTCGAAGGTGCCGCCTGTAGAACCAGAGCCGCTTGACCGTATTGAGCCTTAGGCCGCATAAATATATTTCAATAGAGCCTCTTGCAAAAGTCTTGAGCTTTGCAGTTCGTTGAGTATCTGAGGTGGAATTTGTATCAGGAGACAGTAATCCCCAGTCCCCTCGAGCATTTTTGTCACCTTTATCCGGAATCCGGGCGCACCACTCCCACGGATTTTCCCTGGCTCCTCTTTGACAATCAGTAACCAGCTGTCGTTCAAGTCGGCGTCGTTACCGGTTGTCTGGGGATGGTGAACAACTTGTGCTTACGGGGATGGTAATATAGAGTTGCTCTTGGCCTTTGGGAGTCGAACAGTATGGGAGTCAGGAGTAGCGATTGATCGGAGATGGGGCGCAGGAGGTGTTTGCAGGCAGTGTTGCTGCCGTCATCGTCAGTTATTACCCTGATGTTGACCATCTGCGGCAGCAGTTGCAGGCGCTTTCACATCAAGTTGGCAATACGATAATTGTAAATAATGGTCCTACCTTAAACCTTCCCATTGGCGATAGTGCAATTCCTTTCATCCTGATTGAGTCTGGTTCTAATATCGGTATAGCAACGGCAATAAACCGCGGTATTGATGCTGCTGGTCAAGCGGGAGCGCGTTATGTGCTCCTCCTCGACCAGGATAGTCTACCGAGTGATGGCATGGTGTCCCGCCTGTTTGCTGCTTATATGCGGCTCAGGGCACAAGGTCGATCTGTTGCAGCGATCGGGCCAGTCATTATTGACCAGAAAACCGGGCGTATCACACCATTTGCGTGCGATGTGCCGACGCACTTTGCAGAAAACGAGCTAGTCTGCCCTGTTGATCGGTTGTTATCGTCGGGATCGTTTATTGATCTTGAAATTTATGGTCGGATCGGCCCTATGGACGAGGAGCTGTTTATTGATCTTGTTGATACCGAATGGTGTCTGAGAGCTGCAAGTATGGGCTATCAGTCCTATGGGCTGCCGGCGGCGCGGCTGTACCATCAACTGGGAAGCGGGGCCGTCAAGTACTGGTGTGGGCGTTGGCGGTATCTCCCGAGCCACAGTCCCTTTCGATCTTACTATATGATTCGCAACAGGATATTGCTCTTATCCCGGCCATATATTCCGGTTGTGCGGCGGCTGCAAGAGCTGTTGACATTGCTGTATCTGCTGGTTGCTGGTGTGATGCTGTTGCCACGGCGATGGGAACGCTTGAAGATGATTGCGCACGGGATTACAGATGGTGTGCGTGGGTGTGGAGGTAAGGCCTGCTTTCTTCGCCATAGTTTGCCTAAATTGGATCATACGGAGCTGCTGTAATGCGCCAACCGGTTTCGGTCTGTATGGCAACCTACAATGGTGCGCGTTTTGTTGCGGATCAGCTCCGCTCTATCCTGTACCAGTTGCAGGATGATGATGAAGTTGTGGTTTCAGATGATGGTTCCCGCGATGAAACGCTGGCTATCATACGAGCCTTTGCAGATCATCGCATCAGGATCTTGGAGCGCACTGGCCGTCCTCGGGGGCCTGTTGCTAACTTTGGCCATGCCCTTGCCCATGCCCGCTATGACATAAT
>DKEW01000054.1 GCA_002452265.1 Pelobacter sp. UBA6812 | reverse complement strand
CAGTTGTCAGTTGTCAGTTGTCAGCTGTCAGCTGTAAGCTGTAAGCGGTAAGCTGTAAGCTGTGAGTTTAAAAAGCCTTTAACTTACAGCTAAAAACTTAAAGCTTACAGCTAGATTTTTTTTTACAGCTACTTTTATAACTTACAGCTAGTTTGTTGGCTTCCAGCTAGAAGTTGTCAGTTCGAAGCTTTCTTTCGCTTCTGAAAGCTTTTCCAATCCTCGCGACAGGTTCCGTTTGAGGGAACGGGCGTCATGGCCGTCCGTGCCGAAATAGTTATACAGGCCGGCGGCCAGGTGGGCGTGAGCTTGCTGCCGGACTTCGGGGCCGTACAAGCCGGCGAAGCTGGAAATGTTGCCTTGGAATTGGCAGCCCATATTAACGAGAGTCTGCACAAGGGGCTCTTTATCGGGCCAATTTTGTGGTGAAGACGCCCTGTGAAATGGCCAGAATTTCCCAAACCATTCCGCAGCGGAGCTTTTACTGCCAGAGCAGGTCTGGTCGAACAGGATACAACGTTCGGGATGAGCTACCACGGGCACCCATTTGCGACGCCTAAGTTGGAACAGGGCGTCTTTGAGAATCTCTGGGCGAGGCTGTTGAGGGGCTTCAACAAGAACCATCCGGGTATTACCCAATGGCTGGAGCTGGTCGAGGTTTTGAAGAAACATTTCATCCAGATAATATTCCATACCGGGATGAAGTTTTAAAGTCAGGCCAGCCTTTTGAAAAGCCTGCTGCAGGTCTGCAGTGGCCTGTTGAATACAATTGGGGGTGTTATCGTAAGCACCGTGCAGGCAGTGGGGGGTACAGTATACCTCGGTGAATCCTGCCTCAACGAGCAAGCGCCCCATGGCAATGGATTCGTCAACGTTCTTGGAACCATCGTCCACACCTGGCAACAAATGGCAATGCCAGTCGATCATAGTTTCCCTTCCCTGGGAAAACAGGGAGGGAAGCCATCCCTGTTTTGGTAAAACTCTTCTCGCGTGCATTTGCGAAAAAAATCATATCTGTTTATGCACTATTCTCAGGTTGCCCCAAATATTCGGAAATCGGTGCACCGCCAGCGTGAAGTGGACAACNNTTTTTACCACGAAGGACACGAAGAGCACGAAGAAATACTTACAAAACAGACCTTTATAGTTATTTCTAGCCTTAGTTTTTCCCTTCGTGTCCTCTGTGATCTTCGTGGTCCCAGCTTTTAGATTCTGCGTTGTTTGCCCCATGGACCCAAAGGCCCACAAAAGTGCTAAAGATCGAAGGGCAAAACAAATCACTGAAGCCAAGTGCATAACCGGAAAATTATAAAAATTATCTTTAGTTATTTTTATCGGTCACCCGGCCAATAAGTCTACTTATCATACCGGGGTTTTCTACAACCTTTTCCTGTTGATAGTAGCCATATCCGTAACCATACCCATAGCCATAACGACCATAGGAGCCGTAACCGCCATAGCTACCATAATAACCCTGCCCTGCCTGGGTTTTGTCATTGAGAACAAAACCTACAAGAGGCGCCTTCGTGGCGTCCATGATTTCTTTTACCCTGCGAGCCGCTTTGATGGACACGCCTCCAACCTGCATGACCCAGACCACCTGTTCCGCCAGAGCGGTAAGGATCGTGGCATCGGTAACGGCCAAAACCGGTGGCGCATCGAGCAGGATAATATCATATTGATCCCGCAACTCGTTCACGAGATTTTTCATCCGGTCCGAATCGAGCAACTCCGCGGGATTAGGCGGGACGGCACCGGATGGCAGGAAATCGAGCTGAAACAATCCGGTCGGCTTGATAACGTCCTCCACTTTGGCATCGCCGACCAGCACCTCGGTCAAACCGCCCGAATCGGTGCCACCAAACATATCCTGCAGGGTGGGTTTACGCAGGTCACAGCCCACCAGCAGAACCCGGTTACCGGTCTGGGCCAGGGTTACCGCCAAGTTTCCGGAAATGGTTGTTTTACCTTCTGCCGGAAAGGCGCTGGTCACCAGCAGAACCTTCTTTTCCCGCCCCAACGAGGAGAAGTGCAGAGCGGTTCGTAAACTGCGGAATGCTTCGGCGGCGGCCGATTTAGGTTTAAATTGAGCGATAAGTACTCGCCGACTTTTGTTGCTCTCGAGGAGAGCTTGAGCGTCTTTGCCTTTACGATCGATGCCGATATAGGGAATGACCGACAACAGCGGCAGACCGACTTCCCGCTTGGCAAGTTCGCCGTCTTTGATGGAATCGTCAAGATATTCCAGCAGGAAGGCCAGACCGATACCGGCCATGCAACCTACGATAAGCCCCAACAGCAAGTTTTTGGCTTTTTGCGGTTTAATGGGACGATCGGGTACAATAGATGGATCGATGATGTTGACGTTACTGATGGTCGCGGCACGAGCAAGGCGCGCTTCTTCATGTTTTTGCAGCATGAAGATGTAGATATCGGCATTGACCGTGGAGCGCCGGGTCAAGCGCGCAAGATCACGCTCGGCAGCAGGCAATTGACGAACGCGGGCTTCGTAGCGCTGCAGATCCTGACGCACCGTATCGGCTTGCTTATTCAGACCGGATAAGAGCTGCTCATAGGTCGACAACAATTTTTTCTGAACCTGAGCTATCTGCCCCTGCACGGCTTGTACGTCTGGATGCCTTTCGGTCATATCGACAAGAAGGCGCTGTTTTTCAACTTCGAGAGCGGCAAGTTTCTGGCCCATGGAAGCGACCACGGGATCGTCCATCAGGACAGCGGGGACGTAGCCTTTTTGCTCCGCCATGGCATTTTGCAATGACTCAACGGCGAATTGGGCCTGGCGCCGTATAAGATCGACGCTAGCGAGTTCTTTTTCCTTACCGGTGAGCAGGTCCAACAAACTGGTCGCCTCGTTACCCATCTCGATAACGCCCGAAGCACTTTTGTAGGCCGCAAGTTGTTCCTCGGTGGTATCAAGGTTTTCCCTCACCGACTGAAGTTGCTTGTCGATGAATTCCACCGACTTGTTGGCTTCTTCGGATTTTAAAAGAACATTGCGCTCCAGGTAGACATTGGCCAGGGCATTTACCACCGCGCTGGCCAGAGCGGGATCGTTATTACGGTAGGCCAGTTGAATAATATTGGTACCCTTGCCGACCTCGGAGGCATTAATAGCCGTGCGAAGGCTCTGCACCTGATCATTAAACGGCCGCATCGACAACTCGAATTCCTGCCCTTTTTCCCCTTTGAGATCGTCGATGAGCAACCGGAATCCGGCTGCCTTGAGCAGGTGACCCGAGCGCCCTTCCCCAATCAGCCTGTCGTCGGCGTCGCGTACCTGGTAACGTTGGCCATCGATAACAGAAATGGTATAGCGCGGCTCCTTGGCCGTAGAGGCAAAATCCAAAACCTGAAAAGTGAGATCGTCGGAGGATTTTTCAATATCCCAATCCAGATGCAGGCGCCGTACGACTTCTTCGATATTCGTACGGGAACGCAGGATTTCGATTTCGGTTTCGATGGGATTTTCACGACTCAGACCAAGGTCATCAAGGACACCATTGCCTTTGACTTTGTCGTCTCGTACATGCAACGTGGCTTTGGCCTCATACAACGGGCTGACGAAAAAAGTATAGAGAGCTACCCCTAAAAAGATGGCACAAAAAGCAAACACAAACGATTTGCGCCGGCGAAATAGTACGTTGATATAATCCTGAAGGTGGACTTCTTCTTCCTCCAGGTAGGAGTAGCTATTGTTTTCGTTAGAGTTTTCCATGGTATGACATTCCTAAAATTTTTCTGGTTTTTTATCTAACAGGGATAAAGGAGATAAATAAGATAAACCTATTTAAAAACAGCGTTCAAGAACACAGTCCCAAGACGCTTTAAATCCCCTGCATCCCCTTTATCTCCGTTAAAAAAGGTTTTGCATCAAAGCTTCATGCAAACCCGGATCAATCGCGGGTCAACACCTTGACCTGAACAAAAGGCTGCAACAAGGAACTGATAGCCTGCAGCGATGGCAGGATTTCCTGGATGGCCAGGTTCCATGATCCGAGCCCGTTGCGAGGGACATACAGGACATCTCCCTCCATAAGGGGAAAAGGCAGCGCATCGCCGTTAAGAATTTTAGTCAGGTCGACGACAAGCAACTCACCACGGGTCGGAGAGAGGGAACGGATGATGCGCACATGGGTCGGACGCGCACTCCCCTCATTTAAGTCGGCGCTCGAAAGCGCTTGAGCAAGAGACAACCGTCCGTTAGGCATGACAATGGGGCCGGCCTTTTTGACAGCCCCGAAAACAAAAACATTCTGGTTTTTGTCGTCCGGTACAAAGATGACGTCGTTGGCGGTCAACCAGGTATTTTGCGACTGGTCGCCTTCCTGCAACAAGCGATAGATGTCGACGGGTATGGTCTTACCGTTGCGGATGATGCGTGCCGAGCGAAGATTGGCAATATCTTTAAGACCGTTGCCGAGGGCAAGCCCTTCCATCAGGGAATAGGAACGATCCATATAGTAGGTACCGGGCGCATTGAACTGGCCCAGAAGATACAGGGGCTTGCTTCGATATTCGGAAATCTCCACCACCACCCAGGGGTCTTTTAGGTAGGTACGAACAATTTCCTGAATATGCGCAGTGGCCTGCCCGATGGTCATGCCGCCGACATCAACACTGCCGGCAAGCGGCAAATGAACCTTGCCGAGACCGTCTACACGACTGCCCGAGACTTTATTGCTGCCACCGATAAAAATGCCGGGGCTGCTAAGTTCAGGATGGCCTTTAACGTTGACATATAGAACATCATTAGGGCCAAGAAGGTATTCCTTCGAAGGATGCACAGCATCGGATCCCAAAGAGACTTCGACAGACTCTCTTTCCACCACAGCCGAATTTCGCTCACCGTAGATTTGCTTGGCGGTTCCAGGGTCGAGATCAGTAAACTTGGTACAACCAGCGAATAAAAGCAGGCCAAGCAGAAGGCCAAAGGAGATTTTCCAGCTTGCTTTAAAATTCATGATCCCTCTTGGAATAGTATTAAATGGATGGAATTAGAATATTGGTTCCATCATATCCAACGCTGACCGGAACCGATAAACAATATATTAGATTACATTAAAAACAACAAGGATGGTGCCAACTTTATACCAACTCACGGCCAAAAGGCAATAAAGTAAACCCAGTTCCTTAAAAATCACAAAGATTTATTTATAACTTCGATCAGGCAGATTGATATCATCAACCCTCACCCAGATGCGCATAACCTCTCTGGAATTACCCAGGATTCGCCGGGTCGATGCCTCATAAGCGCTACCGGTTACCTGTCGGAAGGTGCCAAGCTCCATCCACTGTCCGGGGACAACGTCTAACGTGGTGGACATTTGCAGACTCTCAACCTCTGGGGCTTGAAGAGTCTGTGCCGGTTTACTTGCGGATTCCCGACCGAACCATGGGTCCAATAGCAACCGGATATACTTGCCTGCCGCTGTCGGATGCACAGTAAAACCATGACGAAAGTTCACATAATCGATTTCCTGTCCATAACCTGGATTACGACCGCCCTGAACCAACATCTGACGAACATAAGGATGATGCTCGTCAAACAACATCAGACCCGTTGCGTTTTCGCAGACATCAACTTGGTATTCAGCGGTATCGGACGCATTGCCAAGACGGCGGGGCGACGATACGGTTTCGTCATCGGTGGATGTTTCAGAGGGTGAACCCGTAGCAATTCGAACAGTCACCCGCAGCATCCGACAAGATGAGGGGGCAAAAGACGCACCGACACCTGCCATAGACTGCCCTTCCCCATCGGACTTGAGGACATCTTGCAATTTACACACCAGAGCGCCAACACCCTGAACCATGGGCGCAGATTCCGCCAGAGCCATAGCGCTGGTTGAAAAGCCCAACACCATAAGACCTATGGCGCCGGCTATCAGGCGTTGTCTGATTTTTACAGGCAGGCCTCGCATAAGGCTGCCATGGAATTTCCGAACAAAACCTGTCAGAAAATCCGCCGCAGCCAAAATCATGACATCAACCCTGTGGCACCCCTTCCCCATAAGTGCGTCCTTTCCATGCCCCACCCGCCCCACGCAAAAAGCGAAAAGCCGAGTCGACGGTCATCACCGTATAAAGACCCGCAGCAAGGGGCAAAAGAAAAACCATGCTGCACGACAGATCATACCAACGGGTCATGGGGCGGAAGGTACGGGCCATGATCAACCAACCTACGAAGCCGCACAAGGCCGAAACCACCCCTGCCCCTTTAGCCTGATGCAAAATAAGGTCCCATCCGCCCGCAACCAGACAAGCCGGCGGTATAAGGAATATCAGCACCATGCCTAGAACCGTGCCCAGAAGCAACAACCAGGAATGGTGCAACTGCACGAAAGCCGTGCGCACGACCATGCGCCAGACAGTTGCAAGATTTTCGCAAGGACGCTTACTTATGACCTCAGGGGTAAAGCCGAGCCAGGTTCTGCCACCCCGAGGGCGACCATGACGCTTGATAAGCCGCCCGAGGGAACAATCGTCGATAAGCGCACCGGCGATAGCAGACAAACCTCCTGCATATTCCAATGCCTCACGCCTCAGAAGCACACAGCCACCTGCCGCACCGGCAACCTTGCTGCGCGGATCGCCAACTTTTTTAAAAGGGTAAAGCATGGCAAAAAAGTAGACAAAAGCGGGGATAAGCAAACGGCTCCAGAACCCTGTTGCCTGAAGTCGAGCCATGAGAGATACGAGATCGTAATCACCTTGCACCGACTGGGTAACCAAGCGGGAGAGGCTGCACTTTTCATGGGAAATATCCGCGTCGGTAAAGAGCACCAGCGGCGCTGGCTCTACGGAGGAGGCAAGCATCCCTTGCTGAAGTGCCCACAATTTACCTGTCCACCCCTTGGGTCTGGCAGCTGCCTCTACCAAAGTAAGTCGCCCACCGTGTTCCGATTCGTCGGCCAAACGACGCGCCACAACCGAGGTCCCATCTTCACTGTGGTCATCGATCAGAAAGACTCTGATCGGGCCTGCATAATCCTGCCCGAGGATCGATGGTAAGGCATATGGAAGAATATCCGCTTCGTCACGTGCCGGAATGATGACATCGACAGCCGGCCAGGCTGCTGACATCGAAGGTTGAGGCAAAATGGGCTCGATACGCCAGAAGCCGCCATGAAACCGCCACAAAATAATCCATATCAACAGCGCCACCGCGCCGGCACAGGCCAGAATCAACACAATACATACTCCCGGATAGTTAAAATATACAATGGGGACGGTGGATTATAAGAAAGTTTGCAGGTAAGTGTCCATGACCTGGTTAGGTGGATGGATTTTTAAATCCATCTTTTTTTTCGAACACAGGCGATTTCGGATGGGGGCAGATAAAAACCAAACTTTTGTCTTCTCACCACCCGCTCGTTGCCCTCGCTAGAGACACGGAGAACACGGAGGGGAACTCTTCATGCTGTTTGAGGAATCAAATCGGACCGTGGTTTTGATCTTTCTCTGTGTCCTCTGTGGCTCTGTGGTGAAAGCCTGATTTTGAGATTATGCAGGTCGTCGTCCGCGCCGTTCTCCGCCTCAACCCGGGTTGGCCTTTATCCGCTGTTATCTGCGTTCATCTGCGGCTAAAAAAAGCCTTGCGAGGTTTTGCTCTCCGACAACACACAAATCCAAATAGGAAGCGGAAAAGTTCTGATGTACACGGATCTTCGCGGATCAAACCCAAAAACCGTACCTATTGTTTTAAATCAGATTGTTATCCTGCGGTTTCAGCGTCATCCGCGTTCTATTGTTTTGGACTTTCACTACAACATCAACATTGTCTTTTCAAGGCAAATCGATGACATCGGGGATATTTCCCCGGGTGCATGCCACGTTACCAGTCGGTGATTTATGGAAAGATAACAGGAAATTCTGCGAACCTTGGTTCGACACAGACCTTGAAATAAGTTTAACTATTACGGTTCAAATAACTGACTTAGTGATACTTTCGCTCAGCAGATGCACGACCTATTATTCAATCCTCAACAATATGCACCCCAGCCTGACGCATGGCGTCCAACGCTTTTTTGCCACCCTCTTCAGTTACCGGCCGACAGCCGTCTGCCAGAACCCAAACCTCAAAGCCTGACTTGACACCGTCCAGTACCGTCGCCAACACGCAAACATCCAGAGCCAGGCCAGCAACGAGCAAACGTTTCACTCCATCTTGACGCAGCTTTTCGGCAAAGCCTGTCTCGTGAAACACCGACAGCTGATCCTGATCAAAACGGACTCCCTTGGTAATCACAACTGACTGCGGAACGATCCGCAGATCGGCATGCAGCGCAGCACCCGGGGTATTCTGAACGCAGTGGTCCGGCCAATCCCCACCATTGCTTTTAAAACTGGGATGCCCCTCAGGATGCCAATCGAGTGAATAATAGATCGGCAGGTTTTTATTCAATGCAGCTTCGATCCAGGCGTTGACAACGGGCACCACCTTGTCGCCATCGGGAATAGGCAGCGCTCCGCCGGGACAAAAATCCACCTGAACATCAACCACCAGCAACCCGTCACCCTGCTGTAAAAAATCCTCAGGTTTCAGCATCGTTACCTCCCTAAAAAGCCCAGCTATCAGCTATCAGCTATCAGCTATCAGCTACCAGCTCTCAGCTCTCAGCTCTCAG
>DKEW01000003.1 GCA_002452265.1 Pelobacter sp. UBA6812 | reverse complement strand
CCAATGACCTGACCCAGACCACCTTCGGGCTGTCGCGCGACGATGCCGGAAAGTTCCTGCCGTTCTACGTGCAGCGTGATATTCTTCCCAACGATCCGTTTGTGGTCCTCGATCAGGACGGAGTGGGGCAGTTGGTGCGTATCGGTTGCGAAAAGGGTCGTGCGACTCGACCCGGCATTAAACTGGGGATTTGTGGTGAGCATGGTGGTGATCCCGCCAGTGTTATCTTCTGCCACAACACCGGGCTGGACTACGTTTCCTGCTCTCCCTATCGGGTACCTATTGCCCGGCTCGCAGCAGCCCATGCGGCTTTGCTTGAGGAACGAGGGTAAGTAACTCCCCCCTCCCTAAAAAGGTGAAAGTCAGCGGCCCCTGAAAATCGATCGGGGGCCGCTTTTAATTCCAGCGATGCGCTGGATACGATTTGTGACGCCCTTGACAGTGTCTCTGCAGGGGTGATAAGTTTGAAAAAATATGTACTACGCTGTGCCACAGGGTCGCGTTTCCTGTGGTTTTTTCGTTGTCTTGAGGAGATGTATGAGTAAGCAGTTGACGGCAGGAGATTTTATCGAGGCACGTTGCACCCGTTGCAAGGCCGTGACAAACCACACCATTATCGCCCTGGTTGGCACTGTACCGGTAAGGGTGCGGTGCAATACCTGTGACGGGGACCACAACTACCGGGCTCCCAAAGTCAAGAGCGCCCCCAAGGCGACAACGGCCAAAACCCGTCAGCCAGGCACGCCTCGCAAACCCAAGGCGATTCAGCAAGACGCCGAGCAGTGGCAACAAATCGCTACGCAACTTCAGTCCGGACAGGCGGTAGCCTATAATATGGACCGTTCTTTCAAGGTCAAAGAGGCGGTAAGTCATCCTATCTTTGGCGTCGGGATCGTGGTGGAGATCTTTCCCCCCAACAAGGTTGAAATTCTTTTTGAGGCAGGCCGCAAACTTCTGCGATGCAAGCAGTAACCCTGTAAGTCATTCGCGGTATTCATAGCTTCGATTCTTTGGCCTTCGAACCAGGATGCAATGCATGCATCTTCCCGTTCCGTAGGCCAAAGTTTTAAGATATTGCAAATTGATAACGCGGAGGCGAGTGAGAATTCGTGGTATTTCCGGAGTTGCATGGTTGGGATATGACGGCCAAAGAAGCCATCGCCCTGCAGGAACTTCTGGCGCAACGCATCCGTGTTGATTGTCGATTGCCAGAACGCGTTCGGTATGTGGCCGGCGTGGATGTTTCCTACCGACGCGGTGGGGTAGAATTTTTCGCGGCTGTGGTGGTTTTGCAGCTTCCGGATATGGCGGTTGTGGAAGAGGTCACCGCCAGCGCCAGGGTGACCTTTCCATATATCCCGGGATTATTGTCCTTCAGGGAACTGCCGGTGGTATTGCAGGCTTTCAAAAAGGTGCAAGCAATACCCGATGTCGTACTGGTGGACGGGCAAGGCATAGCACACCCTCGGCATCTGGGGCTTGCAAGTCACCTCGGTTTGTGGCTCGATCGGCCGACAATTGGTTGTGCAAAAAGCAGGTTATGTGGTGAACACGATCCCGCGGGTCGCCAACGTGGTGACCGGGTACCGTTGGTGTTTGAAAATGCTATCGTGGGTACCGTATTGACCACACGCAATGGGATCAAACCGCTGTACGTGTCTCCGGGACATCTGCTCGATGTGCCGGCTTCCGCAGATCTGGTCATGCGTTGCCTGGGCCGTTACCGTTTGCCGGAACCGACCCGCCTTGCTCACCATCTCGCCAATCAGGCGCGCCGCAACCGATGAGCAGCGGCAGAGTACAGCAAGTTTTATCCCACCTTTATTTCCACGTGGCTATTGTATGCCGATGTTCAGCCAGTTGACGCCTTCAATCTCAGCACAGATCTGATCCCCCTGGACGACAGGGCCTACCCCTGAGGGTGTGCCGGTCAGTAATATGTCACCTTTTTCCAAGGTAAAAATGGCAGAGGCGGCACTTATCAGGGCCGGAATGCGGTGGATCATATCCGCCGTGGTGCCGTCCTGACGGATCTCACCGTTGACGGACAGGGTCATACGCAACGCGTGGGGATCCGGAACCCGGGCTGCCGGAACGAAATCGGACAGCGGGCAGGAGGTATCGAATCCCTTGGCCTGGTCCCATGGCAGCCCCTTTGCCTTGAGCCGCTGCTGGACGTCACGCAGCGTCAGGTCGATACCCACGCCGTAGCCGGCCACGTGGTTCATGGCTTCCTGCTCCGGAATATTTTTGCCCCATTTGCCTATGAGTACTGCCAATTCGATCTCATGGTGACAGAGTTTGCTGTAAGGCGGAATGATGGCGTTTTCCCTGGGGCCGATGATGCTGCTAGCCGGCTTGAGAAAGAAAACCGGTTCTGTGGGCGGCTCATTGCCGAGTTCGGTGGCGTGGGAACGATAGTTTCGGGCTACACAGAGAATTTTACCGACCTGAAAAATAGAGTCATCGAGTAAACGGACAGTAAACATAACATTCCTCCTTTATAAAACTCAATCTTGGGCGCGTGGCAAGGCCCAGTTGTAATGAATCGCTAACAGGCGTACGGTAATAACCGTTACGGCAGCGATCAGTAGCGCGACCGAGCGGGTCATGCCAAAATGTATGAGTGCAACCAGCAGGGCGCCTCCTGCCAGGCATGCTGAAGCATAGATTTCCTTCCGCAGGATAAGGGGGATCTGGTTGGCCAGGACATCTCGCATGATCCCGCCGGCCGTTGCGGTTATGACTCCCATGATCACCGTCCCCAGGAATCCAAGGTTGAAATGCATGGCTTTTTCGGTACCGATAACGACGAAGGTGCCGAGACCGATGGCGTCAAAGTAAAGTAACGGTTGACGCAGATTCCCAACATGTCGATGCATGACAAAGGTGAATAGCGAAATCCCCAGTGCCAAGTAAAGATAAAGTTCATTCTTGAAACAGAACGGTGGATTGTCCCCTAATAGCAGGTCACGCAAGGTTCCGCCGCCGATGGCGGTTACCAGCCCTAGTACCATGACGCCGAACAGATCCATTTTGCGTCGGATGCCGGCCAAGGCGCCGGATGCTGCAAAAGCTGCGGTTCCAACAAGGTCGAGTGTGTACAGTAGTGACAAGATTTAAACCTCCAACCATATGCTTAATGATACCTTTTGACCGGACAATCACAACAGGGCTCGCAGATGAATCGCCTGTGATAAAATGAATGCGGTATGATAACCGATGATAGGACATTCGTTAAATATTTAGTTTTCTATGGCAAGTTTTTCTATCGCTTGATCTTTCGGCAAGGTCCTCCCCGTAGGGTGCACCTGCTAAACCCTGGATAAGGAGTCGGCATGTTTCTGCCTTACGGAGACACACCCAACCCGATAGCACCATCCTATGTCAACTGGTTAATTATCGGCCTTAACATCACTGTTTTTCTGGCTGTCTCGGTACCTCTGATGCTGGCGCGGGTCGACCTGAATGATCCCTTGTTGCTTGAGTATTTGCGCAGCTATGGATCTCGCGGGTTCGTTTCGACGCAGGAAGTCCTGCAGCATCTGTCTGCCTATGACCTGTTCGTTTTCCGTTACGGTTTCAGGCCAGCGGCACCCTCCCTGGCCAGTCTGTTGTCCTGCATGTTTCTGCATGGTGGCTGGATGCACCTGGCGGGGAATATGTTGTTTCTGTATATCTTTGGCAACAATGTCGAAGCCCGCCTTGGAAGTTTGCCCTACCTGCTGGTTTATCTGGGCACCGGCGTGCTGGCAACGCTGTTTTTCGCCGTGTTTGCGCCAGGCTCCCAGATCCCCCTGGTGGGGGCCTCGGGTGCTATCTCCGGGGTGTTGGGCTGTTATTTTTTATGGTTTCCGCGCAACCGGGTAAAAACCTTCATTTTTTTATTCCCGTTTTTGATGACCACCGTGATGCTGCCGGCCCGCCTGGTGTTGGGGGTGTATCTGGTTCTTGATAACCTGCTGCCCTTTATTATCAATGGCGGGGCCGGAGCCGGGGTGGCGCATGGTGCTCATATCGGCGGTTTTCTGGGCGGGCTGGGGTTGGCCTACGGATTTGATCGGTGGCGAGGTATAACGCGTATGCGCGTATGAACGGATGAGAACCTTCGCACCCTGTTGCTGGTTATTCAAAAAGGAAACAACCAGGGAATCAGCAGCGATCCGCAGATCCATATCAGTACATTCAGCGGAGCTCCGGTGCGCATAAAGTCGGAAAAACGATACCCGCCCGGGCCCATGACCAGGGCATTGGACTGGTGACTGATGGGGGTCATGAAACAGGATGAGGCGGCAATCGCAACAGCCATGAAAAATGGTCGAGGTGAGACCTGCAGGGTTAATGCTGCGTGCAGCGCCACGGGAGCGATGAGGACAGCCGCCGCGGCGTGGCTCATGATTTCCGTCAACAGGGAGGTCAGCAGGAAGAAGGCACAGAGGACCACTCCCGGGCCCCAGTTTCCGACCCCTTGCAGCAGTTCCTCAGCCAATAGGCTGGCGGCGCCGCTGTTTTCAAGAGCCAACCCCAGCGGCAGTGTTCCGGCAATCAGGATAATAATGCGCCAGTCTATCGATTCGTAGGCCTCCTGTACGGTTAAGCAGCGGCTCAGGACCATCGCCACCGCTCCGAACGGAGCCGCCAGGGTAATGGGTAGAATTTCCGTGGTGGTTAGCGCGATCACAGCGGCCAGTATCATCAACGCCATGGGTGCTTGTCGCGGTCGGTAGGGAATCGGCGCTACGCCGCCCAGCAGTAGAAAGCCGTGCTCCCGCCCCAAATGCATAATCCCCTCTTCGGCACCTTGCAGCAACAACACATCACCGAAGCGCAATACCACATGATCGACTTTTTTTACCACCGGCGCACCTTGCCGCCAGAGGGCCAGCACGTTGAGCCCATAGGTTTCCCTGAACCGTACCTGTCGCAGGGTTTTACCGACCATTTCGCTGTTGGGGGTCAGAGATGCTTCCACTACCAATAATTCCTTGCCCCGGTGTGGCGGTGGATTGTCGCGTTCCGGAAGCAGGCGTAATCCCTTGGCGGCCATCACCTTGAGGATCCCCTGGGGGTTACCTTCCAGGAACAGGATGTCGCCAGTGCGCAGTTTTCGGTTGCGGCGGGGTTGAGGATATTTTTCCGTGCCGCGAAGGATGGCTCGCACCTGCAGCTCAAAATCCCTCTCGAGACCGCTGCCGGCGATAGTTTGCGCTGCAATCGGTGAGTCCGGCAGAATTTCAACCTGGGTGATGTATTCCTTGACTTGGTAAGCATCGGTCAACTTGCCTGATTTGCGTATGGGCAGCAGCTTTCTGCCCAGCAGGGCCATATAGAGGATGCCTGCCGTAAGCAGAACCAATCCGATGGGACTGAAGGTAAACATGCTAAACCGCTCGCCGGTGTATTCCTGAAGCAGCGCATTCATGAGAATATTCGGTGGGGTGCCGACCAGGGTGCAGACGCCGCCCAGCAGCGAACCATAGGCCAGCGGGATGAGCATTTTGGAAGGGCTGAGGTGCAGACGGCGGCACACCTGAAGTACCACAGGCATCAGCACTGCAGTGGCCCCGATGTTGTTGATGAAAGCTGAGACCAGCGCAACGCTGGCCATGATGATGGCGGTAAGGCGCATTTCGCTGCCGCCGCCCAGCCGAATCAGATGCTCACCGGCTTTGCTAAGGGCCCCTGTGTGGGTGATGCCGCAGCTAATGACAAACATGGAGGCAACAGTAATTACAGCGGGATTAGCGAAACCGCTAAGTGCCTCGGGGACAGAAACCATGCCGGTAATGGCCAGTGCCAGGAGGATCAGCATGGCGATCACATCCATCGGGAGCCATTCGGTGGCGAACAGCAAAATTGCCACGAGCAGGATACTCAGGGTCAAGACGATGCCCATGGGACCTCGTGTTTTGTGTGATGGGAAGTTGGAGGTGACAGGAAAAGTTTAAAAGGAAGAGCCGAGGTTACAAGGGGCGAGGGGAAAATCAGTACATTTCCGCGAGTAGAGATCGCGCAGCAGAAGCAGGATCGGCTGATTTCAAAAGCGCCGAAATCAGTGCGATACCAGCCGCGCCGGCAGAACGTACCTCGCGAATACGGTCCTGACGTATGCCTCCAAGAGCCAATACCGGTAGAGGACTGGTGGTGCAGGCGTGCCGCAGGGCATCCAACCCCTGAGGCTCGCCGTATGGAGCTTTGGAAGGTGTGAAATATATCGGGCTGAACGTGACGAAGTCAGCACCTTCAGCGGCGGCCTGCACGATGTCTTCCACCCGATGGGTGGACCGCCCGATGATGGCTTTGTTGCCGAGGATTCTGCGCGCTGCACTGGTAGGCAGGGAATGTTCGCCCAAATGTACTCCATCGGCTCCGACCGCCATGGCAACATCGATGCGATCATTGATGAGCAGGCTGGCGCCATAACTGTCCGTCAGGGTTCTTAATGTCAGAGCACATGCGAAGAGTTCATCGGGAGGCAGATCCTTCTCCCGCAGTTGCAGGGCACGCACACCCCCGATGAGAACTTGCTCAATGGTTTCCAGAAAGCTGTTTCCCTCGGGTACCAGTTTTCGGTCGGAAATCAGATAAAGGCGAAAGGCTTCCACATCAAAGGTCATGGGATGAATCCTCGGATTTCTGCAAAAACGCCCCGTCCCAGTCCTTCCACACCGGCTCATAGCCTTTGGCGCGCAGCATGGCGCAGACCTGTTCGGCATCGCGATCGTCGTCGATGGCGAACTGCTCGCTACCGTCGCGGTCCTGGCCGTAGCCCCCCGGTGCGGTGCTGGAACCAGCGCTGAGCTGGGTGATCCCCAACGGCAGCAGGTGATCGCGCAGACTCGCACTTTCGCGGGTCGACAATA
>DKEW01000089.1:202-22673 GCA_002452265.1 Pelobacter sp. UBA6812 | reverse complement strand
AAAGGAGACATTCCAGATGTCTATGGTTAATTTAACGATTGATGGGCAGGCTATCGAGGTGCCCGCTGGTAGCACGATCCTTGCTGCGGCTAAAACCCTCGGCATTGATATACCTACTCTGTGCCATCTTGATATGGAAAAGCAGTTCAATCAACAGGCTGCTGCCTGCCGTGTATGTGTGGTCGAAATCGAGAAACGGCGCAACTTGGCACCTGCGTGCGCCACTTCGGTCATGGAAGGCATGGTTATTCTAACCGAAAGCCCACGGGTCGTCGAAGCGCGTAAAACCGTCATCAACCTGATGCTGTCCGATCATCCCCTCGACTGCCTGACCTGCGGCCAGGCCGGTAACTGCTCCCTGCAGGATCTGTGCTACCGCTACGATATTGAACAGACTGACTACCCCGGTATGCGCAACGATTTCCCCTTGGATGACAGCAACGAATTTTACGTGCGGAATCTCAACAAGTGCGTAGCTTGCCGGCGTTGTGTGCAGATCTGCTCCAACTACCAGCAGACCAACGCTATCGGGTTCGGCAACCGCGGTTTCACCACCCATCCGGTGGCGCCCTTTGATAAGAAGATGACCGATTCGATTTGCGTTTCGTGTGGTAACTGCGTTTCGGCTTGCCCTACCGGCGCGCTGCAGCCCAAGAGCAAAGAGAAATTCCGCTTCTGGGAAGTGGATCGGGTTAAAACCACTTGTTCCTATTGCGGTGTTGGTTGTGAGATGAACCTGTTGGTTAAAAACAACAAGGTTGTCGGTGTCGAGCCTTCCAACGGTGCGGCCAATGAAGGCCTGTTGTGCGTTAAGGGCAAGTTCGGTTACAACTTCATCAATCACCCCGACCGTTTGACCACCCCGCTGATAAAAAAGGACGGAAAACTGGTGCCGGCCAGTTGGGATGAGGCCTACGAGCTTATTGCCAGAAAACTGAACGAGACCAAAAGCAACTTCGGCGCCGATGCTCTGGCCGGGTTCGCGTCCGCGCGTGTCACCAACGAAGAGAACTATCTGTTCATGAAGATGGTGCGTGCTGTTTTCGGCACCAACAACGTCGATCACTGTGCACGGCTTTGCCACGCCTCGACCGTTGCCGGTCTAGCCACCACTCTTGGCAGCGGCGCTATGACCAATAGTATTGCCGAAGTGCTGAATTCGGATGTCATCTTTGTCACCGGTTCCAATACAACCGAAACTCATCCGGTCATTGGCTCTAAAATCCGTCGCGCCGTGGCCAACGGGGCCAAATTGATCGTCGCCGAACCGCGCTGCATCGACCTGGTCAAACAGGCAGACGTCTTTATGCAGATCACCCCGGGTACCAACGTTGCCCTGTATAACGGCATGATGAATGTCATCATTGAGGAAGGTCTGCAGGACGAAGCCTTCATCAAGCAGCGTTGCGAAAATTACGAAGAATTGGCCAAGGTTATCAAGGAATACACGCCGGAAAGAGTAGCGGAAATCTGCGGTATCAACGCCGAAGATATCCGGGTTGCCGCGCGTCTTTATGCTAAAGCCAAGGCCGCATCCATTTTTTACTCCATGGGCGTAACCCAGCACAGCACCGGTACCAGTGGCGTTATGGGCACCTCCAACCTGGCTTTGCTGTGTGGTCAGATCGGCAAGGAATCCTCCGGCGTCAATCCGCTGCGGGGCCAGAACAACGTGCAGGGCGCGTGCGATATGGGCTGCCTGCCGGGTGATTTTACCGGCTATCAGAAAGTCGCCAACCCCGAGGCAGTGGCCAAATTCGAAAAAGCCTGGGGTGTTAAGCTTTCCACCGAACCCGGTCATACCGTGACCGAAATCATTCCTATGGCTGGCAAAGGGGAGATCAAGTTCCTCTACATCATGGGTGAAAACCCCATGCTCTCCGACCCTGATCAAAAGCACGTGCGGGCAGGCCTCGAGGCGCTGGATTTCCTTGTGGTGCAGGATATCTTCCTGACTGAAACCGCTGAACTGGCCGATGTTGTGCTACCGGCGGCTTCCTTCGCCGAGAAGGATGGCACCTTCACCAATACCGAGCGTCGTGTGCAGCGTGTGCGTCGCGCTATCCCCGCACCCGGACAGGCCAAGGCCGACTGGGTTATCCTGCAGGAAATGATGGCCAAGCTTGGTTATGCCAAGAGCTACGCCAACGCTTCGGAAATCATGGAGGAAATTGCCTCGATTACGCCTTCCTATGGCGGCATCAGCTATGCCCGTCTGGAAAACGAATCCCTGCAATGGCCTTGTCCGACCACCGATCACCCCGGTACCAAGTTCCTGCATAAGGACAAGTGCGCTCGAGGTCTCGGTCTGCTCAAACCCTGGGAATTCAAGCCAAGCGCCGAGACCCCGGACAGCGATTATCCGCTCATTCTGTCCACCGGCAGGATTCTCTACCATTACCACACCAAAACCATGACCGGTAAAGTTGACGGGCTTAACAACCTGTATCCCGAGTCTTTCGTGGAAATCAACCCTATAGCTGCTCGCAAGCTTAGTATCGTCGATGGCGACAAGGTCAGGGTCTCTACCCGTCGCGGTGCCGTTCAGGCTACCGCAAGGGTTACCGAAAAACTGAAAGAAAACGTTATTTTCATGCCTTTCCATTTTGCCGACGGCCCGGCCAACGCCCTGACCAATCCGGTTCTCGATCCTATCGCCAAGATTCCTGAATTCAAATCTTGTGCGGCCAGATTGGAAAAGCTTGCTTGGGACTGGTCCGAAGAAGCAGATGGAATCCGCTGATGTAGGTGAGGCAGGGGGTGCATCCGTACCCCCTGGCATTGGTAGGTTATTTTTTTAAGGAGAGGTTTTCATGTCTTTACAGAAACTGCCCAATCGTTGGACTATCGCCACCATGGCGACGCTGTTGCAGGTCGCTCTCGGTACCGTTTATGCCTGGAGTTTTTGGCAGAAGCCTTTAATTGCTACTTATGGCTGGAGCAATACCCAGGCCGCTTGGGCTTTCAGCTTGGCTATCTTTTTCTTGGGCGTAGGTGCTTCCGTCGGCGGCGTTAAGATGGCCCAGGGCAAAATCCCACCGAAGATGTTGGCCATGAGTGGAGGTTTGCTTTTTGGTGTCGGATATTTCATCGCCGCCTATGCGCTTTCCATCCAGTCGCTGGTTCTCCTCTACCTTGGTTACGGGATTATCGGCGGCCTTGGCCTGGGCATGGGCTATGTGACCCCCGTTTCCGTTGCCGCCAAGTGGTTCCCGGATAAAAAAGGTTTGGTAACCGGCATGGTTGTTATGGGTTTCGGCTTCGGTGCTTTGCTTATGGCCAAAATCCTCGGCCCCATTGCTCTGGAAATGTTTAATGGCAATCTGGTTAATGTTTTTTACACCCTCGGTGCCGTTATGCTGGTGTTGACCCTTATCCCCGGCTATTTTATGGTTAATCCGCCGACCGGTTGGGTTCCTCCTACCAAATTGGAAATCCATGCTGCCGGAGCTGCCGCTGCGGCTGAAATGAATACCCGCGCTGCCCATGACCATGAATCGATCACCGCTGGTGAATGTCTTGCTTCCGGTCGTTTTGTCATGATGTGGCTGGTCCTCTTCCTGAATGTCTGCGCCGGGATCATGTTCATCAGTTTCCAGTCCCCGATGCTGCAGGATATCCTTAAAAAAGCTTACGATAGCATCCAGCTTTCCGATCCCGCCGTCATCGCCAAGCTTGCTGCCTCCGGTGCTACCCTGATCGGTATCAGTTCTCTGTTCAATGGTATTGGACGTTTCTTCTGGGGCGGTCTTTCTGACAAAATTGGGCGTACCAACGCTTTTCGCCTGATGCTCGCATCTCAAATCTTTGTCTTTGTCGGGCTGCTTTTCATCAACAACGCTATTATCTTCAGCCTCGGCGTTTGTTACGTACTGCTGTGCTATGGTGGCGGCTTTGGTACCATGCCTTCTTATGTTCTGGATACTTATGGTCCCCGCCTGATGCCAGTTGTTTATGGCGTAATTTTGACTGCCTGGGGCATGGGCGGTATCGTCGGGCCCCAACTCGTAGCTTACTTTAAAGACAACTTCGCCGGACAGGCCGGCCGCTATGTTTTCATGTCGGCATCTGCCCTGTTGGCCCTCGGTGTGGTTGTGACCCTGATCCTCAACGATGAAAAATTTGTACCTAAACGCATGAGGGATTAACGGCTCGTCTGCATCATTGCCGTTTAGCAATCAGCATCCCCTCGTGCGCTTGTGCGAGGGGATGCATTTTTTTAAAGATTTCGTTATGCTTTATTTGGTTGAAACTTACGCGGAAAGAGAACGTTGATGGAATCCAGGGACTGTCGTTCATTTTCTATTCTTACCTATGCCGGTGGCGTTCTTAAACGACGCAATGACACGGTTGTTGCCGAACACGAAATAACCCTCTATCTCAATGGGCAAAAGTTTATCTCCCTGTTATGCACTCCGCGCTCATTACGGGAATTGGTGACAGGGTTTCTACATGCTGAGGGAATCGTTAGATCTGCGTCTGATATTCTGCATCTGCATATTGATGATGAAGGGCGTCAAGCGCATGTCCGGTTACAGGATATGTCGTCCGATTTGAATGTGCGGCCTCGCACGGTCACCACCGCCGGGGGGCAGGGGGGTAAAACCCTGGGAGCCGATATTCCTGGTCGGGAGTGTTTTTTCGCCTGCGATGCCGCTGTGCTGGATCCTCAACGCATTTGTCTCCTTATGGAGACATTTGGAGGCCGGTCGGACCTGTTTCTACGGACAGGCGGGGTCCATAGTTGCGCGTTGAGCGATGGCAGTGATATTCTGCTGTTCGAAGATGATATCGGCAGGCATAATGCGCTGGACAAGATCATAGGCCATACGTTGCTGCAAAGTATAAACATTGACGACAAGATCATTCTCACAAGTGGACGGGTGTCTTCTGAAATTGTCGCCAAAGTTTCGCGTCGCGGTATCGGAGCTATTGTATCGAGGTCTGCACCTACCAGCCGCGCCATCGAGCTGGCGCGTTCAGTCGGCATGACTCTGATTGGGTTTGCACGCGGTCAGTCTCTGAATGTTTATGCCAATTTTTCATGTTTTGGCGATGCATCCTGAGTCGCATTGCTATATATCTGCAAGATAGCTGAACGCACGGCACAGCGCATTTTACAGGTCGCAGGACGTACCAAACATTATTCCCCCCCGAGGTGTTTCATGCTTTTTGGCAGCGCAGTCATTTTGGCGGGTGGCAAGAGCAGCCGGATGGGTTTTGACAAGCAGCTACTGCAAGTCAAAAACCATCATCTGTTACGGCATCATGGTCACACATTGGCCGCAATATTTGACCAGATTATCGTGGTTACCAATACTCCCGATATGTATAAGGGGGCGCCGTTTACGCTGGTGAATGACGAGTTTTCCGGAAAAGGACCCTTGGGAGGCTTGCATATCGGTTTGAAAGCTGCCTTATCCCACTATGTGTACCTGCTAGCCTGCGACATGCCATTTATTCATCTCGATTTCATTCTGCATATGCAAAAACGTCTTCGTGAAGCAGATGCGGATGCTTGTGTGACCAAGTTCGGCACGCATATTGAACCTTTTAATGCTTTTTATAGTCGGGAAATTATTGACGAAATAGAGGTTTATCTTCGCGCCGGGAAAACGTCCCTTTACAAGTTTTTGCAGTCGCTGAATACCTTGCATGTTCCGGAGGCAGAGGCACGCTGTTTCAGCCCGGACTGGGCTATGTTTGCCAATCTCAACACCCGGCATGAATTTGAACAATGGCAGTGTCGAGATCCCGATCTTGGCGTGCTGGATCCTTGAGAGTTATTCAGGCTAGGTCGTTGTGTTCTAATTAATGTTTGCACTTGGAGGTGGTGGGTGTTAGAGTATTTCCGATCTTACGGGCTCACTTATCACTGCAAAATATACTAAAACCTGTCGTAGGTGTATGCACAGTTGTTCAGCTCGTTGATAAAGGTTTGCTATGAAGACCTACTTTCTTGTCATTCGAGCTAAGCCCGCTCTTGGTAATCCGAACTACCGCGTCGTTCCGAGTGTGGATGCGCATTTTTGGGTAAAGGATAGAGGGCCCGAAGGTGCAACCCGCCGCGCGCTGCATTTTTTGAAAAGTCAAGGTTGGTCACCGGATGAAATCGAACAGCATGCTATTTTGTCAGGCGTTGGCTTACACGCGGGTTCTGAAAATGAAATTGAGGGGTATCGACGCGCCCAGGATTTTGGAATTTCCATGTTTTTGAAATAATCGTTTTTCGCTTCTCTCGGCACCGTTTTGTCGAGAGACAGCATCGGTGGCTGAGTCCAATTTGTAACTTATTGAAATATAAAGGGAAAAAATTTTTGAAACGAGCGTGTTTTTAGAAAAAATCCGCTGAAAAAATTTCTATTGATTTTGTTGTAAAAAAGAGTATTTTCGTGGCCGTCTGTCACGGTGACAGACGATTTTTCAGTACACAATTAATGGGGTTTAGGAGATTTGTCATGAGTAAGAAAGTTCTTGTTTTCCTTTGCGTGCTTCTTATGGCTGGTATGACTGTAGCTTGTCAGAAAAAAGAAGAGGCTCCTGCTGCTGTAGAGCAGACTCAGGAAGTTGCACCTGAAATGGACCAGGCTATGGAAGAAGCTCCTGCAGAAGTTTCTGAAACTGCCGACGTAGCTGCTGAAGCTACCGAAGCTCCTGCTGCTGAAGCTGTGACCGAAGAAGCTCCTGCTGCTCAGTAATTCGTTTTGCGGATGTGGTCTCCGAAGGTGTTCTAGTGAACAGTTTCGGAGCCAGTCTCAAAAATAAAAAAAGCCCCAGGCATTAACGCCTGTGGGCTTTTTTTATTTTTGGGGAATATCTGCTACATTGCTCGGTCACAGTATTTTGGATAAATGATGCCTGGCTCTAAGTGGCTTCTTATTTAATGGTGTTTTGGAGTTTAGAACGGACTTTTCGGTATTCTTGTGGGTACTCAATATTCTTCTCCCGGTGAACACATGGATCATCAGTCCGTCATCAGTCTGTCTGAAACAAATTAATTGTGACAGTCTGTGGAATGGACATCAGGTCCGCCTGAAGTGTTGTGAGATTCAGTCCCTGATTGCCCCTGTGGAGTAAAAGAGCATGTTAGATGACGATCGCCTGGTTTGCATTCAGCCGTTCAACTGGTGCGAAATTCACGCCGATGGTTCTGTTTTTGCCTGTTGTCCCTCCTGGTTGAGCGTGCCCCTGGGCAATGTACTGCAAACTCCTTTTTCGGCGATCTGGAATGGCCCGGAAGCTAAACGTCAACGCCGGGCTGTGACGGATGGAGGTTTCGGGCGGTGCAATCATCGACGTTGCCCGCACCTGGCGGGATGTACGGTGCCGGTGATGCCGTTGAAGGATGTCGAGGATGCCGACCTTCGGGATATATTGCAACATGAAATCCTGCACTTGCCCTTTGGGCCGCGTCGTATCAATCTTTGCTATGATCATGGCTGCAACCTGGCGTGTGGCAGCTGCCGGCGGGATTTCATGCAACCAGGCAGGCGTACTCAGGGGCGCATACGTCAGATCGAGGCCCAATGGCGGCGCGCTATCGGACCACATGTTGAGGAAATGACAGTCAGCGGTTTTGGTGATCCGTTTGGGAGCTCTTCGTACCGATCGTTGTTGCAGGGGTTAAATAAGACGGAATTCCCCCGCTTGCATACGATTCGTCTGCATACCAACGGCATGCTTTGGGATCATGCCATGTGGGAGTCCATGCCCTGTGCCCGGGAGCTGGTACGATCCGCAGAGATATCCGTTGATGCAGCTGCCCCATCCACTTACGCCCTCAACCGCCGCGGCGGCGATTTTACCAGGTTATTGCGCAATCTTGCCTTTATTCAGAGCTTGAATATTCCGGTGAAGCTGAGTTTCGTCGTTCAACAAAACAATTACCGGGAAATGCCGGATTTTGTAACTTTGGCGCATGGGTTTGGCTTTGAGGTTTACTTCAGCCGATTGGTTAACTGGGGGACCTTTTCCGAGCAGGATTACATCGGACGGGCCGTACATCGTCCAGAGCATCCGGAGCACGCCGAGTTTATCCGTATATTAAGGCCTGTCGCCGGTATGGAACGGGTGGATGCTGGGAACCTGCTGCCTGTGTTGAACAATCTGCAGGATTGACAATCTTCATCCAGTACACGCGGGGATAATCAGGTTGCCTTCAAAAATCTGAATATTTACCGCAGAACGCAGAGTTCGCAGAGAACCTGTTTTGATCTCATAGGGGTTTCTCTGCGTTCCGGTCGATCTCCGCAGTGAAACTTCCTGGTTTTATGAATGTCAAATATACCGGATGTTAACTTCCTTGAGATATTTCTTTTCCAGAACCTTGGCCAGACGCTTGGTAATATTGCGCCGTATCTCGAGGTCTTCCGGATGACGGGGGTCCTGATGGGCCTCGTTGATTTTGGTGCCGATGACAAACTGGATACTGTCGCTGTCACGCAGCAGGTTGGTCAACTGGGCCGCGCCGTTTTTTTCCTGGGGCGCTTCGCCGGCTTCGAGCAGCTGAGCCGTATGGGTGAGGGTCAGAATGCCCTCGGTAATCAGATCGACCCCTTCCATGCAGGCTATGGGCGGAATGCCGTTCGCCACGGTCGACAAATCGGTGTGAATCTCCCGACCCAATTCGCGTGCCACGATCTCGGCGGAAGTCCCGCCACAGATAACCTTGCTGCCGCGGAAAGCGGAAAGAATCCAGGCGTATTCCTGGTCGTAGCCTTTGGAGAAGGGCGGGCCGGTCAATAAAATGGTTCGACGCGGTACCCGAAAATAAAACACCGCGGCCGTCATGTCGTCGCCCGGTTTGCGGTTTTTTTCAAGGTCCCGGGCTTTTTCGACAATTTTTCTGGATAGATTCCGGGCCGAAATGGACGGTTCGTTTCGAATCAGGTCGAGGGCAAATTTGGCGCACCCCTGACGCCGCCATCCGAGTTTGTATTGGTCGGACCCGAGTCCGGCCTGACTGATGCCGTCCGACATGATGATCAAACGGTCCTGCGATTGCACGTCTACTTCGTATATACGCAGTTTGCGGTTTTCATGTCGCGGAGACCAGACTTCCTTGTAGGTCGGATCAACCAGTTCGCCGTTTCGAATGTGAATAAGGGGGGGGTTATCCATTTCGATAATACGGGCTCCCTCGCCGGGCATGTAATCGACAATGGAAAAGGTGGAATAGCTGATTTTTCGCGTCTGACACACCGGCAATGCATCCATCATGATTTCGGCTGAGGGTATGATAGCCTGATTGCTGGCAATGAATTTAAGTGCCATGGAGGCTGTCATGTTGGACAGAATGCCGGCTTTGACGCCATGCCCCAGGCCGTCCGACAAGACGGCGATGATGCGGTTGAAGCCCGGCGTCTTTTGCATCACGAAGCAGTCGCCGCAGATATCCTCACCCTCGCAGTTGTATTGGAACGATTCGATTTCAACAAACAGCGAATTGCTCATGAAAGATTACCTGTCCTTGCTGTAGTCGTCGTCTTGGGGTTTAACCGGTGAAAAGCCTTCCGCCAGCGAGCGCAATAAAATTTCCGTATCCGCCATGTTTTCACCGAGTTTGCAGGCGATTTCCTGAACGGTCTTGAGGTTTTTATGAATAACTTCGCGGGCCCGTTTGGCGATCATTTCGCGTGGCATTTCATGGGCAGTGATGTCGCAAATGACACCGCCGGTGACCTGGCCGGGCTCAATGGGGAAAATATTGACCTGGAAGATGCGATTTTCAGCATGCAAAGCGTCGTGTTGTAAGGTCGCCCCACTGTCCAGAACGTGCTTAAACAGTTGAGGGAAGGGTAATATATGTTCAAGTACGGCGCCTTTCAGTCCCGGGCGCAGATCGTAAGCTTCTGCCAGGTCTTCACTGAAAAGTTCGGCAAACTGTCGGTTGCAATCGAGAACCCGCAGATCCTTGTCTACCAGCACAATGGCTGAAGGTATGCAGTGCAGCAGTGCGTTGGCTTTGCGCTGGGCCTGTCGACGCAAATAGGACAGGCACATGGATGCTTCGGCATGGCCTGAGAGTATCGCTTCGGCAAAATCCCGGCAGGTTTCATAACCGCATCCGCCACAGTTGAGCTCGTCCTCGAGCTTTTCCTTGTCGATCAGACGCAGAGCCTCACGGATCTCATTTTCACTGTAGTGGACGATCTGCAAGGGCTGGTCGGCAATGGTCTCGATGATATCGTTTCGCGGGATGCGATGAATGGGCGCCGCAGGCACATCGGTGCGGGCGATAACCTCCTGCCATTGGTCCAGGTTTCCTTCACGAAGCTGAGCGCAGGGGCCGTTAATGCATCCGCCGCGGCAGGCCAGCAATTCCATGAACAGCGGTTGGGGCAGTGATTTTGGTTTGAATCCGGACAGAACGTGGCGGATGCCGTTGATGCCGGCAACGGTGATGCAGCGTGCATTCTCCCCGCCACCTTGTAGCCGCACCGTTTCGATCATGCCACCTTCCACCGGGTAGAGAGCCCCTTCTTGCGAGGCTTCCGGTACGAACTTGTCGTTGGTGCCGGGTTGCAGGGTTGTCAGGTCAATCCCTTCATCTTCAAGCCATTGCCGCAGGTCTGCAAAAGTGATAACGGTGTCGAGCAGTTCCGGATGGCGATCGGCCTCGTTCTTTTTAGCGCCGCAGGGTCCGATAAATACGATGCGGATATCCGCACCGAAATGTTCCCTGAGCATCGTGCAGTGTGACAGTAGAGGGGATAAAACGGTGGTTATGGAGTCGGAAAGTTCTGGCAGATATTTCTGGATATAGGTAACGGCAGCAGGGCAGGCCGACGAGAGATACAGGCGGTTTTCTCCTTTGGCAAGATCTGTGGCCACCAGGGCGGAGACTTCCTGGGCTCCCAGAGCGGTTTCGCTTACGCCGGAAAAACCAAGTTTGTACAGTGCAGCGATGATATGGCTGGTAGGGATATCTGGAAATTCGCTGACAAAAGATGGCGCCAGTGACACGAAAACTCTGGCGTCGGAATCCAGTATCCGCTTGGTCTGATCAAGATCGTCGCGAACGCGTTTGGCATTGGCCGGACATACGCGAACACAAGTACCGCAGGCTACGCATTTTTCCGGCACGATCCTGGCCTGGCCATCGGCGACCTTGATCGCCTTGACAGGACAATATCGCACACATTTGGAGCAGTCCTGGCATTCCGTTTCGCGGGTGTAGATTGGGGGTTGGAGGGGCGGATTTTGAATCATGATAGCTAATCTCCTGTAACCAGGTTTTCCTGCAAAATTTTTAGGATGTCAGCCTTGTTTGTGTGAGAGAATAACTGGTCGTCGATTTTAAGGATGGGCCCGTGGTCACACTTCCCTTCGCAACGGCTCCCGCGCAAATCGACCAGGTCTTCCATCTTGTGCTCGGCAATGAATTCTTCAATAACTTCAAGGTTTCGGTCGTTGCCGCGACTGAAGCAGGAACTCCCCATGCAAATAACAATTTGCTTTTTCATAAAAGTTCTCCTTAACCCGAATAAAATATGTGCCTTTTGATGGATGGCTATTGAGTGGAAAGTTTTTGAAAAATTTTATATCAAGGCGGTTGATGCAAGCAGGCAACGGCCTTTCGGCGTCTTTCCTTCCTTGGGGAAGCAAAACCAGTTATTGCAGACATAGGGATGGTGCGTAGATTGGAGGACAAGAAAGGCTGGCTGCAGGCAGCCTGTGCAGAGAGACAGGGCTTCCCTCCTCCGTTAGCGGCGCACACAGTTCAAATTAGAACATTTCATAAGCATTATAGGGTAAAACATATCTTAAATGGAACAGACTTGAACAGTATACAACATTAAATGTTGTTTACGGTAGCGGCATAGATAAGTCATACTTGCCGTGGCTTGTTTAAAGCTCTGCAGGTTAACCCTGCAGGGGGGGATTGCCCGTATCTTTCTTGCATCCTCACCTGTATCGTTTAACCTCTTGAGAAGACACTGCTTATTCTCCAGCACCAGGAGGTTGTCGGACTATTCATGAGTCGCCAGTTAATTTGAAGTTTTGGCCATGTTTCAGCTTCTTTTTGGCCCGTAGATTTACCAATGAACCCTCAAACGAGCTAAATCCGTTCTCAAAAATCCAGGTTTTCGCTTCGGACCGTATAGTTCCACGGACTCCTGGAGGGAGATATTCAATGACCGCAGATACGACAGCTTCTCAATCGTCCGATCCGATCCAGCTTCTGTCCAGGCAGGCCTTGCAACTTCTGGCGTCTCGGCATGATCCCGAGGTTCTGGAAACCATGGTGTTGCTGACCGAAAAATTGATGGAACATGCTGCTCCCACGGCATTTTCATTGATGACTGCTGAAGAATTGGCGCAACTCATCGAATATTTGATGTCCGCTGTCGCAGGCAGTGGGGATAACCATGGCGCTTCGGTTGGGTTGTTCCCTCTGGCAAAAACGGGGCGCTTCTGGCTTATTGCATGCGCCCCGGATGTTCCCTATTTGTTCGATGCCATCATTGGTTTGGTCAAACAGCGAGTTTTGCGCTTTCGGGTTGTGGCACATCCGATAATCGGTGTTCGGGATCGGCAAGGCCTTCGAATTCCGGTGCGTGCAGGTCGTAACGTATCGCATCTGTCGATGATGATCTTTGAATTACAGAGTTTTTTGCCGGATGTAGATCCGCATTTGGTGGAGGATGTGCGGCACCTGGTCCAAGGGATGGAGCAGTTGGCTGTGGATCAGCCGGCTATGAGGCATTGTCTGGAGCAACTGCAAGGTCTGGCAACAGCGGACGGCTATGGGGCATTTTGGCGATGGTTGCAAGCCGGCAATTTTGAATTGGTTGCTTATCGTTGCATCGATATCCGATTACGCGACGATGGGGAATTGGTGCTGTTCCAGAAACATGATGCGGCCATAGGGTTTATCCCCGGCAATTGGGAGGTTTTTCCCGATACCGGGCAGGTTTTATGTGAAATGCCCACCTCGTTTCGACAGCGCATGTTGCGCCATGAGACCGTTACCGTGGTGCCAGGTGATCAGCCGAGTCCGGTACGTCCGGAGGAGCAACTGCTGTTTCTGGCTTTGCGTGAAAATATCGATCCGGAACTGTGTCGGGAACACGTTTTTGCCGGGATGCTGACAGCTCAGGGGCGGGTTCAGGGTAATATCTCCCTGCCACCCTTGCGGCGCCGTATCCAACAGGTGTTGCATTCACTTGGTATCCGTGTCCAGAGTCACGACTGGCGAAAAACCATGGAGATGCTTGATGGATTTCCGACCATCGAGCTGTTTTTGATCCAGCGCGTTGAATTGACACGCATTATACGCGCCCTGACGCAGCTCTATCGCGATGGCACGGTCAAGGTTGTCACCGTTCCAGGTTTGGCCGCCGGCTGGTTGACGCTGGTTGTGATGCTGCCGCGTCGATTTTATTCGACGGATAACCTGCATCGGATGGAACTTCATTTGCATCGCTATCTGCAGACCGATCAATTGTCCGTGCATATCAGCCAGGGGGGGGCCGACACCGTCACTTTGCAGGTCCGCTGCCCGTTTGCTACCGGTCATGATCAGATTGATATCCTCAGGCTTGAACGGGTATTGACGCGCATCGGTCGCTCCTGGGAGGAAAAATGCGGCCTCCTCCTTGAAAAGCTGCATGGGCCCGCCGAAGGCGCCCGGTTGACTGCCCGCTATTTGCCGGTTTTATCCCGCGAATATCGTGCTCTTGTGCACCCCAGGTTTGCGGTACGTGATATCAAAGCTCTGGATACGTTGCTGCAAAAAGGCCATGAAAATTTTGCCCTGTGGGGACCGCTCCCCGGGGAGGGGGAGCAATACCTCTTACAGTATTACGGCATGCAGACCTTGCCCCTCGGTAAAATTATGCCGGTACTGGAAAACCTCGGCCTTGAAGTGCAAACCAATGTTGATTTTGAAATCGGTGATGAAGCCGCGCACTGTTTCATTCACAGCATTGCCGTCCGCCTGCCGACCTGTCACCCTGAAGCCGCTTCGGTAAAAGGCCCGTTGCTCGACGCATTATCCGCCATACGATCAGGCCTGACAGAAAGCGATTCGCTGAACAAACTCGTCACTACCGCCGCCATGAGTTGGCGTCAGATCAGTGTTCTGAGAGCGTACCGCGATTATCTGCAACAGCTGGGGCAACCTTATGGCCGGGGGGAAGTGAGCAGGGCTCTGAACGGCAATATCACGGTGGCCCAACTGTTGTATGACTATTTTGAAGCCAGGTTTCAAGGCAGTGGGGACGCTTCTGCCCTGAGACACAAGGAGGAAAACCTTCTGCCTCCTTTGCGACATGCCCTGGTTGAGGCGCTCAATAGCGTGTCGGATCTGCGGCAGGATTCGATTTTGCGAACCCTTTTCAATCTTGTCGATGCCACGGTAAGGACCAATTATTTCCTTTGCGAAAACCTGGCTGGACATCCTCTGGCATTCAAAATTGCATCCATGGGCATCATGGATCTGCCGTCGCCGCGACCCCTGTATGAGATTTTTGTGCATTCCCCGTCGATGATGGCGATTCATTTGCGTGGCGGCAAGGTGGCCCGGGGCGGGATTCGCTGGTGCGATCGGCCCGAGGGGATGCGCGACGAGGTATTGGACTTGATGAATACCCAGATGATCAAAAACACCTTGATCGTGCCCGTCGGTTCCAAGGGTGGTTTTGTCGTCAAAAACCTGTCTGCCAGGCAGAAAACGGCGCAAGTTCAGGTGGCGAAGGCTTACGAAGATTTTATGCACGGCATGCTTGACGTGACGGATAATCTTGTGGATGGCGTGCCCCACAGGGCCGCGCAACTGGTGGCTTACGATGATTACGATAGCTATCTGGTAGTCGCCGCCGATAAGGGTACCGCACATTTTTCCGATCGGGCCAACGCTGTTTCCGCGGAATACGGTTTTTGGCTCGGGGATGCCTTTGCCAGTGGAGGCTCCCACGGTTACGATCACAAGAAGCTCGGTATTACAGCACGTGGTGCGTGGGTAAGCGTGCAAAGACATCTATATGAACTGGATGCCTCCCATGCCGATAAAACTTTGACCGTCATCGGCATCGGGGATATGAGCGGGGATGTTTTCGGCAACGGTTTGCTTCAGTCCGACAATTTGCGCCTGTTGGCGGCCTTCGATCATCGGCATATTTTCCTCGATCCCGACCCGGATCCGATGCTCTCTTTTGCTGAAAGGCGCCGCCTGTTTGACCTGCCTCGTTCCAGTTGGGCCGACTACGCGCCTGGCCTGATCTCTGCCGGGGGCGGTGTTTTCCCCAGGGATGCCAAGGATATTCCCCTTTCCTCGGAAGTTCGCAGCTGGCTGGGCACGCATCAGCGATCCACCGACGGACCGGGCCTGGTGCGAATGATTCTGACGGCGCCGGCCGATCTATTGTGGAATGGCGGCATCGGCACCTATTTCAAGGCGGATGGAGAAACGCACCAGCAGGTTGGTGACCGGTCCAATGACAACGTGCGTATCGATGCCAGACAATTGAAGGTTAAGGTGGTGGGGGAGGGAGGCAATCTGGGATTTACCCAGCGTGCCCGTGTGGAATACAGCCTGTGCGGTGGTCGCATTAATATTGACGCTGTCGACAACGCTGGCGGGGTCGCCTGTTCCGATCGCGAGGTTAATCTCAAAATCCTCATGCGTCAGCTTATCGATGCAGGACAGCTCGCTACTCTGGAAGAGCGCGACCGCATGCTTGAGTCGTTGGGCGAAGAAATCTGCCAGGCGGTGCTGGACGATTGCGGTAAACAAGGGCTTTGCCTGAGTCTTGATCGGGCCCGTTGCGCCGACAGGCTGGAGTCTTTTTTCGCTCAGATGGAAAGTCTTTCCAATGCCGGGTTTCTTGATCCGGCAGCGCATGAACTGCCAAACCTCAAACAAACCATGGCCCGTCCCGAGCGTGCCCTTGCACGGCCGGAACTGGCTGTTCTTATGGCGTACAGCAAAATGCAGATGTACCATGCTCTGTTGCAGAGTGACCTGCCCGATTCCTATTTGGGACAAGGTTGCCTGCGCGACTATTTCCCCCCGCGCCTGGTTGAAAGATTCGGCCAAGCCTTGCCGTCGCATCCCCTGGCCCGGGAGATTGCGGCAACGGTCATGACCAACCGCGTTATCAACCAGGCGGGTAGTGCCATGTGTGGCCGATTGTGCCGCCAGACCGGCGCCGAGTTGTCTGAGGTTGCGGCCCTTTACCTGCTTTTCGATGAAGTACTCGATGGACCCCGGATTCGTCGCATCGTGGCTGCCGATGACCATCGGTGGACAGCAGAGCGTCAGGTGCAATGGTTGCTGCGTCTTGAAAAGACCCTGGAGGAAATGTGTCGATGGGCCCTGGTGCGCAAGCTTGGCATCCCCCTGCAACCTTCCGTTGTGGAGGCGTTTCAACGCGATATCAGCAGTTACCTGGCCATTCTCGATACCATCCTTCCGGATGATATCAGGCAAGCACTGTCCGAACAGGCGTTTGCACTTTCGCAGGACGGGCTTGATGAGTTGTCCGCAAAGAAATGCGCCGCCTTGAACTATCTGGAGGATTTTTTGCCGGTTGCCAACCTGGCACTTTTGACCGGCGAGGATCTTTTGACCATGGCCGAGTTGCTGTCCCGGGTTAAACAGCAACTTGGACTGCCCGCCATCATCGAAAGCCTTGCCCAGGTACAGTCGTTGGAACGTTGGGATCGACTGGCCTGGCAGAGTCTGCATAGCAAATTCGGCTCACTGGGATTCGAGGTGGCGCTGGCAGTGTGGCGTGAAACCCGGGGTGATTGTCAGCATTATTTGTCCATGCGCAGTTCGCGCCTGCGCGTGCTGAGGGATCAGCAGGCTCGATTGCAAGGGAGTATACCTGCCGATTATCATCCTTTTGTTGTCGTGATGGCGACCCTCGAATCGTTGCTCGGCGGGGGTGATCGGGAAAAATCTGGACAGCATCCTTAGTGTATGGTATAGGTGTCGTCCTGACAGAGATTTAAGACAGGCCCGGAACATGTGCCGGAGCTTATGAGTCTTTTCCCTTTCAATAAAAGTTTCATACCGCCTGGATCCATCGGACCGGGACGGAAGGCAGTTGTACCAAGAGTGGAGGAGTGCCCTCCTTCACTGTACAGGCACAGGTCTTTCGGACGGCGTCCGAAGGCCTTTTTTTTTGGTCTTAATCCTTACGATCCGGGTGGGTGACGGAGAGTGCGCATGCAAACACGTAAAACGGTGCTCGATATCCAGCGCATGAAGGCGCAAGGCGAAAAAATCGCCATGCTGACAGCCTACGATTACCCCTTTGCCCGACTGATGGATCTCGAAGGCATCGATATGGTGCTGGTAGGTGACTCCGTAGGACCGGTAGTGGCCGGCTATGACCATACCCTGCCGGTGACCATGGACGAAATGATCTACCATTGCCGTGCTGTCGCCAGGGGACTCGGTCAAGCTTTCCTGGTGGCGGATATGCCCTTTTTGTCCTACCAGGTGGACTTGCGCGAAGCCCGTCTCAATGCCGGTCGTCTCGTCAAGGAAGGCTGTGCCCAGGCGGTCAAACTCGAAGGCGGAGAGCATATCAGCGGCACCATTCGAGCCATCGTGGATATGGATATTCCCGTTGTCGGGCATATCGGGTTGACTCCCCAGTCTATCCATCGCATGGGCGGTTACCGCGTCCAGGGTAAACATGATCAGCAGGCACGGCAGTTATTGAACGACGCACGCGCTGTGCAGGCCGCCGGTGCTTGCGCCATTGTTCTCGAAGGCATTCCAGCGGGACTCGCCGGTCAGATCACCGCATCGTTGGACATACCCACTATCGGCATCGGCGCCGGTGTTGACTGTGACGGTCAAGTGCTGGTGATTCACGATATTCTCAGTCTGTGTGAAAAATATTCACCCAAGTTTGTTAAGCGATATGCCGATGTTGCCTCCGTTATCCGCAAGGGGGTCAAGGAATATATCGGTGAGGTGAAGACGGGCGCTTTCCCAGGACCCGAACACAGCTTTTCCTGATATGGAGTTTTCCTGCAATACCATGGAAATTATTAACGATATTGAAGTTGTTCAGAGCCGCTGTGTTGAAGCGCGTCAGGGCGGCAAACGCATCGTACTGGTGCCGACCATGGGTTATCTGCATGAAGGACATCTTTCCCTCATGCGCGAAGGCCGTAAGCGCGGTGATTTGCTGGTCGCTTCCATCTTTGTTAATCCGACCCAGTTTGGTCCCAACGAAGATTTCACATCTTATCCGCGGGATTTGAAACGTGACGCTGAGTTGGCGCGTGAGGCGGGCGTCGATATCCTGTTTCATCCCAGTCCGGAGTCGATGTACCCGAATGGTTATAAAACCTACGTCAATGTCGAGGGTTTGACCAAAACCCTTTGTGGGGAAAGCCGTCCGGGGCATTTTCGCGGCGTGACCACGGTGGTTTGCAAGCTGTTCAATATCGTTCAGCCTCACCTGGCGCTTTTCGGGCGGAAAGACTTTCAGCAATTGACGGTTTTGCGGCGTATGGTCACCGATCTTAATATGCCCATCGAAGTCGTCGGCATGCCGACGGTCCGTGAGCGCGACGGTCTGGCCATGAGCTCGCGCAACGTGTTTCTGTCCGCGATAGAGCGCAAGCAAGCACTGGCTCTGGTTGACGCTTTGCGTCAGGCACGTACCGCCGCCACGCATGGCGAAAAGCACTCCCGGCGTCTGATCGGCCTGGTACGTGAACGCATTGGACGCGAACCGGACGCCCAGGTCGACTATGTAAAAATCTGCGACGGCGATACGTTGGAAAATGTCGACCGTGTGGATGAAAATTCGGTTCTGCTGCTGGCAGTACGCATCGGCAAGACCCGATTAATCGACAATAACTATCTCTTTGAGGAGGTTTGACTTTCCCATGAAACGGAAAATGCTCAAATCCAAAATTCATCGGGCCACGGTTACCGGGGCAGATCTTGACTATGAAGGCAGCGTTACCATCGATTCCGAATTATTGAAGCTTGCCGATATCCTTCCGTACGAAGCGGTTGATATCTGGAACGTTACCTACGGTACCCGTTTTCAGACGTATGCGATCGCAGGGCAACCGGGTAGCGGGGTGATCTGTATCAACGGCGCTGCCGCGCGGATGGTTTCCAGAGGTGATAAGGTCATCATCGCAAGTTGGTTGGACATCGATGCCGACAAGGCTGCCGCCTACGAACCGAAACTGGTGTTCGTCGACGAAAAGAATGAGCCTACGGCGCAAAAAACCGAATCGCCCGGCCAGGGCAATCTGCGCAATGCCATCTGATGAATCTGCCCATGGCGGTCGCCGGCACAGTGATTTTCAGGGCACGCTATCTGCTGCCCATCGTCGAACCATGCATTGAAGATGGTGCATTGCTGGTGTGTGACGGTCGTATTGCCGATGTGGGCGATGCGTCCAGGCTTGTCGCGCAGAACGCTTCCGCAGAGGTTGTCGATTTTGGTGATGCTGTGCTGCTGCCGCCCATGGCCAACGCCCATACGCACCTGGAATTGACGCACGTTCCGTATTGGGATGCATCCGCCGGTGAATGTGAATATGCCAGTTTTACGGACTGGCTGTTTCGTTTGATCGGTGTGTTGCGTGGGGTACCGCAGGAAGAATTCATCTTTTCGCTTAGCGAGGGGATCCAACGACTTATCCGATGCGGTACCGGTGCCGTCGGTGACATCGTGTCGCGCCCTTTCGCACGATCATCCTATGATAATTGTCCGTTGCGGGGGCGGTTGTTTCTCGAAGCCTTGGGAACCGATCCCGACCTCAATCGACAAACCCTGGATATTCTGCACAAGATTCTGCTCGACCATGCCCCCGGTGCCATGGTGTACGGCTTGGCGCCGCACTCCATATATTCGCTGACACTGGATTTTTTACAGCAGCTTACCAGGCTCGCTCTGCAGTTGGGGCTCACCCAGTCGATTCATGTGGCCGAATCACCCGAAGAAACTGCCTTGGTGCGCGATGGCAGCGGTTCGTTTGCCGAGCAACTTTATCCTCAGGTGGGTTGGGGGGACAGGATCCCTCCGGCAACCGGATTGACACCGGTCGGCTTGTTGGCTCAGCATGATATTTTGAGACCCGGTGATCTGCTGGTACATGGGGTTCAGGTATCCGCGCAGGATATCGATACCATCGCCGGTCGCGGCGTGTATGTGGTGCTCTGCCCACGCTCCAATCATCGCATCGGCATAGGCCGCGCCCCGGTGGCCGGTTATCGGGCGGCAGGCGTACCGCTGGTGCTCGGCACCGACAGTCTGGCCAGTTGTGACAGCCTGTCTCTGTGGGATGAAGTGGCATTCGCCCGCCAATATTTCGGCGATGATCTCGATCCCGGCACTTTGCTTAACATGGCAACCTATCAGGGTGCGCGAGCGCTCGGCCTCGCAGGGGAAATGGGAGCTCTGGCCGCTGGTTACGGTGCTCATTTCCAGGTGTTGCAGCCGTCACACTTGCCCGCTGCAGAGCAGCTTGAAGACTTTTTGTGCTCTTACGGTCGCACTGACGATGTCAAGGCTCTGTACCTCGACGGGAAACCTTGCAATCCTTAAAGCGCCTCTTTATAATCATACCTTCATGTAATTATTACCAATAAGGGGCATCTGCATGTCTCGTGCATCCGTTCTGAAACGGTTTCTGCGCAAAAAGCTCCGGCGTTACTTTTTTACCGGATTGCTGGTATTGGTGCCGGTCTGGTTGACCATCGTCGTCGTGCGATGGATCGTCGGATTTATGGATGGGCTTCTGGTGCGCATGCTGCCCCTGAAGTGGCAACCGGAGCAACTGTTCGGATTTCCGGTGCCGGGCATTGGCGTTGTGCTGACGCTTTTGTTGATCCTTTCAGCCGGTGTGTTGGCCACCAACTATTTCGGCAACAAGCTGGTCAAGGCTTCCGAGGATCTGGTCTATCGCATCCCGCTGGTTAAGGGTATTTACACCCTGTTCAAGCAGTTGGCCGATACCGTGCTCAGCGGCGACCGGCAAGGGTTTCGCAAGGTCGTGCTTATTCAGTATCCCCGCAGGGGAATATGGTCCATCGGTTTTGTTACCGGTGTCAGCGAAGGCGAGTTGCAGCGCGTAACGGACCGGCGGGTCATCAACGTGTTTATCCCGACCACACCCAATCCGACCTCGGGCTACTACATACTCGTTCCCGAAGAAGATGCCACGGTGCTGAGTATGTCGGTTGAAGAAGCATTCAAGCTGATTGTTTCGGGCGGCATGGTATCGCCGCCGGACCGGCTCAAGGGCATCCCTGTCGCAGGTAGTGCCGCAAGTCAATTTCCGGAAGCTGGAGAAGATCTGTAGGCGCCCCTGAGCAAGGGTCAGGGGGCGTGCCAAGGGAAATTCGCCATGATGCAGGAAACAGGAACCGTTGTTGAGCTTCAAGGGCGCCATGTGGCCATGGTTTTGTGCCGCAAAAGCACCTTCTGCGCCGGATGCGCCGCCATGGGCATCTGCCATGTCGGCGATGATGGACGCTCCATGCTGGTCGAAACCCACAACGTGCTCGGTGCCGTCGTGGGTGACAAGGTCCGGCTGGCCAGCCGGGCGGGGCAGTTTTTGCTCGCCTCGTTTCTGCTGTACGTCGTGCCGCTTCTGGCATTGATCGCTGGAGCGGTGCTCGGAGAGCTGGTCGGCGCATTTTTTGCTCTGCGTATCGATCCCAACCTGTTGGCGGCCATATTGGGTGTTACCTTCATGGTCGGATCCTTTTTTATCATCCGGATTGGCAGCCGCGCCATTCCGCGTGGTACGTTCATGCCGGAAATTATAGAAATACTACCCGGTGAGGAGTGCAGCGAAGAACAACATGGGTATTAAAATTATTGCAAACAACAAAAAAGCCTACCACGACTATTTTATCGACGAAGTCCTGGAGGCCGGAATAGTACTGCTCGGTCCCGAAGTCAAATCGCTGCGCCTGGGCAAGGCAAATCTCAAGGATGCCTTCTGTCGCATCATGGGGGGGGAGCTGTATGTCAACAATCTGCATATCAGCCCCTACGAATTCGGCAATCGCGAAAATCCCGATCCGACCAGGGCGCGCAAGCTGCTGGTGCATCGTGCCGAAATAGAGAAACTCGCGCGCAAAGTCGATGAAAAGGGCTTATCCCTGGTGCCGACGAAGCTCTATTTCAAAGAAGGGAAGGTCAAGCTTGAGATAGGCGTGGCCAAGGGTAAAAAACTCCACGACAAACGCGAAACCCTCAAGGGCAAGGAAGCCGATCGCGAAATGGCCCGTGCCCTGCGCGACCGCCATTAAACCTTTATATCACTTGGCTTTTTCGGCCAGTCGTGCGATAATGGTGTTGCTTTGAAAGTTAACAAAATCTTTACTTGTTGAGTCTCAGCACTTAGAACTCAGCACTAGATTATAATGGGGGTGACACGGTTTCGACGGGGATTGGAAGCGAAGGTGGCATGCCGGGGACGCCAGTTGGCCTCGTTAAAAAACTGGCAACAATACAAACGCCGA
>DKEW01000089.1:0-168 GCA_002452265.1 Pelobacter sp. UBA6812 | reverse complement strand
AGACGTCAATTTAGTGGGCTAGCTTGAGCGAGTGTTTGCGGCGCAAGAGCGAAACTTAAGCAAACTCGCTTGATACACATCCTGTCGATGGGAGTTGTATCCGGTTAAATTTAAAACACCGACTACGCATGTAGAAGCCTTATGTGAAAGATTTTCGGACGCGGGTTC
>DKEW01000067.1:27655-28041 GCA_002452265.1 Pelobacter sp. UBA6812 | reverse complement strand
GTTTTCTCGAAAAAGTTTATGAAAACGCTTTGGCCCATGAATTAAAAAAATCCGGTCTAAAAGTTGAGGGCCAGGTTCCCATTAAGGTTTACTACGATGAGATTGTTGTCGGCGACTATATTGCTGATTTGTTAATTGAAGAGGAGATCATCGTAGAACTCAAGTCAGCCAAGAACCTTGAAAATATTCATTTGGCTCAGTGTTTAAATTATCTGAAGGCTACAGGGAAAAAACTAGGCCTTTTGATTAATTATGGGGCAGATAAGGTCCATGTTAAGCGTGTGGTGAACGGACTTTAGATTTTATTGGCAGCTGATTTGCAAAAATTTATGTGCACCCGTGGCTAGATTATCGATCAAAAGCTATTTGCCGCAGATAAAAGCGGA
>DKEW01000067.1:0-27578 GCA_002452265.1 Pelobacter sp. UBA6812 | reverse complement strand
TAAAAGCGGATTGACGCAGATGAAACCAGGCAAAGGCCAAACAGACTTATGGTTTTTGGGTTGAACCGATCTGCGAAAATCTGCGTGCATCTGTGGCTAGGACCATCGATCAAGGGCTATTTGCCGCAGATAAAAGCGGATTGACGCAGATGAAAACCAAGCAAGGTCTGAACTAACATATTGGCTTTCAGGGTTTTGATTTGATCTGCGAAAATCTGCGTGCATCTGCGGCTTATGATTTAACAGAATTTGATCTGTGTTTGCGGTGTTGGTTTTCAGCCCTTGCTGAAAGGACTTGATCATGAATATTTTAGTATGCGGCGGGGCAGGTTACATCGGCTCACACATGGTCAAAATGTTGACCGAATCCGGTCATAATGTAACAACCTTTGACAATCTCTCCACCGGTCATCGTGAAGCGGTCAAGTGGGGCAAATTGGTGGTGGGGGATCTGCTTGACGAGCCCGCACTGCGGCAACTGTTCGCCGATAACAGCTTCGATGCCGTCATGCATTTTTCCGCCAAATCGTTGGTGGGCGAGTCCGTTAGCGAGCCGGCGAAATACTACCGCAACAACGTCATCGGCACCTTGCATCTGCTCGATGCCATGCGTGCTGCCGGGGTGAAGCGCTTCGTGTTTTCCTCCTCGGCCGCCACCTTCGGCAACCCCGTGTCCGATCGGATCGATGAACGCCACCCCCAGGCACCGATCAACCCCTACGGCGAGACCAAGCTGATGGTCGAGCGCATGCTGCGCGATTATGCAGCTGCCTACGGATTACGCTCGGTCAGTCTGCGTTATTTTAATGCTGCCGGTGCCGACCCCTCCGGGCAGATCGGCGAAGCGCACGACCCCGAAACGCACCTGATCCCTAACGTGCTCAAAGCGGCCCTCGATCCGGCTAAAAAGCTCAAAGTCTTCGGGCAGGATTACCCGACCCCCGACGGCACCTGCGTGCGCGATTACATCCATATCAACGATCTGTGCCAGGCGCATCTTCTGGCACTGGGCTACATGGACAAAAAGGAAGGGGCCTTTGGTTTTAACCTGGGTAACGGGCAGGGATTTTCCATTTTTGAGATCATCAATGCCGCCGAGCATGTCACCGGAGCGGAGATTCCATATGAGTCATGCGACCGTCGCCCCGGCGATCCGCCTATTCTGGTGGCCGACGCCACCCGGGCAAAAAAGGAACTTGGCTGGCGGCCAAAATATACTGATATTACAGAGATTCTCAAGACAGCTTGGGATTGGCATCAAAAAGCGGCCTATTAGATGATCGAATTGGTCGGATAATTGCTTAAGGGTAAGGGTGCTATTTAGCGAGCCTTTTTTCTACGTGGCAGTAGCGTGTGGTAGTTGTGGCAATTCCCCAAAAGCGTGGAGCGCACCGCCACAGAGAAATGTATAGGGCAGTGATCAGTGGGTCATTAGTGACAAGGGAAAGCTTGAGGTCGTCAGTAGGCCTTGATCAAACGGTAAAAGACAATGGAACGCGGATGACGCGGAAACGGCGGATAAAGGCCTGGTGAAAATCAAAAACAAGCATTCACCACAGAGTCACAGAGGACACGGAGAGACCCACAAGAACAGAGATCACTTCGGCGGGCACGGGTTCAGAGCAAGATAGCCTGGTTTTCCTCTGTGCTCTCTGTGTCTCTAGCGAAGGTACTGAGCGGGTGGTGAGAGGGCAAAAGTTTGGTTTGGTTTTTATCTGCGCAAATCTGTGGCAAAAAAGCTGTTGAGCCTTAATCTCATAGCCGCAAATTGAACGCAGATAACAACGGATGAAGGCCTGGTGAAAATCAAAAACAAGCATTCACCACAGGGTCACAGAGAAATCTATAAGGTAGTGATCAGTGATTAGGGGCAAATTCCATGTTGGGACCGCCATTTGGTTTGGATTCAACTATAAAGCGGGGATTTTGTTGTCTATTGGATTCAGCTTTTTCTCTGAAAGTAAAATGAGGCAGATAAGCAAGTTGGCAACTTGGAAGCCTGACCCCATCCATTTCATCCATTTGACCCTATCCATTCTGCCGTGCTGGTGTAAGGAATAAACTTGTTCTGAATTGAAGATGGCGATAGTGAAGGGGAAGTTCTTGGGGATAAGTCAACAAGTCAACTACGTACTAAGCTATTATTTACCACCCTCTACCCACAGATTCTGCGGAAGAGGCGGTTTTTTCCCAACTGTTAGACATTATGTGTGGAACTATTCATGACCTCAGATAGAAACAAACGAATAGCAAAAAACACGCTGATGCTTTACCTTCGCCAGCTCCTGATACTATTCGTCAGTCTCTACACCGTCAGGATTGTTCTTGATGAACTGGGGGTTGAAGATTACGGCATCTATGGTGCAGTGGGCGGCCTGGTTGCCCTGAGTGCATTTTTGCCGGGCTCACTGGCATCTGCTACGCAACGATTTTTCTCGTTTGCACTGGGCGAAAAAAACGATGAGCGGCTGAAGAAAACGTTTTCGGTAAACCTGGCATTATACAGTGCAGTAGCCCTGATTGCCTTCGTTGGCCTAGAAACTGTTGGGCTCTGGTTTGTAAATTCACAACTGGCAGTGCCGGATGGCCGGTTTGAAGCAGCAAAGGCTTTGTATCAGTACGCCGCTTTAACATTTTTGATAAGCGTGTTCACGACGCCCTTCATGGCCATCATCATGGCACATGAAGATATGAAGCTATACGCCTATATTTCTATCCTCGAAGCTTTTATGAAGTTGGGTGTGGTTTTTCTTTTACAGTATATAACTTGGGATAAGCTTGAATTATATGGTCTTCTGGTGTTGTGTGTCGGCATTATTAATGCCGTGCTGTATATTGGAATCTGTCTGAAGAGATATGATGAATGTCAGCTTAGAAGATTTTATTGGGATTCAGCGTTGCTACGCGAAATTGTTGGGTTTACCGGCTGGACGGTGTTTGGACAAATTTCAACTGTAGCCCGAACTCACGCAGTCACCCTTTTGTTGAACCAGTCATTCAGCCCAGTTGTGGTTGCTGCGAGGGCTATTTCAGTGCAAATTGCCAGCAAAGTAAATATTTTCTCTGGCAACTTTAACGTAAGCATGTATCCGCCGATTATAAAAAGCTATGCCGCTGATGAAAGGCAGGATATGTTCGCGCTGATTTCTGGTGGCTCGAAAATCACCTTTTTTCTGCTATGGGTATTTGCCTTACCGATGATTGTCGAGATGGAATCTATTTTGGGTATTTGGCTCACCACGGTTCCTTTGGATGCCGTACTCTTTACACAACTCGCGTTAGTTGAGGCACTGATTCTGTCTGTCAGCATGCCCTTGACTGCTGCTGCCAGAGCACCAGGCAAAATGAAAGGCTACGAGTTGATACTCGGAACCATTCAGATAGGGGTATTTTTAACCGCGTGGGCGGTTATAGCAACGGGCGCCCCTGCCTATAGTGTGTTCGTTGTTGCTATTCTGGCGAATATTCTGATGTTTGGGGTACGGCTGTACCTGGTTAAACGGCTTATCGAGTTGCCTGTCACTGCCTTTTTGAGGAGCACGGCTGTGCCCGTAATGGCCATTGTATTGGTTACTGCGGTTCCAATTTTTGTCTTCAACAAGATACTTCCTGACGGCTTATACTGGTCTGCTCTTGTGATATTCGCCAGCTTTGTTTTGTCGACCGTTGCCATGTATTACATTGGCCTCGATAAGGAATGGCGCTCAAAGGTAAAAGTCATGATCCTTTCACGAATTCCCCGGTTGCAAAGAGCATGAAGAATGTTCTGGTTTTAGGCGGTACCGGTGCCATGGGCAAGCACCTTGTTCAATTGTTGGCAGAGAGGGGGGATAGGGTCTGTGTGACGACTCGGGCCCGCCGCGATTCATCAGCGAATGTTGAGTACATTCAAGGTAATGCCAGGGTAGACAGCTTCCTAGAGCCATTGCTGGAGCGCCAATGGGATGCAATCGTTGATTTTATGGTCTACAGCACGCCGATATTCCGGCAGCGTGTTCCAAAGTTGCTTGGGGCAACCGGGCAATACGTGTTCCTGAGCTCCGCCCGGGTTTATGCAGATTCATCGACGCCGATCCGAGAAGATTCTCCTCGCTTGCTCGACATTTTAGACGATTCAGAGTTTCTTGATACCGATGAATACTCTCTGGCTAAAGCAAGACAAGAGGATCTATTAAAACAGTCCGGCAAAAAGAACTGGACGATTATTCGCCCATATATTACCTATAGTGAGCAGCGTCTTCAACTCGGTGTTCTGGAAAAAGAAGCGTGGCTTTATCGTGCGCTCCAGGGAAGAACCATCGTTTTTTCAGAAGATATTGCCTGTAAGTTGACCACCTTGACTTATGGGATGGATGTAGCGCGCGCCATGACGACATTAATAGGTGACCCTCGTGCATTGGGAGAGGCGTACCACATAACCCAAAGCGAATCAGCTAGTTGGCGGCGTGTACTGGACCGCTATCTCAAGGTGCTCGAAAAACACCTTGGCCGGCAGCCCAAAGTTGCTCTGTTTGATATGGAAAAGTTCTCGCGCTGCAAGTGGGCCAAGTACCAGATCAAGTATGACCGTCTGTTTGACCGGACTTTTGACAACACCAAAATTGCTCAATTTGTTGATGTAAACGCTTTTCAGTCGCTGGAAGCGAGGCTAGCCCGGTGCCTTGAAGAGTTTCTTGAAGATCCAGAGTTTCATGCTATTGACTGGGGCTCTGAGGCAATCAAGGATCGGTACTGTGGCGAAGTAGCTAAACTGCGAGAGTTTGGCCACTGGAAACACATAATAAGGTATCTTCTTCACAGATTCTTTTAAATATATTTTCTTTCTTGGTGGAATTATGAGCAAACTTTATACTGATGAAAAAAACGCCCTTATTATTATCGCGCTGCTGAAAGCGAACGGGATTAAAAAAGTTATTGCCTCGCCGGGTACTACAAATATGGCTTTGGTAGGCAGCATGCAACATGATCCTTACTTTGAAGTTTACTCTGCGGTTGATGAGCGTTCCGCGGCATATATTGCTTGTGGCTTGGCGCACGAGAGTGGTGAGCCGGTTGTCATTAGTTGTACCGGTGCGACAGCGTCCAGAAATTATCTTCCGGGGCTAACAGAGGCGTACTACCGCAAGCTTCCAGTTCTCGCAATCACTTCTACTCAGGCGATTTCAAAGGTTGGCCATCATACGCCACAGGTGATTGATCGCAGCTCTAAGCCAAATGACGCGATTAGACACAGCGTCACCCTTCCAATAGTTAAGGACGATGAAGACTTCTGGGAATGCGAGGTGAAAGTCAACCAGGCCATCCTGGAGCTAAAACGCGCCGGTGGTGGCCCGGTGCATATCAATTTGCCAACCCGCTATAGCCGCTCTTATGAGACAAAAACACTGCCAGCCTGCCGGGTGATGGATCGGTTTACCGCAACAGACAAGCTACCTGAGCTGAAAGGCAAAGTGGCTGTACTTATTGGCGCGCACCGCCAGTTTACACCGGAGGAAACAGAAACACTGGATCTGTTCTGTAGCGCCAATAATGCGGTGGTTTTTTGTGACCACACCAGCAGCTTTAAAGGCAAGTACCGCGTTTTGTACTCCCTTGCAGCCAGCCAGGACCAAATGGATCTGAACGCAGATAAACCGGATGTCACCATTCATATCGGTGAAGTGACCGGCGACTACTCAAGTATCGCAATGGTAGGAAAAGTGGTTTGGCGTGTCAGCGAAGACGGTGAGATTCGGGATACCTTCAGAAAGCTTCGATACGTGTTCGAAATGGATGAGAAGGCATTCTTCGATCGGTACACAGACCAATCCAAAGCTCCGTCCGATCAATACCTGAAACAATGCCAGGTACGCTTTAAAGAGATTCGCCAGGAAATCCCGGAAATTCCCTTCTCAAACATCTGGGTGGCTGCTCGCATTGCCCACCAGATTCCCGAAGAATCCGTTATCCATTTTGGCATTTTGAACAGTCTTCGTTGTTGGAATTTTTTTGAAATGCCCGCCTCCGTTACATCCATGTCAAACGTTGGTGGTTTTGGCATCGACGGTGGGCTTTCAAGTCTCCTGGGAGCCTCACTGGCCAACCCAAATAAGCTCTACTTCTGCGTTATCGGCGACCTCGCCTTTTTCTACGACATGAACGCGCTGGGCAATCGCCACGCCGGAAAAAACCTGCGAATCATGGTGGTTAACAACGGAAAGGGCGCCGAGTTTCGGCGGTACAATCATGTGGCTGCTCACTTTGGAGATCAGGCAGATGATTTTATTGCAGCAGCGGGGCACTATGGAAATAAATCGAAGAATTTAATAAGACACTATGCTCAAGATCTTGGCTTCAAATATATTAGTGCAGCATCGAAAGAAGAGTTTGATTCGGTCTATGGCGAGTTTTTGACCAAGGAAACCTTAGATCAGTCAGTGGTGTTTGAGGTTTTTACAGACAGCGAGGAAGAGAGTCGGGCCTTGGAGATGATTAGGAATATCAAGAGTGACCATAAGACTGCCGCTAAAAATGCCGCAAAGCGTCTTCTTGGTGATAAGTCCGTTAAGGCCTTAAAAAAGATATTAGGTAAATGAAGAAAGTTTTAATCCTGAGGTTCCTCGCTATTCCGAATGGGTAATGGTGTCTCGATATGTCTAAGGCGTTCATCAACGGGGACAAAGAAGGTCTGCCAAATGCCGAGATTACCTTTGATCCTTCCCACCTGATTAAAAACATGAATGATGCCTTGAGGAATGTGCGAACGGAAGAAGCCAAGTTATTTCCTGAAGACATAAAAGGCAGCCGATATGCCTTCCTGATGAACCCGGAAAACCTGACCGAGAAGCAGGACGAGACCTTAACCAGGTTATGCAACTATCTGTTCAAGACGGCTCGAGACTATCTCCTCAAATTGGCCCTGCAAGATATTTACTTTGCCCCCACTCGCGAGGATGCTAAGGGCGGTTTAAGAGTTGGTATAACTGGACAATTCGCAGTCAGGTCGACCAAGTGAAAAAGGTTGCCAGGACCGTTAAAAATCATTGGAAAGGGATTCTTGCTTGGTTTGACAGCAGGCTGTCGAACGGATTCATCGAAGCGATCAACGGCCTCATCTAGTCGGCCAAAAGAAGAGCCAGAGGGTATCTCTCAACCAAGAACCTGATCAATATGGCTTACCTACATTGCCGAAAAGCTTGATTTCAGTCTACCCACTTGAAATAGCGAGGACCCAATCCAGAATTTTCACTACACAACCCACAACTACGGCCTGTACCCCTAAGGATGAGATCCCCCGGGGGGGCGGGCCCCGATCCCCGATATTTACGCGGTTTGCAGGTTAGGTTTTATTATGAAGATAGGTATTTTAACATTTCACAGGGCGCATAATTATGGGGCAGTTCTGCAGGCGTATGCGCTAAGAACCTATTTGCGACAGCGCGGGCTTGAGGCACATCTTATTGATTATTGGCCTGAGTATAGAAAGGGCCAGTACGATCTGTTGGACCGTTCTTTTCTTAGCAGCAATGCAAGCTTGTCCGCCAAGTTGAAGCGGCTTCTTCGGCAGCTCGCCTATCTGCCATTTAAATACCAGAGACATAGGAAATTCAGCTGGTTTATCCGCAATGATTTGGGTGTTAATGGGAATTCAATGATCGAGAGGGGGGAAGATATTCCTGATCAGTATGATGTCGTTATCACTGGGAGTGATCAGGTCTGGAGACATATTTCTTCGGCTCGGTTTGATGGGTTCGATGCCGTGTATTGGGGGAGATATCCTGTAGGTGCACGTGGAAAAAAAATTACCTATGCAGCCAGTATGGGGGTCTTGAACTATGCCGGACATGAGTCATTTATCAGACAGCAACTGGCTGAGTTTGATGCTGTTTCGGTACGGGAGTCCGAGCTGAAGGAAGTGGTTGATCAGTTATCTGAGCGTCCTGTTAAACAAGTCATTGATCCTGTTTTTCTTCTGAATGAGGACGATTGGGATGAACTGATTGAGCTGGATGAGAAGGGAAAGGGCAAGTATCTGATCTTCTACCATTTGATTCGTTCAGAGAAGGTGGCTCGTTTTGTTGAGAGGCTGGCACAGAAACATGGGCTAAAAGTTATCGAGCTGAAGGGCGGAGACAGTCCTTTTGCGAACCCGTTTCGTACGAGACGAGCTATTGGGCCGATTGATTATCTAAAGCTCTTTCGCGGGGCCAGTTATGTCGTTTCGACATCTTTTCATGGCGTCGCCTTTTCCATAATTTTTCAGAAGCAGTTTTATGCATTGGGCATGCAAAATAATTCAGGGCGGGTGACCAGCTTACTCGAAAGTTTAGGGCTGGGAGAACGTTATTTGGATGACCGACAGGTGGAGAGTTATGACTTTAATGCGAAGGGTCCTTCGATTGATTATGCATCAGTTGGCTCCTTGCTTTCTGAGACGATTGACGAGTCTAAACGGTATCTGGCTGACGCGTTGAGTTGCTGAGGAGCTGGGTGCAGATATGAAGAATATAAATTACTCAATCATTATACCTCACAAGAACACGCCTGATCTTTTGCTTAGATTGTTGGGTTCAATTCCGCGGAGAGAGGATCTGGAGATCATTATTGTCGATGACAATAGCTCCGCGGATGTCGTCGATTTCAAGGTGTTCCCGGGCAGAGATGAGGAGCGTGTTACCTGCATTTTTAATAAGCAGGAAAATAAGGGCGCGGGCCATGCCAGGAATTGCGGTATGGCGGTGGCGACAGGAATGTGGCTGTTGTTTGCTGATTCAGATGACCTTTATGATCAGAGTGCTTTTCTCGATACAATTGACAGGCATTTGAATTCAGATGCAGATATCATTTATTTTGGCGTTGATTGCGTATATTCGGATGATGTTTCCCGGAAATGTGATGAGCGACAGGTGGTTCAAAAGCTTCAGCGATATTATCGCGATTTCAAGGCTGGCGTTGATGGGGCGGAACACAATATTAGGTTCAATTTTACTGAGCCGTGGGCCAAAATGATTAGGCGAGAGTTGGTACAGAATCACCGAATACAATTTGATGAGGTTCAGGTTTGTAATGACTATTTCTTCTCCGTGATGACTGGGCATTACGCTCGGAAAATAGATGTGGACTCAACGAAGCTTTATGTTTTGACTCACCGTCCCGGATCGCTGTCGCATGGGTATGCTGATACATATGAAAAATTAGAGACGCGAATTGATGTTGCACTGAATGTTGCAGAGTTTTTCCGCGAGCATAAGGTCCGTGCCGAAATCCCGCAGCTTAGAGTTTTGGTTGTTTTGCTCATTAAGCGTTACCCAAAATATTTTTTCCGCACCTTTGCCAAAATCGGTGCTCGCGGGGTTAGTAGGATGGCGCTTATTCGTGATGTTTGTTTTTCCATGATAGGTAAAGTTGCGTGAAAAGATTGCTGTTTATACTGTATAAAGTTTCACTGCTGGTGTTTTTTATGGCATCTATGCATAGCTGGTTTACTTGGGGGGTGAAGACTCATTACATTGGGCTTGGAGTTTTTTTCGTTTCTGTCTTGTTTGTGGTTACAAATAAAGTCAAACTCCATAAATGGGGGCGCTTCATAATCATCTCGTTACTATTGATTGTATCAGGAATGTTTGGTTTGGATCCTGGAAACAAGGTCGGTCTGCTGGCCCCTTTTTTTTTAGTGCTTCCCTGTTCAGTACTTTTTCTGATTCGTGATAGAGCGATTCTACATGGTGTTTTTGAGTTTATTGCTAATTTTTTCGCGAAATTACTACCAATATCATTGGTGGTTTTTTACCTTTCGCTTGCTATTGATCTGCCACGAGTCGGAACGTTGGAGCCATATCTTTATAAATATGGAACATTTGCTAACTACGTTGTCTGCGTGACATCGGACTCAGGTAGTATTCGCTTTAGCTCCATTTTTTTAGAGCCTGGACATTTGGGAACAATTCTCGCTTTTCTGTTGTTTGTACTTAAATTCAAACTTAAAGATTGGCGTGTTGTGGTTTTTTCTGTTTCGATTTTGTGTTCTCTATCTTTAGCTGGGGTTGTGCTTAGTATCTTTGGTGTGTTTTTGTATGCTTACTCTCAGGGACAGTTGAGATTGCGAAAGTTTTTTGTTCCTGCTTTGGTTGTTTTTATATTGTTTACTGGTTCTTTGATGTTGAATGACGGAAATAATTATTTGAAAGAAAAAATCTTTGATCGCTTGAAGTATGATTCCGAGAAGGGATTTGTAGGTAATAACAGGGTTTATGGTGAAGCTATATCTTATTTTGAGGACCTTGTGCGTTCCGATGAAATTTGGTTTGGGATGGGGCTTGAGGAATTTAGGTATCGACTGGAGACTTCAAATTTTGGGGGTGCTGGATGGAAGGTGTACTTGATGCAACGCGGCTTATTGTCTTTGTTGTGTGTGGGCCTTGGATATGTCTTTCTTGCAAAAGCCAGCTCCAGTAATTTTCGATACTCTGTCGCATTTTTTGTGCTTTACGCTCTCGCGTTTTGGCAGCGAGCGTACCCTTTATGGGCAAGTTGGCTTATTCTTTTTTATTTGGGGAATAGGCTAAGTGATTACGGTTTGAGCGCACCGAGAGTGGGCGGTTCTTTAATGTATGCTAGATCTGCGTTCAGGAATAAAGGTGTTTAATGATAAAGCCAACAGTCTCCATTGTCATTGTTTGCATGAACAATATGCAAAATCTGCGGCCATGTTTGAATAGCATTAAGGCCCATACCACGGTTAGCTACGAAACCTTAGTGGTTGCCTATTTGTTTTCAGATGAGAATCTGAAGAAGGTGAGATCAGAATATCCATGGGTTCAAGTTATTGAAAGTCATGAGATTCGCGGGTTTTCAGAGAACAACAATCTGGCTCTGCGCCAGGCCAGTGGCGAGTTTTGCTTTGTATTGAACGATGATACAGAAATGAATGAGCCAGTTATTGACCGATTAGTGGAGACAATCCGAACGCTTCCCGATTATGTTGCTATTGTGAGCCCGAAGTTGGTCTATCCGAATGGTGAAGTTCAGTGCTGCGGGAGGCCACCTATGAACTGGAAGACCTATCTACTTCACAAGTTTAATCTCTGGAGCGAAGAGCGTGGGGAGGGGGTCGGCGGAGAGGGGGTGTTTATGTCGTACAATATTGTCGGAGCAGCCTTTTTGATAAAGAAGGATGTTTTTGAGAGGGAGGGGTGGTTCGATGAGTATTATTTCTTTTGTCCAGAAGATGTGGTCCTTTCAACGAAGTTAAATAAAAAAGGGTATAAATGTTTCGTTAACGCAGACGTGAAACTTGTGCATTATGAAGGGATGTCTGGAAAAACTCTAAGTGATATTCAGACAGCGACTAAGCCTGCTGGAGTCGTTGGAGCATTGCATTTTTATTCTGGTGGTAATCGCGCGTTGTTTTATTTTCTAGGTGTGCTGACTTATTTTGCGACTTTGCAGAAGTTTCTTCTTCATTTATTTTTGGGTTCGCTCAAGCCAAAGCCGAATTTGAACAGTGTTATGGCCATCGGAGATTGGAATACATTGTGTTCGATTTTTAGTAAGAAAACCCCTAAGAGTTTATTTATGCATTATTATAAGCGTATTAGGCCTCAGTGATTTAACGGATAGATCTTTTGCGCCCTCCTGCAGATTAAAGACTGGTTTATGGGGTAAATGGGTAAGATTATATCTTAACCTTTGGCTCTAAATTCCGAGGATTGCTTTTTATTCGGTGATTTATTATGAGAGTTTGTATTGTTATAGATGATATACGTTATCCATTAGACGAAGGTTTCAAGAATGCCATTAGTTCTATCGTATTTGAATTGAGAAAATTACATGAGGTTCTTGTTGTTGGCAAAAACATTGAAACAGAATTAGGACAGTGCTTATGCAGGAATAGGATGCTTCTTGGTTTCCGAATATGGCGTACCATCCGTGACTTTCAACCCGAAAAGACTATTTATCTGCCGATGTCTTCGCTAACGGTGGGGGGGGTTCTCAGGGGGAAGATTTTAAAACTATATTCACATTCCTGTGTGGTTTTGGTGGGGTTTCAGCCAAGGACGTATGGCAAATTAGCTCGACATATCCTTCCGGCTTTAAAACCTGACAAATTGTTTGTGCAATCGCAAAGAAGTCTTTCAAAATTTAAGGCGATGGGTATGGACGGGAGAGTCTTGCCCTCTGGGGTTGATTTATCTAAATTCTATCCTGTTGGTTTGCCAAACCGCCTGGGTTTGCGTCAGAAATACGGACTGCCACTCAGTGATAAAATAATTTTACACGTTGGACATTTGAACCGAAGTCGTGGGATTGATTTGTTAGTCGGTTTGGTTGCCAAGGGGATTTTGCCTGTCTTGGTGACTAGCACTAGCACTGATGGGGATTTGGCCTATCTGACTGAGTTGAGGCAAAAAGGGATCCACGTGATCACTGATTATCTTGCAGATATCCAAGAAATTTACCAGTTAGCCGATGCTTATGTTTTTCCTACTAAGCAGAATTCCTCGGCAATAGAATTTCCACTCTCTGTTCTAGAGGCGTTGGCCTGTGGGGTGCCTGTTTTGGCCACAAGATTTGGCGGGCTTACGTCATTTTTTGAGGATTGTTTGTGGTTCAGATTTATTGATGGACTTGATGACGCTCGGAAATATCTACCTGAGTTATTGGAAATAGAGGAATCAGATCGTCGTTCTATGAGAACATTTGTGGAAGAGTTTTTTTCATGGCAGGCAGTGAGCGCCAGGTTGCTAGTTGATTGAAGACATAGGAGTTGCTACTCATGTTTAATGCCAAACTTGTCGTTTTTTCCGGGATTGACGGCTCTGGCAAATCTACACAAGCAGAAAGTTTTTGCGCAAGACTCCGTGAGCGGGGTTGTCGGGTGGACTATGTATGGGCGCGACGAGTCCCCGTTTTTACACGCATTCCCGCTCAAATCATCAAGAAGTTTCTCCTGCGCGAAAAGGGCAAAAGTGACGGGGCGGCCTATGTTGAAATAACGCAGCAGCGGCGTGGGATTATGAGAAGCAAGTGGCGCAGGTTTTTTTGGACGAGGCTTTTGTTGCTTGATTATCTGTGTGTTACTTGGTTTAGATTTTGGGTTAATCATCGGCAAGCTGAATATATGGTTGTGGATCGCTATCTTGCAGATGCATTGGTAGATTTTGCTTCAATGGCACCGGACCCAAGTGGTGAACTTCGACAACTGCATAGATGTTTGCTGGCCAGACTTTTCCCGAAGCCGTCTGGTTTCTATTTGATTGATATTCCGGCAGAGGTTGGCTGGGACCGAAAGCGCGACGGCACATCTCTGGAATATCTGATTGATCGGCGACCGCTTTATCTTGAATTTGCTCAAATGAATAAAAACTCGTTTGTTCTTGATGGAACCAGAACGCTCCCTGTTGTTGCCGAAGAGGTTTGGCAGCTATTCTGTGGAAAGAATTGATAGGATACAAGCAATGTCGCGATTGTTAATAATTGGGATAGACGGGTTAGATTTTGACTATGTAAATGTCAATCTGAATAGTCTTCCTAACTTTAAAAAACTTAGTCATAATGGGTTTTTAAGTCCTTTGAGGTCGGTATTTCCCCCCGATTCGATTCCCGCCTGGGTATCTATTTTTACCGGACGTTCTCCTGTGGATCATGGGGTTGTTGATTCGGTCGATTATTTGGAAAAGAACTACAAGAATTTCAGTGTTGATAACAGCGCCTACGCGGGGAAGACCTTTTGGGATGAGGTGGGCCGTGCCGGGCATAAGGTTTGTGTCATCAATCCGTTTATGGCTTATCCTGTCTGGCCAGTCAATGGCTCCATGGTGAGTGGCTCCGTCTTTATTAACGGAAATAACCAGGCATATCCGGACTCCTTGTTGTCCAAGTACTTGGATTGCCCGCCACTTGGGGGGATTGAGGATAATCCCAAAAATGATGAGATTACGGAATTTGTCGCAAAGACCCATAATGATGCTCGAAACTTGGCAGGCTTTGCTCGCAAGGTGCTGTCTGGTGAAGAATGGGATCTTGGGTTTGTTTCGTTTTTTACCATGGATCGCATTCAGCATTTCTTGTGGCGGTATTGTGACGAGAAGGATCCGACCCACCCTGGGAAAAACGAGCATAGAAATGCAATTAATGACCATTATGTTCTGTTCGATACTCTTGTAGGTGAATTTTTTTCTTTGCTCCAAGAAAGGGATCGCCTTGTCATTATCAGTGACCATGGTCATGGAATGCGATGTACCAAGACGCTTAATTTGAATGAATATCTAAGACGGAAGGGATATTTGCAAAACGATTGTGGAAGGTATCCTATTTTTTCCAAAAAATACTGGGTTGAAAAGGCAAAAAACGCAACTATTGCGATGCTCTATTCTTTGAAGCAAGAGGAGTTAATTTACAAAATAGGGCGGCACTTGCCAAATCGGAAAAAATTAAAAAGTGGGGAACATGTTATCAAACAGGATCAGTCCTTGGCGTGGGTACCCAAATTTGCGGGTTGCGGACCCTATGGGGGCATAGAAGTTTCAAAAGACCTTTCTGGGGATGAATACCAACGTGTCTGCATTTCTATTATTAAGGATTTAGAGGAACTGAATAGAAAACATAACGGGGTATTATTTAAATGGATCCGGCATCGCGGGTTTTTACAAGGGGATGGAACGAATTATATTTATCCCGATATCCTGTTTGAGCTGACCCCTGAATATGGCGTTAACTGGAGCCTCTTTGTTCCCTTAATTTCCAAAAACTTTTTCCATCGGCGTTTATCAGGTGGTCATAAATGGAATGGTGTTTTTGCCTCGAATGTTCCGGAATGCAGCTCTGATCTGGAAGTGTTCGATATTTTCGATATTGTCTGTAATCATTTTAAAGTCAAGTCATGAAAAAAATCGTTTTTGCCAATAATTACTACTACCTGCGTGGCGGTTCTGAACGGGTCATGTTTGATGAGATCGAATCATTAGAGCGTCTCGGTAATGAAATTGTTCCCTTCTCCCGTTCCCATAAACAGAACCCGAAAACGGCCTATGATGATTATTTCCTGCCGGTTGTCGATTTCGAATCGGTGGGCGGGGTCGGTAAAGCGCTGGCAGCTGCGGATATTGTTTATTCATATCCGATGAAAAAAGCTTTCGGCGCTTTGCTTGACCAGGAGAAACCGGAGTTGGTCCATGGCCACAATATTTATTCGGGCCTGACCTATTCCATCGTCGATGCCGCTAAGGCCCGGGGCATCCCCTTTCTTCTGACGTTGCACGATCTCAAGCTAGCCTGTCCATCCTACCTGATGTTGAATCGGGGCGAAATATGTGAACGTTGCGGCACCGGCAGCTTCTGGAATTGCGCAATGCAGCGCTGTCATAAGGGGAGTTTAGCAGCGTCTGTGGTTAATACCGCAGAGGCTTATTTTAATAAGCTCCTCGGGAAATACGATTGGATTAGCCGATTTATTTGTCCGAGTCGGTTCCTTCTGGAAAAGATTGCGGCAGCAGGCATTCCCCGCGAAAAACTGGTTTACCTTCCCAATGCGCTGGACCCTGCCGCGTATGAGGCCAATTTCGCCAAGGGTGACTATGCGCTCTTTGCCGGTCGTCTTTCCAAGGAAAAAGGGGCCTTGACGCTACTCAAAGCGTTCAAAGATTTGGATGTTCCGTTGCGTATTGCCGGAACGGGGCCGATGGAAGCGGAGTGCCGAGAATTCGCATCATCGCATGGCATGAATCATGTGACCTTTGAAGGCTATTGTCAGGGCGAAAAGTTAAAAAACTTATTTCAACAGGCGGCGTTTTTAGTTGTTCCGTCAGAGTGGTACGAGAATGCACCAATGTCGATTCTGGAGGCTTTTGCTTACGGAAAGCCGGTGATCGGCTCCAAGCTTGGGGGCACCCCTGAGCAGGTGTTGCATGAAGATACGGGGCTTCTCTTCGAGACTGGTAATGCCGAGGCCCTTTCTGGAGTCATCTCAGCCCTCTGGGAAGACTCAGCAAAGATTGAATCCATGGGACGAACTGCCAGGAGGCGCATTGAAACTGACTTTTGTGCGGAGCGCCATGTGGCCCGGCTTTTGGAAATCTATGGTGATGTTGTTCGGGGATAAGGTGGGTCTCCCCAGTTTAGGAAAGTTATTTGGAGATTAGTAAATGGATGCATCCGTAATCGTAACCTACCGCTGCCCCATGCGGTGCAAAATGTGCGACATCTGGAACGGCCCGACCAAGCAGGAAGAAGAGTTTAAGCCAGAACTCCTGAACAAACTTCCCAAGCTGGCGGCGGTCAACGTTACCGGTGGCGAACCTTTTGTCCGAGAGGACCTGGACGAGATTGTTCGCATCCTCTTCACCAAAACCGAGCGGGTGGTAATCTCCACCAGCGGCTGGTTCGTGGATCGTATCTTCAAGCTGGCGGAGAAGTACCCCAATCTCGGCTTCCGCGTCAGTATTGAAGGGCTTTCCCAGAAAAACGATGAACTGCGCGGTCAGCCCGGCGGTTTTGACCGGGGGTTGCGCGTCCTACTCGGCCTGCGACGCATGGGTGTGAAAGACATCGGGTTCGGGATTACGGTGAGCAACAACAACTCCCCCGACATGCTCCATCTGTATGAACTGGCCAAGGGGTTGAATCTGCAATTCGCCACTGCTGCCTTCCATAATTCCTTCTATTTCCAGAAAGACGACAACCTCATCACCAATATTGATGAAGTGTCTTCCAACTTCGAAGAGCTGGTCAACCGGCTAATGAAGGAGAACCATCCCAAGTCGTGGTTCCGCGCCATCTTCAATGTTGGGCTGATCAACTACATCCGCGGCGGCAAACGCATGCTCCCCTGCGAGGCCGGGAGCGAAAACTTTTTCATCGACCCGCGCGGCGAGGTACTCCCCTGCAATGGCATGGAGGAAAAATACTGGTTCCAGAGCATGGGCAACTTGCATGTTGTAGACGACTTCACGACTATCTGGAATAGCTCCACAGCCAAGGAAGTCCGGGCGAAAGTTGCCAAATGCCCCAAGAACTGCTGGATGATTGGGTCGGCGTCTCCGGTTATGCGGAAATACATCAAGAAGGTTCTTCCCTGGGTGTTGAAGAACAAACTCAAATCGATGGCCAACAGTCGGATCTGCGGCGATTGCTGCCCACAATTTAACGTTGGGCAGGATCCCCAGCAGGGCAATTTGAGGGGGAAGGTCGATAGTTCCATATCTGGAAATCCCTGAATTCTTCACTTACATAAATTTTCTTCGCCATCCTTCAGTACTTAAGGAGTCATTTTGAAAAATCAATCTCAGCATCTTCGAATTGCCTTCCTGGTTGTCAAGAATATCGCTCGTGGCGGTGGGATCGAAAAATACACATTGGAACTTGGGCGCCGTTTGGTGGGGCGCGGGCACGAGGTGACTGTCTATTCAATGGGGCATTATGGAGACGCTCCCCGCGAATATGATGGGATGCGTATCATTGCCGTCCCGTGTATCAAGCATTCGGCCCTGGAAAAACTCTCAACCGCTGCTTCGGCGGCTCTCCATCTGCTTTTCAAAGGTGGCATGTATGACGTAATTCACTGCCACAGCGTTGCGGCCGGAGCCTTTGCGCCTTTTCTGCGCCTGCGGGGATACAAATGCCTGCTTCAGATGCATGGGATCGAGTGGCAGCGAAACCGCTGGAATGCCATTGGAAAGGGCATGCTGAAGTTTCTTGAACGGATTTCATTGATTGGTAATCAGGCCCATACCGCTGTTTCCAATACCCAGTGTAATTTTTTCAAAGAAACCCATGGCATCGATATGTGTTACATCCCGACGGGTGCCGAGATCAAGCCCCACCATGATGCCCATGAAATTCTCAAAATGGGTCTCGAACCACAAAAGTACGTTCTTTTTGCATCGCGATTGGTGCAGGAAAAAGGAGCCCAATATCTGATCCCAGCTTTTCGGAAGATCGATACGGATTATAAGTTGGTTATTGCTGGTGATGCTAAGGGAGAGGAGGCGTACAAGGAGCAACTCAAATCTCTGGCGGGAGATGATCCGCGCATCATTTTCCCAGGATTTGTTGAAGGTCGGGCTCTTCAGGAACTTTTCAGCAATGCCGCGGTTTATGTCCAGCCATCTGAGATTGAAGGGTTATCCATCGCGCTCCTCGAGGCGATGAGCTTTGGAAACTGTTGTTTGGTCAGCAATATCCCCGAAAATATGGAAGCGATCGGGGATGCCGGCTTTACTTATCAAAATAAGAGTGTGGACGATTTACGCGATAAACTGACGGCACTGCTTGATTCTTGTGGTATGCGCTCCTCTGTAGGGACTAAAGCCTGCGAGCGCGTTAGGATGGATTATAACTGGGATCAAATTGCACTTGATTTTGAAGATATGTATCTGAAATTAGCTGCAGGGTAATTTTGAGCCAGTCTCAGCAGTATCCGGTTAAGGACTTGTATGTGAGGGTGGTCCGGTTGAAGTTGAGCTAATTTCCATCCGAAAAGCCATAAGTTTTTGTAATCACATATAAAATACTTGTTTTTAGAGAATGTTGAGGGGACGTAGGGTTACCGTCAACCGGGCCCATCTTTCGGGAACAAAGAAAGTGCTAGGTGAAGGGGGCTACCATCGGATTTAGCAGATGGCGTTTGGCACACAAGAGGCTAAACAGATGGACTTATATGCTTTGAATTGCCGAAAAATTTTTTCACTGGGGACAATTGCCCAAATAAGAACTTAATACTTTTTTCTTGTTGGAGTTTTATATAATGGAAAATATATTAGTAACTGGTGGATGTGGCTTTATCGGGTCCAATTTCATTCAATTGGCCATCAAATCCCTCCCTGCTAATCGCATTATCAATCTTGACAACCTTACCTATGCGGGAAACCCCTGCAACTTAACGCATATAGCGGATGATCCACGTTACCGGTTCGTGCAGGGCGATATCTGCGATATTGCTCTGGTGAATCGTCTCTTTGCAGAAGAGAAGATCGATACGGTAGTCCATTTTGCCGCTGAGTCCCATGTGGATCGCAGCATTGATGGGCCAACCGAATTCATCCGCACCAACATTGTCGGGACCTTTACGCTTTTGGAGGCCGCGCGTTCTGCATGGCTCACCAATCCCCAATCAGACGGCACCAAACATCGTTTTTTACATGTCAGTACCGATGAGGTCTACGGCTCACTTGGCGAGACCGGTCTTTTTACCGAGACGACCCCATACGACCCGCGCTCGCCTTATTCCGCAAGCAAGGCTTCTTCAGATCATCTGGCCAGCGCCTATCAGCATACCTATGGGTTGCCGGTCATCATCACCAATTGCTCCAATAACTATGGTCCTTATCAGTTCCCTGAAAAACTCATCCCGCTGATCATTAACAACGCCCTGCTGGGCAAAGATCTTCCGGTGTATGGGGATGGGAAGAATATTCGGGATTGGCTGTATGTGGGAGATCATTGCCAGGCGATCTTGACGGCTCTGCAAAAGGGGCAGGTGGGACGCACCTATAATATCGGGGGCAACAGCGAAAAGCAGAATATCGAAGTGGTGCGGCTGATCTGTGACCTGCTTGACGAGATGGCCGCTCCGCTTGACTCTGGCCAGTCGCGTCAGGAGTTGATCCGCTTTGTCACCGATCGACCGGGGCATGACCGCCGTTATGCCATCGATGCCAGCCGCATTCGTGATGAGCTCGGTTGGGAGCCTGCCATGACCTTCGAAGAGGGCATTCGCACGACGGTGCAGTGGTACCTTGATAATCGTCAGTGGTCCGAGTCGATTCTGGATGGATCGTATCAACAGTATTACGAGCAGATGTATGCCGGGCGTTGATATGCAACATAAGCCGAGGATTCTGGCGCTTGTCGGTGCCAGGGGGATGCTGGCTCAGGCCATCCAAAAAGAGGCCCCCGGTGGGTATGCGATTCGCTGTCTGGCAAGGCCGCAGTTCGATGTGACGGACGCCGGTGTTGTTGCGTCTGTGCTTGGAGATCTTCGGCCGCATGTCATTGTTAATTGTGCGGCTTATACCCATGTGGATGGTTGCGAGTCGGAGGCTGAGACGGCTTTGCGCGTGAACGGCGAGGGGCCGGGTAATCTGGCCAAGGTGGCGCGTGAGCTTGGTGCGACCCTGGTGCATATCTCCACCGACTATGTTTTCCCGGGGGATGAGCATACCGCCAGCCGGGAGACGGACGCAACCGGGCCGCGTTCGGTTTACGGACGCAGCAAGCTGGTCGGGGAAGAGGCCATCGCCGCATCCGGCCTGGACAACTATTACATCATCCGTACCAGTTGGCTTTATGGCCCTGGCGGCAAAAACTTCGTCGAAACCATGGTGCGCTTTGGCAAGGAGCGGGAAGAACTGCGTGTTGTTGCGGACCAGGTCGGTTCGCCGACCTTTACGGGTGATCTGGCGCGGGCCATTTTTAACCTGTTAGATCTTGAAATTACTCATGAAGAGACACCCTACGGTCTCTACCACTTCTCCAACGAGGGTACCTGCAGCTGGCATGAGTTTGCCGAAGCGATCCTGGCCGAGGCTCGCGCAGTAGGAGAGCCGATTATGGCCAAGCGCGTGGTGTCTATAGGCACTGCCGATTATCCGTTGCCGGCTACACGACCGGCCTATTCCGTGCTTTGCAAGGATAAATACCGTCGCGCCACGGGCGCCAGCGTGCCGCATTGGCAGGACAGTCTGGCCTTATATTTTAAAAATGAGAGGAACTGACATGGCAGGCATTCGCAAGGGGATCGTACTGGCCGGTGGCGCCGGTAGCCGACTCTATCCTTTGACCCTGATAGCTAGCAAACAGCTGCAGCCGGTCTATGACAAGCCGATGATCTACTACCCCTTGTCCACGCTTATGTTGGCGGGGATCGACGATATTCTGATTATTTCCACACCCCAGGACACCCCCCGTTTTGAAGCGTTGCTCGGTGATGGCAGCCGCTTCGGCATCCGTTTGAGCTATGCGGTGCAGGCTGAACCGAAGGGGATTGCTCAGGCATTTCTGGTAGGGGAAGAGTTTATCAATGGGGATCCGGTGTGTCTGATTCTCGGGGATAACATCTTTTACGGGAAGATGGGATTGGACGCCATCACCAACGGTTTTTCCGATGGGGCCATGGTCTTCGGTTACCCCGTCCACGATCCGGAGCGGTATGGGGTGGTTGCGTTTGACAAGGACGGCAAGGTACTTTCCATCGAAGAAAAACCGGCCCAACCTAAATCCCATTATGCCGTGCCGGGGTTGTATCTTTACGACGCTAACATTGTGGAGATTACCAAAAACCTCAAGCCTTCTGCGCGGGGGGAATTGGAGATCACCGACGTTAATTTGGAATACCTGCGACGCGGGGAGTTGCGGGTCGAGAAGCTTGGCCGTGGCATCGCCTGGCTGGATACCGGTACCCATGAGAGTCTGCTGGAGGCCAGCCATTTCATCGGCACCCTTGAGGCGCGGCAGGGATTGAAAATCGCCTGCCTGGAAGAGATCGCCTTGCGGAAGGGTTTTGTCGACCAGGCCCGCTTTGAGCAGATCATCCAGGACACCCCCAAGTCCGGATATCGCAGTTATCTTGAAACGGTTCTCAAGGATACCTTGTCATGAACATTATTCCGACGGATATCCCCGAGGTGCTCATTGTCGAACCGAAAGTATTCGGCGATGACCGGGGATTTTTTTATGAAAGTTTCAACCAGCGACAATGGGAAGCCGCAACCGGCCTGACTCGGGCTTTTGTTCAGGATAATCACTCCCGCTCGGTTAAGGGCGTGCTGCGCGGCCTGCATTACCAGATCGAGCAAGCACAAGGCAAACTGGTGCGCTGCGCGGTGGGGGAAGTGTATGACGTTGCGGTGGACCTCCGCAAATCGAGTCCCACTTTCGGTAAATGGGTCGGGGTTGTTCTGTCCGCTGCCAACAAACGGCAATTGTGGGTGCCGGAAGGGTTTGCGCACGGTTTCCTTGTGTTGTCGGATGTCGCCGAGTTTTTATACAAAACGACGGACTATTACGCCCCGGAGCACGAACGCTGCATAAACTGGAACGATCCCGATATCGATATCGAGTGGCCTTACGATGCAGCCCCGATTTTGTCGGGCAAGGATGCCCAAGGGAGCAGCTTTAAGACCGCCGAAGTTTTTGTCTGACCTTTGTCTTTGAAAGTCACAAACCTGAATAGGACGCGGATTATATCGGATGCGCGCGGATCTTCGCGGATTAAACCCAAGATCTATCTCTATTGTTTTAATCAGATTTCGGGCACCCCAGGGGGGACGTAGGTGACTTGTTGACTTACCCCAACTTGCTGGTACCCTGACACTCATGCCAAGAACAGCGCGAATCGATTATCCGGATCTTCTGCAGCACGTCATAGTGCGAGGCATCGAAAGAAAAGACATTTTCCTTGACGATGTCGATAGGATCGCCTTTTTCCGCCGCTTGAGTCTTTTGCTGGTGGAGACCCGCACCGAATGTCTGGCGTGGACGTTTATGCGAAATCACGCCCATTTGCTGTTGCGGCCCAGGCGGGCTAAGTTATCGACCTTTATGCGGCGCCTGCTGACCGGGTATGCTGTATCCTTCAATCTGCGGCATCGCCGGACGGGGCATCTCTTTCAGAATCGTTACAAATCCATCGTGTGCGAGGAAGAACCGTATTTTCTGGAACTGGTCCGGTACATTCATCTCAATCCGCTTCGGGCCGGGGCGGTCAATGGTTTGGATGCCTTGGATCGCTATCCCTGGTCGGGACATGCGGTGCTGATGGGAGTTGTGGATCTGGCCGGTCAAAATACCGCCGAAGTACTCGACCGATTCGGTGGCTCCACCCGAGGGGCGCGGGCGGCTTACCGACAGTTTGTAAGCGACGGAGCGGGGCAGGGGGAGCGTGAGGAGCTTTGTGGCGGTGGGTTGCGACGCGTGGTCAAGACCGGCATTGACAAGGAGCCGCACATTTACGATGAGCGGGTGCTTGGTTCAGGTGAGTTTGTGCAGGAACTGCTAGGTGAGTCGCTCATTTCATCATCTGATCCTTCAATCCTGCCGCTCGAGATTTTGGTGGAAAAGGTGGCGGAAGTGTTTGGTGTCACGGTCGAAGAAATCCGACAACCTGGTCGAGGCAAGGCGGTGACGGATGCTCGCAGCCTGATCAGTTATCTCGGTTTCAAACGTATGGGCTATACGGGGGAAGCCGTCGCACGTATCATCGGTATAACCCGATCCGGGGTGTGCCGCCGGAGTACGTTTGGAGAGGATCTTTATCGAACAGACGATGGCCTAAGAGAGCTGTTCCCATGAACAGTGAAGAACAGTTGGTTAAAACATGATTTTGAGTTATTGCGATTTTCAAACTCGTGCTATAAAAAGTGCATAGGTACTGTTTGAAAAGTAGGATCCGCAAAAGTTGACCCGCATGCCGATCTCTTGCCAGGCGGGAAAAGCTTGGATGGATACAGTTTCCGAAAGGAATATGCCATGCAACGAGAGCAGGTCATCCAGATTCTTTCACAACATATGGAAGAAATTCGTCAAAAATTTGATGTTCAATCCCTGTCTCTTTTTGGTTCGGTTGCCAGAGGAGAGTCCAGTCCGGATAGCGATCTCGATATCCTTGTTACCTATAGTCAAGTTCCAGGGTTGTTTAAGTATCTGGATTTAAAAGAGTATCTCGAAAACTTGTTTCACCGGCCAGTCGATCTTGTGACCATGAAAGCCCTTAAAAAGCAACTTCGCGATGAAATCCTTGGGGAGGCTGTTCATGTCCACTAGGGGGTGGAGATTTCGGATTGAGGACATTCTGGAGGCAATTACTCGTATTCAGGAATATTCCGCCGGCCTTGATTATCCTGATTGGCAACAGGATCAAAAAACCGTTGATGCGGTTATTCGCAATTTTGAGATTATCGGAGAGGCGGCAAATCATGTGCCTTTCGAGGTTCAAGAACATTTCCGAAAAATTCCCTGGGGCAAGATGAGAGGCATTAGAAATCTCTTGATTCATGAGTACTTTGGCGTGGACGTAGAAGTTGTTTGGCGGACAATTCAGGATGATTTGCCAGGGTTGAAAATGCTTTTGATGGAGATAGATAAAGATTGAATCAAGATCATAGATTGTGCCTTTGGGCTTTCAACAATCATTTTCGACTCTCTAAGCGAAGATAAAAGGATCCCAGAGGTGACGGTGGTGACTTGTTGACTTTGAACCGCATCACGAGGAATAACTTCAAGCCCACAAGCATAAACCTTCAGTCATCCGCAGATTTTCGCAGATTAAATACGAAGTCAAACCCCTTGATTGGTTCGGGTTGAACGCCTTCATCCGCTGTTATCTGCGTTCATCTGCGGCTAAAAAGGCCTGCAGGGTTTCGTACCTGAATGTAAAAAACCTTCAATAGTATGCAGATAATATCTGATGGGAATCCTAGAAGGGACGTGTTGATGATTAATCGTGTGGTAACAGAGGCTGCAGGGGGTAGGATGATCCATTGTCTCTTAAACTCTTAAGGCTCGCTGTACCAAAACCTGTTCAACATCCCGGCGGCCATCGATGCAGGCCAATATGTGAACGGCGTTGTCCAGCACTTTATATATAATCCGATAAGGACCGTTGGTGATTTCTTGTATGTCCTGGATCCCCATAGGTACCAGTTCCGGCAATGCGTGGCCGCGGTCCGGGAAATTTTTGAGCTGTCGAGCGGCTTTTTCCAGTTTTTGTACCAAATCTCTGGCTCTGTCCTTGCCATCTCTGAGGGCCACATATCGATACAGCTCAAAAAGATCGGAAAGGAAATCGGGGGCAAGCACAACCTGGTAGGTTTTCATCCCTTTTTTTCCTCATGCTCAATTTTCTTCCAAAGCTCTTCAAATCCCTCATCCAGGGTTTTGCCGCGACCTTCCCGGAGGCTGCGCTCGCTTTGCGCCAGGAGCTGCATGAGCGCAATGGTGTCTTTAAGGCGTTCATATTCCCGGATGCCCATGATCACGGCTTTAGCTTCGCCATTTTGAGTAATAACCAGGGCGTTGCCGTCTTGGTCGAGATGGCCTAAAACCTCAGCCGAATGGGCCTTGAAATAAGTAATCGGTTTAACGGATTCGCTCAGTTTCATCGCTGGAACCTCCAAGTTGTTAACTGAATTCAGTTTAAATTAAGTTTGGTCTGAAGGCAAGACATAGCGCAACTCCTGGGGCCCCAGATGGGCAGAAAGCATAAAAACAAGTTCCAAGTACGAAGAGAGGTTGGGGGGAAGACTTTTTAAAACCCTGAATAGGACGCGGATCACTTCTGATGCGCGCGGATCTTCGCTGATTGAATTTCTAACATCTAACCCGTTAAAGTTTTCAACCGGCTACAGATTTACACAGATTTTCTCAGATAAAAGGCGAAGTCTGACCCATTATTTTTTTGTAAATGTTTTTATCCGCACTTATCTTAGGCTAAAATCCTTGGACCTTGAATCAAAACCTTTTTTCGAACGCAGATAACGGCGGATGCACGCAGATGACTTCCCAAGGCAAAGAACAGACTGTCAAAATTATGCATCTCTGGACGCATTGCGAATGAATCTCGCAGATCAGCCGATAGGCGTGTAATCGGCCCCAGCCCGGTGGCTTTTGTACTGGAGGAAACATGATCGTCCCAATAATCCTTTCAGGCGGTTGCGGTACCCGTCTGTGGCCCTTATCCCGCGAGCTTTTTCCCAAGCAGCTTCTGCCTTTGGTGAATGACGCTACACTGCTGCAGGAAACCCATCTGCGGTTGAACGGGTTACAGAACCTGGCCGAGCCGCTGGTGGTGTGCAACGAAAGCCACCGGTTTATGGTGGCGGAGCAATTGCGCCAGGCGGGGTGCCCGGCCGGGGCGATTATGCTGGAGCCGGTGGGGCGCAATACCGCTCCGGCGGTGGCGGTGGCCGTTTTGCAGGCTCTTGGGGCAGGGGATGATCCGGTGCTGCTGGTGCTGCCGGCGGATCATGTGATCGTCGATGCGGAGACTTTCCGTGGTGCTGTCTTAGTTGGGGCTGAGCTTGCCGAGGCTGGTAAGCTGGTGACGTTTGGGATTGTACCGGATAAGGCGGAGACGGGGTATGGTTACATTCGAGCTGGGAAAGCGCTCGAATGTAGCTGTCAGTTTTCAGTTGTCAGTTGTCAGTTGCAAGAAACAAAGGATCAGGGACAAGTGACTCATGACTCTATCGCATTCGCGGTGGCCGAATTCGTTGAAAAACCTGATTTCGCTACAGCAGAGGGTTATCTGGCATCCGGCGATTATTACTGGAACAGCGGCATGTTTATGTTCCGGGCGTCGCGGTATCTGGAAGAACTTGAGATGTTTGCATCGGAGATGCTGGCATGCTGTCGTGAGGCGCTGGACAAGGCGCAGCGGGATCTTGATTTTGTGCGATTGGATGCTGAGGCGTTTGTGGCTTGCCCGAAGGATTCCATCGACTATGCGGTGATGGAGAAAACCGCTGATGCGGTGGTGATCCCCCTGGATGCCGGGTGGAGCGATGTTGGCTCCTGGTCGGCGTTGTGGGAAGTGGGGCAGTCCGATGGTGCGGGCAATGTCGTGCGTGGCGATGTGCTGACCCATGATAGCCGCAATTGTTATCTGCATTCCACCGGTCGCATGGTGGCGGCGGTTGGCCTTGAAGATCATGTGGTGGTGGAAACCGCTGATGCAGTGCTGGTCGCACGGCGGGACCGTGCCCAGGATGTTAAAGCCATCGTTGAGCAACTCAAACAGCAGGGCAGGGGCGAAGCCCTGTTGCATCGCCGCGTCAACCGTCCCTGGGGCAGTTATGAAACCATCGACCATTGCGAACGGTTTCAGGTCAAACGCATCACGGTTAATCCCGGCGCCAGCCTCTCCCTGCAACTGCATCATCACCGTGCCGAACACTGGATCGTGGTCAAAGGTACGGCCCGCATCACCCACGGCGAAGACACCGTGGTCCTCACCGAAAATCAGTCGACCTATATCCCCCTTGGTGTGAAACACCGCCTGGAAAATCCCGGCTTGATTCCGCTGGAGCTTATCGAGGTACAGTCCGGGGCGTATCTCGGGGAGGATGATATTGTGCGGTTTGATGATCACTACGGCAGGAGCTGATTTATCGGAGAGCTAGCGAAGACCGCTGAGATAAACAGATGACTTCCCAGGTTAAGACCTTGAATAGGACACGGATCACATCTGATGCGCGCGGATTTTCACGGATCAAACCAAAAAAACGTNNCGTTTCCGCGTCATCCGCGTTCTATGGCTCTTGGATCCTCATTTTGGTTTTTATCCGCCGTTATCCGTAGTTATCTGCGTTCAATTTGCCTTGGCCTTTGAACCAAGATCTTTTTTCCGAACGCAGATAACGGCGGATGCACNNGGATGCGCGCGGATCTTCGCGGATTTAAATCTTACCCCAAGACCTGATTACAAAACGAAAACCCTTTCATCAGCCGCAGATTCACGCAGATTGCCGCAGATTGAATACGAAGCAAACCCCTTGATTGGTTTGGGTCGTGTACTATCATCCGCAGTTATCCGTTGTTATCTGCGTTCAAAATAAGCCTTTGATTTGGATCAAAACCCCTTTGGCGAACGCAGATAACGGCGGATG